>JAFVZB010000059.1 GCA_017508385.1 Lentisphaeria bacterium | reverse complement strand
TGTGAAATATGTAAAAGATTGGGGTTGCGGCAAAACGCAAAACGGCTTATTAGCATCGGTGGATGCAGTGTGAGTCAAGGTCGTGTTTTGCGCCCGAGCAGCGCAGGGAGTGTACGACTGTACATGACCGAAGCAGCGCAGTAGCAAGGCACGAGATTGACCACAATGCGCCGCCGCCGGAAATTTTTCTTCACAACAAATGGGACAATAATTTTTATTCACCTTTACCTACCCGTGCCGGGAACATAGCCTATTTATTATCTTGAAAAACATCCGGTTTGGTGCTATATTTCCGGCAACAGCAAAATGGAGAAAAGCAAATGTTGAAAAAAAACGCAACAAAAAACTGCGACCCCTACATTGATTTACTGTGCGACCTTATCAGAACCAAACCTGAAAGCCGCAACATCGCAGCGGTAAATCAGGCTCAGGCAAAGATGATGAAATTCCTCTCGGAGCGGGGACTTCACTGCACCATGGAGCGTGACGGTGAGCGTGATGTACTCTTTGCCGCAACCGCTCCCGGCAAAGTGCAGGACTATATTCTCTGTGTCCACCTCGATGTAGTTCCGGCAATCAATGAAAGCCAGTATGAACCGGTAATAAAAGATGGGATTTTGTACGCCAGAGGCAGCAAAGATTGCCTGGGTCAAGCCGTAACGGCAGCAAAAGTCCTGTGCAGTCTGCCCGCAGGGAAAAAGGTCGGCTGTATCTTCACTGCCAATGAAGAGATCGGAGGTTCAACGACCGCATTCATGGTTGAAAAAGGCTATAAAGCCACAAGGATGGGATTTATCATTGATGCCGGAAACGGCGTTATCTACGCCCAGAAAGGAATCATGGTTCTCAATGTCACCGCCTACGGCAGAGGAGGTCACTCATCGACTCCGTGGCAGTTTGACGACCCGGTGGTAAAACTCATCAACGGATTGCATAATGTCATCAACAAATGGGAAAATCCCGCTGACATCGACGACTGGAGATCAAGTCTTGCCGTAACCATATTGAATGCAAGCGATGCCAACAACCGTATTCCGGATAAAGCCTCGGCAGTCATCAATATCCGTGTTGTCGATGAAAACGAGTTCGACAAAATCTATGAGTTCGTAAAAACACACAGCGGCTTGGAAGTGACCCGCTCAAAACTGACCTTTCCCTTTTCGACCGACCCGAACTCCGAAGAAATGCAAAAGGTGCTTGCGGCCTACAACAAAGCGTTCAAAAGAGAGAGCAAACCGTTCAGATTGTGCGGAGCAACTGATGCCCGCCACCTCTGGAAGATGGGGTGTCCGATAGCCATCACCGGAATTGACGGAAAAGACAGCCACGGTTCTGAGGAGTGTATTGATTTAAGCTCAATCGACAAACTTGTTTCCATGTTCCTCGACATACTTTAAGCTGCATTTCAAAACAAAAGGCTCTGTTCCCGACACGGATAGGTAAAGGTAAATAAAAAAGTTTCCCCGCTTTTCTTGAAAGGGAGAGAGGGGCGCGGGGAGAGAGGGAAAACTTCTTTTCTCGTGAAAAGAAGTTTTCACGCTTTCCCCGCATCATCTCCCCATATCAGGAGCAAAGCTAAACAAAAAAGGCTGCTGCCGAACCTCATAAAGAGAGTGGCAACAGCCTCTTTTTGTTTATCCGTTTTTACTGCATATAGATGCTGCCATCCTCGAGCAGACGTACCGAAAGCTCACCGTCAATACTCAAACCGAAAGTACGGGGATGATCGTTCTTCGGCAGTGAAATCGAACCGGGATTGAAGATAACTATTCCGTCTGCGAGACCGGTTATTTCCGGAACATGAGTGTGTCCGTGGACGATCACCGTGTTGTCGGGCACCGGAGGCAGATTGGCGGCGTTGTAAACGTGACCGTGGGTCAGAAAGAATCGGCGGCCGTCAGCTGAGAGCTCGGCGTAATTGCTCAACACAGGGAACTCCAGCATCATCTGATCGACCTCACAATCGCAGTTGCCCCGCACCGTCAGGATCTTGTTCTTTCTTGCGTTGAGCATTTCAGAAACCAGTTTCGGGTCGTAAAAATCGGGCACTCCGTTGCGGGGACCGTGATAAAGCAGGTCTCCGAGTATCACCAGACGGTCAACTTCGAGAGCATCGGCATGTTCGAGCACCTTTGCAAGAGTTGACGGAACTCCGTGTATATCCGAAAAAAAGAGTATTTTCATATTGATTTTCCTTGATTCAATCGTTTTTCACCACCCGCAAATCGGGATGACTGGCGAGTTCAGCAAGCAGTCTGCCGTCATTTTCCACCTTCTCATGGAAACGGATATCCATAACGACTCTCAGCCATGCTCCTTTGTGGGCGGAGGTCGAACAGCGGCTCACCTTGCAGCCGAGAGCTTTTATGCGGTGAATAGCCTCTTTGAGCTCATCCTGATTGCGGACAGTGAATGCCACCTTGGCAGAACGGTAATCTATTCCGCTCTTGGTCAGAGCAAAGCGCAGAGCCTCGAGACCGATCAGCGTGAGCAAAGTTGCGGCGGCGGCGATAACGTAAAGACCTCCGCCGACAGCCATACCTATTCCTGAAGCTGTCCACAACCCCGCCGCCGTGGTGAGTCCGCAAATGATGCGTTTGTGAAAAATGATACTTCCGGCACCGATGAAACCCATACCGCTGACGATCTGGGCGGCGACACGGCTGCCGTCATAACGTCCGTCATTGAGTCCGTGAACATCGCCGAAACCGTACTGGGAAATTATCATAAAAAGGGCACTGCCGACCGCAACAAGAAAGTGGGTTCTCAAGCCTGCCTCTTTTTCACGGTAAGTGCGGTCGATACCGATAACGCCTCCGAATATACCTGCGACCAGCAGACGTAAAATAAGCTCTCCGAGAGTTTCAAGCGGAATGTTCATCATAATTATTTAGACTCCCTGTCGTCCATTATTCTGACGTTTTGTGACTCTATAAGTTTCTGCACGCTCTCACTGTTTTTGTAGAAAACGGCATGAACAAAACAATCAGCGCCCTGAATTGCAGCCCCCTGAAGAGATGAGCTTGCTCCGAGCGCATTTATCTCATACTCGGCGCCTTTTTCGGTGACTCCGGTCTGCGGAGCAAATTCAGCTCTGCGTGCTTTGTCAACAGATTGGTCGCTCTCATTGGTGCGCTTGCCGACTTCGAGAGTTTTTCCGAGCAGCACGGCATCAGCACCGACGCTTCTTGCCTCTTCGAGCAGACGCTCTTCGACATCATACTTATCCATATCTCCACGGCGGAATTTCAGAACACCTCTGCCGATGACCCGATATTTACCCGCAGGAACCGGATTCTGAGCGGTGTACCAGGCAATGACGGTATCATCGTCGTGGGCATCAAAAGTGCGTCCGGTATATTCAAAACTGCTGCATCCGGAACATATCACGGCACATAAAACAGCAGCAGAAAGGGTCAAGACTGTGTTCTTCATAGTTACTCCACCTCGCTGGTAATACGTTTGACATTAAATTCCCAAACCTGATGACGGCGCATCTTGCGGACATAAAACTCTGCATTGCGGTAACGCAGCTTATCTCCGACTCTTGCCGGACGGTCAAGCTGGCACGAGAACCATACCGCCGCAGGCTCAGTGCGGTGCGGCAGATCAAGCGCAGTATCACGGGCGAGAAGAGTCATCGGAACACCTCCGCCGACCACCCACACAAACTCGCCCGGAGAGTAGAAGGTACGGGGGAGCGGATCAAACTCATCATCAAGATCACCGATAAGCTCCTCAACGATATCCTCAAGCGTGACCAGTCCGAGTGTCTGCTTGTTTTTGTCACGCACGATCATCATGTGACAATGGCGGCTGGCGAATCCCTCGAGCAGCTCAGAAGCGGTATCATCGGGACTCACGAAAGATATCGGTCTCATAATATCAGTGACCACCATTCCATTGGGATGGCTGCGCTGCTGGGTCATCAGCTCCTTGATGTTGACATAACCGAGTATCCTGTTGATGTCGTTGTCTTCGCATACAGGATAACGGGTATGGAAGTCCCTGCCGGTGATGGGCAGAGCATCAGAGAGCGAGAGCTTGGAGTCGATATACGAGATGTTTTCCACTTCGATCATCACGCTTCTTGCTGTGCGCTGTGAAAGATGGGGAACCATCTTGATGATGCGCTCCTGATAGCGGGAAATCATCTGGGAACTGCGTGCCAACGCCGCCAGAGCGGAAATTTCCTCAGTGGTACTGGGAACTGCCGCATTCTTCTTGCGCTCAAACGGACGGTTGAAGAATTCTGTCAGCATTATCAGCGGAGTCATCAGTTTGACCACAAACCGCATCGGAATTGCTGTGTACCGCACGATTCGGGTATTGAAACGGCAGCCGATGGTCTTGGGCAGAAGCTCAGTGTACTGGATCATCAGCAAAGTGAACACCAGAGAAAAGAGTGTCATATACTGCCCGTGCCGCGGCGAACCGTGGCAAATGGCATCGAGACTTGCTCCTGCCATGGTGGCACCGACAGTGTGAGCTGCAGTGTTGATGATCAAAATCACTGCGAGCGGACGGGTGATGTTGCGTTTCAGCTCCAAAGCGACCTTGCCTGCGGCCGGGGAGTGCACCCGCATTTCTGCCAACTGACTTGGCGTTATGCTTAAAAACGCTGCTTCAAGCAACGAACAGACGTGAGACACCAGCATTGCCATGGCAACGCTGCCGAAAAATAGAAACCAATCCTCCAATTTAAAGACTCTCTTTCGATGGGTACGTTTCTGCCGTACCTTTCAACGGCGGCAAAAAATGTTCCCTTAAATAAACTTCCCGGAAGGAGGCAGCACCGTGCATACCCCCCGCAGGAAAACTCTTTCACTTGTTGTTGTTTTTCAAAAACTGATTTTCCAGACGAACTTCGCTCTGCTCAGCCTCGATTTTGGCTTTGATGATGTTAGCCAGCTGCGGCGGCAGATTGAGAATGCAGGCGTTGACGACTTCACGCTTCATCCGGTTGTACGGAGGAAGTTTTGTGCGCTCACTGTCGCCGAACTCTTTCATGTAGTTTTTGTAAACAGTTCTCGCCATGCGTTCCTGAGCGATTGCGGCATCCATGTCGTTGTAGAGCATGTAGTTGATACTGCGGAAGATAAGTCCGCTCACGATTTCACTTGCCCGTTTGACACTGGCGTTTTTGACTCTGTCGCTCCACTCGGCAACAACGAACTGCTCAAGCGGCGGCTTTTTACCATCCTCGGCGACGAGTTTCTGATAGTATTCCTCAGCTTTCTTGAAGCGGCCGTAGTTGTAGAGGATGGTGACAGCCTCTTTCATAAAGTTGATACGGGCACTGCGGAAAGTTGAGTATGCACCTGAATCAGGATCGTAAATTTTCTGAGTATCCCAGAAAGTTTTGTAAACCGAATCGACGAGGTCGAGGTTGGGAATGACCTGAATATTTTCCATATTCTTGTCGTCGATCATCAGCAGTCTTCCTGAACGGAATGCCTCGTAAAGAGCCTGAGTGATGATGCGGGCGCATTTCAAATCCTCGCCGCGTGGAGATTTTTCAACTCCGAGTTCAGCCCAGTAGATAGCGTGGGCTTCGGGAGTGCGCCAATCCATCGCTCCGTACTTCTCATGCTGTCGCACGATGCGGCGGGGGTCGAGCTTGAGAACGTCACGCAAAAGCTGAGCGCGGAAATAGTTATCAAGATCAGCTTTGAGCTGCTCATTGTTGCCGAGCTCCTCGAGGAACTTCTTCGGCAGCTGGACCGGATTACCTGATTTATAAGCCTTGTAAAACTCCTCGTAAGTCTCGTAACCGGCAGACTTCATGGCGTTCCAGAACAGGTGATCCTGAGGATATTTCTTTTCAAACTCACGCAAGGTCGCAGGAGCTGAAGCCAGCTTTTTCCAATCCGGATTGTTGGTCGCAAGAATGGAATACATCTCGACCGCAAGACGGTTCTTGTAGTACAAGTTGGCATCATCGAGAATATTTCCGAGCTTGTGGAAGTAAGTCCAGGCAAGCTCACGGTAGAGCTCAGGATCTTCGGGATTGTAGTCGAGAGCCTTGTCTCTCACGAGTTTGATCGCCTCGTTGACCCATCTCCAGCGGTCGGCAAAGTCGGAGCAGGTCACGGAAATGTTGTACGACATATTCCATGCCAGATACGCTGTTGCTCCGGAAAAAGTCGGCTGCAGATCGACGATCCAGCGGGCGAGCTGAACCATCTCGAAGTAGTTGCCCTTCTGCTGAAGTGAGTTCGACCTCAGCCAGAGCAAATCGGCGACCAATCCGCGGAAACTACCGAGGGCGACCGTAGTGAAAGCGACCAGCGGGGGAGCGTTTTTGATCTCACCCGTGAAGCGCAGTTTGTATTCGGCGACTTTGTCATCGAGACGGCGTTCAGTGTAGCGGACTCCCACGAGCAGCACCAGACTGACCGCAATCAGGACAACATACATGACAATTGTACGGAATTTACTCATTTTCGGATAATCAACCCCAATTCACGCTTGCGGTACATCCAGATGCCGAAGATAAATATCGGCACGGCACGGCAGATAAAATAGTGAAATCCAAGATAGGCTATGCGGCTCCACTCGATAAGCTCGCCGCCGGCGACCGGTCCTGTGGCCTCAAATGCCTGAAGCGGGATCACCACCACCAGGATGAGTTTTGAAATGAAAACTCCGACGTGGTCGGCGGTTCCCGAGAGATAATCAAGTCCGGTCATAAACACGGCGAAACTGCCGAAGAGCAGATAACTCACCACCACGAAGATGGCGGTCGGCATGGACATACATCCGCCGAAAGCGCAGGCGAGTCCTGAAAGAATCAGCAACTCGAGGGCGATGACCAGCACGGCACGCATGTAGTTCGAGAAAAATCCGCACTCCTCGATCAGCAGTTTCGGACCATCGGCGGGCTGGTAGAATTGAGTTCCGCCCTTGTTGTCACCGTTGAATACGGAAACAAATATCTTGTTGTCAGGAGAAACGATGTTCCACTCAGGCTTCAAGACCTTCTCGTGAAACTCACCCGACTTGACCTGCTCGGGAACTTGTGAGAGGGCGACGGGGATAACATTGTAGGCAGTTTTATCACCATCGAACACACTCTTCAGCTCACCTGAATTGATGACTCTCGGAAGTCCGACCAGAACCTGAACCCGGGTCACACGCTGCCCTTCACTGGCGACTTTGTCGATGTAGGGACGATAACGGAAAAACACCGGCTTGTCGATTTTTTCCGGCAGATTTTCAAACACCCAGCTGCGGATTTTGCCGACTTTGAGTTCGGAATCTCCTGAAACGACCTCGAGCTGAGCCGCTTTCTGCATCTTTTCGAGCACCTCGGGAGTGAGATTGACCTTGACTCCCTGCGACTGCAAACGGGCGATCATCTGCTTGGTGCGCTCCCGCACTTGAGCGGCATAATCGGGCTTGGATGCAGGATAACTGCGGCGTCCGACCAGAACCTCGTTGCGGATTTTTTCCTTTTCCGCCGGAGCAAACTCACTGTTGGCAAAACGGTACTGGATGATAAGGAAAATCACTCCCGATGCCAGAAGCAGGAGCAGCATGTTTATCACATTGACTCCCACCCACTTGGCGAGCCAGATGGTGACTCTGGATACCGGTTTTGAAGTTATCATGTGCAGCTGGTAACTGTCAACATCGTGAGTCATGGTGTAGCATCCGAGCCAGAGGCTCGAAAGTGCGAGCAGAAAACTTACCGCTGAGAGACTGTAAAGCAGTGTCACCCGGATGAAGTCAGAAGCAGTACCTGCTCCGACCGTACCCGGAATAAACACAACTGCCAGCAACAGAATCAGCAGCAGAAGTTGAAAGATGTGTGATCTCAATGCGTGACGCAGTGTGAGACGCACTATGGAAAAGAATCCTCTCATTTCTCTTTCTCCACGGCTCCGAGAATATCGTTAAGACGGGCATCGGCTGCGCTGAGATCCTCTTTTTTCTCTTCCGCTGCGGGAGCGGGCTCCTCAGCAGCCTTGACTTCGCCGGTGAGCTTTTCGAGCTCGGCGTTGACGTCACGCACGGGAGCAGCCTCAACTTTTGTCTGCTCAGCAGGAGCGGCAGGTTTGGAAACATCAACAGTAAGCTGTTCGAGTACCGCATTTTTGTCATCGCTGGTGAGGAAGTCTGCGATCTCTCCGCCCGAAACCACTCCGGCGGTCTCGATGCTGTCACGTTTGGCAGTGGCGATGACATCGAGGAAGAACTCCTCAAGAGTGCGGCGGGGATGGTCGATTTTGAACTCGTTTTCGCTGAGATTTTCTCTCAGGAGCTGCATCAGACGGGTCATCACTTCGGGTTTGAGTTCCGGAGTGGTGATGCGGTTGGCATCAGAGACCGTCAGCAGCTCGTTCAGGCTGCCGGTGGCTCTGATTTTGCCGCCGTACAGAATGATGACACGGTCGCAGACATCCTCGATATCGCTCAGAAGATGGCTGGTGATGAGCACGGTTTTGCCACGCTTTTTGAGGGCGAGAATAAGATCTTTGACCTCCTTGCATCCAAGCGGGTCGAGACCGCTGGTGGGCTCATCGAGGATGAGGAACGCAGGGTCATTTATCATCGCCTGAGCCAGACCGATGCGGCGTGCCATTCCTTTGGAAAACTCACCGACTCGGCGGCGGCGTGCGTGAGCGAGTCCGACCATATCGAGCAGCTGATCGATGCGCTGTTTGCGGTCGGCAGCTGAAAGATTGAAGAGGGAGCCGAAGAAATCGAGGGTCTCTTCTGCGGTCAAATACTTGTAGAGGTAGGAATCTTCGGGCAGATAACCGATTTCCCGCTTGGTCTCAACGGCTCTCGGACTGCGACCGAAAACCGAAAGTCTGCCGGCGGTGGGATAGAGAAGACCGAGCAGCATTTTAACTGTGGTCGATTTTCCGGAACCATTGGGTCCGAGAAGACCGATGACTTCACCCTGACGGATCTCAAAATCTATATCATTCACCGCTCTTGCCTTGGGACGTCCCCAGAAATCGCGGAACTCCTTGGTCAAACCAACGGCACTGACTACTGTTTCCAACTCAGCCATGATCTGTTATTTCTCCTTTATCTCTTGCTGACTCAATCCATCTTCCAAGGTCAACTCTTCACCGGTACGCACCAGACGCGCACTGTTGAAGATGATTATAAGCGTGCTTCCGGCATGGAACACCGCCGCCCAGATCGGACTCATCGCACCGATGACCGAGAGGATCATTCCTCCGAAGACGAACAACATACCGAAAAGCAAATTCTGATTGATTATCATCTGGGATTTGCGTGACAGATAGACCAGCACTCCGATGCGGCGCAAATCATTGGTCATCAACGCAATACTTGCACTGTTGACAGCGACGTCACTGCCGATGGCTCCCATAGCGATACCGAGGTCACCAGCGGCAAGAGCAGGAGCATCGTTGACACCGTCTCCGACGACCGCAACACGGCTGCTCTTTTTGACGTTTTCGACGAACTCGACTTTGCCCTGGGGCAGACACTCACTGCGGAACTCATCTATCTGCAGCTGACCGGCAACTGCCTGAGCAACTGACTGACGGTCTCCGGTGACCATGGCGCAGTAGCGGACTCCCTGACGGCGCAGCTCGCTGAGCATCTCAGGAGCCTCTTTTCTGATTTTGTCACGGAAACCTATCCAGCCGAGGAGTTTGCCGCCTTTTCCGACGTAAACCACACTCATTCCCTCGGAATCGGCATCACTGTTGGCAACAACTTCAATGCCATGCTCCGCCATCCAGTTGGCACGTCCGACCAGAGTGAGCTCGCCGTTGACGGTGGCAGTAACGCCGCGTCCGTGAACCTCGGTGAAGTTTTCCGCCTCGTCGAGGGGAATTCCTGCCTCGGTTGCGATTTTCTGAATTGCAACTGCGGTCGGGTGATTGCTGAAACGCTCGATGGATGCCGCCGCTTTCAACAGCTCGGCAGGAGTGACTCCATCGACCGGCTGCAGCTTGACCACTGAAAGGATACCATCGGTGAGAGTTCCCGTCTTATCGAAGACGAAACTGGTGATTTTGGATGCAAGCTCAAGGTGAGAGATATTCTTGATGAAGATTCCCAGACGGGCAGCCGCCGCAACCGCCGCCACGACCGCAGTCGGAGTGGCGAGCACGATCGAACAGGGGCAGGCGATGACCAGAAATGCGATAACATTGCTGATATCCTCGGTGAACCACCAGGTGACAGCGGCGATCATCAGTACGGTCGGAGTATAGTATCCTGCGTAGCGGTCGATGATGCGCACCACCGGAGTGCGGCTGGATTCAGCCTGCAGGATCATATCTTTGACTTTGCCGAGAGTGGTATCCTCGCCGACTTTGGTAACTTCGAGGTCGAGCAGACCGGTCAGGTTCTGAGTTCCGGCAAAGACATCGCTGCCGACACTCTTTTCGACCGGAATGGACTCTCCCGTGATGGAAGCCTGATTTACGGTACTCTCACCCGAAACGATGCGGGCATCGACCGGAAAGTTCTCACCGGGACGCACCCGGATAATATCACCGACTTTAAGATCGGTAGCCGCAACTTCACTCTCACTGCCGTCTTTGACCAGACGGGCGACGTTGGGAGTAAGTTTGATGAGCTCTTCGATCGACTTCTGAGCTCCGCTTGCGGTGCGGGTCTCGATAATGATGGTGATAAGCAGGAAGAAGGCGATGATGCCTGCCGCCTGAAAATCTCCGTCTGAGAGCGCAGCGAGAATAGCGAGCGCAACCAGCTCATTCATATAGACTTTGCCGCGGATGAGATCTTTGACGGCGGTGGTAATGATGGGAAATGCAAGAATGAATGCTCCGAAGAGAGCGTTGAGCTGCCATGCGGTAGTCTGATCGGGCAGCAGCCACTTGAGCAGAAAACTGTTGGCGGTGAGCAGACCTCCGATGATAGCGAAAGCGATTCTTCCCATGGCACGGTCGTGACCGACTCCGCCCTCGGCTTTGTGGTCGTGACCGCAGATGCAGGTGCTATCCATTTTATCATGGTCGTGACCGCAGGAGCAGTTATGGTCGTGCTTGTGTGCGTGGTCGTGACCGCAGGAGCAGTTATGGTCGTGCTTGTGTGCGTGGTCATGACCACAGGAGCAGTTGTGTTCGTGTTTTTCAGACATTTTTATTTATTCTCCTCTTTGGGAGTGTTTTGACTGTTTTTCAGCTCCTGCGAAAGCAGAATACGAACCTGACGTTTGAGGTTGTTTCCGCCGAGGACGAATTTATCTCCGGTCATGGCTCCCTGCTCCATGGCCTCAGAGAGAGCGGCAGTGTAAAGAGCCATCAGCACGGTTGAACGGCTGGCACTCTTCTGATACTCTTCGTTGATACTGTTGAAATATTTGGTTTCAGCCTTGATGGTGGCGCCGAGCTGATTGCGGTAGGTGCGGGCGGCGGCGAGCAGCTCAGCCTCTTTGGCGAGTGTATCATTTTCCGCCTCGACACGATAGGTCTCAGCCTGATTGCGCAAGGTTGACTGGGTGGTGCTGGCGGCGGTCACAGCCTCGAATGCCTGACGGGTGGGTCCCGGAGGATAGATGCGGTTGAGGGTGACGTTTTCGACCACGATTCCGCAATCAGCCTGCTCGACGAGCTGGGTGAATATGCGCTGAACCTGCTCGCTGTATCTGCCCTGACCGGATGCCAGAAGCTCGTCAACTTTGAACATTCCGGTAGCCTGAATAACGGCACTGCGGAAAGAGTTTTTCAGCATGGTCTGAGGACCGCGGCTGCCTTTGAAGCCGTCGGCATCGGTAACGACGGGGTCGGGAGTCACTCTTCCGGCATCGACAGGACGCAGCGGAGTGGCTAAAGTAGTGTAATACTTCACCGGATTGGCGATACGGTAACCGACAGTCCAGCTGGTGTGAACGATGTTGGCATCTCCGGTGATGAGGTAATCCTCAAGTCCGGGAGTAAGTGCCGGAGCGAACTCGCCCTCTCTGGCTGACGGAGCGATGAAATCGACCTTGAAAAACTGCTGATTGGTCTGTATTCTCACGAAACGGTTGACCGGATACGGCAGGAACCAGTGACCTCCTGAGGTGTAGCAGGGCTCGAGCACCTTGCCGAAGCGCAGAACGATGACCGCCTGCTGCGGCTCGACCGAGAAATATCCGCCCCAGGTAAAGAAGTAGATCAGCATACCGATGATCGCGACCAGCAGAAGTCCGAAAGCCCACTTGAGACTTTTGACCAGACTTGCCAGTCCCGACTCATAACGGCCTGAGCGGTCGTAAGCGTTGGGATCGGGAACGTTGTTATCCATTTGAGTTATCCTTCCGCTGATTACTTGGTTGCGCCCAGATTTTCGGCACCGGGTTTGAGCAGGTCGAACGGAGCGGTATTGGTGTCGAGAACGACGGTGGTGCGTCCGCGCATGATCTCACGCAGGCTGTCGAGTTTGCGCAGAAACTTGGCGAGCTCCGGATTTTTCTGGAATATCTCGTAGCTCTTTGCCGCCTCAACATCTCCCTCGGCTCTGATTTCCTTGGCTTTCGCCTCGGCATCAGCCAGACGGATGGTGCGGGCACTGTCTGCCTCGATGCGGATCTTGCGGGCTTCGCTGTTACCCTCGGCGATATATTTATCGGCGACCAGTTTGCGCTCGGCGATCATGCGGGCGAAAACCTTCTCGCTGACGGTTTTGGGAACATTGATGGTGTTGATACCGACACGCTTGATATCCAGACCGTAACCTGCGGTTTTGCGGACGAGCTCCTCACGGATGAGATTCTGTATCTCAGTGAGCTTCATCTGTTTGGGATCGGTGTTGACGATCTGGTTGAAACGGTACTGACCGAAAGCTGCGTTTTTGGCACTGCGCATCCAGCTGTTGAGCTGATCTTCGGCATTGGTGATGTTTTCAAAGGTGACGAAGAACTTCTCGACGTCTCCGATTTTGAAATCGACATAGATGCCGACCAGAATGTTGTGTCCGTCACTGGTGGTGGTCTCCTCGAGTTTTCCGGCACCGCCCTCAAAACTGCGGATGCGCTTGTCGAAGCGGTAGATGCGCTGGAACGGGAAGGGCCAACGGAAATGGAGTCCGGGCTCGGTGACCTGAGCAGGACGTCCGAAAGTGGTCACGACCGCCGTCTCAGTCTGATTGAGCTGGAACGAAAACACTGCGATAAGCAATATGGCTGCGACAGCCAGTCCGAGCAGAAGAGTCGGAACGTGTTTGAAGAAATTACCGCTTGACATTTTGAAAAACCTCCGTTTTAACTATTTATATAAAATTATCTGTTACAAAATCATTTGGATGACATCGAAGTGATATCGGCATCGGTGAGATCAAGACGCTCTTTCTGTTCGAGATTGATCTGGAACACCTCCGAACTGTAATTCGGTGACAACACATATTTTCTGATGTGACGGCAATCGTCACGCAGGAAATCAAGATAACTGCGCAGTACAAACATTTCCGGCATCGCCTTGTAAGCCTGAAGCTGATTGCCGAAACGTTTGTTTTCGGCACGGGCGACAATCGCAGTGCGGTATTTGTAACTGTTGGCGGCGGAAATCAGCTCCCACGCCTGAGCCTCAGACTCAGGAAGGGTGGTGGTGCGGTAACTCTTCGCCGCAAGGATGGTGGTCTCTTTCTCCTCCATGGCGGAAATCACATTCTGGAACGCCGCCGCGACATCTCCCACCGGAGGATGTGCTCCGAGGATATTGACCGAGGTGATATCGATACCGAGACCTGCCTCATCGGCAAGACGCTGAACCTCTTTGCGCATATCATCCTCGGCTTTGCTTCTGGCGGTTGCGATGATCTCCATGACCGAACTGCTGGCAAGGTAACGGGTCGCCACCCGCTCACCGATGCGGATGAGCATGGCTACCGGGTCGGCGTTGCCGTAGAGATAGTTCATCACTCCGTCAGGACGGACACGATACTGGATGGGAATAGCCAGACGCAGGAACGATATTGAAGCCGCCTCCTCTTCGGGGCTGGCATCCTTGCCCTTGTCGGTGGGAACAGCCACGATAAAGTTGTCTTCATCGGTGCCGTGCTCATCAGTCCAGGTGAGAACCTGCTTGGGTTTTCCGGCATTGGGATCGGCTTTGCTCTTTTTGTGACCGTGTCCGTCATCGGCGGGCTCGGGAGTTTCAGCTTTTTTGCCATCCTCGGAAAACTCACCTATCACCACACGGTGCACCTCAGTGCAGCTCACGGTGCGGAGTCTTCCGAAAGGACGGGGCAGAGTAAGATAAATGCCGGGCTTCAGCAGCTCTTTGTCGATGACTTTGCCGAAACTCTCACGAACTCCGAGCTGGCTGGGACCGACTTCGCAAATCATGGTTGAAATCCAGAACACCGCCGCCCAGAGCAGAACGATGGGAACAAATGCCTTCTCGATGAAGCTGTAAAGAGTGGTGCTGGAAACTTTGAAACCGAACTGGTAGTCAAGTGCGGAAGCGATGTTGCGCATGACTCCTCCCGGCTCAGTGAAGAGCGCAAGTATGCGGCTCTCGAACACCGGACGGGTCTCGATGATGGTGCGGGGGCGGTAAAATTCGATGATGAAATTGCTGATGAATTCGGCTCCGAGCACGGCGAAAATCCAGAAGATGACTTTGGCGATGGTGTAATCGACCAGCAGAAGATTGTTTTTGTAGCAGATAGCGGAAACAGCCGAACAGCCGAGCACGGCGAAACCGACCACCAGCCAGGCTCCGACGGGACGCAGCCAGCGGAAGTTCGGAGTGCGGCTCTGACCGATGAAAAACGCTCCTGAAAAGACCGAAACCAGCATCATCACAGCGGCGATGAGTGCGTAATCGACCGGATTGCCCGAAATGGCAATGGCTCCGCCGTCAACATTTGACCATGTGCGGTAGGTAAGCACCAGAATCACTCCGAGCAGGATAGCTCCGAGCACACTCAAAACGTAGGGAGCGTAGCGGCAGTAGTTCTCAAACGACTTGCCGGCGGTGAAGCGGACATCCTCATCGACATCCAGCGCGCGGCTCTCGGCACGGCGGCGGGAAAGGAGCTCTTTTTCCTCACTTTCCTGAGCGGCATTTGAAGCGAGCATTGCATAGATCATGCTTCCCAGACCGAACAGGAGAGCAAGAGCAAACGGAACAGCCGCAAGTGCGAATATATTTCCGCCCCGCATCGAGGACATGATTATACTGATGATCAGCATGACTGCCGACAAAATCCAACCGATAACGGAAAGTTTGGTATTCAGCTTTCCGGCATCGATTGCGGTACGGATTGCGTTTTCGTTTGCCACAATAAAACTCCCTGATATTGTTTGAAAATACATTTACATACTAATACTATACACCGAAAACTGTAAAATATCAAGTTTATATCATATATTTATATACTATATGTGGTCGTCCGTCATGATATTTTCAAAACAAAAAGCTTTGTTCCCGATATGGGGAGATGATGCGGGGAAAGAGGGAAAACTTCTTTTCTCGTGAAAAGAAGTTTTCCCTCTCTCCCCGCGCCCCTCTCTCCCTTTCAAGAAAAGCGGGACAACTTTTTTATTTACCTTTACCTACCCGTGTCGGGAACAGAGCCAAACAAAAAACTCCTCCCGGGTATTTCGCACTCAGGAGGAGCTTCTCAAAGAGTATATTACTTTCTGCCGATGATTTTTTCCACAAAGTAGCGGGGTCTTGCCCTGACGTCGTTGTAGAGTCTGCCGATGTATTCGCCGATGACTCCGATGCCGACCATGTGGATTCCGGTAAAGACGAACATCACGGCAAAGAGGGTGAAAACTCCCTGATTGCCCCAGTGGTCACCTCCGGCAATGAAGAAGCGGCGGATGATGATGTAGCAGCTGAGCAGAAATCCGCAGAAAGCGGCTGCCAGACCGAAGTAGGTCAGCACTCTCAGCGGAAGCGTGGTCATGCAGGTGAGCAGATTGAACTGCAAGTTGATAAGTTTCCAGAGTGAGTATTTGGAGTCACCCACCTTGCGCTCACAGTGTCCCACGGGGATCTCGCAGGTGTTGCGGGCAAAACTGTTGCCCAGCACCGGAATAAAGGTGCTGCGCTCGTGGCACTGAAGCATGGCATCGACCACGAAGCGGCGGTAAGCCCTGAGCATACATCCGTAGTCGCACATCTTGACTCCGGTCGCCGCCTGAGCGACACGGTTGACCACCTTGCTTGCCATGCGCCTGAAAAGCGTATCCTGACGGTTCTGGCGGATAGTTCCCACAACATCATTGCCCTGCTCGGCGGCGGCGATGAGATTGGGTATTTCCTCAGGAGGATTCTGCAAATCGGCATCGATGGTGATGATCAAATCGCCTCTCACCTGCTCAAAGCCTGCCATGATGGCTGAGTGCTGACCGTAGTTGCGGTTGAGGCGGACTCCGATCACCTGATCGGGTCTCTGCTCAGAAGCACGGGCGATGATGTTCCATGAATCATCCCGGCTGCCGTCGTCGATCAGGATGAACTCAGAGCGGCATGAACAGCCGTCGAGGGTTTTGAGAGTGCGGTCGATGAGCTCCTGCAAACATCCCGCTTCGTTGTAAACCGGAACCACTACTGATACAAAATTGATCTTATAATTTTCTTCACTCATTTTTCGCACCTCTTTTTATGTTATTTGCTGTGTTTTTCTGCTTTAAAGTAACATTTGCCGGAACATCAAATATCCAGGCTCTGAGCTTATCTTTGCCTGCCGACTCGTGCGACAGATGGAGCTCCTGTATGTGCGGAGCTGTGATATCAAAGGGCATCACAGTGAGGGCGTCGAGACCGTTTTTCAATTTTTCCACAGCCTCAACTGAATCCTCAGCTATCACCGCCACCCTGCCGCCGGAGTTGCGGCAGATAAATTCTGCGATATCATTTCCGCTTTCCACAGGACGTGCCGGAGCAAGATAGTAGAGAACTCTTGCGTTGACGGCATTGTCGAAGAAAAATATCTTTGACGGATTTATTCCGTCAGCCAATCTCTTCAACTCCAGTGCGAATGGTTTTTCAGAGCGGAAAACCGTAAATGCCGGGATCACTGCACAAAAGAGCACAGTTACAGAAACCGCCATTCCTGCCGTCAGCGATGCGATGCGCGGAGGCATGGCAAAGAAACGGGCAACCACGTTATCCTCGTCCCGGTCGAATGTCAGCAATATGACCACCAGCAAACCGCCGATGAAGCTGCTGATTATCACCACTGCCGGAATATGATATCTGAAAATCACTCCCTGCAGCGGCAGAGCTATCGGCAGTGCCAGCGCAAGAGAGGCAAATATCAGCAGGATGAAATACATTATTTCCAGCACCCAATCGACCAGTTTCCCCTCGCCTGCATACCCGTTGAGCAGAGCGGCAGTCACCACCGAACAGAACGGAACCAGCGGAAGCAGGTAATACCAGCGGCGGCTCCCGGAAAATGAAAAGAGCAGAAAGGCAAGAAGCATTCCTTTGAGCAGCGCATAAAACTCAGGAGTGAGATTCTCACGTTCACGGATAAACACCACACACGAGATAATAAACACACCGCTCCACGGCAATAAAATGCGGGGCAGATGATAGAGATAACTGTAAACCGGCTCACCTGAATATGTTGCATCCAAAATACGCAATATCTGATTGTGCCAGAGTATTTCCATGCCGCTGCCTGCCGCCTGTTTTCCGAACACGCCCGCCTCAACAGCTCCGCAGAGCCAGTAGGGGATCAATCCTGCGGCAGCTCCGGCAAGCAGGGCGGCGGCGTGCCGCAGGTTGATGTATTTTTTATATCTGCCCGGATAACAAAAGAGTTGCGGCAGCACCAGAACACACACCATAAGCACGATGGGAACACCTTTGAAAATCGCACCGGCGGCGAGCAGAAAATAGAAGCAGAAATACTCCCTGAACCCCGAATCCTCCCGCAAATCGAGAAAACACGCAACCGCACATGCCGATGCCGCCGCATTTGCCATATCAGGAGCCGCCACCCGTGCCCAGAAGACAAATCCGTAGGTTGACAACAACACCCAACCGGATAACAGAGCGGTCCCCTCATCGAACAATCTGGCAGCTATCTTTCTGGTCGCCCACAACAGAACCAGTGCCGCAAGCACAACGGGGAGACGGAGCATAAACTCATCTGCTCCGAAAAGCAGGATCGTCGGCAGGAAAAACCAGTAACTCAGCGGCAGACGGCTGTTTTCGGCAACGGAGTTTATTTGTGATTTGAAAATATCTCCCGTCACCAGCATCTCTCTTACGATTTCCGCACAGCGTCCCTCCATTCCCCACAGAGCATTTCTGCCGAGAAACAGCAGCAGCATGAATACGGCAAAACACCAGAACACCACCTCGTTGCGGCGGCGCACCGGTATCGGAGTGTAACGGGGGAAAAACATCTTACCTCGCCAGCACGTTCTTTATCGCCCCGATAACATCGTTGACGTCATCAGGTGTCATATCCGGAAAGAGCGGCAGACTGCATATTCTGTCACTGTTGTACTCTGTATTGGGCAGAACTCCCGGAACATAGCCGTACTTTTCACGGTAAAACTTCTGCAAGTGGGCACAGCGGAAGTGCAAGCCGGTTCCGATGTTCAGCTTTTTCAGCTCCGCCATAAAAGTGTCACGGTCGATTTTCGGAGTATCGACTCTGACTACAAACAAGTGCCACGCACTCTTGAAATCGTATCCTGACGGATCGCCCAGCGGACGTATCTCAGGAATATTTTTGAACGCTTCACGGTAAAGCATCGCAAGCTCAGTGCGCCTGGCATTTATGGCATCGAGCCGTTTGAGCTGATTGAGTCCGAGAGCGGCGCAAATATCGGTAAGATTGTATTTGAATCCCGGCTCAACGACCTCAGCCTGCGGAGAGCGTCCGCGGTTTTCCCGGTCGAAAGCATCCATGGATATGCCGTGGAATTTCCAGCGGCGCATAAGTTTTTCGAGTTCGGAATCATTGGTAACGAACATACCTCCCTCGCCGCAGGTGATATTTTTGATGGCGTGGAAACTGTATATCGCAGAGTTGTCTGAACCGATGTGACGGCCTTTGTAATATGTTCCGATGGCGTGGGCGGCATCTTCGACAACAGGAATATTTCCGGCAACCGCCCTTATTCCGTCGATGTCAACGGGAACTCCGGCAAAGTGCACCGGAACTATCAGTCTGGTACGTTCAGTGATGACAGCGGCAATACTTTCAGGAGTCACCAGCATGGTCTCACGGTCGATTTCAGCGAACACCGGAGTTGCTCCCACCAACTCCACCATGTTGACCATCGAAACCCAGGTCATCGAGGGCAGAATGACCTCATCGCCAGAGCCGATGTTCATGGATTCGAGCAGAATGTGCATCGCCCCCGTGGCACTGGCAAGAGCGACTGCGTGTTTGCTGTTTGATAACTTCGCAACTTCCTGTTCAAATCCTGAGTTTGCCGGACCATTGGTGATCCAGCCTGACCTTAAAACTGCGCTTACGCAGGCGATATCCTCTTCAGTTACCTGAGGACGGGTGAACGGCAGAAAATCTTTACGCATTTTTACACTTTTCCTCATGCTTGCATTGTTGCCACAACTCTTCCATTTTGTCAACTCCGGCATCAGAGAGCTCTATTCCCTCTGCCGCAAGATGTTGTTCGACATAATCAAAGCGGCGTTCAAACTTGCGGTTCGCGGCACGCAAAAGCTCCTCTGAAGTTTTTGCTCCCCGGAAACGGATAAGATTCACCACCGAAAAGAGCAAATCGCTCAACTCGTCGTCGATCTCCTTATCATTACCGCCTGCAAGAGCCTGCTCGACCTCACATATTTCCTCTCTCACCTTGCCGACAACTCCGTCGATGCTCTGCCAGTCGAAACCGACTTCCGCAGCTTTCTTCTGGAGCTTCTCGCTTCTTTCAACAGCTGAGAGGGTGTGTTTGACGCTTCCGAGATACCTTTCGGGCTGCTCTCTGCCCGCACGCTCACGCTTTTTCACCTCGAGCCAGATACGGGTAACATCCTCAGGAGTCTCTGCCACCGCATCGCCGAAAATATGCTCGTGGCGGCGTATCATCTTATCTATGACGTTTTTCCAGACATCGGTCGGAGTAAATTCCCCCTTCTCTTCGGCGACGAGTATCTGGAGAAATATATTCATCAACACATCTCCGAGCTCATCGCAGATATCCGTTGAATCGTTGCGGTCGATGGCATCGAGCAGTTCAGCCGTCTCACCTGCCAGATGGCGTGAGAGCGACTCACGGGTCTGTTTGCGATCCCACGGACAGCCGTCGGGAGCTCTCAGGCGGCGGAGAACCGCAAGCAATCCCCCGGCATCAGGAGTGTATTTTGTCTCATCCATAACCCGACTCCGGTCAGAATGTAAATCCGACATTGAAGTGCAGACGCACTTTGCTGCGCTCATTATCCTGATTGTTCAGGAACGGATAGGCGATATCAAGTTTGATCGGCACATTGATCTGAGGCAGTTTGATGCGCAATCCCCAGCCGGCACCGATATTGATGTCGCTGAAACGCATCGACCATGAGCTTCTCGGAGCATTGCCTGCATCGATGAAGAAAGCTCCTCTCACGGGTCCCCAGATGGGATGGCTCACCTCGGCGGTCAACAGCAGCACGCTCTGACCTCCGATATTTTCATCGTGGCGGACAGGACCGACCGTGCGGTACTCAAATCCGCGCAGGGAGTCTCCGCCGCCGAGGAAATAACGCTCGAACACCGGAACATCATCGTTGCGGTTGAACGCCGCAACCGTTCCGACCTTGGCTCCTGCCATGACGATGATGGCTTTGTCAAAGAAGCTGGTGTAGTAACTTGCTTTAGCCTCGAGGCGGTAGTAATCGGCACTTGAGCCGAGGGCTCTCGGAGTGATCGAACCGAAGAGACTTATCCTGTAACCCTCGGTCGGGTCGGTCAGACTGTCACGGGTATCACGCACCAGCATGAGTGACGGCTGACTCACACGGTGAGTTCCGGTCTGATCGTTGTGGTCGAGATAATCCTCGAGACGGTGGCTCGGGTCGGTGACTCTGACCAGCTCAAACTTGTAGCCGAGTGCCACTGAGGTGAAGTCGTCGAATATCTTGCGCTGGAAACTCATTCTGCCGCCGATGCGCTCCTCATCCCAGTTGTCGTACTCAACGGTGTTCATGAAGCCTGAGAGCTCAAAGCGGATGGGCATATCTGCGAACCAGGGCTCGATGAAGTCAAGGTTGAAACCGGCATTTTCCACACCGAGGATACCGCGCAGACGCAAACGCTGACCGCCTCCGTAAAACCAGTTTTTCGGATTGGCGACATCGAAGTTGTCGGTGGATATCTCAGCCATTCCGAAGAAGGAGTTGGTGTCAGAGACACCTGCTCCGATGCGGAACTGGTAACGGCTCTCTTTTTCCTCGACGGTGATGCGGACATCCTTTTCGGCAAGGGATTCAGCATTGACAGCCGCAGCCTCGACCTTGGTGAAGTATCCCATACCCAGCAGACGGCGGCGGCTGACATCTATTCTGTTGCGGTCAACGGGATCTCCGGGCTGGATAGCCAGCTCACGGCGGATGACTTTCTCTTTGGTAGCGGTGTTGCCGACGATGATGACGTCACGGACATTGTATTTACGTCCCTCGGTTATCACCAGATCGACGTGGCAGACCTTCTTTTCAAAATCCTCTTTGCGCACGGCACGGCAGCTGACATCGCAGTGACCGAGAGTCTCGTAAAGAGAGATTATTCCGCGCACGGTGCTCTCCTCGTCCGAGCGGCGGAAAAGCCCGTTTTCCACCAGACGGATGCAGCGCTCAAGCTCGCCGTTTTTGAAAATAGTGTTGCCGTGGATGACCACTTTGCCGACTTTGTAGGGCTCGCCCTCTTTTATTTTGAAGTTGAGATCGACAAACTCAGGGTCGTCGGCAGTCGGCTTGCTGGTCACCTCTTCGACCTTGAAATCAAGATATCCCTCGTCGTGATATTTATCCCGCAGTCTTGCCTTGTCAAGCTCAAGCTCGGTGCGGTCGAGCATTCCCAGATGGATATAATCACGCAGCAGCGGAACCCAGTTGATGTAATTGAAACGGTTGGCGATGCTGTGGCGCAAATCCCACTCTGAAAACTTGGACGCCCCCTCAAAAGTGACATCATTGACTTTCAAACGCAGATTTTCAACGATCACAAAAGTGATGCTGACCGTTCCATCCGGAGCCGTCACGATGTGGGGCAGCTGAATATTGGCTTCGAGATAGCCGCGGTCGTGGTAGAACTTTCTGAGATTGCGGGTACTCTGCAAAAGCTCCTTGTCGCTGAACACCATTCCCGGGTGGAGCGTCAACTCTTTACCCAGCTCGTGCGTGGGAAACTTGACGTTGCCGGAAAACTCTATCTTCGATATTCTCGGACGGCTCTTCAAACGGTAAGTCACCTTGATTTTGCCATCTTCAGCGGTTTCGGTCTCTCCGGTCACATCTGAAAAGTGTCCGGTATTGTGCAGACTCTTGATGTCAGCATCCAGCTTATCTCTTGAAAACTCAACGCCGGGAGCAAGTCTGGTATAGGCTTTGAGCATCGCCTCCTGCAGCCGGGTCGCCCCGGACTGTTCAAACACAACGCTGCCGACCTCTGCCGCTCCGCAAGCGAAAAAGGCTCCTGCCGCAAGCGCCAACAGCTGTTTTTTCAAATTCATTTTCCAACCCCGTGTTATTCTTTAACTACTTCTGCTCAGGAGCGAACTCTTCACTGCAGGGTGCCGCAGGAAGAAACTCCATCCGTGATGGGAAGAAGAGCAGTTTGAAGTTTCCTGTTCTGCCGTTACGGTTCTTTTCTATGATCCATTCAGCCTCGACACTTGCGCCCATGGCAGCACCTTTGCTTTCCTCACGGTCACGGTGCAGGAAACTTACGATATCGGCATCCTGCTCAATGGTTCCTGATTCACGCAAATGGGCGAGTTTCGGACGTGCTCCTGCACCGGTAGCCTTGTCAACCTCACGGTTGAGCTGGGCGAGCACCAGCACCGGGATCTCGAGGTCTTTGGCAAGTTTTTTTATTCCGCCGGAGATCTCAGCGACCTCCTGCTGACGGCTCTCGATGCGTCCGTCGGCGTGCATGAGCTGAAGATAGTCGATGACAATCAGCTCGATATTGTGCTGCATTTTGAGACGGCGCGCTTTGGCACGCATCTCGGCGATGGTGATACCTCCGGTCGGGTCAATAAATATCTTTGCCGCCTTCAACTTGGCGGCGGCACTGGTGAGCCGGGTGAGGTCGCTATCCTGAAAAGAGTGGTTCCAGAATACGGATTCCGGAATCTGCGACTCAGTACACAAAAGACGTCTGGCGATCTGGCTGCCGGTCATTTCCAAGCTGAAGAACGCTACGGGACGGGGATTTGTTCCGCAGAGCGCAACGTTGCGCAGCACATTCAGCGCAAGACTGGTCTTGCCGATCGAAGGACGGGCGGCAAGCACGAACATTTCACCCGGCTTGAGTCCTCCGGTGCACTCATCGATTGGAGTAAATCCGGTGGGGATACCGACTTCGTGTTTACCCTGACTTATTTCGCAAAGGGTTTTGAACTCCTCAGTGACCAGATTGGCAATGCTGAGGATACTCTGGGACTGCTCTCCGCCCCGTATATTATATATATCGGTCTCGATTTCCTCGACAAGTTTGATGGCTTCGGCATCAGTATCGTAGCACTTGGCAAGCGAGCCTGAGCAGACATCGATCATCCGGCGCAGAGTTGCGTACTTTGCCAGAGTCTGACACCATGATTCGAGGTTGACCGTAGTAGCAATACTATCAAGAATTTCGGCGAGATAAACCTCTCCGCCGATCGCCTCAAGTTTGTTTTTTTCCCTGAGACGCTGGGCAACCGACACAAGATCGGTCGGGGAATTATCCTGGTTGTGAAGTTCAATAATACATTTGTAAATTTCACGATGGGCGGCAGTGTAAAAAACCTCGTCACTGCGAAACTTCTCAATGACGAGATTTATACAACTTTCAGGTTCCCGCAGCATCGCCGCGAGAACTGCCCTTTCGACCTGAATACTGTGCGGACGTGCCCGGTCGGGTAAAATCCCCGCCGGACGCTTATCCGCACTCATTTCAGTGCCGTTGCTGGACTTGCCGGAATTCATCATCCACGGACAACCCAGACTTTGACGGAGGCAGCGACCTCAGCGTGCAGCTTCACCTCAACATCAAAACCGCCGAGGGTCTTGATAGCGGGCTCAACTTTGACACGGGTGTGGTCAACAGCATATCCCTGAGCAGCGAGCTCGTCGGAGATCATGCGGGCAGTGACACTGCCGAAGAGCTGATCATCCTCAGTGGCCTGCATGGCGATCGAAAGCTCGACACTTGAGAGTTTCTCAGCCAGAACTTTGGCATCGGCAAGCTCTTTGGCACGACGCTCGGCGATCATCGCCTTGCGTGATTCGATAAGACGCAGAGTTCCGGGAGTGGCTTTGGCAGCGAGTCCGCGGGGAATAAGGTAGTTGCGGGCATAGCCGGGAGCAACATGGACCTCGTCTCCGGCGAGACCGAGTTTTTCCACATCATCGAGAAGAATCAGACTGATCTGAGCCATGGTAAATTCTCCTTAAATCAGTAAACCAGAGCGATGATGCGGGCGCGTTTGACGGCGACGGCGAGCATCTTCTGGTGGTTGAGGCAGTTGCCGGTGATACGACGCGGCATGATTTTGCCGTTTTCGGTCTGGAACTTCATAAGAGTTTCAGCATCTTTGAAGTCGATGTAGTTGACTTTCGCCTCGCAGAAGCGGCAGACTTTCGGTTTGGCTGCGCTGCGGCGACGGGCGCCCTGTCTTTTCTGACCTTGCATTTCAGAAATCCTTTCGTTTATACTTAAAATACGTTAAATCTTTTCAACTTTGAGTCACACAGTTTATTAAAACGGAACCTCATCATCTCCGGGACCTGCCTGACCGTAGTCATTGCCCGGCATCTGGGGAACCTGATCCATCGGCTGGCTGCCGCGGCTGAAATCGCCGTAGGGTGAGCCGCCGTAGGGCTGGGACTGATTGTAGGCAGGAGCGTTCTGGGTATAGACACCGCCGTTCTGACCGTAGTCATTGTGGGGAGCCTGTCCGTTTGAGCGGGGAGCATAACCATTGTTCTGACCGCCCTCGTTCTGGGAACGGCGGTTCATGAACTGTATCTGCTCGGCAACAACACGCAGACGCTGACGCTGTCCGCCGCCGTTGCGATCCTCCCACTGATCGAGCTGGAGACGGCCTTCGACCATCACCTGAGAGCCTTTGGAAAGAAATTGTTTGCAATTTGCTGCGGTGCGTCCCCAGACGACCACATCAACAAAACAGGTATCTTCAACATCCTGCCCGCTGCTGTTCTGGAAACGGCGGCTTACTGCAAGACGAAGTTCGCACACGTTCTGACCGCTCGGAAGTCCGCGCAGATCAGGGTCACGGGTGAGATTACCCAGAAGAAAAACTTTATTCAAACTTGCCATATTCTACTCCGAATGCTCTGTGAAATTGTATGTGACTTAAAAATTTTGCCGTTGATAAAATAACTTTGCCTATCAGTCAAGTTTGATATCGATCTTGCCGCCGACGTTCTCGGGACGGTCGTAGATCAGAATCATATTGCGCAGGATGCGCTGATCAAGTTTGTAACGCTCCTTGATCTCTTTGACGGCGGCGGGAGCCACTTCGAAAACGAAGTCGAAGTAAAGACCTGCGCGGCGTTTGTCGATCTCGTAGGTGAACTGACGACGACCCATGGGGGTGGTTGATTCAAGTTTACCGCCCAGAGAAACGATCAGCTCCTCAAACTCCTTGGTGAAGGCTGCGCCCTCATCCTCCGACTTGCGGATGTCCAGAATGAACACTGCTTCGTACTTTTTCAAAATAGTACCTCTCTTTTTATAAGGTTGTTTCTGTTTCTTTTTCAATTTGCTGCGGCTTGACATTGTATTTGTTCATGGCACAACTCATGCCTGCTGACAAAACACAATTTACTGCCTCTGCCGCCCGCTCAAGCACCTCGTTGAGAACCGGAGTCTCTTCTGTACTGAAACTTCCGAGAACATAGTCCGCTGTGGTGCCTGACTCCTGATGACCGATACCGATGCGCAAACGTTTGAAAGATGCACTGCCGAGTTCGGCAATTATTGATTTCAAACCGTTGTGACCGCCGTCGGAACCGCCTGCACGCAATCTTATTCTGCCGAGCGGCAAATCAAGATCATCGCTTATCACCAGGATCTCTTCCGGTTTTATCTGATTTCTTCTGGCATAAAGTGCCACCGCCTTACCGCTTAAATTCATGTAGGTCTGCGGCATTTGAAGAGCGAGCTCCTTACCTCTCAAGCGGCCCGTGAACAGGCGGCTCTCTGCGCTGGAACTCTCTTCAAACCTTCCGGCGGGAAATCCGGCAAGAAGTTTGTTTACGACCATAAATCCGACATTGTGGCGGGTGGATTCGTATTCACGCCCGGGATTACCCAGACCGACCACCAGTTTTATCACTCCGGCGGATTGCCTCATTAAAAAACTCCTTACTGCGATATCCGGAAAACTCTCACATCAAATCTCAGGCGTTGAGCTGAAAATCGATGTGAACAACGTAGTTCTTGAGGTAGTTGTACTGAACCTCACGGACGGTAGCGGGAACCTCTTTGCCATCGACAACGAGAGTGATATCGTTGCCGTCATGGTGACCGGTCCAAACCTTCCAGGCATCAGCGCTGACTGAGACCATCCGGTTTTCTGCTCCGCAGCCGTAGATAACGGCAGGGATCATTCCGCTGTGGCGAAGACGCCGCGCTGCACCGCTGCCGGTGACGTCGCGCAGCTCTACTGCGAGCTTGTTTTCGTTACTCATAATTTCCTTTCAATTTGCTTTTTGAGTTGCGAATTGCTTGTTTATTTCAAATTTAAAATAAGTTTCAACCTTTATCCTCATCGAAGAGGTTGGAAAGACTTCCTCCGTCGTGGATACGTCTGATCGCCTCACCGACCAGAGGAGCGATGCTCAAAACCTTGATCCTGCCGCCGAGAGTATCGGGGATCGGCACGGCATCGGTAGTGATGAGCTGTTCGATCTCGGGAGTGGAAAGCAGTTTTTCCTTACCCTTCTCACTGAGCAGACAGTGGGAAACCGCCGCATAGACTTTGGCTGCGCCGTGATCTTTCAGTATCTTGGCAGCGGCGCAGAGAGTTCCGGCAGTGCTGGTGAGGTCGTCAGTGATAACGCAAACGCGGTCCTTGACATCTCCGACCAGATGGCTTGAAGCGACCTGAGTTGCGCTGATGCGACGCTTGGTGACCACGGCAAATCCGGCATGGAGCATATCGCTGTACTTCATCGCCATCTTGACACTGCCCGAGTCGGGAGCGACCACAACTCCGGAGTCACCGATGAGTCCCTTGAGGTACGGAACCAGAACCGGACGGGCATAGAGGTGATCCACCGGAATATCGAAAAATCCCTGTATCTGCTGAGCGTGAAGATCTACTGCGAGCACACGGTCAGCTCCGGCGGCGGTGAGCAGATTTGCCACCAGCTTTGCGGTAATGGGAACTCTCGGACGGTCTTTTCTATCCTGACGTGCATATCCGTAATAGGGCATCACCACGGTAATGCGGGCTGCGCTGGCACGGCGGGCGGCATCGATCATGATGAGCAGCTCCATCAGATAGTCATTGGGCTTGTTGCAGGTGGGCTGGATCAGGAAGGCATCAGCGCGACGGACATTTTCCTCGAACTGTGCAAATATCTCGCCATCCGGGAAATGGGTAATATGAACCTTACCCAGCTCCTGACCGAGATATGCGGCGATCTGCTCAGAAAGTTCCACATGAGCAGTGCCGGAATAGATCCTGATGTGTTTTGCCTCTTCCATTTTTGCCTTCCCCTGTTCAAAAATTCTACTTTCTGCCGCTGCCGAAAAAGCAGGAACCTGACAGTGCACGGGGAGGAAGAAGAGAAATTTGCGGCATTTTCCGCAGGATAACTGTTGTACCCTCAAGCTCTCACATCTGAGAACTTTTTTTCATCACACACATTTCAGAAGATCTCCCGACCTCCCGGATGCATGTATTTTTCCGCACCCTCAAAGTGCGTCTCCTTCCGGTGCAAGATACCGTTTTTTGCGATATCACTGCGCTTTGCTGAACCATCAGAAAAGCAAGGTTCTTACGTTGACGGCACCGACAACAATTACTTGAAATCAATGCATCAAAAACTGACACCGGAACACTTTTCCGGAGTCGATTTTATATAAAATAGCACGTCGCAACAACTTTTTCAAGAGTCTTCAACGATTTTATCTGTGTCAGGAGTGCAAATCACATAGCGTTTTCTGCTGAAAAGACGGCGTTTGAAGTTGAAGAGGTCACTTTTGAGAGCCTCTTTTCCGCCGGGATATGTTCCGTTTCTGCGGCAGTTGAGATAGTGTTCGAGCAACTCATCAAGCTCACTTGCTGTCGGTTGGATATCACGGATAAAAGTGTGGATATCCACCAGAACAGAGCGTTTCAACTGATTTCGTCTCACCTTGCGGCAGCGGGCGACGTCTATCAAAAAAACCTTGAGCACATCGCCGTCAACACGCCACAAAAGATTGCGGGGGTGGAAGGCTTTATGAAACACTGCGTTATCGTGTATTTTTGCCAGAAGTTCAAAATTGAGCATACAATAGCTTCGGCGCAGAGCGTGCTCACTGCGCATTTCCCCCTGCGGCATAAATACTCTGCCGTCACGGGTGCCGGAAACGAATTCCGTAACGATGAAACTCTCTTTGAGAATAAAAAATTTGCGGACATCACCCACGGCAAGCACATCAGCCGCCGGAACACCAAGCTCCTTGAACACGACATAATTAAGTGCCTCACGTACAGCAAGCGATGGTCTCAAAATAAAACGCCACGGAGCCTTGCCGGGATTGATTTTACAGGCAAAATCAAAAGAGAGCCCGTCACTGTTTTTGCGATTCAGACGCCAGACCATCTTGCCTGACGAGTGGTTTATCAAGGTGGTATCGGCATCCTCTTTGAGCGGAGCACTCCGTAAAAGGCTCAGTATCTCAGAAAACTCCGGCTCAGAGTATTGCCATGAAGAGAAAAACCTCTGCTTGTCTGCTGTAAAACTCATCCCCCCCGACATCTCCCTATGCTTTGGGTAATACGATATCCAGAATTTTGCGTGCCACGGTCAGTTTATCGGCGGTCTCCACGTCGACGCGGCTGCCGTCTCTGCCAAGCAGTATCACGGTATTGGTAGCTGAACCGAAGCCATCCGACACTTTATTGGCAACTATCCAATCGAGATTTTTGCGTTCAAGTTTTCCGAGAGCGTTGGCGAGCAAATCATCCGTTTCGGCGGCGAAACCGACGAGAGTCTGTTCAGGCTGTTTGAGCTTGCCGAGTCCGGCGAGGATATCGGTCGTTCTTTCAAGCCGCAAATAGAGATCTCCGTCGCTCTTTTTCATTTTGGATTGGCAGATTTCAGCCGGACGGTAGTCTGCAACCGCCGCCACCATGATGGCGGCATCGCACGCCGGAAACAATTCAAACACTTTATCTGCCATCTCTTTTGCCGACTCGATGCCGTGAAACTCACTCAATCCCTGCGGAGCGGAAATACTCACCGGACCTGAGACCAGCACGACCTCGTGCCCGAGCTCCACTGCCGCCTGAGCTATGGAATACCCCATTTTTCCCGATGAACAGTTGGTGATGAACCGCACAGGGTCGATCTTTTCACGGGTGGGACCGGCTGTGATCAAAATGCGCATGATGACGTTAAAAACTCCATTCAGCGGCGGCGTCCGAAGAGACGCAGCAGATAAAGGAAGAGGTTGATGAAGTCGAGATAGAGCTCAAGAGCACCGATGATGGCAACCTTCCTGGATGTTTCCGCATCAAGACTTCCCTCAGCCGCCGAGAAAGCAAGCAGTTTTATCTTCTGGGTGTCATAAGCGGTAAGTCCGACAAACACCAGCACTCCGACGCAGGAAATGACAAGTTCAGCCATGCTGTTGCGCCAGAAGATATTGATTATTCCGGCAACTATCAATCCCCAGAGAGCCATACCGCAGAACGCACCTATTCCGGTGAGGTCACGCTTGGTGAGATGACCGTAGAGACTCATTCCGGCAAAGGTGGCGCAGGTGGCGAAAAAGAGATTTGCGACTGAGCCGATCTGGTAAGAGAGGAATATCCATGAAAGAGTCACTCCGTTCACAGCGGCGTAAATGAAAAACAGCAGCGTAGCGACGACGGAGTTTATCTTGTTTATCATCCCGCTCAGTGCGATGACCAGCAGGACTTCGACCACCATGAGCGGCAGAAACCAGTTGGCATGCCGCAGGATGAATTCGACTTTCTGTACTCCGAGATACCAGGCGATGATGCCGGTAACGGCAAGTCCTGTACTCATCCACGCATAGACACGGTTGATGAATGCGCTCTGGATATGTGCCATATCTTCACTGTTCGACCGGACGTATGCCTCGTAATTCCCATTATTATCCATAAAATTCCCCTTTCCTTTTATAGTGTTCTGAGAGTAATATAATACAAATTTTTCTCAAATCAAGTTTATTCGTATCGCAGAGCATCGATCGGGTCGAGTTTTGAGGCTTTGTATGCCGGATAAAATCCGAAAACTATACCGACAGCGACAGAGACTCCGAACGCTGCGGCGACTGCTCCCGGACTCGATTCGATCGGCCACTTCAAATAGGTTTCGACCATGAGAGCTGCTCCGTGCCCCATGATGATGCCGATGATGCCTCCGACAAGACAGAGGACTATCGCTTCGACCAGAAACTGTTTGAGGATGTCGCTTGAGCGTGCTCCGACCGCCATGCGCAGACCGATCTCACGGGTGCGTTCAGTCACAGACACCAGCATGATGTTCATGATTCCCACGCCTCCGACAATGAGGGATATCAGAGCCACGATGAGCAGAAGATTGGTCATGATGGTCGAGGTGCTCGAAAGCATCGCCATGAACTCGGCGGAGTTGAAGATGCGGAAGTCATCATCCTCATCCGGTTTGAGATTGTGCCGCTCACGCAGAACCAGAGCCGCCTCACGGACTGCCTGCTGAACTTTTTCCGGAGAGACCGCTGAAAATACTATCTGGTCGATGTAAGTGAAGCGGGGAACCAGCAGTTTGTCGCTGGCAAGCGTGCTATCCTGCTCGGGATAGAGTGCCACTCCTGTTCCCGGATAGAGCTCTCCCGGACGGGATGCAGCTGTACTTGTGGTGCTGGTGGCAGTTCCGCTGCGCAGACCGGTAAGTCTCATGCGCACGGTAGTCCACGGAGCGATGATGGTATCATCTTCGTCGTTTCCGTTCATGCTCGAGCCCTTGCTCTTCAACACTCCGATGACCCTGAAGGTGGTGTTGCGTATGCGTATTTCACAGTCTATGGGAGACATGCCGTCAAAAAGCTCACGCACGACGGTGGCTCCGACCAGACAGACGCTGGCACGGTGTTCGAGTTCCCGCTCGTTGAAACAACGCCCCTCATCGACCACCCAGTTGGTGATTTTGAGGTAGTCAGGAGAGACTCCGATGATGCGGTTGGGAACCCAGTTGCTGGCTCCGAAAATCACCTGATTGCCGTTGGCACGCACCAGCGGAGAGTAATATGCCACGCTCGGACACTCTCTGCCGATGGCTTCGGCATCCGCCGGAAGAAGTGAGACTCTTGAGCTTGCGCCCTGACTTACTCCGCCGACTCTCACCCATCCCGGCATGATCATCACGGAGTTCGCCCCCATCTTCTCGATGGAGTTGCGTATTGAGTTTGAACTGCCTCTGCCGATTTCCATCATGGTGATGACGGCGGCGATACCGATCATGATTCCGAGCGTGGTAAGCAGCGCACGGGTCGGATTGCGTTTGAGTGCGATAAGAGCGACGATGATGGTGTTCCACAAACTCATTTTGCACCTCCGTCATCAATGACAAGTCCGTCTTTGACCCGTATCTGACGCTTGGCGTAAGAGGCTATCTCGTCGGAGTGGGTGACCAGTATCACGGTTATACCTGCGGCGTTGAGATTGCTGAACATTTCCATAACCTCAAAACTTGTTTTGGTATCGAGGTTTCCGGTCGGCTCGTCGGCGAAGAGCACAGGAGGATGATTTATCAGCGCACGGGCGATAGCCACACGCTGCTGCTGACCTCCGGAAAGCTGCGACGGATGGTGGTGCATCCTGTCGGCAAGTCCGACCTGCTCAAGAGCTGCTTCGCCCCGCCTGCGCCGTTCGGCGTGACTGAGTTTTCCTGCGGTGTAGGCAAGCGGCATGATGACGTTTTCAAGAGCACTTGTGCGGGCAAGAAGATTGAAACTCTGGAATACAAAGCCGATCTTCTGATTCCGTATCATGGCACGGCGGTCGCCGGAGGCCCGTCCGAGCTCCTCACCCTCAAACAGATAGTTTCCGTCAGTGGGGCGGTCGAGACAGCCGAGGATATTCATCAACGTGCTCTTGCCTGAGCCTGATGCTCCCATCAGAGCGACATACTCCCCCTGCCCGATGTTCAGGGTTATTCCCTTGAGCACCGGAACATCTATCTCACCGAGAAAGTAGGTTTTGGTGATATTTTCAAGTTCGATGAGTGCCATAGATCATTTTCCTTTTGCGCTGTTCCGGTTGCGTTTGGGCATCTTGGGCATGAAAGGACTGCGTCCGTCACCTTTGGCAGAGCGTTTCTTTACTGTTTCAGCATCGATTTGGGAGTTCACGATCAAATCGCCCTCGGCAAGCGGAGAATCGACGAGCTCAGTGGCATTGCCGGTGACGAGTCCGGCTTTGACTTTGATATATTTGACAAAATCTCCGGATTTCACCCAGATTATGCGCTCGCCCTTCTGCCTTTCGATACCGTTGATAAACTCCCTGCGCTGTTCGGGAACGACCAGTTCAGGAGAGTCGGGCATATAACGCAATGCGGCATTGGAAACATTGAGCACATTCTTTCTGGAACTGCGGATAAACCTCACATTGGCAGTAAGATAAGGCAGCAGAACTCCGTTGCTGTTGTCGGTGCTGATTTCTACAACATAGGTGACCACATTCTGAGACATGGTGGCGTTGAGGCGCACCTTGTGAACGACTCCTTCAAACTCCATGCCGGGGAAGGTATCGACGGTGAAGATAACGGGCATTCCCTTTTGGATCGCTCCGATATCGGCTTCATTGACCGATGCCCAGACCTGCATTTTCTTCAAATCAGTGGCGATGAGGAAGATACTTGATGCACTCATGTTGGAAACAAGTGTCTGACCGATACTCACACGACGGTCAACGATGACTCCGTCAACCGGACTTGCGATGACGCAGTAACTCAAATTGCGTTTCGCCTTGACCATGAGAGCCTCAGCGATGGCGAGCTGGGCTTTCGCCTGCTCTTTCTCAGCCTCAGCCACGGCAATATCTGCGTTGCTGGTGAGGTAGTTGGACTCGCAGGAGTCGTACTCGCTCTTTGCCATGGCACGCTTGGGATAAAGCTCCTGAGCACGCTCCCAGTTGCGTTTTGCCAGAGCAAGTTTCGCCTTTGCCTGCTTGAAATTGGCTTCGGAACGCAAAATTCCCGCCTTTGCCTGAAGCAAAGTAGCCTCTGCCTCTTTGAGTGCGGCTTCATAGAGCACCTCATCTATCTTTGCCAGCACCATTCCTTTGGTGACCCGTGAACCGTAATCGACCTGCTTGCCGTCGGCATCGAGTCCGAAAGACATGATTTTGCCTGAAACCTGAGCTCCGACGTTGACCAGCTCCTCAGGTTCAACAGTGCCGCTTGCGTTGATGACGCTCATCACATCTGAACGCCTGACCTCTTCAGTCTGGAACACGATTTTGCTTCCATCGGTGCCGCGGTATTTTTTCCAGCCGAAATAGCCGCCTGCTCCGAGTGCGCAGAGGATGATGATAATAACGATTGACCTGATTGCTTTTTTCATTTGTTAAAGTTCCTTTATATTTTAGATGTTGAACATTACACACTATATAACGTAAATCGGAGGGAAAAAAGTCTGTTTTTTATTCTTTTTCCTGACTTTTTTCCTCTGTTTTTTCATTTTCGCCGGAATTTTCCTGTTTTTTTCTTCCTGAACCGGTAAAACAGAAGAGAGCAGTTCCGGCAAAAACCAAACCTGCTGACAGCGAAAAGAGGATATTGCGGCAGGTTTTGCTCTGACGTGAAAACTCACGCAGAAACGCTCCTGCCCTGCCTGAGGAGATGATTTTCACCGCCGCCATCAACTTGGAGCGTTTGAGCGCAAACAACCCTGCGGTTCCCTTGCGGGCGTAACGGAAAAGCACCGTGTCGGAAACTTTGAATGAAGAACTCAGCACCTCTCCCTTTGTGGCTTTGACCGCCAGCACCGCAGCATCAGGATTTTTTTCCGCCAGCCGCTTTGCCGCCGCCAGCTGCTTAGGAGATTTGACAAACTTCATGATGTCCGCACTGCCCGACAGACCGCAACGGCGGAAAAGCGAGGCAAGGTCAGAAAAAATCCGCTTGCCTGCGGCATCAAGTTTGCGATACTCTTTGAGATGTTTCAAACTGCGCCAAAGCACGGATTTGAACTCGGCAGTGAGACTTCCTGAACGGTAAAGATATTTGAGCACTGCGGGAAACCAGTTGGCTATCGGCAAAATCTCAAACAACAATCCTGTTCCTGAAACGGCAAGGAGCATTTTATCGCTCTCCTGACCTGTTGCGGCAAGTCCTCCCTGCACGAGAAGATCACGCACATCGCCGTAAACGAAGAGGTCTGAAATTATCGCTCCTGCGGCATCGGCGGTACTTTTATCCGAACCGGTAAAAAATCCTCGGATGAACCGCACACAGCTGATTCCGGCAAAACCATTGCGTTTTCTTGCATCGGCAAGATAATTTTCGAGCTCTTCGGAGTCACTGCACCAATTACTGTTTTTCATGCGTTCGCCCAGCTGAATGACCTTCTCATACTCTCCGGCAGAGTAGAGTTCACGCAGCTCCGGCATGTGGTCGTAATCAGAGAGCTCTTTGAGCATCGAATAGCGGGAGCAAAAAGCAACAAGCGCGATATATGCGCCTGTCAGAATCATGATTATTGAAATTATCCGCAAGTAAAGCCTTGTCACTTTTTATCCTGAACAGCCTGCATGGCAAGTTTTTTTATACTTACGTTGTCGATGAGCAGATCGTTGACTGCACTTGCTCCGTCAGGGTAAACCCTGACACTGAGCACACACCGTTTTTTGGCGGCGACGGCATCATTGAACACCTTTTCAGCCGCAGGAGCGAGCTCTTCATTGATGTAAAAACGTTCAAACGGATAGCGTATATAGCTGTAAGCCTTGACAAGTTTGACACAACTTCTGCCATCCGGAGCACTTACGATATCGACTATCGAAGCGTAATTATCCTTATCTTTTCCGAGAACAGCGAAGTAGCCCGCCTTGTAGCGCAGTTTATCATCAAGTTTCACCGGATGCACGACAAGAGCGAGAAACCTGCCCCGTGCCGGGTCGTAAGGGTCACGTCCGGTAACTTTGAACTCAAAAACCTCAGACTTGTGACACTCGTACTGTATCACCTTTTTTACCGGATAATACACGGCGGCGGCAACACTTAAAATGAAGCAGAATATCTTGAAAACTTTGAAGCGGTTCATTTGACACCACCTTTCGCAACTTTGCGTGAGAAGAGAATGTTGGCGACGATAAATCCGACTCCGACAACGATGAATGCGGCGGAGCGGATGAGCAGATTCATGTCGTCCAAAAAGAATCTCAGCAGGAACTGGCTGGATATCAGCAGCATACCTCCGTTGAAAATCGAGTAGTGCCTGCGGCGCATACCTCTGCCGAGCAGCAGGAAACCGAACACCACGGCATAGACACATCCTGCAACTTCAACGTAGGGCAGAACGACACTGCACTTCGGGAAAAATCCCGGAACCAGCAGCAGCAGACCGAGTCCGGTCATAAAACGCTCGATATCAAGTCTGCGGCGCAAATAGGATACGATTATCATTACAATGGTAATTCCGTTAAATATCCAGTAGTCAGCAACTTCGACCGGAGTTCCCGGTTTTGCCATATAACAGCTTTCTCCGGCTTCAACCAGCACGCAAAGTATCGCAAGCAGAAAGAAGAAACTGGGGATCATCCAGGGGTTGCGGCGCATTTTGATGCGTTTTTCATAGAGCTCGCGTCCGGCAAGCAACCCGAGCGTGGCGACCGAGAAACAGCTGAAAAGCGGATTTATTTTGCCGCACGAGACCATTCCGAAGACCGCAACGATGCAGGCGAGATAGCGTGACCATGAGCGGTAGGCGGTGGCAGAAAAGAGGTGGTAGAACAAATAGGGAAGAAACGCCACTATTCCGAAAGCTCTCCACAACTCACTGTAAGTGTTGTCGATGATGAAAAAGAGTCCGAAAACATAAATCGTGGCGAGCCCGATGGCGTCGAAAATGTAAATCAGCGGCAGGGAGAGAGCCAGTATCACCAGCATATAATTTGAAAAACTGCCTCCGACATGGTATATCTGCGACAGCATGGCAAAGAGCACAGCGACACCCGAGGCGGTCACCAGTGCCGCCACCTCACGCTCGATGCGGTTGTTGTTGCGGCAGAGAACGACTGTTCCGCCGACAAATCCGATGGCAAGCGGAATTGCCGAAACGATGATACGCTGCAAGTTGGCAAACATATCCCAGTTGTACGCCACGGCAAGGATGGCTCCTGCACATACCATCAGTGTTCCGACGGTGCCGAGCATGAACATAAAATACTTTTCAGGCCCCTTTCTGGTGGAAAGACGGTCGATATAATGTGCCCTCAACTTCTGCATGGTATCTTCATCCAGCAATCCTGACTCTCTGAGACCGGGCAATTCTCTCAGAAACCAGCGTATTGAATTATATTTTTCTGCCATAAAAAAACGACTCCTGTGGGGTTATCGGTAAAAATATAATACATTCTCTGCAATTTTGCAAGTGCACTTTCACAAATAACATTGACATCCCCCCCCTTTCCGTGCTATATTATATGTAAGTAAAGTTGATAACGGCGTTTTGTGCCCTTTTTACGGAGATTTTCAATGAGATACAATCCGCGCCGCCACCGCCTGCCGGTGTGCAACGCTTTCGGAATACTGCTGGTCGATAAACCGGCAGACTGGACAAGTTTTGATGTGGTGAACTTCGTCAGGGGAAGATTCAATATCCCCAAAGTCGGTCACTGCGGAACGCTCGACCCCGCAGCCACGGGTCTGCTGGTGCTCACCCTCGGCAAATTCACCGCCTTCAGCAGCCGCTTTGCCGGTGACGACAAAACTTATGAAGCCACGCTCAAACTCGGCATCACCACCGACAGTTACGATATGGAAGGAGCAGTAACATCTGAGTGCGACGCCTCCCATCTCACCGATGACGAGGTCAAAAACGTCATAAACGGCTTTATCGGAGTTCAACAGCAGCTTCCTCCCATGGTATCAGCCGTCAAGGTCGGCGGTAAAAAGCTCTATGAACTTGCACGAAAAGGCATTGAGATCGAGCGTGAACCCAGAGAGATAGAGATATCCGGTATCGACATCACCCGCTGCGCCAATCCTGAGTATGACTTTACCGTCAAGTGCTCAAAAGGAACCTACATCAGGACTCTCTGCCACGATATCGGGCAGAAGCTCGGAGTCGGCGGCACCCTCGCCGCCCTCAGGCGCACGCAGAGCGGCAAGTTCAGCGTTGCCGATGCCCTCACCATTGAGAAGATAAAGGAAATGGAACAGCCGGATATCACCGATTACCTCGCTCAACAACTGGTCAAACTTGCAGGAAGTGCAGAATGAAAAACAGCGATATAGATATTTCTCAAATCAATTCAGCCATCGAAAATGCCGGAAATGAGTTCACTATTTCTCAGCTGATGAAGTCCATCGGCAACAAGAGTACAGCTTTTTCCAACCGCCTCGCGCGTATTCTCGATGGTGACGACCGCTTTTTCTCACTCAACGACTCATTTGTCAGAAGGGATTTTTTCTTTGCCGGAGCAAAGTTTCTCATCACTCCCGACAGCTGGGAAATATGCGAAAAGATTTTGATTCCGGGACACCGTTTCATTGCCTTCACCGACCGTGAACTATTCCCCTCTGATGCCGAGCTCTTCTGGAACGGCAAAGCTGTACCCAAAAGGGAGATAACCGCTCCGCTGGGCAAGCTCTTTCACTACCACACATTGCTCGGCTCGGAAACCGTTTTCGACCATCTGATTGCAGAGTCTCCTGCCAACGAGCACCTGATGCACAGCGTCACTGCCACAAGTCAGGTCACACTCACGGTATTCGACCTTGCCGGAATAATCGATGATTTTTCCGACGGGGATGCCCTGCTCGCCGAGCTGACTGATTACAGCACAGGCAAAATAAATATTTCCGTTCTCGACGGAGCAAAACGTCAGAACCAGCTCAAAAGAGAGTGGATAAACTCGATGGATGAGGCGGTCGAAAAGGTCGTTGACCGCTTTGAAGAGTATCTGGATATCCCCGACCAGCTGGCGTGGGCGGTGTATTACGCAGGCAAGAGTGCGCTATCAGCCAATGCCAGCATCGATGAATTTATCCGTGCCAGCAAAAAAGTTGAAATCAAAGCCGACGGTGACCATGCAGTGCTCGGACTCATCGGCAGCACTCCAGACTCAGAAAACGACCATGACGAGACTCAGGATGTGTTTTCTCTCTCGAAAGGAGCTCTCGACCCGGCAAAGATGTTCCGTGAGCTTGGAAGTATCCTTTCGACCATCGAAATCGACAGTTTCATCCTCGACTGCTGCTACGCCCGTGAGACCGATTTCGACGACTTTTTCCGCCGTATTTTCGGAGAGGTCACTCCCGAATACGCCGACGATGCCCAGAAAGCCGCACTTCTCAACTATCTCGAAGAGAAGTTCGAGGAGGCGTTTTCAACCTACAACCGTGCCGATGACGAGCCCAAAGCCGAACTGCGCAGCATGATTCTCGAAGCCGTCACCGACCGCATGGAGTTCATGCGTGCAACCGCCTCACTGGAACAGCTGCCGGATGAAAAAATCATGCGTGACATCGCCGCAGTCGCACATCAGCTCGAACATATCCTCGGAGCTCTCAACTCTCCCGGATTCACTCCTGATGACACTGAACTGCGCCAGCTCGCCGACCGTGCCGAAGAGCTCATCGACGAGCAGGAAACTCTCAGCTCAAAAATTTTGAAACAATAGTGTTTAACATAACAAACAAGGATGATTTTTTATGAAACAAAGAATTCTTGCCAGCGGAAATGAAGCCATCGCAATGGCGGCTTATGACTGCGGCGTAAACCTCGGTTGCGGATACCCCGGAACTCCCAGTTCCGAGATCCTCGATGAATTTTGCAAACTCGGAGGCAATGCGGAGTGGGACCCCAACGAGAAGTGCGCCCTTGAGACCGCCATCGGTGCTGCCATGACCGGCTGCCGTGCCATCGCCACCATGAAACACGTCGGACTCAATGTCGCCGCCGACCCGCTCTTCACCATCGCCTACTCCGGAACCGCCGGAGGTCTGGTCATCATCACCGCCGATGACCCCGGCATGGCATCCAGCCAGAACGAGCAGGATAACCGCCGTTACGCCCGTGCCGCCGGAGTCCCCATGTTTGAGCCCTCCGACAGTCAGGAGTGCTATGATTTCCTCAAAGAGGCGTTCAAACTTGCCGACCGGTTCCGTTCCCCCGTGCTCTTCAGAGTCACCACAAGAGTCTGTCACTCCAAGTGCGTGATGGAAAGAGAGAGTGAGCGTGAGGCTCTCAGAGTCGGCAACTTCGTCAAAGAACCCTCACTCAACGTGATGATCCCGGCATACGCAAAGATGGCTCACAGAAGACTGCGTGCCGACCTTGCCAAAATGGCTGAAGTCGCCGAAAACTACGCCAAAGCCGAGATGCGTTCAGACAAACTCGGTATCATCACCAGCGGAATCAGCTATCAGCACGTCCTCGATGCTGCTCCCGATGCCTCAGTGCTCAAACTCGGTTTCACCTATCCGCTTCCGGTCAATGCGGTAAAAGAGTTCGTTTCCAAAGTCGAACGCTGCATCGTGGTCGAAGAGGGCGACCCGGTTCTTTTTGAATCCATCAGTGCCGCCGGAATCAAGGTCGAAGACAAAGCTGAGATGTTCCGCTTCGGAGAGTTTTCGGTCGAGAGAGTGCGCAAACTCATCGCCAACGACACCACTCCCGACCCGGTTCCGCCCAAAGGCAAAGCTCCGCAGCTCTGCCCGGGATGCCCGCACCGCAAGACTTTTGAAGTTCTGCGCGACCTCGGATGCATCGTTTCAGGTGATATCGGCTGTTATACCCTCGGCGTGCTTCCTCCGTTTGAAGCCATCCACACCACCGTCTGCATGGGCGCAAGCATCACCGTTGGTCTCGGCATGAGAAAGACTCTGCCCGAGGAGCAGGCAAGAAAAGTCGTGAGCGTCATCGGCGACTCGACCTTCATGCACACCGGAGTCAACGGAATCGTTGAAATGGTTTACAACACTCCCGCCACCGGTCACGTCGTGGTCATCATGGATAACCGCACCACCGCCATGACCGGACTTCAGGAGCATCCCGGAACCGGCAAACGTCTCGACCACAAGACTCCGGCTGAGAGAGTCGTCATTGAAGACGTCGTGCGCGGAATCGGTGTCAAAAACGTCGATATCGTCGATACCACTCTTGAAACTGAAAGATTTGCCGAACTTCTCAAACAGCGTCTTTCAGAAAATGAGTGCAGTGTCATCATTGCCCGCCGTCCCTGCATCCTCGCTCAGGCGAGAGATGCCAAAGCCCTCAAAGCGGCACAAGCCAAGGAGAACAAATAATGAGCGTTACCAATATAGTTGTTGCCGGACTCGGCGGTCAGGGAGTGCTGAAGGTCACCGATATCCTCGCCGAAGTGGTGTTCCGTTCCGGATGTGATGTCAAAAAGAGCGAAGTGCACGGCATGAGCCAGCGCGGAGGCTCAGTTTCCAGCGAAGTGCGTTACGGAGACAAAGTGGCAAGTCCGATGGTTCCCGCAGGAGAGGCTGATTTTCTCGTGGTCATCGACCCGACTCAGGTCGAAGTGGTCAAAGGCAAACTCAAAGAGAACGGTATCCTCATCACTCCTGAGAATATCCCCGTTGACAAACTCGAAAATCCCCGTGCCATCAACACCATGCTTCTCGGAGCACTGGCTGCTCACCTCGACTTTGCCGATGAGCTCTGGCAGGATGTCCTCAAAAAAGAGTTCGGTCCCCAGCTCTACGACCTGAACGCCAGAATGTTCAAACTGGGATTTGACTCAGCAAAATAAATATTTCAGGCGAAGAAGATGAAGATAAAAACAGTACTTTTCACAGCAATACTCATCCTGTTGTCAGGATGCGCCATTTGCGGAAAAACATCCCCTGATGCTCATTCGACTGCCGCCAAATCCGACGGCAGGGATGATTATCAGGTGACTTTTATCGGTGATATGCACTACGATGGTCCGCAATATCATATCGAGCCGAAGACGCCGGCGGGGGCGCGACTCCACTACGGTCAGTGGCAGAGCGGAGTCTCTCAGCAACTGTTGGCGGAAGCGGCAAAACAGAGCAAAGATGCAAGTTTTGTCGTCCAGCTCGGAGATATGATCAACGGTGACTGCGACAATGCCGAAAAACAGAGCGAGGCTCTCAGAGATGCCTATTTGATGCTCAAAAAGTTTTTCCCCGGCAAAAAAGTTTTCTTCGTCGAGGGAAACCACGACCACCGCGGAAAGCTCGATGCCGTGCAGGCTCCCGACCGTGTCATGCTGCCGCTGATGATAAAGGAGCTCGGGGATGATGCTCAGATGGATGGACTCAACTACTCCATCCGTCACGGCAAAGACCTCTTCATCTTCTACGACTACCGCAAGGAGACAAGCGGAAACTTTGTCAAAAAGGCGATCAGCTCCAACGGCGATGCCCGCCACATCTTCTTTCTCACCCATCTGCCGATGTATCCGTGCAGTATCGGAAATCCGGGCTGGGTAGTTCCGCACTTCAGAGAGCTTATTCCGCTGCTCGCAGAGAAAAAGGCAATCGTGATAAATGCCCACACCCACTCGATGAACTACATCGTTTACAAGTGTGATGCCGGAGTTCTGCCGCAACTCACCGTGACCAGCATGGGGCGTGAGTGGTTTCCGGGAACTCCTCTCAACGTGCGCTGCAACTCTTTCGCCGAGTGGAAAAAGGGGGTAAAGCCTCTCTATTTCACCAATCCGAAGTACAAAAAATCCATCGAGAAACTGAACTTCTTCAAAAACGAAGACTTTGTTACCTACCGGGTCGGACACCTTGCTCCGTCGGGATTTGTGAAACTCGAAATCAAAGGCAGCCAAGTTGCCGCCCATATATTTACTGACAACTCCGGAAAACCGGCTGAAACAATTATATTGAAGTAAAATGAAAAAAACAAAAATCAAAACATTCTTTCCGGTGCTTGCCGCAATGCTGATCGCTGGAAGCGCGGTTTCTGATACAGTAAAAATCGCTGGAGCAGACCGTTATCAGGTGACTGTTCTCGGTGATGTGCACTATGATACAAATGAGTATCACACTACCAAAGCGAAGACTCCAAAACATGAAGAAAAACGCGCCAAAAATATCAACCAATGGCAGGGTAATTCACAGGCAATCCTTTCAGCTGCGGCAAAAGCGAGCAGCGATACTGCTCCTTTTGTGATTCAGCTCGGAGACATCATCAACGGAGACTGCCAGACCGTCGAACTTCAGGGAATCGCGATGAAAACAGCTTTTGCCGTGGTGAAAAAATATTTTAACGGGAAAAAACTTTTTTCCGTATGCGGAAACCACGAATATTGGGGTCCCAAAGGCTCAAAAGAGATTATTGATGAGGCATTTGTTCCGCTGCTGCAAAAGGAGCTTGGCACAAAGAAACAGCTTTCAGGAACCAACTATGCTGTCCGTTACGGCAAAGACCTCTATATATTCTATGACTTGCGTCGCACCACAGGCGGAGCAGAGTTTGTCCGCAAAGTCATTGCACAAAACTCCGATGCAAGACACGTCTTTTTCATAACCCACCTGCCGATGTTTCCATGCTCAAAGGGTAATCCCGGCTGGGTGGTTCCGGATTTCAAAGAGTTGATTCCGCTGCTTGCCAAACACAATGCGATAGTGCTTTGCGGTCATTCGCACTTCTGGGGACATCATGTTTACCAAAACGCAAACGGCAAACTCACTCAATTTATGATAACCAGCATGGGATATCTGTGGTCGCCCGGAACTCCGCTGGAAAAGTATTTCACCTCGTTTGCTGATTGGAAGAAAAATATCAACCCCAAATATTTCACCAAGGCAAATCAATGGTCAATCGACAATTTGAACTTCTTTAAAAACGAAGACTTCATCCACTATGAAAGTCTGAAACGCATTCCGTCAGGATTTGCAAAAATCGAAGTTGACGGCGACCGC
>JAFVZB010000058.1 GCA_017508385.1 Lentisphaeria bacterium | reverse complement strand
GCAAGCGGACTGGGCATTGCCGCCATCCAGCTGGCGAAGCTCGCCGGAGCGAAAGTCATCACCACCGTCGGAGCCGATGATAAAGCCGAAGCGGTAAAATCCATCGGAGCTGATGTGGTGATAAACCGCAAAAAAGAGGATGTCGAAGCCATATTGACCAAACACACCATTGATGTCGCTCTCGACTGCGCCGGAGGCGAACTTCTGGGCAAATGTCTCAACGCCATGAACCCCGGAGGCAGGTGGATTTTAGTTTCCACTCTCGGGGGAGAAAACACCACCATTCCGCTGAGAGTCCTGCTGAAAAAACATCTGCATCTGATGGGCAGCACGCTCCGCAGCAGAAGCGATGCTGAAAAGAGCGATATCCTTGCGGAGCTTGCCGGAACTGTTCTGCCCGAAATGATATCAGGCAAAATCCATCCGGTCATCCACGAGGTACTGCCGATGCAGGAGGCGGCAAAGGCTCACGCACTTCTGGCATCGCAGAAAAACATCGGCAAAGTCGTTTTAACTTTGGATTGAAGAATGCGCATACATACAGTAACAGGCATCATCGACACCGGAGAGCTGGGTGAAACGCTCTTCCACGAGCACATCATTTGCACATCGCCTGAGTTTCAGAGGGTATTTCCCGATTGGCTGCCCCGCAAAAAAGTTGTGGATATTGCGGTGTCAAAGATAAAGTACGCCGCTGAGAAGTTCGGAATAAAAACCATCTTCGATGCCACTCCGCTTTCGCTCGGCAGGGATATCGAGCTCTTGAAAGAGGTCTCAGAGAAGTCAGAAGTACAGATAGTTGCGGCTACCGGATTTTACTGTTACGACTCATTTGCCCGGCACAAACTCAAAGTTGATTTTCTCGCCGACCGTCTGGCGGAAGATGCCGTCAACAGCCATGCATCCCTGCTCAAATGTGCGGTCGGAAACGATGGATTGACTCCGGAAGCGGCAAAAACGCTTGAAGTCATCTGCGCTGCGCACGCCCGCACCGGACTGCCGGTATATATCCACACCGCAGCGGCGGCAAAAAGCGGTTGGGAGGCTCAGAAGTTTGTTGCCGGAAACAATGTAGCTCCGGAAAAAACGGTCATCGGTCACGTCAGTGACTCCAACGACATTGAGTACCCGCTTGAACTCCTGAAAAGGGGATGTTATGTTTCCGTTGACCGGATACATCCGCACAACAGCGAATTTATTTTGCAGCTCATCAAAGCAGGATTTGCCGACCGGGTACTGGTCAGCCACGACCACGTCTGCTGTTACGATACGGTCATGGAAAATCCCGATGACCGGCAGAACGCTCCGCACGGACTCGATATCGTGCACGGTGTCATCCTGCCCGAACTGCGCAGAAGCGGAGTTGATGAGCAAACCGTAAAACAGCTTACCACCACCAATGCAGCACGACTTTTGGAGGAATAAATCATGAAAAAAATCAAAATCGCCCAGCTCGGCATCGGTCACAACCACGGTTCAGCCAAAATGGCGGCTCTGCGCAAACTCACAGATTATTTTGAAGTTGTCGGAGTGGCAGAAGATAACGGATACTGGTATAAGAAAAGAAACGCTCTTGATGCCTACAAAGGCTTGACGTTTTCTTCGGAAGATGAATTGCTCAACACTCCCGGTCTCGAGGCTGTCGCAATCGAAAAAGATGGTCCAGACCTGCTCAAAACCGCGCTCAAATGCGCTGAAAAGGGTCTGCACATCCACATGGATAAACCGGGCGGAGAAGAGCTGGAGGGATTCAGAAAACTCTGCGACATCTGCACTGAAAAAGAACTCGCTTTTCAGAGTGCCTACATCTACCGAAACAATCCTGCAGTTCAATTTATCCTCAACTCGATAAAGTCAGGTCTCATCGGCGATGTTTTTGAGATACACGCCGTGATGAGCCGTGACGACAGTCACGATGACGCCTACCGCAACTGGCTTGCCCAGTTCAAAGGCGGGGCAATGTATATTTTTGCCGGATATCTCATCGACCTTGTGCTGCAGATACTCGGCAAGCCTGACAAGGTGACAAGTTTCCTCAAACGCACCCGTCACGATGCGCTTATCGACAACGGACTTGCCGTGTTGGAGTATCCGACAGCCACCGCCACCGTCAGGGTATCGGTCGTCGAAGTCGAAGGTTTCAACCATCGCAGACTCATTATCTGCGGAACAAAGGGCTCTCTTGAACTCTGCCCGATCGAACCTCCGGCAAAAGAGTACCTCACCCGCAACCTTCAGGTGCGGTTGTCGCTCCAAAAGGCGACAGAGTTATATCCCGAGGGGTCAACCATGGTCGATTGCGGAATTCTCGGAGCAAGGTATGACCGGCAGCTCATCGAGTTCGCCCGGGTGGTAAGAAAAGAGATACCCAATCCGATTCCGATCGAACACGAATACCTGCTCCACAAAACTTTATTGGAGGTATGCGATGTAAGATAACTCAGCTTTTTCCATTGGAGCACGCAAATGTTTTCATTGCCTGATAATAAATTTGTCCACCAAAATAATAATTTTGTCCAAACGATTGCACTTGCAAATTTTGCTTTTATGGTGTATAATATCATTGAACCACAAGTGTTTTTCCAAACCTAAAACAGGAGTTTGACAAAATGAAAAAAAATTCAGCACAGCAAATCAATCGCACAGAGAGGGAATTTTCCTCACTTAAACAAGTGAGGAAACCCATGGGTTTCACTCTCATCGAGCTGTTGGTGGTCATCGCCATCATTGCTATTCTTGCGGCAATTCTGATGCCCGCACTTTCAAGTGCCCGTGCCAGAGCCCAGAGCTCCACCTGTCAGAACAACCTGAAAACCACTATCAACTGTTTCCAGAGTTACGCCACCGACAACGGCGACGTGATTATCACTCCCGGACCATCCGGTTGGGCGTTATGGCCCTTTGTTTACGGCAGATTTACCGGCAACAAGTATTTCCATTTCAAAAAGTATGATAAAACTGAGATCAATCATACCGTTGAGGGATATTACGCCCAAATCCACGATTGCCCCGGAGCAACTCCTCCGACGATGAATGACGCTCTTTCCGGACACTCCTATGGATTACTCGCCGGCGATGCATATGCTATCAACAGTGGCTCAAGGTGGACAACGGCCAACATGGGTCAGATTGCCGGAATAAATCCTTACAAAAATCTCTGGATTCATGCTCCCGGTCCCATATACCTTCTGCGCACCGGTAACATCAAACAGGCAACCGAGTTCGTTTTGCTTGCAGATACCAGATATAAAGGCAATCATGACAAGTATGCCAACCAGGGCAGATCCCAGTGTTGGTTTCACTCTGCCGGTTCGGGTTACGGATTTGCAACGATGCACAACGGCAGAGGAAATATTGCCTTTGCCGATGGTCACGTTGCAGCACGCAGTGCGGCTGAAGCAGCAGGCGGTATGTTCAAACTCAAAAACATAATCGACGAATCCGGTATGGAAATCGGATACTAACTTTCACTTCAAAACCCTACAACATCATGAAAAAATTTATTGCAGTGTTGCTGCTGGTAACGGCAGCGACGGGCTTTGCCCAACTCAAAAACGTATCGCAGGATATGATCGATTACCGTCAGGATTCCGATATCGCCTGGCAGACACACGGTGACAGACTCTGCAACTCAGCAAACGCAAGATATGTGCGTGCCACGGAAGCAATAACTCCGTACGCGCTCGACTTTGCAGTTGAAATGACCGTCAAACCCAAGGTGAAACGGGGCAGAGGAACTGCCCGCACCGGAGTCGTACTGATTTCCGCCGACCGCAGACTCAGCTGGGAACTTCTGCTCTCGGACTACGGCAAAAATGACCGCCGTGTTTCCGTGGTGCTCAACAGCCAAATCAAGGGTATCAACAACAAAACCGCTCAGGTCAAGTGCATCGGCAGAAGCTACAAATGGGACTACAATCGCAACTACACTCTGCGTCTCGAGCGCAAAAACGGTGTCATCACAGCATTGGTGTTCCTCGACGGCAAAGAGGTCTCACGCCAGACCGCCGTTGACAAGTCGGATATTCCGCTCAATTTCGGACTCTATGCAGGTCCCATCCTGACCGAATTCGGCAACTTCAAAGCCAAGTACGACCGGGTGCGGAAAGTCACCATTCCGCAACGCAAACCCGTGCGTCCGAAATATGTTCCCTACGCCAATGTCTCAAAAGAGTTCAAGGCAAAGGCAACCGGATTTTTCTACACCAAGCAGGATAAAGACGGCAGATGGTGGCTCGTTGACCCCGCCGGAAACGGCTTCTTCGCCTGCGGAGCTGACGGAGTGACCTGGTTCGGCAGAAGCTGCGAAAAACTCGGTTACAGCGAGTATCACCGCTCAGTAAGAGCAAAGTACGAAAACGAAAAAGAGTGGATGCTCAACACCAAAAAACGTTTCAACTCATGGGGATTCAACTATGCAGGAACCTGCGGCGGAATTTTCAGAGACCAGATTCCGTTCGCCGTTAACCTGATGATCGGCAGCAACTTTGCCAGCATGGGCGATGCCTACAACATCTGTCCCTATCTGGGAAAAGTCGGAACCGCATTGCCCAACCCGTTCCACCCCCGCTTCGGTGAGTTTGCCAAAAAACGCATTATCCAAAGCGTCGGACACCACATCGGCAACCCCTATTTCCTCGGCTACTACTGCGACAACGAGCTGCGCTGGGGAGGCGTTCAAAAGCAAGCCGCCGACGGCACAGGTCTCTTCGATGCCGTCATGGCAAAACCCGCCGACCACACCGCCAAAATCGCACTCGTAAAGCAGCTTGAGCAGAAATACAGCGGCGACATCTCCAAATTCAACAAAATCTGGAAGAGCGATTTCAAAAAGTTTGCGGATATCCTCAATGTAAAAGAGCTCAACAGTTCCGCTCCGGAAGCATTCGATGACAAGATAGATTTCCTCAAACTGACCTCCGATACCTACTTCAGAGTGCTTAACGACAATCTGCGTGCCGCAGCTCCGCAGCACCTCTTCCTCGGCTGCCGTTATGCCGGAGTCGGAGCTCACGAAATCATCTGGAAAGCCAACGCAAAATACTGCGACATCGTCTCTTTCAACATCTATCCGACATACGACAAGGCGTGGAACAATATGTTCGGTCCTGCCGTTTCCATGGATAAGGTGTTCGACAGAATTTACAAAATGTGCAACCGTCCGATGATGGTCACAGAGTGGGCGTTCCTCGGTCTCGACAGCGGTCTGCCCTGCACCCACGGAGCAGGTCAGAGATTTTTCACTCAGAAAGAGCGTGCCCACGCCGCAGGAATGTTCTACCGCATCATGCTCCGTCACAAAGGAATGGTCGGCTGCAGCTGGTATGAGTTCAGCGACGACCCCGCACTCGGAGTGAGAGCACGTCACCCCGAAAACAGCAACTACGGCCTGGTCAACAAGTTCGATCAGCCATACACCGAACTCGTCAACACCTTTGCTGAAATCAACAAAGATATCGACAAAGTAAGAAAGAGCAGCTCTGAAGCACTGCCCGAAGGCAAAATCGGCAATCTTTACAAACAGTTCGATGAGCGCACTCCGGGCAAAAAACAGGTGAAAGTGAAGCTCACAAAGAGCGGATTTGACGTCACCAACGGAACTATCCGTCTGCGCACGACCAACTCCGGCAGAACAGAAGTTTTCCACAAGAGACTCAAGACCGGTTACGTCAACTACATCGTCAATACCGAAAACAAGGCGAGAACGTGGAGTATTTCCAGAAACTACCGTGACATCAAAATAACTCAGCTCCGGAACGGAGTCGAGATTCTCTTCACCGGTGACAGCAAATCCATCAACGGCAAGCAGTCAGCAACCGTAAGATTGTTCGTTCCTTCGCAGGGCAGCTACGTCATGGCTGATCTGGTATCAATCAAAAACGAGGGCAATGAAAATCTGATTCTCAAAGGATTTTACTTTGTCTTGCACTCCTCACTGGAAAACCTGCCTCCCGACCCGAATCTGGGCAGAGCGAAGGAGTCGAGTTGGAACGTGGGTGCATGGGTGGACAAACAGGCGAACTTTCTCGCAGCTGCAAACAGTCTGGGCAGATTTGACATACTCTTCTTCACCCATCCGAAAGAGGGAGACAAAGCCGACTGCGCGCGCACCTTCAACGAAACGATCAAGCCGGGAGCAGTATTCAAACCTGACTCACCCGCCTACATCTTCTTCTACACCGGAACCGGAGCTCACGAAACAAGAGGCAACAAACTGATAAACACCGACATCAGGTAAAACGCCGCAAACTCCAGCCGTCCTTTATCGGGCGGCTTTTTTTATCCCGGCAAAAGTCTCCTGAAAGATGGTTGGAAAAAATATCAGGAAAACTTGAAATTTATTTCATTTCCCGCTTGACAACACGCAGTTATGTGCTATAATAACGCTGTGCATTTTCCCATGCGTAAAAATCAGTTTCTCTGATGCAGCGCAGGAGTCGTTAACAATCGTTCACTTTCACTTCCATCACCTTGTTTACAAATCCGGCAGGAGAAAAACATGAACCGCATAACAATATCATTTTCCCGAGATTGGCTGAATGAACAGCGCAAAAAAAATAATCGTGTGATCCGTCTGCTTGAGAAGTGGATCGCATCTATCGGGTACGTCACTGTGAAATCAAGCAGTGCATTCTCTCTGAACATAGAACTGGCTCCGGCTGACCGGGAACAATTCATCACTGCTCTGACAGAGTATATAACCGTAAATTTCAATGAACCTGAACCCTTGAAGTTCATCAAGTTTTCCGATGATGTTTCCTGCCCCGATGTCCCGACTGAACCGGAGCAGGAGGAAAAGAGTGCCGGGAAGGATGAAAGTCCGGAAGAATCCAAACCGGAAACAACCCGTAAAAGTTCTGCTGACACGGCAAGCGAGAGTGCGGTTCCCGAAAAGAAAACCGAAAATAAAGAGGTAAGCGAAGCTCCTCAGAAACCCGATCCGGCGCAGACCGTCGGGGAAATCTGCGGCAGAGTGCCGATAAAGTACAGCCGTGAACTGGAAACCTATGTGCGTGAAACAGCCGAAGTAATACCGATGCTTCAGAAGATGGGTTCAGAAGCAACCTTGTGGCACCAGCACCTGCTCCTCGCTGTCGATGCAGGTTACGGACGTTCTGAGTTTCTCCGTTCGATGGTAGAACTTTACAAGACTTTCGGACTCATACAAAATGAGCTCGATAAAAAATCTGTGCGGGAGTTCATCCTTCTGCCCGTCGGCAGCGAAAACAGAGCCGACGGCTACCATGTCACATGGGATGGCGTGCTCGAAGCCGCTCAGGAAATGAACCGGACAAACACCCGCAACGGTATATCCAAAGTCATAATCTATATTGATATATCAACATGGCAGGATCGGCTTGACTCAGTCGAGGGCAAAGCCCGTTTGCGCCGGCTCAACTCGCTGTGCGGTACTTTTCTCGTGGTGTTCCGTGTGCCGTTTGTTGAGGGTCACATCCTCCGCAAAACCGCAGAGGCTCTCAACGATATCCTCAACGTGCGCACGATCGCAGTTCCTCCTGCTCCGGTCGAGGCGATGATCGACTATGCCCGCACCGAGTTGTCGAAGAGCGGATTTGAACTTTCAGACAATGCGCTGGCTCCGTTTGAACAGTTCCTTTTGCACGAAAAGGTTGACAACAGCTTTTTCGGATACAAGACCATGAACAAAGTCGTGCAGAAGATGATTTACGACAAGGCTCTTTCAAACTGCCGCCGCAAAGTCGAGGAGCGTATCATTGACACCGGAGACTTTGAATTTTTGCCGTCATACTCCGGTGAGCCGGACGACAAACCCGTTGACGAATTGAAAAAAATGGTCGGAATGGAGGCAGTCGCACAGCGGCTCAGAGAGGTGATCGTGCAGATCAAGACTCAGAAAAGACTGGCTGCCAAAGGCAAAAAAGTCGCAAGTCCGGCAATTCACATGCTCTTTACAGGTAATCCCGGAACCGGCAAAACCACTGTGGCACGCATCCTCGCCCGCATGATGCACCAGGCGGGAATCCTGCGCAAGGGGCATCTCGTCGAAGTCAAAGGACGCGACCTTTGCGGTCAATATATCGGAGAAACCGCTCCGAAAACCAGTGCCATCTGCCGTGATGCTTACGGTTCGGTGCTCTTTATCGACGAGGCATACTCTCTCTTTCGTGACGAATACTCATCATCAAGGGACTTCGGCAGAGAGGCTCTCGATACGCTTGTAGCCGAGATGGATAACCACCGTGACGACATGTGCGTGATCATGGCAGGATACAAAGACGAGATGGATGCCATGCTCAAGGGCAATGCCGGTCTCAAAGGACGTATTCCGTATGAAATCGAGTTCCGCAACTACACCCGTGCTGAGCTCGAAAAAATATTCTTCACCATGCTCGACGGAGTATTCGATTACGAAGATGAGTTGAAAAACGCTGTGCATGAATTTTTCGCAGACATCCCTGAGGAGACATTCAACTCCAAGGTGTTCAGCAACGCACGCCTCGTGCGCAATCTCTACGAACGCACATGGGGCAAAGCAGCTTACCGCCAGAGTCTCGAGGGCGGCGAACTGCGCATCCTCAAAAACGACCTTGTCGGAGCAATGGCTGACAACGAATTCAAAAATCTTATGAAAAAAACTACCGAACGGACAGTTATCGGGTTCGGTTCACAGGCAAAATAAAAAAGAGAAAGGAAAAAGACGATGGATCGTGAAAAAATTATTGATGCCGTGCGCGATTGGCTCGATGGAGATGATTGGAAGTACGAATACGATGTTGAGCACCAGGTGATCCACATGGGAGTCAGCCTTGACAGCAAAATAAAATCAGGCAAAATAATAATCTTTTTTGCGGAAGATGGCTACACGGTGTACGTTGTTCTTCCGCTCAACGGAGACCCCGATAATATCGGTGAACTGCTCAAATATCTGACCATGGCAAACTACGGACTCCGCAACGGCAACTTCGAGGTCGATCTTAATGACGGAGAGATCCGTTACAAAATCTTTGTCAACTGTGATGGACTTGAGAGCCTTTCCGAAGCAGTTATCCGTGACAGCATAGTGCAGGGATGCTTCACCGTTGACCGCTACGGCAACGGAATCGCTGCGCTGGCTCTGGGATTCTCTGATGCCAAGACAGAGATCGACAAAGCCGAAAATTCCGACACTGAGAGCACGGAAGAGTAAAAATCAGGTGTCCGCAGCGACATCCGCCTTGTATGGGGAGATGATGCGGGGAGAGAGGGAAAACTTCTTTTCCCGTGAAAAGAAGTTTTCCCGCTCCCCCCGCGCCCCCCTCACCCTTTCAAGAAAAGCGGGAAACTTTTTTATTTGATAAAGTCCTGATTTATGTGAAATATGCGAGCCGCAGGATTTGCGACAAAACGCAAAACGCTCATTTGCATCGACGGATGCAGTGTGAGGCAATGTCGTGTTTTGCGCCCGAGCAGCGCAGGGAGTGTACGACTGTACATGACCGAAGCAGCGCAGCAGCAAGGCACGAGATTGACCACAATGCGCCGTCGTCGGTAGTCTTTCTTCACAACAAATGGGACAATAATTTTTATTTACCTTTACCTGCCCGTGTCGGAAACAGAGCCTTTTATTATCTTGTATATAGCTCAATTTTCTTGAAAACCGCCGCGACAAAAAACATTTTTTCTGCTCAATCTGTCCCGAGTGTGATTTTTTTGCTTGCATTTGCAGAATGTGCGTGTATATTATTTCTGGACTAGGTTACAAAACACAGATAAAAAAGGGGGAAGAACACACCGCATGAAACCGCTTTTTTCCGGACTCAGCGTGCCGCCTCTTTTTACTTTGTGTGCATCAACTGCTGAAAGAAAATTCTGATATGGTACGTTTTGAAAAAATAGCCAACACGCTTGAAAAGCAGATACGCTCGGGCGAAATCACCGGCAAACTCCCGAGTGAGAAGGAGCTTGCGGCAAAGTTTTCCGTTGCCGGAATGACCATGTCACGGGCGATGAGCGTGCTGAAAAAACGTGGTCTGGTACAGCAGATACACCGGCGTGGAACGTTTGTTGTTCCTCCGGAAAAAAAGGTGCTCCGCCTGCTCAAAAGTTCCTGTGTTTATTTTGCAGGGAAAAATCATGAGCTCTGGCTGAGCAAATTCCCCGATGTCAGTTTTGAACTGGTGCAATCTCTCGATGAGGCGGATATTGCAGTGTTCCCGACCATCATACCGATGAATTACTCATCGCACTTCATTCCGTGGCCGCAGGAAATCATCCGCAAACTCAGGGAAAGCGGTGATTTTTTCGATCAGGCGTTTGAATTTCACCACATAGGAACTCCGGTATATGCCGTGGCTTACTCGTTTTGCCCCTGCCTCATGGCTTACAACAAAGAGTTGATGCAGAAGTACAAACCTGATTTCACTCCTGACAACTTCACCTGTTCAGAGATGGCTGAACTGCTCAAACTGGTCGCTGAAAGCGAACTTCCGGTCAGGCAGAAAACCAACCGCCTGCTGATTTCCCTTGCCTACTGCGCAGGCTCTCTCGACAAGGTGCTCGATGATTTCAGACAACTGAGACTTTCTCCTGAGCCACCTGAGGCATTGCATGAAAAAATATTTTCTGTCATCACCAGAAGAGACATCTACTTTCCTGAAATGGAAAAATCATGCGGAGTCATGCCCATGCCCAAACTCAATGGGGTGCGGTGTTCTCATCCGGTCTCAGAATCAGTTTTTGTTCCGTTGAATTCACGCTATCCGGAAACAGCTTTTCAGATAGCGGCGCACACCCTCTCTGAGGATTTTCAGCAGGCTGTGGCTGAATCCAACGACAACATTCCGTCAAACCGTAAAATCGCAGAAAGCTGCCGTCACAATGGCGTTCTGAGCGATGAACTCTTTTATCAGGAGACAAAAAATATCCACTATCCCCGTGAGATCATCGACCCGCTCTCAACAGCGGTAATTCTTATGGGATTGAAGGAATTTGCAGGCAACCGCTTAGCTCTCAATGACTTTCTGAAACTGTTGCAGACAGAAAATGAGAATATGATACGCCGCAAGCAGGCAATAGAAAATATTTTGGGCAACATCTTTTCGTTTTAACCGGGAGGTGCGTTATGGCACAATACGATTGCATAATTTGCGGAGCAGGTCTTTCAGGATTTGCCGCCGCCATCGGAGCTGCTGAAAGCGGTGCCAAAGTCATGCTCTTTGACCGTATGCCCTCCGCAGGAGGCAGTGCGGTTTATGCGCTCACTCCGGTGTTGAGCGGCTGGAACAATGGCTCAACAGGCAGTGCCTGCGGCAAACTGCTTGCGGATAAACTCGACAGCATGGGGGCATTTGAGTGGAGACAGAATAAACTCATCACCGATGAGGACTCCCTGCAAAAGGCAATGACTTCGCTTTTAAGCGAACACAACGTGACCACGCTTTACAATGCGACGCTCTGTTCCGTTGAGAAGCAGAAAAACCGCATAGTTTCGGTGGGAGTCATGACTTCAGGCGGTATGCTCAATTTCACCGCCGATACCTTTGTCGATGCCTCGGGCGACGGAGTGTTGTCCCTGCTTGCCGGAGCAGAAATCATCACTCCCTCTCCTGAAGAGAGCATGACTAAAACAGTGATGTTCAAGGTGCGCAATGTCAAAGGTTTTGAGCGTGAAACGGTGAAAAAACTCTTCAGTGACCATGTGGAAGATTTTCCGGTAAAAATCCAGAGTCAGTTTATGGGTCTGCCGCTTCTCGACAAAGATGAGGTGCTTTTGAATTTGACTGCTGTATCAGGCAACGCCGCCGACCCGCAGGAGTTGAGTGTGATGTACGACCAACTTACCGGGCAGATAGAGCCGATAATGGAGTTTCTGCGCAAATATATTCCCTGCTTTGCCGATGCGGTGGTGACCAAAGTTTCTCCAATCGCAGGAATCCGCTACACCCGCTCGGTAAAGGGTGAGCGTACGTTGACTATGGAGGATATTCACAATCCGCAGACTCCTCCTGAACCGGTAGCTTTTTGCGGCAATTATATCGGAGGGCACTATATCAAACAGTTCAGCTCTCCGTGGGGCAATGAGATCACCGGAAAACCTGCCGTTCCTTACGGAGCAATCAAAGTCAAAGGTATTTCCAATCTGCTCACTGCCGGACGCATCATAGATGTTGACCCCAAAGCAATAAGTGCCGTGCGCCTCGCCGCTCAGTGTCTCGCCACCGGGCAGGCTGCCGGAATTGCCGCGGCGTTGAAAATTCCGGAGTACTCCGAATTGAAAAAAGAGCTCGACCGTCAGAAGTGTATGCAATAAAGGGATTTTGAAGCATGAAACAAATTTTAACTCTGATTACAACTTTTCTCTCGGTGCTCGTTTCCGCCCAGCCGCTGCTGAGGGTCGGAGTCATGAGCGATACCCATGTGACCAACGATATACGATCGTGTGAAATCCTCCGAGATACGCTTGAACTCTTCAAAAAGCACAAGGTCGAATTGATAATCAACGCAGGAGACATCGCCGATGTTTACGATGCCGGGGCGTATGAAAACTATCGCAATACATTCAATGCGGTTTATCCCGAACCGGCGCAAAGACCTCCTGAAATTTTCGCCTACGCTTATCACGATATAATCGGACATCCCTCAAATTCTCCGTGGGAGGCTTTCAAAGATGTCAAAAAGTATCTCAAGGCGACAAATGACCCATACGATCTGGTGAAACACAAGGGATTTGTATTCATCATCCTGCCGCAGTATCATCAACCTGACAAGTACAAAAAACTGCTCGATGCCGCAGAAAAAGAGCGGAACGGCAAACCATTTTTCATCGTTGACCACGTTCCTCTTCACAATACACTCGTGAACACTCTCAACGGCAACACTGCCGCCAGAGCTCTGGTTGACCGGCACCCCGATGCGGTGCATATTTCAGGACACATCCACAGTCTGCTCACCAATGAGCTCAATATCTGGCAGGGAAATTTCACCGCCATCAATGCCGGTTTTCTCCACGGCAGCATGAGAGTCAAAAAGAGCTGCGATGTCGCCGGCATCATGGATATTTACCGGGATAAAATCGTGTTCAAACGCTATTTTACTGATACACAAAATGAATACGCAAGCTCTTCACGTTGGAGTTTTCCTCTGCCATTTGACAAAAAAACTGCTCCGTACAGTGCGGAAAACCGCCTGAAAAAATCAACTGCTCCCGCTTTTGCTTCTGATGCCTCAATCAAAATAACTCCGACTGAAAAGAGTGTGGAAATAAAATTTCCGCAGGTCGTCACACCGGCCAAAGATATACTCCGATATAATATAGAACTTGCCCGGAAAGAGAACGGCGAATGGAAAAATTTTGCTCATGCACAAGTCGTCGGCAACTATGAGTACGGCGAGAACGAGACTCCGTTACATTGCTCAAAGTCATTCAGCTACGGCTATTTTGATATCGGCTTCGAGTATCAATTCAAGGTGACTCCGATACACTTTTCAGGGGAAGAGGGTATGCCGCTTACTGCAAACTTCACTCTTCAGAGCAAGCCCGGTGCCGAAATCATTTTTGAATCCCGAAATCCGATGAAAGAGTGCGTGGCACGCTACGGATTTCTCGGTGCGACCGATGCCAATTTGCACAAAATCACTCCTGACGGATTTTATCAAGTCAATGAGGAAAATATCGGAACCCGGGTCTATTTACACGATTACACCTGGAGCAATATCGGCAGTGCACGCTTTATTTTTGATATAGATATCGAGCAAGCTCCCGACCGCCGTTCAAGAATCGAGATGCGCAACTCTGCCGAAGCCGGAAGAGCAGTCATACCGCAACGTTTTTACACTCCGAAGGGAAGCTCAAAAAATATCCGCTGTGTAATTGATTACAGCCTCAGAGATTTTAACGGCGCCAAGCTGCATTTCTTCATCAAAGACGGCGGAAAATTCAAATTCAAAATCAATTACGCCAGAATTGAACGATATTAAACAAACAGGAGAAAACTTATTATGAAAAAACTGTTGTTTATGCTGCTTCCGATATATCTCTGCCAAAGTGCAACCCTGTTTGTAGATGTCCACGCTCCGTCAGGAGGTGACGGCAGTGCTCAAAAGCCGTTCAGACAAATCCAATCGGCTGCCGATATCGTAAATCCGGGGGATACGGTCATCATCAAGCCCGGAGTCTATTTTGAAACCGTGCACCTCAGACGCTTCGGAAAAAAGTCGGCTCCTGTAACTTTCAAAGCCGACAAAATACAAAAGAACCGGGTCATCATCACCGGAGCTGATAAAGCTATCCGTACCCAAGCCGTCAAGTGGCAGCTCCATGATAAAGCAACGGGAACGTACTCGGTTACGACCGCTCATCCGTTCCCTCCGCGGGTGCTTTACAGCGGAGTCGATCTCTTCCCCTACAAAAGTCTCAAACTGTTGATGTCCTTTGAAGCCAAGCCGGGAGTTCCCGGTCCCCGTCACGGATTTTTCTATGACCGGAAAAGCAAAAAACTCTATGTCAGACTCAGGCAGGATGGCAAATACGGTTCATCCGACCCCAATGAGCACACCATGGCAGTCGCTCCGACCAAAGGGAAACACACTGATGCTGAAATTCCCAACTCAGTTTATTACAACTTCGGTATTCAGGGCACTCCGGGGCAGAGCCTCAACGTCATCATTGACGGAATAACTTTTGAAACTCCCCAGAGAACTGCAGTTTACGTTTGCGGAAACGATGTCACCGTCAGAAACTCTCTCTTCCTCGGCTGCATGGCAGGCGGAGTGTCGGGCAGATTTATCGGCGGGGATAAAGAGCGTCTCGCCAAAGCAAGCTGCAACATCACCGTTGAGCACTGCGAGTGGCACAATTTCCCGATATATGATGATGTGGGAGAGTTGATCAAACTGGTGAGGAGCGGAAAAGCCGTCATCAAAAATCCTGCCGACCGGAAATTTCACTTCTGGGTGCACAAACACCCGTCAAAGGGTACCAACGTCTATTATGAAACGGGCATTATCAACAACATCGGCAACAACTGGATTTTGAGAAACTGCTATATCCACGACGTTTTTGATGGTTTTGCCCGCATGGGCAGCTCGGAAAACACCGTGGTCGAAGGTTGTCTCTTTGCCAAATGTATCGACAACGCCATCCAGACTGAACCCCACGGCAAGAACTGTCACATCAGGCGCAACCGTTTTGTGGATACTTTCCAGAGCGTATCGTACCAGCCGATAGATGGTCCGCCGTGGCCCGGGCCGATCTACGTCTATCAAAATCTTTTCTATCTTACTCCTGCAAATATCTTTGACTTCGGCTTTACCAGTGCCTTCAAAATCGGAATTCCGGCAAGTCAGGCAACAAGACCGCAGGTCGCTGAAATGAAAGATATGCGCAATTTCAACTGGAACGAGATAAATATTCCTGAGGGAATACACATCTTCAACAACACCATCATTGAACCCGGATTCAGGCTGGTCGGAGACCTCGGAGCTCCTAAGCAAAAGATAACCAATGTCAACTTTTACAACAACCTCGGCGTGATGGGAACTATCAGCAACTCCATGCGCAAAAAGGGCGATGGCGGAGTCAAAGCGTACAATTACGTCAACAACCGTTTCGCTCTCATCGGCAAATGGCATCCGGTTTTCCCTGCGGTGAAAGGTCAGGTGACGAAAAAGGGTGAGGATGTGCTGGTCAACTGGCGCAAAAACTCATTCGTTCCCGAAAAATTCACTCCGTCTGTAAAAATCGACGGAATGCCAGAAAACTTCAAGTATGCAGGAGCGTTTCAGACTCCTGACGAAAAAATTGCGGAAAACGCCGGTATTTTGGAAGATATGGATTAAATAATAATAGAGTGTTACAAAACAGACAACCCCAAAAGGAAAGGTAAAAAAATGAAAAAATTCAAAAACGCCTTCACACTGATCGAACTGCTGGTGAGTAAAAGTTGCAAGATATATGTTCTGCCGTTGTATTATTTTCAAAAAAGTACTCCGCTTTTCTTGAAGGGTGAGAGGGGTGCGGGGAGAGAGGGAAACTTCTTTTCCCGTGAAAAGAAGTTTCCCTCTCTCCCCGCGTATTCCTTTACCCTTATAGAACTTCTGGTAGTTATCGCCATCATCGCTATTCTGGCGAGCATACTGATGCCTGCCCTTTCATCGGCAAGAGAGCGCAGTAAAACAACCGGCTGTCACAGCAATCTCAAAACGCTCGGCAACTGGAACGATATTTATATGGATAACTATGGCGGTGTCATGTTCGGTTCAAGAATGCCGAACAAAAAAGGAACTCTCCAGAACTGGATGCGCAGTGACGTCAACCCCTACTACACCGGCATAAAAGTCGGGTGGACCAGTTTCAAAAAGGTAATGGTGTGCCCATCTGATGAAAACCCTTCAGAAGCCGGACTTGCAGGAATGACATACCAATACAGTTACGGTCTCAATGGTGACAGTCCTGACACACTTCGCGGAGTAGGATTCAGAAAAGTTGCATCTATGAAAATGCCCTCGGCTCTCGCTGTTTTTATGGATGTCGCCGTAGCTTCGACTTTCGGCGCAGACAAAACCCCCACGCCTTACCGTGTCACCTATGACAACACCCGGCGTGTTTATCTTTACGGTGATGCCCTCATTGAAGAGCAGCTTATCCGCCACAACGATGCTCCCTCAGTGCTCTTCGCTGACGGACACGTTGCTCCGCTTGAAAATGCTCCTCTCATTGGCGGTTCTTCTGCTGTTTCATCAGATATGCGTTTCAGACACTTCTGGTACTACGGAATCAAATGATCACAGGTGAGTTAAATGCAATTTATTTCCGAAAATCACGAATTGGCGTGGAACAGCGCTTTGAAAGCCATTCAGCCGACTCAGGCTCAGCTGGAACACGGTCTTGAACTTCACAGCAATCTCTTTGCCATGGATGGATTCGGATTTCTTCCCGAAGACAGCTGGAACGACAAAGTAAAAGAGAAATACACATACTGGTTCAACCGCAGTGTCGGTCACCGTGAACTTGCAAAACGCACCGAATACTCACGCTGTGATGCTGTTTGCGCCGATGAGGAAAACTGCAAACTGTTCCGTTCCGCACTGCGCGCTTCCGGACTCAACTGCATGGTGCAGACCGTGGCTGAGGGTAAATCCCGTGAAGAGGATATCCGCAGAATGGGATGCAATTTTCAACTGCTCAGGCACTTCAGAGATACCATCGCTCAGGCAGGCAGTCCGGAAGAGATCAAGGAGATCAACGATTCAGGACGTATCGCCGTTGTCTGGAGCGTCAACGGTCCTCCCATCGTAGGCGAATTGCAGGTTCTCGAACAGGAGCTCTCGTGGATAGATGACTGGAAACACCTCGGAGTCCGCATGATGCACCTCTCGTACAACCGCCGCAATTTTATCGCCGACGGCTGCGCCGAGCCCGCAAACGGAGGTCTCAGCGATCTCGGTTTTGAGTTGATCAAAAAACTCAATCAGGCGGGTATCATCGTAGATGTTCCCCACACCGGCGAGCGCAGCAGTCAGGAGGCGGCAAAAGCCTCAGCCAAACCGATAATGGCATCCCATACCGGTGCGAGGGCACTCAATGATTTCATCCGCTGCAAAAGCGATGAGACTCTCAAAGCCATCGCCGTCAACGGAGGTCTGGTAGGAGTTTACGCCTATCCCGGTATGCTCGGCGGCTCGGATGACCTGCCGATGCTGCTCAATCACATCGAGTATATCGTGAAACTTATCGGCGATGACCACGTCCAGATCGGAACCGATTTGCAGTACCGTCACGGCTGGGATACATCCGATTTGCCCTATTACGACGCAAAAAGTCGTGAGTTCACCGGCAACCAGTGGTGGGGGATCTGGGAAAAGAATAAACACGCTCCCAAAAATCCGAAGGAAACTGTCAACGGTTCGCTTGCCTGGATAAACTGGCCGCTCTACACCGTCGGCATGGTGACAAGAGGTTTCTCAGATGAAACCATAGCCAAAATACTGGGCAAAAACTTCCTGAGAGTCTTTGCCGCCAACGCTCCTGATGCGTTTTAATAATGCGCAGCAGCAGATGATGCAGTAAAAGGAAAAAGTTTCCCCGCTTTTCTTGAAAGGGAGAGAGGGGCGCGGGGAGAGAGGGAAAACTTCTTTTCTCGTGAAAAGAAGTTTTCCCTCTTTCCCCGCATCATCTCCCCATATCGGGAACAAATCTATGTTATTTGAATGAAAAGTATTTGTGTCCGAAGAAACTTGCAGCTGCCACTATGGCGGTTGAGAGTAAATTTGAAAGCATGGGGTTGAGCTTGAAAAATGCGGTCAGAAACCACAGCAGCCCCATACCGCAGAGTGCTCCTGCTCCGTAAACGGTGTAGCACTTGAGATACTCTTTCAACCAGTTTCCACGGGTGCGGAACACAAAGAGTTTGTAACACAAAAAGGCATTGGTCACTGCCAGAATATTACATATCACGGCAAGTATCATGTAGTGTATGTATTTGCCGGTGAAGTAATAAGCCAGAGTGTATATCCCGACTCCGAAAACAGTGTTCCAAGCGCCGGCGGCCAGGTACGCCGCCGCCTGATACTGAGCTTCTGACAGACGGTTCAACAGCGGCAGTTTCGATGGGTCAATCAAAATTTATCCTCTCCTCTTCGATGACCAGCGGCTTGTTTTTCACCTGAGTCCAAATCGCTCCGATGTACTCGCCGACGATGCCGATGAATATGAGCTGGACTGAGGAAAAGAAAAACAATCCGATGACCAGCGGAGCTATTCCGACCTGAAAATTATCCCAGTTGCACAACTTGTATATGAAGTAACCGACAGCCGAAAGCAGACTCAAAAATGCAATGACAAAACCGCTGAATACCGCAAGACGCAGCGGAACTTTGGTGTGGTGCACAAATCCGGTCATCGCCATGTCGTAGAGGGTAAAAAAGTTGTTCTTGGTGATACCATGCTTGCGGGCAGGCTGTTCAAACGTAAGCTCGGTGCGCTTGAAACCGATCTCAGAAACCAATCCCCGCAAATACGGATAGGGCTCGTTGAATTTGCGGATGGAATCCATAAAAACTCTGTCGTAGAGTCCGAACCCTGTGAATCCCCTGATGATATCCTCGTGGGGAGAGGATTTTTTCAGCAGATAGTAGTAGAAGTTGCGAACCGACTCCATCAGCGGATTGCACTGGGTCTTGTTGCGCACGGCGATCACCACCTTGCTGCCATTTTCCCACTCACGGATCATATCGGCAATGAGTTCAGGAGGGTCCTGCAAATCGGTGCAGATGTTTATAACGGCATCACCGTAAGCATTGATAAAGCCGTTGTACGGACTGCGGATATGTCCGAAATTGGCAGAGTTGAATATCGCTTTCACCCGTTTGTCTTTGGCGGCAAGCTCACGGATGACCTCACGGGTGCCGTCGGTCGAGCAGTTATCCGAAAAGAGAAATTCAAAATCATACTGAGGGAACTCTTTCATCACTTCGCAGCAGCGTGCATACAACTCAGGAATGTTTTCCACCTCATTATAACATCCGCCGGCAATGACGATGCGTTTTCTTTCGCTCATATTCAAATCTCCTGTTTTTGCAAAATTTTCCGTGTCTCATCCACAAGCGTTTCGATGGATGTGTATTGCGGAGTAAATCCAAGCTCACGCTGCAGCTTCTGTGACTTGGAAAAATAGATATCACTGTCTCCGTTGGGAGAAGTATTTTGACACTCCTCGTATCTTACTTTCAGACCGAACTGTGAAGAAAACTCTTCGATTATCTCGCTCTTTTTCACCTCACGGGCACTGTACACGTCAAAAGAGTCGTTTATTTCCATGTCGGCGGCTCTTAGTATTATTTGCGCAAGGTCGGCCGGAGCGGGAAAATCCCTGACGATATCGCTTCTTTTGGTGATGAACTCTTTTTTATTCACCAGTGCCGACACAAGATCGGTCATAAAGTACCCTGAGTCGAGTTTTATGTGCGACGAAAAGAAAGAAAATATCCTGAGGTCGATTATCCGCAAACTCTTCATGCTGCGGTGTTTTGCCTCGGCGTAGAGCTTGGCGATGGAGTAGTAGTCTTTAATTTCGATATTATTGGGAAAAACCGTTCTCGATGACTCATCTGAAGCCGGAACTTTGCTGTCACGGTCATAAACCGCTCCGCTTGAAAAGTGGACGTAGAGCGCATCGGGTGAGCATTTGCGCAACGCATCGAGCGCCAGCGTGTCGAACTTTTCAAGCACAGTGAACCACAGAGACGGGTCGCTCTTTACGATATTGGGAGTACCCGCTCCGATGCAGTTTATCAGCACGTCGCACGGAGTGGCGGCAAGGCGGCTGAAATCGCTTTCAACTGACACATTTTCCCCCTGCAATCCCTGCGGGTTGCGGGCAAACAGTATCAGTTCGTGCTCACTGAAAAACGGAGCGATGGCACGGGCAATATGCGAAGTCGCTCCGCAAATGACAACTCTCATACGCTTACTTTTTGATCATATCGCACTCTGAAAACACCTCGCACATAGGAACGGGAAGCTCCTTGGAGTAGGTCGGTACGATATATTTGTCGATAAACGGACGGCTCTCGGCAATCAGGCAGGTGTTGACGTGTTTGCCGAACCATTTGATGTTCATGCCGCGCTCGATGATATCCTTGAGCGGCTCTTCAAAAACATTGCCGATTGAAACATGGATATAGGGGCACGGCATCACATCGCCGTACTTGGTGACCGATATCATGCGCTTCATGGCGATACATCCGAGATCGAGTCCGTACGACGGAGTAAGGTGAGTGAACACATCGTATTTCTTTTCGAGAACATCACGCATGTAAGCCATATCCTCTTTGGTCACGAGCATATCGAATTTGCCCTCCCACGAGCCCACGGGCTTGGCGTAGGTCACGAAGGTGCCGACTCCTTTGGACTTGGCGAACTCGAGGTATTCGATGAACTCCTCTGAGTGTATTCTCTGGTGGGTGACCACCGTTGACAGAATGATGTTCAAGCCCGCTTTCTGGCAGGCGTCGATGGCACGCATGGCACGCTCGTGAGAACCGGCACGGCGGCGGAACTCATCGTGCTCCTGAGCGTCGAGACTGTCGAGACTGAGCTGGATCTTATCGACTCCGATGCTCTTGAGGTGGCGGGCTTTTTCGTCATCGAGCAGCCAGCCGTTGGAGTCGCTCACGATATAAAAGCGGCTCGGGTCGATGGCTTCGACAAGTTTATCGAAATCGGGGAACACCAGCGGCTCTCCGCCGGTGATAACGAAGTTGGCGAGTCCGAGCTCATCCGCCTGACGGCAGAAGTCACGGACATCATCGAGAGTGAAGGTGCGTCCCTCCTTTTTACCCTGAAAACGCTTCACCGAGCAGTGCTGGCAGCGCAGATTGCAGGTGTAATCATACTGGAACTGGATAATGGCAATGCTTTCTCCGCGGGCGACCTTGTCGGAAAACTGCATAACCTTTTCATAGACTCTGGGTTTCTGCTCTTTCAGATAGTTGCGGCGTGATTGCTCGACACTGTTGAGTTCGTTGCTCATGAGAGACTCCTTGTGTTTAGATATTTTCTATAATAATTATGATATGACAATAAATCTTCCGGAGCAGAGCCGAACCAGCGGTACTGCCCCGGTGCGGCTTTGCCCGATATCGAGTGAAGTTCCGCAGGAGGAGCGGAAGTCAGTTTTGCGGAATACAAAAACGATATGAAGTGTGACCTTTCGGCAAGCTCAGGAAAGATAAACTCTTTCACCTCAACGGGAGACTCAGAAAACTCTGCCGTACAGCCAAGCTCTTTGGCGGCGGTCTTAGCCAGACGGTCGGCAAGCGTTTCGTTGAGCCGCACTATTCCCCCCGGGATATGCCAGCCTCCGCCGAGGTCATCACGCCAGGTGAGAAGAACTCTGCCGTCACCATCTCTCACCAGCAAGTCAACATTGACCATCGGAGTCAATGTGGTGACGAAACGGAATATTTCCTCAGGAAGTCCCGCCGTGGGGTCGGTGATATATTTTTTCAGCGCGGCAATGGCGTTCAACATATTTCCTGCACTCCATATTCACGCAGCACTGCGAGGGCAAAGCGGCTGCCGTAATTTGACCTGATAAAATTTATGACCTCATCGGAGTAGCCTCCGCACGCAACTACGACCGCATCGGCATCGGTTGAAGCAAGTATCTCAGGTGAGACGATGGGAATGTGGGTGACAAAGGTAAATCTGCCTTGCTTATCTGGCGATGAGTCGATGACGGAAGTAATTTCAGAAGTGCTCATCTTCGCCAGCGCAAGCACAGTCAAAGCCTGATGTCCGGCTCCCCAGAAGAGGGTTTTGCGGTGGCGGGAAACAAAGCTGCGCAAGCCCGATGAGATACTTTCACCCCGGGCGGCAAAATCCGACAAATCAGCAGGAGTGCGTTTTTTCACCACGGCGGATATGATGTAGTCGTGCCAGACGACTCGGATATCCACGACTTCAAAACCGTTATTTTCCAGTACCGTCCGCAAATTTTCAGCAGTAAAATAGTATATATGTTCGGTGCTGAACTCGGTCAGGAGTCCGTTTTCAAGTATCATATCAAAGTTGGGCACTTCAACGATACCGGGAGCTCCCGGTTTGAGATTGTTGGCTATTCCGGCAAGGAAACTTGGAATATCAGGAATGTGCTCGAGGAAATTCAAAACGAAAAATCCGTCGAACGGCTCTTTACTTATCTTTTCACTGCCGGTTTCAAAATACTTCTGCACCACATTCAAATTATTTGAGCGGCAGGAATTTACGTTTTCACTGCTGTATTCGACTCCGGTGGTATCTGCTCCGGCATCACGCATGACTTGCAGATACTCGCCTCTGCCGCAGCCGGCTTCAAAAATTCTCTTGCCTTTCAGAGAATTCTGCTCAAGAAATTCTGTAAACTGTTCCAGACGGAACTTATACATCGCTTCTGATATTCCTGAAGCTCTCACCACTTCACGGAAATACCCGACCGGCTCTGCGGTATGCTGCACGACTCCGCAACGGGAACAGCAGCGGATATCCAGATCGACCGGAGTATCTGCTGCCAGCTCTTCTTTTGTTGCAGGCATAAACTGGGCTGCCGCCGGAACATTTTCCAGTTTCAGCAGAGTTTTGCCCAGCGGGGCACGGCATATTCGGCAGAGTTTATCCATAAATCAAAATTTCATATTTTCCGCAAATTCATCTTCGGGTAAAAACGGAGCAAGGTTTTCCATCGGAAGGGAAACCATGCTGCCGTCGGGAAGTGCTTTTGAACTTAAATGCGGAGCTGTTCCCACATTCTGATCTATCACAACTTCGCAGAGCACTGTTCCCGGAGTATCGAGAACTTTTCTGATATCCTCCTGTAAAGTTGCAGGGTTGTCTATGCGCATATATCTGAGGTCAAAACCGTAGCTGAGACGCTCGAAATCGGGTATCGACATTCCGCTGTCGGGGTCGCAGGCGACAAAGTTGCCGTTGAATCTGCCTTTCTGCATATTGCGGATGGAGCCGTAACCGTTGTTGTTCAAAACAAAGAGTTTGATCGGCAAGTCGAGTCGTGAGAGAGTTTGAAGCTCCTGAATGTTGTGCATCATGCCGCCGTCACCGACTATTCCCACGGTGCGCTTTTTGCCGCTTGCGATACAGCCGCCGATGAGAGCGGGGAGTCCGAACCCCATCGAACCGAGTCCGGGAGTGTTGTGTATCCTTATCTTTTTCACCACCGGAACCGCCTGCATCGTAACCTCGGCGCAAGCTCCGGAACTGCCGGGGATGAGCAAATCGCCGTCGGCAAGCTCCCTGCCGAGCACATCGACCAATTGATAGAGATTGACCTGCTCTCTCGCCGGGTCGAGCAGTTCAGCAGGAACAGCGGGATAACGGCGCAGCCACTCTTTGCAGCGGGCAAGGAACGCCTGACAATCCAGCTTTTCAGGCTGCAAATCAAGCATGGCATCAATGAATTTTCCCGCATCGAGAGCGAAACCTTTGAGGTTGGGAGTATCAAGTTTATCTATCTCGCAGCGGTCGATATCAACCATGAACTTCTGCGCTTCCGGAGCGAAGTGCGGAGCGTTGAATCCGGTCTGGCAGAGGTCGAGGCGGGTTCCGAGAATAAGCAGTACATCGCAGGTCTGCTGGGCGAAGTTGGCTCCGCGCTGACCGACTATTCCGGGGCGTCCGATGTAAAGCGGATGATTTTCGGGCATGAAGTCAGCGGCTTTCCAGCTCAGGGCGACAGGAACCTGCAGTTTTTCCGCAAGGGTCAGAAATTCATTGACTTTACCTGAAGCACGCACTCCGTTGCCGGCATAAATCAGCGGGCGTTTGGCGTTGCGCAGAGCGTTGAGTATCTCACTTGCCGCACTGCGGTAATCGGGCTCGGCTTCGACTTCGGGAACAAATCCTTCAAGCTCATCGGGGTCGATGGTCGCACCCTGCACGTCAAGCGGAATATCCAGCCAGACAGGTCCGCGCCTGCCGTTCATGGCAAGATACAAAGCCTTTTCAAGCTCGTAACGCACTTTTGTTGGAGTTGTTATGCAGACGGAATATTTGGTGACCGGCTTTACGATTTCGGCGATATTGACCTCCTGAATACCCATCTGGCGCACATGATAGTCGTGCATGAGTTCGGTGGTCTTAGCCTGTCCTGAAAGCACCAGAAGCGGAGTCGAATCAATCCATGCTCCGGCAACTCCGGTGACGGCGTTGGTACTGCCGGGACCTGCGGTGACCAGAGTCACTCCGAGGCTGTTGCGGTTCTGAGCATACGCCTCGGCGGCAATCGCCGCCGCCTGTTCGTGCAGACAGCAGATGTAATCAAGTTTCTCCGATTTTCCGAGGGAGTCAACCAGATGCATACAGCCTCCGCCGGGAAGCATGAACACGGTATCGACATCGGTTTTGTCGGTTATCGTTTTGAAAATATAGTCGGAAACTTTTATTTTGCCCATAGTCTGTAAACTCCTCACTTTATGGCTTTGCCGCCGTCTTTCAGCCACTCAGAGTAGAAAGTCATGTAAGTTTTGCGCTGTTCGGCGGGTTTGATATCGGCATCGGAGTAGAATGAGTCGTTTTTGCAGTGGGTGGTGGAAATCTCTTCCATCACTGCTCCGTCAGTACTGCTGAAAGAGTGTTTGACTCCACGCTCAACTACGACAAGATCGCCTGCACTGCAAACTTTCTTTACTCCGTCAAGCTCGATTTCGAGCGTGCCGTAGAGAACGTGGAAAGTTTCCTCTTTCTGCTTGTGGGCGTGGCAGGGATTGTACTGACCCGGCAGCAGAGCAATGATTTTTTTGCAGTACTCACGGTTGACACAGGTGATGATAGAGCAGCCGCACTCGTGGAACTTATCTATTCCATAGTGGTGAGAGAGCTCAAGATTCATGCGGTTCATCAGCGGAACAGCCGACTTGGTCAGCAGACTGCCGAGCTCACGGATTATCTGCAGAACCGCATCACGGCAGTTGGATGTCTCTGTATTGCTCCACATAACCGGCTTACCTGCAGGAATATCCTCAGCTGCAACGATTTTGAGGTACTTGGATAAATCGTTGGCACGGATTTGCCCCTCCGTTCCGGGAATGGCGAAAAAGAGATCATCAACCGTGATGCTTTCGCCTTTTTTCACGCTGTTTCTGACAAAAGCTCCACGCTGAAGTCCCTGCAAATCGCTCTTTTCTTTTTCTGAGATATCACGCCGTGCACCGCTTTTGCCGCACATGACAAGAGCTCTCTTTGCGGCTTCGAGCCACTTTTCGGTCTGCTCAGGAGTCGATGAGTAGGCATTGATTTTGTACTCCTCAGTCGGCAGGGCGACGTGACGCTCGAGAATGGCGGCTCCCTTGGCGATTGCGATGGTGACGGCAGTGAGATTGTCGGGGTCCTCGTGGGTTGAAAATCCAACGGTGATACCGGGATAGGTCTCTTTGAAGTAGTCTATCTGGTTCATTTCGAGCGTCTCATCGGCTGTCGGATACTCACCGACACAGTGCATCAGAGCAAAGGGTATCTGGCGGTGCTCGAAAAATGAGACGACGTTGCAGATATCATCGAGCTGAGCTCCGGCGGTGGAAATTATCACCGGAAGTCCGGCAGATGCGGCTTTTTCCAGCAGCGGCCAGTCGGTGAATGAGCAGCTGGCGATCTTCAAAAAGTCGAACTTGTGCTTCACCACCCGGTCAACTGAAACTTCGTCAAACGGAGTACAGGCGGTGAGCAATCCGCAGGAGTCGGCATACTCTTTCATTTCCACAAATGCCGCCTCGGGAAGAGCGGTCTCTGAGAAACGCTTGATATACTTCAAATCAAAACGTTCTTTGTACTCAGGATGGATAAATGTCGGAATATCACGGTACTGGAACTTTATCGCACATCTGAACTGCGGAAACTTTGCGGCGATATCCGCATATTTTCTGATAAGTTTTTTGCCGTGTTCAACATCTCCGAAGTGGTTGTTTGCCATCTCGAAAATGATAAGATTACTGAAAACATTATTATCACTCATAACGCTTGCTCCTGTGCAAATTAGCGGACGATATTCCCTCGGGGGATAATATAACACTCTGCTCAAACTATTGCAAATTTGAACTGCTTTTTTTCCGCTTTTTTACACGGTGTACTGCCGTAAGTCTGCACTTCCGGCTGTAAGTTGCGGAGCGATGCTGTTATTTCAGGCAAAACTCTCTGATTTTTTCTGCCATATATTGCAGTTTTTCTTCTGCCATTCCCGGATAGAGTCCTATCCAGAGGGAGTTGTTCATTATGTAGTCGGTGTTTTCAAGAGTTCCTGCCACCCGGTAATCGACACCCTCGGTAAGGGTCTCAAAACAGGGGTGTTTGAGGATATTTCCGGCAAAGAGATTGCGGGTCTGGATGTTGTTATCTTCGAGATACTTCGCAAGATCGTTGCGGCTGAACCGGGCTTTTTCTGTCAGAGTAATGAGAAATCCGAACCATGACGGTTCACTTTCAGGATACTTTTCAAAGAGTGATATTTGCTTCAAATCCTTGAGTTTATCATACAAATAAGCGAAATTACTGCGCCGTTTTTCAACGAAAGAGACAATTTTATCCAACTGGGCACATCCGATTGCCGCCTGCATGTCGCTGGCTTTGAGATTGTATCCGAAGTGGCTGTAAACGTATTTGTGGTCGTATCCGACGGGAAGTTTGCCGAATTGGCGGGTAAAACGGCAGCCGCAGGTGTTGTCAACGCCGGATTCACACCAGCAGTCACGTCCCCAGTCACGGATGGAAAGGGCTATCTTTTTCAACAGCGGGTCGTCGGTATAAACCGCTCCGCCCTCGCCCATGGTCATGTGGTGCGGAGGATAGAAACTTGATGTGCCGATATCTCCCCAGGTTCCGGTAAATCTGCCATCGTATTTTGACCCGAGTGCATCGCAGTTATCCTCGATGAGCCACAAGTTGTGACGGGAACAGAACTCTTTCACCGCTTTGATGTTGAAGGGATTGCCGAGCGTGTGGGCAAGCATCACCGCTTTGGTGCGTGCACTGTACGCACTTTCAAGTCGGGTGACATCTATGTTCGCCGTGGATTTTTCCACATCGACAAACACCGGAACCGCTCCATACTGCACGATGGGCGAAACCGTGGTGGGAAATCCGCAGGCAACGGTTATCACCTCATCGCCCCGCTTCAGCTGCCGCTCCTTCAACAGCGGAGAAGTTAAAGTCGCAAAGGCGAGCAAATTGGCAGAACTGCCGGAGTTCACCAGAAGCGCAAAACGCACTCCGAGATACTGAGCGAGACGGGTCTCAAACTCTTTGGAGTAACGTCCGTAAGTGAGCCAGAATTCAAGACTTGAATCGATCAGATTGAGCAGCTCTTTTTCGTCGAAAACTCTTCCTGCGTAATTCACTCTGCTCTTGCCGGGAACAAACTCCTGCTTTTGCGCCGGAGCGTGCACGATATCGTAATACTCAGCAACCTTTTCGAGTATCTCTCTGCGGAGTTTTTCTTTTTTCAGTTCGTCCATGATAGTTTGCGCTCTTGTGCTTTGGTGATATAGTCGTTTATCTGCTTTGAAGTTATGATTTTTCCTGAGGTGTAAAACTCACGGTACCATGCCGCAGTCATCTCAAAATTTTCCTGTGCCGACAATACGCCGTGCCACTTGAGACGTTCAGCAGCCTTGGAGCAGTCGAGCAGAAGCAGTCTGGCTTCGTGAGGCTGCCACTGAGAAGTTTGCACATCTATCTCAATGGCGTTCCACTCTTTTTGCAGAGCGCACGCCGCCTGATGCACGGTGATCATACCCTCATCATCAGGACCGAAGTTCCACGCCTCTGCCGCCTGAGCGTCGCCATCAAGCAGTTTTTGCCCGAGAAGAAGATATCCTCCGAGCGGCTCAAGAACGTGCTGCCACGGACGGCAGGAGTCCGGATTGCGGATGATGACCGCTTCCTGCTTTGCCGCCGCCCGCATGATGTCAGGAACCAGACGGTCTTTCGCCCAGTCACCTCCGCCGATGACGTTCCCGGCTCTGGCACTGGCGAGCAGCACATCCGGAGTATTGAAAAAACTTTTTCTGTACGAGGAAATAACCAGTTCGGTGCACCCTTTTGAGGCACTGTACGGGTCGTGACCTCCCATGGGGTCATCCTCACGGTAACCGACAAGCTGTTCACGGTTTTCGTAACATTTATCTGAACTTATCGCCACCACCGCTCTGACCGAGCGGGTATGGCGGCACGCTTCGAGCACATTCACCGTGCCCATGACGTTTGAGCTGAAAGTTTCCACCGGGATCTCATAAGAGAGCCTCACTATCGGCTGGGCGGCAAGGTGGAACACCGCTTCCGGCTGAAAGTCATCAAATATCTTCTGCAACTTTTCAAGGTCACGGATATCGCACACCTCTTTGCGGTAGTCCAGACCGAGCAGACGGCTGTGGGCGGGCTCGGTATCCGGCTCAAGAGCGACTCCGCAAAGCTCTGCTCCCATCATTTTGAGCCATGCGCACAACCATGAGCCTTTGAATCCGGAGTCTCCTGTCACCAGAACTTTTCTGCCGTTGTAGATATTGTTGAACATACTATTTCCAATACTTTGTCCACGGAGTGTTTTTGTTGTTCCACATGGCGTTGAGCATATCGTACTCTCTGGGGTTATCCATGCACTGCCAGAAGCCGTCGTGACGGAATGCCGCCATATTGCCGTCGGCGGCTGCTGAACTCATCGGAGCATGCTCGAAAATAAGCGGTTCATCCTCATAGAGATAGTTGCTTACGAACTCACGGTTCACCACCATGTAGCCGCCATTGATATATCCCTCACTCTGCGGAGGCTTTTCGGCAAATCCGCTCACGGTATCGCCATCAAGAAGCAGCTGTCCGAAGCGCGCCTCGGGATGGGCGGCGGTGATGGTGATTTGTTTGCCGCTGGCGTTGTGGAAAGCGAGCAGTTCGTCGATATTGACGTCACAGAGTCCGTCTCCGTAGGTGAGGAAAAATTTATCGTCCTCAGGTTTCAGATACTTTGCCGCCCTGAAAACACGGCATCCGGTCATGGCATCGATACCGGTGCGGGCGAGAGTTATTTCCCAGTCGCACAACCCGCTTGAATTGTGACAGCTTATAGTGGGCTCACTGCCGAGCTTGATGGTGACATCCGAGGTGTGGAACATGTAGTTCCTGAAAAAGTTGATAAATTCATCGCTCTTGTAACCGAGACAGAGGATAAAACGCTTTGCTCCGAACGAGGCATAACACTTCATGATGTGCCAGACGATAGGCCACTCACCCACCGGAACCATCGGTTTCGGAAGCACTTCAGTAACTTCCCGCAGGCGGGTACCCTTTCCTCCGCAGAGTATCATCACAGGAGGCATATTTTTGTTTTCGCTCATAAAAATCCCCTTTTACGGTTGTTGCAAATACTCTTTGGTGTTGAAATCGAACAGCTCCGCATCGGCGAGAAGCGGATTGGCGGTGTCTTTGGGAGAAAGTATGTATTCACTCAAATTAACCAACCAGTCAATTCCAAGCGCAGGGTCGTTGAAAGCGATACCCCGCTCGTGCGACGGCATATAGGCGTTGTCGCACTTGTAGGCAAAGGTCACGGAGTCGCTCAACACCACAAATCCGTGAGCAAAGCCGCGGGGCACGAAGAGCTGGTATTTATTTTCGCTTGAGAGCTCGACCGCAACGTGTCTGCCGAAAGTCGGAGAGCCTTTGCGGATATCCACAGCAACATCGAGCACCGCTCCCTCGATCACCCGCACCAGTTTCGCCTGAGTGTACGGAGCAGCCTGATAGTGCAATCCTCTCAACACACCGAACTTTGACTTTGACTCGTTATCCTGCACCCAGTTGCAATCTATTCCGGCAGCGGAGTATTTTTCAGCGTTCCATGACTCGAAAAAGTACCCTCTGGCATCGCCGAAAACTTTGGGAACGATTATTTTCACTTCGCTGATGGCAGTATCTATGATCTGCATGGTCACTTTGCTCCTGTAATGCGCATCAGATACTTGCCGTAATCGGTTTTGAGCAGATCCTTGATGCTCTCTCTGATCTCTTCTGCGGTGAGCCACTTGTTTTCATAGGCGATCTCCTGCAGGCACGCCACCTGGAGTCCCTGTCGGGTCTCGACGGTGTAGATGAAGTTTGCGGCATCGAGCATACTCTTGTGGGTTCCGGTATCGAGCCATGCGTAACCTCTGCCGAGGGTCTCAACGTGGAGCGTTCCCCGCCTGAGATACTCATTGTTCACCGTGGTGATCTCAAGCTCTCCACGGGCGGATGGCTTGATGTTTTCAGCGATTTCCACCACATCATTGTCGTAGAAATAGAGTCCGGTCACGGCGTAGTTGGATTTGGGTTGGGCAGGTTTTTCTTCAATCGAAACCGCTTTGCCGTTTTCGTCGAACTCGACCACTCCGAACCTTTCGGGGTCGCAGACATAGTAACCGAACACGGTAGCACCTTTATCACGGGATGCGGCGGAACGCACCAGCTTTGAGAGATGCGCTCCGTAAAAGATATTGTCTCCGAGCACCAGAGCCACGGAGTCTTTGCCGATAAACTCTTTGCCGATAATGAAAGCCTGAGCCAGTCCTTCGGGCTTTGGCTGGACTGCGTAAGTGAACTCGACTCCGAAATTTGAACCGTCACCGAGCAGACGTTTGAATGACTCCTGATCTTCAGGAGTGGTGATTATCAGAATCTCTCTTATTCCGGCAAGCATGAGCACCGAAATGGGATAGTAGATCATCGGCTTGTCATAAACTGCAAGCAGCTGTTTGGAAACTCCGCAGGTGATCGGATGCAGACGGGTCCCTGCTCCACCTGCCAGAACTATACCTTTCATAAATTACTCTCCTGTTCCCAAGCGTTCCATTTTGTACTCACCGCTGAGCACTCTTGCGCACCAGTCATCCTTGTGTGCGATGTACCACTCAACGGTTTTGCGGATGCCGCTCTCAAAAGTTTCGACCGGTTTCCAGCCGAGCTCACGGGATATCTTATCCGCATCGATGGCATAGCGCATATCATGTCCCGGACGGTCTTTGACAAAGACGATTTGTTCAGCATAAGATACTCCGTCTTTGCGTGGGACAAGCTCATCAAGCAGCTCACATATCTTTTTCACAACTTCAATATTCTGCTTCTCGTTGTGACCTCCGATATTGTAGGTTTCTCCGGGAACTCCCTTTGTCGCCACCAGACACAACGCCCGTGCATGGTCTTCGACATAGAGCCAGTCACGGATCTGCAAGCCTTTGCCGTACACCGGCAGCTCCTTGCCGTCGAGAGCGTGGAGTATCACAAGAGGAATAAGTTTCTCAGGGAAGTGATACGGTCCATAGTTGTTGGAACAGTTGGTCACGATCGTCGGCAAGCCGAAAGTACGCTTCCAAGCCCGCACCAGATGGTCGCTCGATGCCTTGGATGCTGAATACGGTGAGCTCGGAGCGTACGGAGTCGTCTCACGGAAGAAATCTTCAGGTCCTTCTAAATCTCCGTAAACCTCATCGGTCGAAATGTGGTGGAAGCGGAAAGCGGCTTTTTCCTGCTCATCGAGCGTATTGAAATACTTGCGTGCCGCCTCGAGCATGGTGTAAGTGCCGACCACATTGGTCTGAATAAACTCTCCGGGACCGTCTATCGAGCGGTCAACATGACTTTCTGCCGCAAGGTGCATGACGTGGGTCGGACGGAACTCCGCAAAGATGCGGTCGAGCGCAGCCTTGTCGCAGATATCCGCCTGCTCAAAACAGTAACGGTCGGAGTCAGATACCGGAGCAAGTGATTCAAGATTTCCGGCGTAGGTCAATTTATCGACCACGCAGACACACGAAGAGGTATTCAAAATCAGGTGGCGTACCACGGCGGAACCGATGAAACCGGCGCCTCCTGTAACTAAAAAACGTCTCTTATCAACCATAAACTTCTCACACTCCAAACTTATTTATATAATTATGTTGTAAATATAGCACTGACGTGATATTTTTCAAGCATAAAACTTGCAAAAGTTTCAATGCGGATATAAATTACATAAACATCCAAAACCGAAACATGAGGATAAAAAATGTCAAAACGCTTTCTGATGATCGGAGCACACCCTGACGATGCCGATATAAGATTCGGCGGCACCGCCATACTGCTCACCCGTGCAGGACACACAGTAAAATTCGTCTCAATGTGCAACGGAAACTGCGGACACTATGAAATTTCCGGCAAGGAGCTTGCCGAAAGACGCTACAAAGAGACACAGGAATCCAAACGTGTTTCCGGAATTTCCGAGTATCAGGTGGTAATGGAAAACAATGATTGTGAACTTTATCCTGATTTGGAAAACCGCAAACGTGTGGTGCGTATGATAAGGGAGTTCAAACCCGACGTGGTGCTGAGTCACCGTCTCTGCGACTACCACGCCGACCACAGAGCGACCGCCCAGATGGTGCAGGATGCGACCTACCTTGTAATGGTGCCGAAGTTCTGTCCGGAAACTCCGATACCTGAAACAAGTCCGGTATATGGTTATGTGTGGGATTCTTTTCTTGACCCGCGTCCCTTCAGATGCGACGTATTGGTTCCCATCGATAGTGTCATAGATGAAAAATGCCGAATGATCGACTGCCACGTTTCGCAGGTGTACGAGTGGCTCGCATGGGAACAGGGCGTTACCGTCGAGCACGAAAAGATGAGCTGGGAAGAGAAGAAAGCCTACCTCATCGAAAACTGGGGAACCCGCTATATCCAAATTGCCAATGATACCGTGAAAAGCTCATCGAGCAGTACGGAGAAGCGGGCAAAGAGATAAAATTCGCCGAAGCCTTCGAATACTCCCCCTACGGAGGCAGAATGATATCACAGGAAAAATTCCGTCAACTCTTCATCTGACCCCGCAGTCCTCCACACCAAGCCGCCCGCAAGGCGGCTTTTTTTTTCGGCAGAAACAAATGATGTTGACTGAAACAGACTGTTTAGACAAAACAAAAAAAGCATCCGGTCTTCCGGATGCTTTTTGTATCGGGCAATATGCCTGTTAGCGGGCGTAGTACTCGATGACGTGCATGATCTTGATGTTTGCAGGAATCTCATCAAGCTGCGGAGCGCGCACCAGTGTGGCTTTCAGGTTGTCAAGATCGACTTCGAGATAGCCGGGAGCGGCGATGTTGTTCTTTTTGGCAGCCTCAGCAACGGCAGGTGACTTCTCAGCATCAATGCTGATGACCTGTCCCTCTTTGATGAAGCAGCTTGAACGGTCAACACGTTTTCCGTCAACCAGAATGTGTCCGTGGTTCACCACCTGCTTGGCGGCGAAGATGGTCGGAGCAAATCCGGCATGGTACACCAGTGCATCAAGACGCTGGGCGAGGAAGCGGAAGAGCTTCTCGTCGGTCTGACCGGCGCCTGACTTGGCTTTGGCGTAAGCGATCTGGAGCTGTTTCTCGCTGATTGCATAGTAGTTGCGGAGCTTCTGCTTCTCGAGCTGCAGTTCACCATAGGTGGAAAGCTTCACTCTTTTGCCTTTTCCGTGGGGTCCGGCTGCGTAAGGACGCTTCACGCTCGGACATTTCGGGTCTCCCCAGAGACAGCTACCGATACGACGACAGAATTTGTGCTTTGCTCGACTTGCGGTTGGCATAACCAATCCCTTTCATTTTTTATGTTTATATTGCCGCTCCGGGTGTCAAGCCTTCAAAATTTGGGGCCCGGAACGGATGACTGTCTCTTAATATATACCCGTCAACACCATTTTGCAAATTTTTTTGCGATTTTTCAACTCCTCAACATCAATATCTTCCCGGACGTTTACGGTAATTATTGAACTTTCCCGGACTCTTTTCCGGCTTGAGAGAGGTTTTCAGATAGAATTTTTCTATCGGCTCGTACCCCCGGGTCGCAACAAGAGCGTTCCAATTTGCAGGCAGCTCTATTTTTATGGTCGCCGTTCCTCCTCCCGGAACACACATCACTTTGTTGCGGGCGGCATCACCGTTGACGAGGATAGCGGTTTTACCTGTTTTCATCACGGGAACGGTCTGGATTTCACTCATACCAATCCACTCGAGATGGGGTGGCACCGGAGTCACTTTTCCACCCTCTTTGCGGCTGATGACTGCGGCATGACGGCTGACGGAATACTTTGCCGGGTCAAACGCACTGCCGGGATTGGCGTAATAATTGGCGTAAGCTCTCGCCATCACCGGCTGACGGGCATTCAGCACCAGAGCATCCTCAAGAGCATTTTTTGTACGGTATTTCTTCGCCAAATCCCGGGCAACATTTTCGGAAATCATCACCGTGCGGTAAACGAACGGAGTTCCGCTGCCGATGGCAAACTGCTGTTTTTCAATTATATCCTGAGCAATAAGCTCCATGATTTTCCCCGGCGAACTGGTCGCAGGAGCAAGATTGTTTCCCCAGTTGAGTGCCGATGCCGCAGTTACAGTGTTGTCGTTAACGGAGTACCCCATTTGCATGTGGTACGGCAGCCAGCCGAGGGCAAGAGTGCTCTTTTCGTCCTCGGCGAGAGCCCGCGGCATGAGATAACCCCATGAGCCCATACGGTTGCGCTTTATATAGTATCCGGCAAGATTGAGCATGGCAAGATTGATGAAGCGTCCGATCCTTGCGTTGTTGCGGTGAGAGATGGCTCCCTGAGAGAAATCTATCCCGAGCTGTCTTGCCAGCGGACCGTTGACCCAGCAGTACGGAGTCCATGCGTGGGTGCTGGCGAGAGTGCGCCGGAAATCTCCGTTGCTCATGGCACGGGTGAATGCTATGAGTATGGGCATGTACTCAGGAGGACACCCCGACATGACCGCATTGACCGCCACAAGCTGAGCCGTGACTTTGCGGTATTGCGGAGGGATTTCTCCGATGACCGTATCTCCGGCAAGTCCGCAGAATTTACATATATACGGGTTCCGGAATAATCACGCTGTATCAGCCGCTTCAACTCGTAATGGGTGATTTTCGCCATAAAACTGCCGCCGACAATGGCGATACGCTTGCCTGAGAGGGTTTTCAGCGGCTCGGGAGACTTGAACTTGCGCACACTGCTTTCACCGACGGGTGAGAGCACTTTATAGACTCCGGAAACGCTTTTATCTGCTCCCGGCAGCGCACAAACTCCCTCAGCGGTACAACCCTCTTCAGCGGCAAAGAGCGGCAGTTGAAGCAACAGAAAAAGCAACAGGATAACTCTTTCTTTCATAACATTTTCTCCGTTTTTACGTTTTGTTTCATGCTGATAACGCCATATTCACATTTTTTATTTTATTTTTATTTGCAAATAGCGAAAAACAGTGCTATTTTATAAAAATGTCTAACACTGAAAAACATTTTCGTTCAAAAATATTATCAACAGAAAAGGTTTTGCCATGTTAAAAAAAATCGTGCTGATGCCTGTAATCATGCTGACCTCGGTCGCCGTGATGACCGGATGCACCGTAATCAAAGAGTTTCCTGCTGCGGAACAGGTTCCGGAAAAAAAGAAAATCGAGCATGAACTTGCGGAAAAACTCCTCAAAGCGTTCATCACCAACGATGCAAAGGGTTTCGTAGCTCTGCTCCCTGAGGATACTCAGAAGAAATTCGATACTGAAGCATTCAAAAAATACCGCAAAAAAATCATCGAGTCAGCCGGAGAGCCGATCTCTTTCCACTATCTTGCCACTCTTGAGCTCCAGGCACTCACTCCTCAAATCTGGAAAGTGCGTTTCCGCCGGGTCAACAACAGAAACGGTCAGGAATTCACCAGCGAGATACTCTTCCGGGTCATAACCGGAATGAGCGATAAAAAAACAGCCGTGATAACTGCGTTCCAGTTCATCTGAAAAACAACTCGAAATAAACATTTTTCTTAAACAATAGAAAAGGAAAAGAAAATGGTAAAAATCAACTCTTGTCAGCGTTTCGGAGCCGTGCTCCTTTGCCTGACACTCTGCGGAAGCGTCTTCGCCGCCGCAGACAAGGCTTCGACCCGCACCATCCGTCTGCGTCAGGATGACGCTCAGGTGCGCTTCGAAAGCAAAGTCTATGAACTCAAAAATGCCAGTGCCAGCGAGATCCTTGCGTTTGTCAAATCCGCAATTCTCCGCTACGACCGGAACTCGACCATCAGCGTCGTGACCGACAAAAACGGCAAGAGCAACGCTCTTCTGGTTTCCACCGGGAAAGAGTTCATGCCCTATGTTGACAAAATCATCGCCACCCTCGACCGCAAACCGGCAAAGAAGAGCGATGACGGTTCCACTATTTCCGGAACCGGTCTCACCCGTGTATCCTACACTCCGCGCTACCGTGCGGCTGCGGATATCGCCGCCATCATCAACTCCTCGATCTCCTCAACTTCCGGAGCTGCTTTCGTCAACAGCGAAACCAACACTATCTACTGGAGAGATCAGGATGCCGCCGCAAAACGCACCCTCGCATGGGTCGAGAAACTCGACCAGCCCATTCCGCAGGTTCGCGTGCGCGTCAACTACTATGAGCTGCGTGACAGCGACCTCAAGGATTGGGGCTTCGACTATCTCGCTTGGAAAAACGGTCCCGGAGTCAACCTGCTCAACGTCGGTTACAATGCCGGAGAGCTGGTTGTCGATGAGCTGCTCGAAGCAACTCAGTTCATCGCCACCAACAGCTGGGGAATCGGCGGATTTTTCACTGCTCCCCAGTTCGATATGAGCTTCATCCGCTGCCTCGAGCAGGCAGGTAACGCCAACGTCGTTGCCACCGGTTCACTTATGATGCTCAACACTCCCGTCGCCAGCAAGAGCGACCTCGCCGCCCTGATGCGCCTGCAGTCCGCTTCACCGGATACCGCCCCCTTCATCTACCGTATGTCAATGACTCCCGAGTACCAGACCATCAACAAAAACGTCCTCGGACGCACCGTGGTCGGCAAGAGCTACTACGAGGATGCCGACGGTTCCAAACACTCCGATCCGCCGCAGCTCGAAATGAAGGTCGTCAACCCGATCGTCTGTCTCAGCCAGGTGCCCGGACGCAAGAGCAACGGCAAAGACGGCGGAGTCATCTTCGACTACTCCCTCTACTTCAAAAGCGTTGTTGAGCGTGGAAACACCGGTGCAGAGCTGAGCAACTCCGCTCTCTTCTCAGGAGCCACCACCCTCGGCTTCGGCAAAGAGAAGATCCTCGCCATCTACGAGAAAGAGAACGATGTCGAGCAGACCATCGGACTTCCTGTGCTCTGCCGTATTCCGGTTCTGAAATATCTCTTCAGCACCGTCACCACCATCAAGGAGCGCACCTACATCGTCGTTTCCGCCGAAGCCACCATCGTTGACATCAACGACTCCAAAGAGGCTTTCAACCACGACAGTGCCGCTACCGGTATCAAACGCAGAACAGAGAACCCCTTCAAGTCCGAAGAGGCTGACAAATAATCCATCAGCGAGGAATAATAATCATGAATAAGATAAATTTCGTTTTCGTACTCGCCGGTGCCGCAATGCTGTCTCTTGCCAGCGGATGCCAGTCCGGCACTCCGGCAACTGTTGCCGCTCTTCCCGGCTCCCTGCCCTCACTCGGCGGAGCTTCACGTGAAGTCGTTGTGACTCCGCAAGCCATTCCCGGAACTCCGAGAGCCAACAACCATGCCGCCACCGGCGGATATGCTCCGTCAAACGTCCAGGCCCAGCTCAAAATCAATGTGAGCGACGGAACCAAAGAGGTCAAAGTCATCCGTGACAACAACGACCCCTTCGTTATCACCAAACCCTACATGCTCAAACACGCCGACCCGTACGCTGTCCGCAGCTATCTCGAGGCGGCTGTCGGAGCCAAGAGTGTCAATGTCAGTCCCGCCCAGGTCACCGCTGTCAAATTCAGCGACGGAGCAGGTGCAGTTCTGGTCTCCGCCGAGGAGTACCGCTTTGCTGACTCCAAGGACGGCAAGGGCATTGACGGTATCGTTGCATCTCTCGACAGACCCGGTCTGACTTACATGCCCGATGCCGATGCTCATATCTACTTCCCCCGCATCAGCCGTGCCGCAAATCTGAGAGACATGCTGCTCAACGTCGGCTCTTCAGCTCTCGACCCGCAGTTCGAGATCGCTCCCGGCTCGATCACCGTCGATGCTGAACTCAACGCACTCATCGTCAAGGCTCCCAAGTGGAACTGGGCTGAGATGCGCAAAATGCTCAAGCAGTACGACAAGGCTATTCCCGAGTTCAAAATCAGTTACAGAATTCTCGAGATCTACGCCGAGAACGACGACCGTATCGGTGTTGACTTCCAGAGCTGGAAAAACAACGAAGGTGTCGATCTCTTCTCAGCCGGTACCGTTGCCCGCCGCAACTGGGGAACCTTCTTCTCAAGCGCGATCGAGAACAACGGCAGCAACCGCACCTCTTACTGGAACTTCAATCCCAAATGGAACACCCGCTATCTGGACTTCATGACCAGCATCGGCAAAGCCAAATGCCTTGCTCAGGGTGAGTTGGTCGTCCAGAACCGCAAGACCTCCGGAATCGAAGTCAACTCAGGCTTCTTCTACGACCGCACCTTCTACAAAGCCGGTGCCAAGACCATCGCCGAAGGAACCACCGAGTTCGTTTACACCGATCCCAATCCGGATACCATCCTGCGTGAATCCACCAGCAAGATCGTTCCGATCAACACCCTCAACAGCATGCTCGGCAGCATGGGAGTCAACAGCTACCTGCAGAAAGCCGGTTACACCATGCGTGTCATGGGAACTCAGGTCGGCACCGCCACCTACTACGATGCCATCGCCAGAAAAACCCAGCAGGAGCTTCTCGCTGCCGGACTTCCTGTCAGTGCCGCCACCGGTTTCGAGGGCGTGCCGATCAGCACCCTCGAGGCAAGCTACGCTGAACTTACCGCCAAGATCGCAGGAATTCCGGAGGCTTATCTGCCGGCAGAGGTCAAAGCCACCAAGGCTGCTCTTGAGGCAGCTATCGCCAACAAGACCATGAAGACCCTCACCGCCGAGCAGGCAGCAGTCCTCGCCAATACCCAGACCAGTCCGATCACCAAATACCTCACCGGTTACGTCGATGCCAACGGAAACCGTTACAGCGGCAACTACTACCGTGACAACTGGGGCTACGTCGATGCCGCTCCCGGAATCATCCACGGCTGGCTGCAGTACCCGATGGTCACTGACGGATTCAAATTCAACTTGAAGGTCACTCCGGTCATCACCGGAAAGGCCGCTTCAATGAAGATCGATCTCTCAGGAATCTCCCTCATGGGTTGGAACGCCGACGGCTCAGCCCGCCGCAGCAGCTCACAGACCTCAACCGTCGTCCAGCTGCCCTACACCGATCAGGAGTTCGTCATCGGAGGAATCCGCAAATCAGAGTCTGTCCGCAGCAACGCCGGACTGCCCTTTGTCAAAGATCTTCCGGTCATCGGCAGAGTCTTCTCAACCGAATCTGAGTCCATCAAGCAGTCACAGCTGGTCGTTCTCGCCAGAGTTGAGTATTCAAGACCCGACTCCTTCGCCGGAGCTGAGATCCGTGAGGAACTCGGCAAGATCGTCAAGGGTGTCAACAAGGGCATGACCAGCAAGGTCGGAAATATGTTCTTCCAGCAGTATGGACTTGATGATGACCGTGAAGCACGCATCGAGCGTCTCAGCGGTGTCGAGAAATATGTCAACGAAGATTTCAAGAACCTCAAGTGACAAACAACAATAAAAAAACTAAAAAAGCCAGGCGTGAGCAGGATACACTTTCCGGAAAACCGGAACACCTGCTCTCGCGGGTCGAAGTCTTCAAGAAAATGTGCCGTATGCTCGAAATGACCAGACGGCGTTTTCTTGAGGAAGACTGGCGACACTACTCAAGATTGATACCCCAGCAGCAGTTCATCCATCTGATGATGGTGAGACACTCACTTCCGTGCAACCTCGCCAAAATCATGAGGGTCACGGGAATGACCTCTGCCGGGGCTTCGATCTTCGTGGATAAGATGGTCAAGATGGGAGTTCTCGAGCGTCACGAGGATGTTGCGGATCGCCGGAACATCGTAATCAGTTTCACTCCGAGAGCCCAGAAGAGCACCGAACACATCGATGACCGATTGAACCATTATATCCTCAACTTCTTTGACGGATGCAGCGAAGAAGAGCTCAAATCGCTGGAGGAATCCAGCCGTCTTGTATGCCGTGTGCTGGATTCCAGATACGAAGAAGAGACATTTTGAGAGAGCTTTGTTCCCGATATGGGGAGATGATGCGGGGAAAGAGGGAAAACTTCTTTTCCCGTGAAAAGAAGTTTTCCCTCTCTCCCCGCGCCCCTCTCTCCCTTTCAAGAAAAGCGGGGAAACTTTTTTATTTACCTTTACCTACCCGTGTCGGGAACAGAGCCTTTGAGAGATGCGCCGCACCTGTTAGCTTACCACGGTGTAACAAACGAAGCCGGATTGGGAATTGCATATTATTGCAGTTACCCGACCGGCATTTTTATTGCCGTAAAATGGTGTTGCTGCGGAAGCGGAAAACACACTCTACAATTACCGCTCAGCCTGCCCTGCCCCTGATTGCAGGCAAGAAAAAGGGGCTGTTGCAAAACCTTATTGTTTCAGCATCGTATGGGGAGGGAGTTTAAGAGGCTGCTTGCCTCTTAAAAATCTCCCGGCAGGGTTTGCACCCTGCACCCCTGGCAGATTGATTTTGTTCCAAAATCAACCTGCCGAT
>JAFVZB010000057.1 GCA_017508385.1 Lentisphaeria bacterium | reverse complement strand
TTCCAACAAGTAGGAGTTTTCTACTTTTCAATATATGTTGTTTTTTGACGTTTCCAAGAGGAATATTGAAAAAATTTGAAAATTTTTGTCGATCGACCACAAAAAGTACCAAAAGTTTTTTGGGAAAGAGGAAAGGGGTTCGGGGAAAGGAGAAAAAACTTTGTTTCAACAAAGGGTTTTCGCCTTTCCCCGATTCCCATTACCTTTTTTTATAACAAATGAAAAACTTCTGTGTAATTTTGCCTTTCGGGGGGGATGGGAGGCTCTTATTACGACAGAAGTTTTTCTACTTTTCAATATATGTTGTTTTTTGACGATTCCAAGCGGCTTTTGGAAAAAAATTGAAAAATTTGTTTTTTTTATTGTTTAATGGTTCGGACAGCTAAAATCATTAAGGAAATATTTGTTTTTCGGTGGAAAATGTGTTTTAAGAGTGGTATATTAATTTCAAGTTGTGCTTTTAGCAAATTTTTGAAAACATGAAGGGGAGAATATCATGGACGTGCTCAATAGAAAATATCTTGCTTCTCATCCTGAGATAGCGGAAAAAATCGTTGTCGGCAATCAGAATACTGATATGCCTGAGCGTATTATCCAGTTCGGAGAGGGTAATTTTTTGCGTGGATTTGCCACTTGGATGGTGAACCGCCTCAATGCCAACGGTATGTTTAACGGACGAATCGTTGTCGCCCAGCCGATCAAGGTCGGTCTTGCCAAACTTATCAATGATCAGGATGGACTTTACACCCTGCTCATGCGCGGTATCGAGGATGGCAAGGAACAGGATAATCGTGAGGTCATCACCAGCATCAGCCGCGGAGTTGATCCGTACAGCCAAATCGATGCTATGATCGAGTGTGCTCACAATCCTGATATGCGCTTTATGATAAGCAATACCACTGAGGCGGGAATCGTTTACGTTGATGAGCCCCGTCCGAAAAACGAGTGTCCGGCGAGTTTCCCTGCCAAAGTTTGTGCGTTCCTCTACGAGCGTTTCAAACACTTCAACGGAGCTCACGACAAAGGAATGGTCATCATCTGCTGTGAGCTGATCGACCGCAACGCATCGCAGCTGAAAAAAATCGTACTCAAACTTGCCGCCCAGTGGGAACTCCGCAAGGATTTCTTTGAGTGGATCGAAAACTCCTGTACCTTTGTCAACACTCTGGTTGACCGCATCGTTCCCGGATATCCGAGAGACAACGCTACTGAAATTTGTGCCGAACTCGGATACAACGACCAGTTGCTCGATACTACTGAGCTCTTCCACCTCTGGGTTCTGGAAGGACCGAAAGAGATCGCTGAGGAGCTGCCGTTCCACAAGCTCGGCCTCAATGTGGTCTGGACTGATGATATGACTCCGTACCGCACCCGCAAGGTGCGTATGCTCAATGGAGCGCACACTTCCAGTGTGCTCGGAGCTTTCCTTGCCGGAATCGATACCGTTGGTGAGATGATGGGTGATGAGCTCTTTGCCAAATTTGTTGAGAAGATACTGCTTGAGGAAATTCTTCCGCAGGTTCCCGGTGATTACGAGTCGAACCGCAAGTTTGCTCTGAGCATTCTTGACCGTTTCCGCAACCCGTTCATCCGTCACGAGCTGCTTTCTATCTCTCTCAACTCGGTTTCCAAGTGGAAAGTCCGTGTCCTGCCGAGCATCAAAGATTACCTTGCCGCAAAGGATACACTTCCTCCGATGCTCACTTACAGTCTTGCGGCTCTCATTGCCTTCTACAATGGTGTCGGCTCCAACGAGCCTGAGCTGCGCGGAACCCGCAATGGAAAATCCTATTCCATCAAAGACGGCATTGATGAGCTGGTGTTCTTCGAGAAACGCTGGCACGCTTTCCGCCATAACCACGACCTCAGAGTTCTGGTCGGAACCATTCTTGCCAACGAGAGACTCTGGGGTGAGGATCTCACTCTGCTGCCCGGAATGGTTGATATGGTTACATCACAACTCCAGAGCATCCTGACCCTCGGAGTCCGTGAAACCGTTGAAAATCTGGTGAAATAAGGAATTGTAATCATGCAGGAGTTGAGCTATCTCAAAATAAATCCGCTGGATAACGTTGCTGTTGCTCTCGTTGACCTTGAAGCCGGATTTGAAGCTGTCGTTGATGGAAAAAGCGTGATTCTCAAAGAGGATATCGGCAGAGGACACAAGTTTGCCATCGAAGATATTGCGGAAAAATCCAATATCATCAAGTATGGAGCTCCGATCGGTCACGCAACTTGCGGTATCGCTCAGGGAGAGTGGGTGCACACCCGCAACATCAAGACCAATCTTTCCGGAGTGATCGAGTACAGCTATACTCCTGAGATACCTGAAGATAAGTCAATAAAGCCGGTTCCTGAATTCATGGGATACCGCCGTCCGAATGGAGATGTCGGAATCCGCAATGAATTATGGATCATTCCTGCGGTCGGCTGTGTCAACAAAACTGCCGAATTGCTTGCAAAGCGTTTCAACGTGACCAGAGATGGCGTTGCCGGTGCTTATGCGTTTACTCATCCCTACGGATGCAGTCAGATGGGCGATGACCACGCCACGACCAGAGCTATCCTTGCAAATCTGGTGCACCATCCCAACGCCGCCGGAGTTCTTGTTGTTGCTCTCGGATGCGAGAACAACACTCTCGACGACTTCAAAAAAGAGATTGGTGAAATCGATCAAAATAAAGTGCGTTATATGGTAGTTCAGCAGGAAGAGGATGAGATTTCCAAAGGACTCGAACTGCTCACAGAGCTCGAAGCGTATGCGGCGACCTTCAAACGTGAACCCATTCCCGTGTCTGAGCTGCGTGTCGGACTCAAGTGCGGAGGCTCAGACGGTCTCTCCGGCATCACCGCCAATCCGCTCGTCGGCTCTTTCAGTGACCGGATAATCGCTTACGGCGGAACCTCTGTTTTGACCGAGGTTCCCGAGATGTTCGGAGCCGAGACTCTTTTGATGGCACGCTGTGAAAACGAAAATATTTTCGATGATTGCGTTGCAATGATAAACGGTTTCAAGGACTACTTCATCAGCCACAATCAGGTGGTTTATGAAAATCCGAGCCCCGGAAACAAGGCAGGCGGCATTTCCACGCTTGAAGAAAAATCACTCGGCTGCACCCAGAAGGGCGGCGCCGCCAAGGTGGTGGATGTGCTCAAATACACCGACCGCCTCGACAAAAAAGGACTCAATCTGATGGCAGGTCCCGGCAACGACATGGTGGCGGTAACTGCGCTTACCGCAGCCGGAGCCCATATAATATTGTTTACTACGGGCAGGGGAACTCCGCTCGGAGCTCCTGCTCCCACCATGAAAATCGCCACCAATTCTGCGCTTGCCAGCTTCAAAAAGAATTGGATAGATTTCAATGCCGGAGTCCTCGTTGAGGGTACTTCTATGGAAAAAGCCACTGACGACCTCATGCAGCTTATCATTGATGTGGCAAGCGGCAAAGAGACCGTAGGCGAGCGCAACGGTTATCGGGAAATCGCTATTTTCAAGGATGGCGTCACCCTCTGAGGAGCACAGTTATGGAAAATACTTCCGGAAAAACACTTAAAGAGCTGCTCGATATCTTTTTTTCCTTCCCCGATGAGGCAGGCGAATTCAGGTATCGTTCCGGCAGGTTTTATGAGTTTGCCGGAGCATTGGGGCGTTGCGAAGAAAACTCCCCTCAGTGCGCTCTTTTGGTCAACGCCATAGAACGTGAGTTTTCCGAAGGTGTTTTCTATCAGCAATTTGCCGGAGCTGTTTTCGATGCGATCGTCGATTTCGGAGTGTTGCCGCAGGAGATGCGTGATTTTGAACGCTCTCCTAAAGTCGCATTTTTGATTGAGTCGGCATTTGAGCTCTTTAACTGCATGGCTGAGTTTTTCCGCAGGGCGGGAACACTTGGTACAGTGATTCCCGATGCTGCTGAAAGTTTGGCTTCCCAGCTTGAAGTGAAGAGTACTTTTGAACTGGTGTCACGCCTTATTCTCGCCGACCCGTTTGCCGGGAACAGAGTTTTCCGCTGGCATGACGGAGTTCTTTTGCCGGTAGATCCTGATGCGGTAAAACCGGTGAACAAATTTTTCGGATTCAGCGGAGTCCGCCACATTTTTACTGACCACTTCAGTGACTTTGCCGGTTCAAAGAGCAATGTTCCGCTTTTGATTTACAGTTTGCCCGGATATGGTAAAACCAGTATGACTCTCTCTCATGCTCTGGCAATAGAAAACTCGGTGGTCATTCTGCCTGAACCTGAGGATTTGAACGGCAAGTGGATCGAACTTGTAAATGCTATCTCCCGCCGTAAAGACCACAAATTTGTGTTGTTTTTCGATGACATCGACCCCGGAAATGTCGATTGGTACAGTTTCCGCACTCACGTTGGCGGAGCATTTTCGATGCCTGACAATGTGATGCCGGTAATGTCATCCAATTATGAATTTCCGGCAGGAATCCTTTCCCGCGGAAGAAAGTTGAGTTATCCGGTATTCGATGAGTTGCGCTGTACTGAGATGATCGAAGATTTTCTGCTCGATTTCGGTTTGAAGAGACCCATGCCGCAGCTGGTATCGCTCATCGGAGCGGATTACACTGAGGAGTTCGGGCAGAAGAAATTTACCGAGCTCTCTCCCCGCACCCTCATGCGTTATTTGCAAATTTACATGCAGGATCGCAACAAACGCCGCACCATGGTCGAGATGTCCATGGGAGAAATGGTCACAAGACCTGATGCCGAGCTCTTCTATGAGTTCAATATCAATCTTATGCGTGACCTTTACGGTGAAGAGTATATTGTGCGCCTGCGCAACGAAAAGTTGAAAAATCTCTGAGCCACTCCTGCATCGGCTCAACGATTTTCCGGCGGATGTATGTTGTTTAACGCCGGATTGAAACTCCAACTATGTTACACCTGAAGTACTGTTGTACCTTTTTCTGTTACAGGTGCGACAAAAGTTATATGTATGCGACAAAAATACTATTTTATCAATGTTTCAAGTCATGTATATTTTCCTCAAAACACACTGAATATACAATGTAATATAGCGAGGTGAAAAATGTTGAAAAAGTTTCTGTTGTTGGCGGCAGTGTCGGCGTTTGCCGTGTTCAATGCATTCGGAGCTGATGCAGTTCCGGTAAAGGCGCAAATCAAAAAGTGCAAGTTTTCAATCGGGCGTGAACATCCGGGAGCAAAAGGGCAGATGAATGCTGTTGCCGATGGCGTGTCGATGAAATATGATTTCACCGGCGGCGGTCACTATACCGGAGTGGAATATTACCCGGGAGCAAACAACGCAGATTACTTTGAATTGACCTTTCATCCGAAACAGGTTACACGTTATTTCCTGAGAATCAAAGCCGGAAAGTACACATTTGTCACCAAGTCTCAGACTGTGCAGGGCGGACGTGACATCACCGTTAAAATCAAAAAAGACACCAAGTGGCGTGCTGTCTGGGGTGGAAAAAAGACCTATCAGATCAACGATAAGATCGATTTTATCATGTTCTGTGTGGAAAAATCATTGAATTGTCCCAAGACCGGTGAGGTCATCTTGAAGAGTTTTGCCGTTCCCGGAGTCAAAGAGATAAAACTGCCTGATATGTCAGTTAAGAGCAGTTTTGTTCCCAGCCACGAGCGCAGTTTCCGCTCAAGCGGTTTGGAGTACGCTCCCGGATGCAAAACGGTCAAAGAGGCTGTTCCTGAAGGTATAAAGTTTCACTATGATTTTACTTACGGCGGCAGGTACGGCGGCGTTGAGATGGAATTGCCTCTTCCTTACGGCAGAGCTTTCAACATAGTCTTTGATGCCGCTCAGCCGGTAAGAGTGTTCGGACGTGTTCTTGACAGTAAAGGATTTTACGAAACAAAACGTTTCCACTTCAATGCCGGCAAAAATATCGAGTTCAAAATCGCCGCAGACACCAAGTGGCAGCGTCAGACCCACAAAGATAAATCAGTCAAAGTTCTTGACGGCAGTGCCAAGAGAGTTATGCTCTGTGTGGAAAAATCTGAAAATGCGCCGCTCAAAGGAGCTATTGTTCTCAAACGTGTCGATGTCTGGGGCGCAGGTTTCCCTGAAGAAAAAGCCTTTACTCCTGCAAAGAGTGCCCCTGAGCCGGTATATTATTTTGCCGGAGTGGATATCCCGGGAGTAGTCGATGCCGAGTATCATCCTGAGGCAAAAGCAATTTTTGCTCCTGATATAGCCATGTCCAATGCCAGTGTCACTATCGATGCTGCAAAACTTGACTCTGAGCATTTTACTATTTCAGCATGGGTGTATCCCCGCGGTGATGCCGGAAGATACCGCTCTCTGGTGCTCAAAAATGAAAACGCAAGCGACGGAGCAAAATTTGATTTCAATTTCAGCAGTTACAATCTTGTTCCCATTTTCGGGTTTCTTGACGGAAAAGCACACTGGCAGGGACAGCTCCGTTATTACGATGATATCCGCAGCGGAAAGGATGGCAAGACCCTCACTCCCATCATCTACTGCCGTCAGATGATTCCGGACTCATGGAACTTTGTCGCCGCAACGTTCAACCGCGGCGAGATAAGGATTTATCTCAACGGATATCAGGTGGCGGAACCCTGTTATTCACGGGATACCAAGCTCAATTTCAGCAGAGCTCCGCTCAACATCGGCGGAGGATTTGATGGCTTGTTTGACCGGATAGCGATCTTCGATAAGTCCCTCACAGCCGGAGAGGTCGAGTTTTTGAGACAGCGTGATTTAGCTCAGTATCAGGGGCGCAAACACAAGGTAGTCTCCCGCAGTGAAGAGTTGAGACGGAACCATGACCCTCAGTTCAAAAAACTGCTTCCTATGACTGCTCAATATCTTAAAAATATCCCGGCTGAGAAAAAAGAGAGTTCTCCGCCGGTTTTTTCAAGAAAGGTTTACAACGGAGCCGTGATGATACACCGCAACGGAGTTCCCGAGAGCGGAACTATGGCGATGCCGGTTCAGCCGGCGTTCCAGAGCAAGGCTGCCGCTGATGACTTCGCCGCCGCAGGAGTCCGTTATGTCCAATACAACGTGGAAACAGATGCTCCCTGGCGGGAAAACGGAGATTATTCACAGGTTGATAAAGTTCTTATCGACACCTTTGCCAACAACCCCAACGCCCGCATACTTATCCGCTATTCGCTCGAGGCCCCGGCATGGTACAGAAAAGCACATCGGGATGAGGCTGACCTTGCCTCTTCCGGCAAGAGTTCCGAGCGTCCGTCACTCAGCAGTGAGAAGTGGCAGGCTGATGCTGAAAAAGCTCTTATCCGCTTCGTGACCCACCTCGAAAACCATCCGGTTTACGGTCACAAAATCGCCGCATATTTAATCGGTGGCGGACGTTGCGGGGAGTGGTACTGGTGGGCTTCACGCTTCGGCTGGATCGACTACAATCCGAAAAACGTCGCCCGTTTCCGTGAGTGGCTGAAAAAGCACTATAACAATGATGTTGCAGCTCTGCGCCGTGCGTGGAATGATAAAAATGTCACCTTTGAAACTGCAGAAATTCCCGCTCCCGGAATGCGTGGAACATCCGAAGACGGATTTTTCCGCAGTGTCAAAAAAGCCCGTCCGGTCGCCGATCATCTGCGTTACATGAGCGAGGTGGTAAGCAGCACCGTGAGCCGTTTCGCCAAAGCCGCCCGCGGAGCACTGAAATCTCCCAAATTGCTTGGATTTTTCAATGGTTACGCCACTTGGCACGATGACTTGAGCAATCAGGGATTTTATGACTTCAAAACAGTCATTGCCGACCCCAATGTTGACTTTGTTGCCGCTCCTGTCTGCTACATCAACCGCAGAGCCAGATATGCCGGTGACTACATGAATGGATATCAGGCAACGATTGCCCTGCACAACAAACTCTACTATGATGAGGCGGATATGAGAACCTGCTTCTCGCTCGAAAAGACCGCTTACAAACTGCCGACCATGGAAGAGACCCGCAGTGTGCACTACCGTGCGTGGGGCAACGCCATGACTCAGGGAGTCAACCTCTGGTGGATGCTGCTTTCAGGAAACTCAACATTCCATGACCCGCTCATCATGGGCGATATTGCCAATATGGTGAAACACGAGCCTGAGATACTCTCGCTCGACCGCAGTAAAGTTGCCGAGATCGCTGTGCTGTGCGATGAGGAAAGTATGCACTATGTCAACGCATTCCACAAGCAGTTTCACGCTTACAACCGTGAAGCCCGTGAGCGTCTCGCCCATATCGGAGCTCCGATCGACTTCTATCTGATGAGCGATATCGCCAATGCCAAAATGCCTGATTACAAGGTTTATGTGTTCCTCAATGCGTTCTACATTACTCCGGCACAGCGCAAAATCATCCACGAAAAACTCGCCCGCAACAAGGCAGTCGCCGTCTGGTGTTACGGAGCAGGATATCTCTCTCCCACCGGAAACAACGTGAAAACCATGGAGCTGCTTACCGGATTCAAATTTGACAAGGTTGGCAAAATGACCAAACAGCACCTTGCTTTGAAAAACAGCGGCAACCCGATCATCAAAGATATGAAAAAATCAGGAGAGGAGTTCTTCTTTGCTCCGGGATTTTCGGTGAAGCCGGATTCCGGAGTGACCATTCTCGGCTCATTCGGCAAGCACAACGTTCTCGCCGCCAAAGAGTGCTCATTCGGTACATCTGTCTATACTCTGATGCCACCTGCTCCTGAGTTGCTGCGTTCCATCTGCCGCATGAAAAACATCCACCTCTATAATGAGGAAAACGATGTGATCAGAGCCAACAACTCCGTGGTGATGATCCACGCCTCAACCGGCGGGAAAAAGGTCATCAACCTGCCGTGGAACACTCCGGCAAAAGAGGTGGTGTCAGGCAAAATTTATCCTGCCGGAAAAGTTGCGCTCAACATGAAAGCCGGACACACTGCGATATTTGTCAAACAACCCTGAGGAGAAAATATAATGAAACAAATAATCATGCCCCACGAAGCCGTGGGCCGTCATGGTGAGGATTTCTGTCAGGCACTCTACTGGCGTTATTTCCCCATCATGAAACGGGCACGCAACTATAAACTCAACGGAAAGTGCGGAAATCTCTGTTCTTTGCGTTTTGCAGCCAGCCGTCCGGCAAAAAAAGCTCTGCCGGAAAATGAGTTTCTTTACGACCATCTGCTTTCAATTCTCGATGCGGCGCAGTATATCGCTGAAAGCAATTATGTTTCACTGCATATCAACAAGGCAGAAAACAAAAATATCCTCTTTGCACTTGCCATGTTTGAAAACGAAGTGAGTGTTGAAATCGAGCTCAACGAGGCATTGCCCGACACCATGCCCGATATCGCATTTCTGTGGGCGAATTTCGATGCAGGATGCGTGACCAATCAGCCGCTTATCGGTTACCTCAATTACGAGGGATTGCTGCAGGCTGATGCCTCAGGTATGCGGATGATATGTAAAGACTCCATACAGGCGGTTCCGGCAGAGGGGCCGTACGAGTGGATGAAACAGCGTTTCCTGCTCGATGTTGAGCGTGACGAGGCTTTTGCCGGAAACCTAAATACTGATGCCATTGCGGAACTTATCTCAAGGAGTATTTGAAATGAGACGTTACAAAATAATCGTTGCCGGTTGCGGATGTCCTCATGCTCCGCTCTTTCTTGCCCGCATGCGTGATATGCGCCGTTGGGAAGTAGTTGCCGCAAGTGAGTCAGATGATAAGCTCTTTGAGACCATGAAAAACAGCACTGCTGATTTGCCTGACATCAAACTTTACCGCGACCACAAAGAGATGTTCAAACGCCACTCCGACGTGGATGCCGTACTTATCGGCAGCGATAACTTTTACCACTTTCAGATGTTCCTCGATGCAGTGCAGTACAAGTTCAACATCTTTATGATGAAGGTCATCTCAATGAACGAGGATGAGTGCCGTGAAATGATCAGGATAAAGAACAGCTACGACCGTCATGTTGCCTGTGAACTGGAACTGCACTTCCGTCCTCAACTTCACGAGGCCAGACGCAGGATCGTTTCCGGGGAGATCGGAGATATCGAGGCGATATACCTCACTAACGTAAGTCTCTGCCCCATCGACCGTTATCCTAACTGGGGAGACCCTGTTCTCTCTTACGGTTCACGGGTTCCGCTCAAACCGAACTCCAAGTTCTGCCGCGGCGGAGCGATCACCGACCATCCGCACCCATACGACCTTATCCGCTGGATAACCGGACGTGATTTTGCTACCGTAAGTGCAGTTTCAGCCCGCAACCAGATGCAGGATCTTGCAGTCGAAGACCATGCTGCCATCACTGGTAAAATGGATAACGGAGTTCCGTTCTTCGTCAACCCGTCATACACCAATCTGGTGGAGCGCGGACCAGATTTGCGTTTCATCTGGCCGAAAGTGCTCGAGTGCAATTTGAAAGTTACCGGAACCAAGGGGTATATTTCAGCCGACTTCTTCAACCACGCCTGCACCACCTGCGGACACGGTTTTGCTTCGCCTGACCGGGCTCTGGTCGAGGATGTTCCGTCAGCCAGAGAGGAAATTGACGACTCCCTTATGGGAGCATTCGCAGCTCTTCTCGACGGCAGAAGAACGACTCCTGAAACCGGACTCGAAGAGAGCTATCAGGCAGTCAGAGTAATGAACGCCGCTTACGATTCGATTTACAGCGGCAAAGAGATAGTATTGAAATAAGAGGGGAAAAGTGGGAGTTTTAGACTATATTATTGTAATTGTACCGATCATTTTTGTGCTGCTTGCAGCGTGGTACACCAAGCGTTATGTCAAAGGTGTAGCCGATTTTCTCGCAGCCGGACGTGTTGCCGGACGCTACATCATAAGCGTGGCAGACCTAGCTAACGGACTTGCCATCATATCTCTTGTTGCCTACGTTGAGGAGCATTACCGGACGGGTTTTTCGCTCGCTTTCTGGAACAACGTGCTTATGCCGCTCGGACTTTTTCTCGGTATGACCGGTTACTGCACCTACCGTTTCCGTGAAACCAGAGCGTTGAGTATCGGACAGTTCCTTGAAATGCGTTACAGCAAAAATTTCCGCATTTTTGCCGCCGCACTGCGCAGTTTGACTGAGGTGTGTTCCAACATGATCATGCCCGCCATTGCGGCACGTTTCTTTATCTACTTTCTGGATTTACCACATACAGTGAATATCTGCGGATATCAGATATCCACGTTTATTCTCGTGGTGTTCATCGTGCTCACGCTTGCCATCAGTATCATCTGGATGGGCGGTACGCTTGCACTTCTGGTGACTGACAGTCTGCAGGGAATGTTGTGTTATCCGCTTTTGTTCTGCTTTGTCCTCTTTGTGCTCTTCAAATTCTCATGGAGCACTGAGATCGTTGAAGTGATGAAAGACCGGGTTCCCGGTGAGAGTTTCATAAATCCATACGACTTGGAAAACTTCCGTGATTTCAACTTGTTTTCACTCTGTGTCGCCGTATTCGTAAGTATCTTTCACCGTGCAAGCTGGCTCGGAGCAGGAAACAGCTCTGCCGCCCGCAGTCCGCACGAGCAGAAGATGGCCGGTGTTCTCGGCGGATGGAGAAGTGCGCTCACTACCATGTTCTATGTGTTGATCGCCGTTTGTGTTCTTACTGTAATGAACCATAAAAACTACTCAAAAGATGCCAAAATCATCAGAACAGAGGTATCCAACCGCATAGCCGGAGAGCTGATAAAAGATAACGCTCAACGCGAGAGAGTGGTGAAAAAAATTGCCGCTCTTCCTGAGCAGAAACACCGTGTCGGAGTCGATGCTCCGATGTCAGAAAAGAGCAATCAGGATACTCCGTATCTTGATGCGGCAAAGAGCGAGCTTCAGGGAACTCCTGAGGGCAACGCCAAGTTCCAGCAATTCAGAACTCTTTTCAATCAGATGATGATGGCTGGAACGATGCGCCATCTGCTGCCGCCGGTGATGTTAGGATTGTTCTGTCTGCTGATTGTGCTCGCTATGATTTCGACTGATGATACCCGTATTTTCAGCTCGAGCATCACGATTTCTCAGGATGTTATTCTTCCTCTGATAAAGAAACCGATAACTCCTGAACAGCATTTGTTGATGATCAAACTTGTGTCGCTCGGAGTCGGAATAATTTTCCTCTGCGGCAGCTTCTTCATGGCTCAACTTGATTACATCAAACTTTTTGTCACGGTGGTCTGCTCGATGTGGATGGGCGGATGCGGTCCGGTGATGGTGTTCGGACTTTACAGCCGTTTCGGAACTGCAGCCGGAGCGTGGGCATCCCTTGTTTCCGGAATGCTGCTCTCATTTTCCAGCATCCTCGTCCAGCGCAACTGGGCAGATCATGTCTATCCGTTTCTGGAAAAAATGGGCTGGGTCGACGGAGTCGGCAATTTCCTTGCCACCGTGTCAAAACCGTTAAATCCCTATATCGTGTGGGAAATGGATCCGGTAAAGTGCCCGATCAACAGTTTTGAGTTCTACTTTATGACCATGGTCGCTTCGCTGATACTCTATGTGGTGATCTCTTATTGCACCTGCAAAGAGCCGTTCAACCTCGACAAGATGCTCCACCGCGGAGCGTACCGTGTCGAAGGAATCAGCCTCGACAAACCCAAAATCACCTGGAAGAGCATCTGGAGCCAGCTCATCGGTATTACTCAAGAGTACTCCAAAGGCGACAGACTTATCGCATGGGGAGTGTTTTTCTACTGCTTTGTCTATGGCTTCGGCGGAACATTTCTTGCCGTGGTAATCTGGAATGCCATTGCTCCGTGGAAGATAGAGTGGTGGGGAAATTACTTCCTCGTGGTGTTCCTGATCGTGCCGGGAATAATCTCTCTTATCACTACTTTCTGGTTCGGAATAGGCAGTTTACTTGATATGCGCCGTCTGTTCCGGGACCTCAACGCCAGAAGAGAAAATCCGCAGGATAACGGTCAGGTTCAGAAATAATCGGAATACAGCTTGTATTTCAACTGTTTACATGGTATATTACCGCCGAATCGCAAGCCGGAAAATATACCATGAAGAAACTCTATTTACACAATATACACTGCCGCAGCAGAAAGGATCTGCATCCGTTGATCTGCCGTGCGGCAGGTTTTGTTTCTCCGCCTGCCGGTTATCGGGAGCTCTCTTCTGCGAACCGTGATTTGTGTGGGATTTTCTGGTGCAGCGGCGGGTCAGCCAAGTTTGAAATTGCGGGCAATCAGGTACGTCTTTTTTCAGGAGATGCAATCTGTTATCTTCCCGGAGAAAATCACTGCATCGAGGTGGATAACACCGGCTTTTCCTATTACTGGGCGGTTTGGCAGGGAACTTTGGCTGCAAATATTCTTACGGCATACAATATTCCTTCCGGTAAAAAAATTCATGTTTCCGAGTCGCTGAAAGATAAGTTTTCCGCACTTTTTGATACCATGCGCATCAACAGCATCGAGTCATCTTACGACGGCGGAGTTATTCTTGATTCGATATTTTCTTCTGTGGCAAAGTCGCATTGTGATTTGAATTCTGGGGAGGGTAATTGGCTTAAAAGCATTCCACTGGTCGAGCAGTTCAAAGATTTGGTGATGGGTGAGTTTCACGACCCGATGCTGAATCTCGATGCCTTATCTCAGAAAATCGGAGTCCACCGTTCAACCATTGACCGTGCGGTAAAAAAGTATCTCGGAGTCGCTCCGGGGAAGTATTTGCAGGATGTCCGTCTGCAAGCTGCTCTCGGCAGGTTGAAGTCATCTGCCGGTTCAGTCAACGTGATATGCCGTGAGTGCGGGTTTTCAAACCCGTCATATTTTTCCCGGGTGGTACGCGAAAAAACCGGATTGTCTCCCAAAGAGTACCGTGAAAAAGGTGAATGAACATGGAGTGTCCTGAGGAAAATATGGAAAAAAAACGCAGAAAACTCTTCTGCGAGCTTTCGCCTGCCTGCTACCGGATATCCGTTTTTAAGTGTTGTGCGCTGAGGATGTTGCGGGATTTTTTCAGCCGTGATAAATTTTGCCGTCAACGCTCATCACAACTCCTTGAAACAGTAGTGTATAAACATAAATCGCTCATTCGCCGTCAACTCGGCAGTGTTGATATGGAGCTTCAGGAAAACAAAGCTGTCAACCTTGCTCTTGCGGCTCCGAAAATATCAGGAGTCCTGATACGTCCGGGTGAAACGTTTTCGCTCTGGCATCTGGTCGGCAGAACATCGAAGGGCAGGGGCTATCGTGAAGGTTTGATGATAAAACAGGGCAAGCCGGACTGCGGCATCGGCGGAGGATTGTGTCAGTTGAGCAACCTCATACATTGGCTCGTTCTGCATACTCCTTTCGAGATAACCGAGCATCATCACCATGATGGAATAGATATGTTCCCGGATTTCGGACGTCAGGTTCCATTCGGAGTCGGAACCAGTATCAGTTACAACTATCTTGATTACCGTTTCAAAAACAACACCGGCAAAACGTTCCAGCTGATTGTTTATACCGATGAAAAGTACCTCAATTCCGAGTTGCGCTGTGAAGAAGCACTCGAGGTGAAATACCATATTGAGAGCCGCAACGAGCATTTTACGAAAGAAAACTCGATATGGTATCGTAATGGAGAAATCTGGCGTCAGTGCATCAGCAAAACAACCGGAAACGTGATTGAAAACAGATTGATAAAACGCAACCACGCAAGAGTACTTTACGATGAAAAGTATATTCCAAATGCAGAACAACAACAATAAATTTTTAAATAAAGGCTCTGTTCCCGACACGGGCAGGTAAAGCTAAATAAAAAGGAGTTTTAATATGAAAAAATCCGCAGCATTTTTGCTCTGTTTTATCGGAGTAATGAGTTTCGCAGGATTGATCGACGAAGCAGATTTATCACAAAAGCCGCGGGTGTTGGGCAGATATCTCGAGTACGAGATCGCACGCAAGCATTTTCCGGAAACCAGCTGCCGCTATCTTGAGCCGGGCAAATCCAGAAGTGCGTCATGGAAAGATGATATCAGAAAAGCCGCTGCCGGACTTGATATAAAAAGTGATGAGCTTGATAAATTCATCAAATCAGTGATAGACGCTCCGTGGAGTGATGAGGTGAAAGCTCCGCACGCAAAGCTGCTTGAGTTCGAGTTGTATGCTGCCGGACGCCGTGATTTTCTGGATAAAGATTACAATGAGATGCCTCCGAACTGGAAAAAACTTCTTGCTCTGCCGAAAGAACAGCGTTTGTATACAACCATTCCGGTATGGAAATCGTTCAGCAATCTGAGAAAATATCGCTCAGCAGAGCTTAAAGAGCGTGAAAAGATACTGGCAATACTTCTCGACCTCAAAAAACAGGGATATGTTGACACTCAGGGATGCGTTTTGAACCTTGTGAACGATGTCAGCCGCAATCCGCATGATTACAAAGATTGGGCAACGGCGTACAGGATGATGTTCAGAAAAATCCACTCCAACTGTGAGTTTCTGGTATACACTGATGAATACAAAAAGGACAAGATGCCTGCCACTTATATGGATTGGGTCGCTAAGAGGTGGGAGCAAAGACCTGATGTCATTTGGTCACTATTCCACGAAAGCGAAGAAAATCTGCGCAAAATGTGTCAAACCGATCCTGTTATGCGTGATTTTATCGTTTGTATCGGAATTTCCAACTGGAGTATGCCCCGGGTGGAAAAAGTTGCATGGGAGTTTTTCCGGCAGAGTCCGGTAAACTATCCTCTGGCTGCCGTGAATTTGCCGGTTTCCGAAGGAGCAGCACTGCTTAAAGATTATCCGCAACACTCCGCCATGCGGGATATGCTGATAATCAGTTCACTCGAAGGAACAGAAAAGATAGCCGCAATCGACAAATATATTGAAAAATATCCTGATTTTGCAAGTTTGGATAATGAGTTATCTTATACCATACTTTTTACCGACAGCCAGCTTCATGCTTTTTCCGGAGCAGAATTATTCAGGCTCGGCAGGATAAAGGAAGCCGCCGAACGCTGGGTGAATGGATGTTATCTTGAAGATATCGGTATGATTGCTGAGCAAGTCATGACTCTTGATGAGCTCCAAGCCTTCTGTGATAAGCATTTTTCCGATGTTGTTGACCATGATGTTTTGATTTCAGAATGCAAAACTTGGATATGCTCAAAAAAAGAGCTGCATTTCTTTATCCGCAACCTGCTGGCACGCCGTCTGATGCGCGAGGGAAAACATGCAGAGGCACGCAAGTATTTTACCGGTCCCGGTATCCGCAAGTATTCTGAAAAGTTCTTTGCCATGCAGAAAATCGCTGACTCAGCAAAATCTTCCCGTGAGGAAAAAACAACTGCCTTGTTGAATATGGCTGCCATCATGCGTTTTCATGGAGACATACTTTACGGTACATTGCTCGAACCGGATAATCTGATAAATGGAAACCGTTGCAATAGATCATGGGGATACCGGCAAAATGTTGTGAAACTCAACAAGCCGGAACTTCCCCGTTACAGTTACCGTTACCGTGCCGCTGAGTTATACAGTAAAGCTGCGGATATAACTGCGGACTCCAAAGTGCGGGCATACGCTTTGTGGACTGCCGGAAGCGTATTGAAAAATCTCTCTCCCAAACATGCCGACGTTTATTTCAAAAAATTGTATGCTGTTGCACCGCATCTGACTGTCAACAACTGGTTTTTGCCGATAAGAGAAACTCCGCTTGAAGTGAAAAGTTTTTACTTGCGCAGAATATTCTTTGATGGAAAGATTGCAGATTATACTCCGGCAAAGCCGTACATCAAAGCTGTTGAACTTCCGGTGAAAAAAGATAACCTTCAGGAATTGACAAAGTTTTTGAAAAAGAACAAAGAGGAAAATTTCGGTATTTACAATGTAAACTCCACCATGATGTATGCTCTGATGCTGTCAGGAGAGCTTGGCTCAATAGAAGCTGATATCGATAGCGCAAAAATCCAGTATGATTTGAACGATTACGAGTCAGCGTTGTGGTTCATTCGCCGTGCTGAAAAACATGGAGCGAGCTCCAACGAATTGAAGTATGAACTCGGAAAAATCTATTGCAAACTCGGCTTTTTGAAAGAGGGAGTCGAACTTGTGAAGAGTGTTGCCGATGCCGACGGAAAAGATACCTTTATTTCCGGCAAAGCCGCATACGACATGGCAATGTATTACCTCAATGGCTTTAATGTTGAATCCGCAGATGCCAAAATTGGGAAATTCTACCTTGACAAAGCGGTAGAAGCCAATAACGTAGATGCAAAAATTATGTCTGGAGGCGTAAGGAAAACTGGTGAAAGCCGATGCAGATAGCTGGACTCGATTTCCGTATCACTTTTCGAGGATAAGTTTTCTCAATCTTCCGGCGGAAAATGATGCGCAGAAGTTGAGACGTGCATCGTAGCTGTATTCCCCGGCAGGAATCGGGTCGTGGTGTTGTTTCCCTTCGGCATCGCTCCAAGTGCGGTGAAATCCGGCAAATATCTCTTTTGCAAAATCAAGTTTGCTCAGCGGTATGCGGATTATCTCTTTGCCGTTTCCTTCTGTCTTTACCTCGATTCCCAGAGTTTTCTGATTGTATCCGTACGGAGTTCCATCTTCAACGGGGAACTCGAGAGGGAACTTCACTCCATTGGAATCCATTAACATAACAAAGTGCTGTTCATGTACGCAATCATCTGCTATGGGGTCAACATACATCGTGATTTCAAGGTCAAGTCCGACGATGCGGCACTCTGCGGAGTAAGTGTTTCCGTAATAACGGATTCCTGTATGCAGAGTTTCTCCCTCCCATTCGAGCAGAGTTTTTACCTCTTTTTCCGGAGAAGCGGCAAGCTGTTCAAAGAGCGGCTCAAGTTTTTCCAGTTCGGCAATTCTCCACTCAAGTTTTGCCGGATAGAATTTGAAAACCTCCGCTTCCGAGTGATAGCCGAGCCTTGCATCGCTCTTGCACAGTTCAATCATCCTTGCCGAGGCGGATTTTTCTGCTTTGACAATATTGTGCATCTCTTCAAGCAGAGCGTGACAACCGAGCGGAGAGTCAAAGAGCTTTGCCCGCATATCGTAGAAAGATAATATCCTTGCTCCGGAGTTGAAGAGCAGCTCAAGAGCTTCGTAAAGGTCACAATCTCTCAGCCGTTCCGGGTCGTCTGCAAATTTGCTGCGCAACTCAGGCAATACTGCAACTGCATTGCTCCACATTTCTGCCAGCTTACGGCTCAAAGTAACAACATTTGCGAGCTCAAAAGTATTCAGACACTCTCCCACCGCATCTCCGGCGGGTTCGGTATCAGGTTTCCAGCTGCGGGGCAGTGAGGTCATGAGCTGCTTCAGGTGAAGCGGCCATACGATTCCGTCGTGCATGGGACCATAATACTGAAACTGTATGTCGAGCGGATAATTGGAGTAGGCTTTGCCGAAACTTTGCCACATTTCTGCCAACTTGGGAGCGTATTGTTTCCCCCACTCGACTGCGGCAAGACGTTTCAGAAAATCTATCTGAGTATCGTTGAATTCCTCGAAAGCAAGCATTCCTGCCGCCCGGTTCATCACCCCCGGATAGTTGCCGAAATACCAGCATTGGATAACGCTGCTGACTCCGAGTTTTTTCATTGCGCGGTATTTTTCGTAGAGATTTCCGGGTACCGGCATAAAAGGAATTGTCGCCAACTCGTGTGAACAGCCGACTTGGAGTTTTGCGGCAACTTCACAGTTTCCTTTTGCGGCGGCGGCGATGCGTCCGAAACGGTCAGCAGGACCGATACTTGAGAGCCAGTAGTCTCCTCCGGAACAGACTCTGCCATCCTGAACTTTACTGCATCCTGATTCAAAGTTGAACGCAAGAATGTGCTCTTTGTCAAGCTCTTCGGGCAGGGTGAACCACCATTCGGGAATCTGATTGGCTCTGGGATTGTAGAGCCAGCTCAGAACTTGAGCATTGCTTCCTGCTTTGCGTATCCCCTCTCTGATACAGCCGAGAATGGTATTGAGGATCTTGCTTTTACTGAGACCGCACTTGTCGGCGCATGGCTGTTGATCCAAGCCATGTTCGTTGATGCAGCTCAGGCACGAGGTCGGTCTTTCACCAAGAGAGATCAGCATCATGCCTCCGAGATTTGGAGTATCCCGGAAGATGCTGTAAACTGTTTCAGTGATATACTTTTGAGAGTTTTCTGAGGCGATACAGAAAGGTTGATTTCCGGCATCTTTACTGTCACCGCCCATGTCTGCCGAGGGAGCAGGTACAGCCCGTGTCCACGATGCCGGTTCGATGCAGAACACCCAGACTTTGATTCCGTAACGACGGCACTTCGCCACCGTTTTTTTGAGTTTTTCGATGCGTTTTTGTCTCAGCGGGTCTGCCGGAAGAAACGGAGTTTCTGCCATTTCACGCCAGACGATGGTGAGCCATATTCCGTTTATTCCCTCAGCCGCAAGCCGGTCGAGGTAGGGCTCGGGATAGTAGTCGATATCATCGGTTAACTCATCACGGAAAAACGGAGGTCTCTTTATCGGACCGAAAAAACAGCGGGAAATTCGGTTTTTCAGCCACGGCTTGCGGATGATTTGCTGATATTCAAGTGCCGGAATTTCCGCACTCCGGCAGATATCCAGAAAGTTATAGACCGCACGGCGGAGTCCTTCTGTATCTGCCGCCTGCAGAGTAACTCCTGCGGCAGATATTGTTATGGAGTATTCCTCTTCTGAGAGTGTACTGTTCTTTTTTGAGACGATCACCAGCTTGTCATCTGCCGCAGGAACGTTTTCTGCGGCAAATCTCTCTATGGCATCGTAGGCAGTTTCAAGGAGTTTTTCAGGGTCGGGAAAACTTTTATTGATTTCCCATTTGCCTGAAAGTTTGAGGAAACCTGCCGGAATTTCACCGGCAGTATTCCAATGCACCCTGCGCGGGTCGTATGATTTCAACTCCTGTATGAAACCCGGTTCCCCATCGGGGAAGGGGGGCGGAACAGTACACTTGCAAGGCAGCATTACAGAGGTCTCCTTACTTCTCGAGCAGCAGAGCCGGATAGATGTGCGGACTGTTGTAGCACTCGTTGCCGTTTGAGGTATTTGTGAGTGCAGAAGAAACAGTTCCCGGTTTGTCGCTGTTTGCTGCATAAAGTCCGAGTGCCATCACCCAGCCTGCGTGCATTCTTGCGGGAAGCAGATACTTGGCAGGGAAGAATACACGATAGGTGAGAATTCCGTTTTTGTTGGAAAAACTGCTGGGAATATCGTGGGCAACGGTCTGATCTTTCGGTGCCTGAGTTGCAAGTCCGAGCTGCTGTTCCACCGAGCGGTTGCGCCAGATGATTGAGCTGTCTCCCTTGCTGTTCGGAAACAGCGCATAATCGTAGTCATCCTCATCGTAACCTTTGAATTGGCGGCTTCTGGCGTTTGCCATGGTGTCGATGTAGATTTGCAGACAGTCGTTTTTCCAGCGCATCGGAGTTTTTGAGTATTCAATATGGGTGAATTTCTTATCTGCAACCTGAACCTGAATAAAGAATCCGAATTTGTTCCATGCGAGTCTGTAACTTCCGGAAGTCTCTTTTTTCTTCACGTTAGCGGTGAACTTTGTCTCAGGCAGGGAGTTCCAATCGATATTATCAAAGGTCTTGCTGTCATCGACTTTTCCGGCTGCAAGAGCGGTAAAGCCAAGATCGTATTCATAGCTCTGACCTTTATCTGATTTCAGAACAGCCTTGATTTGCTCTTTGACGATTTTATTTTTAGTGATTTTGACCGGAGCCGGAATATCAACAACGGTTGTTCCGGAACCCGGAATAGAGATGGGTTTGCCGTTGAATGTTCCGTTGAAATCGCTGGTCAGGAAGTTTTTAAGAGTTACTCTTATGGTTTTGTTGTCAAGCGGATTTGCACTTGCTTCGACAGGAGAAATTCCTTCACCTGAAATGATAGTTGCCTTTTCCAGAGCCTTGATCATTTTGTCAAGAGTTCCGGGTTTTCCACGCAGGAAAATCGGGAAGCTGGAAACCGGAAACTTGAATTTTCCATTGGTGAACGCCCGTTTGCTGTTCATAAGGTCGATGACCGACTCCAGTGAGTTGCCGAAGTCAGCTTCAGCTACCGGAGCATCGATATAGCCGTTATCGACCTTTTCCATGTGACACCACACTGCTGCGACCGGACGTTTCTGTGCATCCTCGAAAACGTATGAGCGGATAAACGGAGCAAAGCGGATATCTTTCTTGAAGGTGCTGTCACCCAGAACATTTCCGAGCGTGTTGAAAATCATCTGAGTCGCATAAGGAGTGAGATTTTCATCGAAGCTGAAGTTGTTGAGTCCTGAACCGGAAGTTGCCGTGGTGATGCGGTCAGCGTACTTGAGTGCGACCAGCCACGACCTTGCACGCCAAGCGGCGGAAAGTTTTTCGGTCTCGCCAATATCGTAGGTGAGAGTCCAACCCGGCCAGGTTTTGGGAGTGTTGCCCCAGGTCGAAGATTCTGTTCCCCACTGCGGAATATTGTACGGTCCCCAGTGCATCAGCTCCGGCCACATGACGGGGGTATCATCGCCGTAACCGCATTTTTTGAGTGCTTTGAATAAGGTTTGGGTATCTGCATCCAGGTCGGGAGACTCCGGACTGAAACGGTAGGGATGAATGGCAATCAGGTCAAATTTGATACCGTGTTTGTTGCATTCTGACAGTAATTTAGCGGTTTCGGCAATTCCTCCGTCAGGACGCATATTGCAGGGAGCATCCTGAAAAATTTTCGCCGCGGGATTTCCGCGGCGAACTCCATCGACAATAGCTTTTATGTATTTGATGTGAAGTTCTGTTGCTTTTTCATCAGTAGCCTCCTTGCTCCACCAATCGTTGGAAAACTTTGCTCTTATTTCAGCGTAAAAAGTCCAGCATTTGATGTGGTTGTTGGTGCGTGCGACCTGCTCAGCGGCTTTTTCGACCCTCTTGAAGAAAGCATCGTCAGCAACTCCGTTGTTGCCTGAGTTGTGGTCTTTGATGATGAATTTGTCACTGTCGGTGTATTTCAGACCGAGCGGAATTTTATCTGTGATACCGAAGCCGGAAACTTTTGTAGTTCCCGGTTTCCAGAGCATAGTAGCGATTGAAGCATTAGTGAGTTCGACTCCGTATTCGCGGTATTTATTATAGAACATCGGTTCACGGTTGACAACGTGGGTTTTGGCTCCGATACCGATTTTGCGCCAGCGTTCAAGAATTTTGGTGAAGTTGTAGTGGTTTTCAATAAGACCGTAATCATCGGAAAAGATATTTTTCCAGCGGTGGGTGTTTTTTAGATGATCTGTGACGGCAAAACGGGTGAGATCGAAACTTTTGCTGCCGTCAGCGAGTTGATAGTCGAAGCGGACCATAAAAAGACCCTTACCCAGTTTGTCAAAGGGCAGGGCGACAGTTGAGTAACCTTTTGAGTCAGTTTTGAAGTCGAGAGTGGTGTTGCAAACGATTTCTCCGAAAAAGTTTTTCACCCGCACAGCGACTTTGCCTGTGGTATCGGGTTTGGAAAAAATTTTAACCTTGGCATCGATTTTTTTTTTACTGGAAATAAAATTGTCATCAGCACTGGTGAGCAGAGTTCCGACTGCCGGAGGGAATTCATAAGCGGTCGCCTGAGTTCCCTTTTCAAACTGTATCGCATCGATCAGAACTTCGCTTGCACCGGAAACGTTGATTGAAAGAGCGGTGGGAGTAGCCTTTTCGACAGTCATAGTCTGAGTGTAACGTTTCCAGTCAGCTGAGGGAGTAACCGTTGTGAAGCAGGTGCTGTGCGGACAGGCGTAATGACTCTGATTTACAGTGTGGTAATTATGTATCCATGCGCTGAGCTTGGCTTTGCCGGAAAGCGTTTTGGCGTAGAAACTCAAAGTGTATTTTCCCGGCTGAAGAAGCATCACGTTTCCGGTAATGTTGATGCCACCGCGCAGATTGCGGCAGTCGTGAAGTTTTACATCACGACCGCGCATAAGCAGCGAGCTGCTGCCGTGAAAAGCATCTTTTGATATTTCAAAGGGAACGAAGTTCCATTTGTTTTCCCACCAGCCGCTGTAAAATCCGCTGTGGGATTTCCAGCAGTGAAAACCCTGCTCAAATCCGGAGTTTGTGAGCAAATTATTTTTGCCTTTCCACAGAAGCTCGACGTTTTCTATCTGTTTGAAGTTGACTCCGGCTCCGGTGTTGGCAGTATCGGTTTTTTCCACTGCCGACTTGCGCAGGTCGATCAGGAATGAACAGGTGTTGTCCTTCTGAAAATTGTAATCAATACGATGGCGTTTCTGAGTGATGAGTTGATTCGTCATTGCGACATTGACACTTTTGAGACCGACAGTTTTTAACGGGTCATCTGCAAAAATGACGTAATCAAAACGTTTGCCTCTCCAAAGTGAAAAGGGTTTCATGTTTTCGCCGAGAGTGTGTTCTACGTCGTTCACGATGAGCTTTTTGCCCTCGTTTCCTGCCACGGGGAACATGATAAAGTAAGATGCTCTTCTGCCGCCGCGACTCATCAGACGCTCATCTTTGGGAGCAAACGTTTTTGCGCTGAGCTTCAGATTGCCGTCTTCGAGGATTTCGAGAGTCTGGTCTGCGATTTTCCAGGTTTCAAGCTCGTTCTTTTTCCAGATTTCCCAGATTACAGAATTGCCCTCCTGACGCATTTTGCAAAGTGAAGGAGTTGTATTTGCCCAGTCGGTTTTGCCATTTTCTTTGTTGACAAAGATATATTGGATGTGAATGGTTGCTATTTCGCCTGCGCTGTTGGATATGCGAATAACTCCGTCGGGCATCAGCGTAACTTTTTTGTTGCCGCACTGGATGGTCGTTTTGTTTACCAGCTTGGGCATGGCAGAAACACTCTTTTCCGCACCGCTTGCTTTGGTCGGACGCCATGCTTTCTGCGGATTGACCTGCGGAAGTGCGAAGCAAACTGCCGTAAAAGCAGTCGCCACGGAAAGTAAAATTGTTTTTTTCATAATTTTCCCTTTTTTTATTCGTTCCGCCAAAGAGACAGGAACAATTACTAAGTTAAAATATAAAACAGTAAAATGCCGGTTGAGGCATGCTCCCATGGTTAGTAATAGAGTTATCTATCCATATAGGTTCTGGTGGCAACCCAGCTGTTCGGATTTCTTAAACCGAGTATGCAGAAATTTCCCCAACGGACTTCATTGAACGACCAGTTGACAACGTGACCGTCGGCGCAAAGATAATTTGCCCGGTCGCTGTGAGCAGAGAGGTCGATCTGTCGGGACCATTCACTGCTGGTAGCGATTGGATTTGCAGTTGAGTGAAATTGTGCGTAACGATCAAACCAGTGGTCGGTCAACTTTACCTGAGTGGTATCGGTGACCCTGCGTTTTTCTGCCAGTACAACGAATGAAGATGGGTTGTACAAATGTGCGCTTTTGCAACCGCTTGCGTTTGCATTTGATTTACCAAGTCCCCAACCGACCCAATCGGCCTGGACATTGTTTGCAACATAGGTTCCCTGATAGTCATAGCTGTTTCCCGGTTTAACTCCGCGACCGGAATCAATGTCTTTATACTCATGCCCCGGACAACGGAGAACATCAGAAAGTAATTTGCTTTTTCCGACTCTGCGGTAGGGAACGCATTTGGCATCACCGAGCTGTTCACGCCATGCGATAGTTCCCTTGTTGTCGCCGTACCCCTCGTAATACGGATACCAGTCATTCTGACTGTCGAGGTAGGAGGCAAAACCGATGCCGAGTTGTTTCAGACTGTTTGCGCATGATGATGTTTTACTTCTCTCCCGGGCTGAACTCAAAGCCGGCATCAGAATTGATGCAAGAATGGCGATGATGGCGATCACGACGAGGAGTTCGATCAAGGTGAATCTGACGGGATTCACCCGCTTGCAAGTGGAGCATTTCATAAATTTGTTTCCTTTTTTTTTAACGTTAAAGATCGATAACAAGATGAATTCAAATCAGTACCAATGCGCTCCATCGGCATATCCCGGAGAGAGCCAGCGGAGTTTGCGTTCAGATGTAGACGAGTTGGTATTGAAAATAGGAGTTGTGATCGGTTTGGCATGACCGTCAACAAAAACAGTGTTTACACAGCTGCTGTGTCTTGCTCCCAATCCTGAGGGAGAATAAGCCGAACTCCAATACATGGGGTCTTTAAAGTCCTCAGCTGAATTCGGAACCTGTCCAATAGTATGGGCTGCCTTGGCGTAATGGGTTTTATAGGTATCGTCGTCTCTCACGTCGCCTCCGTCAAGGATGAGCGGATAGAGGCTCGGACTTTTACGGCTTGCACCGCGTTTGGGTTCTTTGTCCGGAAGTCTGGCAAAATCGGTACGATGCAGCCAGTTGGTCTGATCCCCGGGGTTGAAGGAACCGCCGGTGACTCCTGAGTTCATGACGTAAGAGAGCTTGAATTTTGCCCGCGCCCCCTTGTGTCCGAAACGGGGATCAGGATCTCCGGGACAGATAAGGATGCCTTTGGCGATACTGGTGTCAGACGGAATATACTTCAAACGGGGCAAGTTTGCCGATACGTTGCTGTGGTTTGATGATGCTGATGACATATAGACATGCCAGCCGTTCAGAGCATCAACAGCAATCGACTTGCGTCCCATGATATCAAGCGCAGCGGAGCCTCCTGAACCGGGAAAGGTAAAACTTGTACGCGGAAGCCAGTCGTTGTAATCTTCGCTGTAATGCTGACAGGCAAGTCCGAGAGCTTTAAGGTTATTGATGCAGCCGGCTCCCTGTCCACGCTGTCTCGCCTGCTGCAAAGCAGGCATGAGAATCGCCGCAAGAATTGCGATGATCGCGATGACGACCAAGAGTTCGATAAGCGTGAACCCTTGGGAAATACTCTTTCGCATAACAATACTCCTTTCGTTTTTATGAATGGTTATTATCTTGATTTTGTGAAAACAAATTACTCAGCTTTCCTGAAATTTCCGCATATCGGCGCAGAAAACGCTGCGCGTTCCTTTATACATAGCGTTGAATATCAACAAATTGAAATTATCGCACCAGACCGGATGCGGGTCGAGTCTGGCATCGATTCCCCGGCTGAAGCCTTCGGTCAGAGTGTCGATACGCACCAGCTCTCGTTCGGTGTTTTCTTTGAGATCGAAGAGCCGCAGCGGTATCGTCCCGTCTTCAGCGGTGAATTTTTCAAAGCGGTAACAGTCGGTCACTCCCCAGCGTCCGTTGAGATGGAAGGAGGGATGTCCGCTGCCGGTGTATTCTCCGATCGGCGCAAGTCCTGTTCCATCGCAGTTGACCGTGCAGAGCCTCATTCCCTGACGGAAAATATCGAGGTTCATAGTAAATCCGCTGCTGTCGTTCCGCCAGTTGGTATGGTGTCCGCCCTTATCCCACTCCGTTGCCGGGATGGAAAGGAACAGTTCTCTATTTTCCAGCTCGAAGGAGAAAACATCATAACGCAACTCTTGGAAGTTATAGTTCATCGCACGGAACATTTCGCCCTTATGATCGGGGAAGAAACGCAGCGAGAACATGAGTTTTTTGCCGTCCGGACTCCATTTTGTGTGGAAGGCATAGAGTTCACTGTTCTCATACTCCGCCCGGCGCTCAGCCGTGAGAGTCCTTTCCGCAGCTTCGCGCGTTGAGATCAGCAGCCGGGTCTTTCCGGTGGCGATATCCGTCAGCCAGACGCCGTCTTCCGCAGTTGTTCCCTTATAGTAGGGAACGAGACGGTCGGGAATCACAACGCCGTATCCGCCCTGAGTGCGGCGCATAGCTGTGAGGTTGGAGCTGACTCCGTATTTTCCATCCGGAGAGACATGATAAACCGTATGTTCCAGCTTCCGCCATGCTCCCGTAAGCGGATCGAGCACCACTCCGAACGGCTGCCAGGTGGAGCTATCCACGTCATTGAATATCAGTTCGGAGTCAGATGCGCCCCAGTTGATGTTAGCGCCCATCTGATTTTCCCAGCCGGCAGTTTCCCAGACGACCCGCTCTTTTCCGGTATGCAGATCGACCAATACCACGTTCCTCCGGTCGCCGGCTTTGGGCATACCATCGTGATCCGGCATTTGGAACACCGCAAGATAACGTCCGGAGGGACTCAGTGGAGAGGTGTCAAAAAAACGGTGGATCATCTGCTTTGAATCCGGAGTCAAACACCAGACCGGCACCTCCGGCGAACCAGCGGTGTAACGGGGAAAGTTCAGGTCAAAGTCTATCATTTTTCTATTCTTTCCTCATTTTGAAATACATTCAAACACCGCAAACGACGCCGTACTCTTCATCGTCAATTCTCCATTAAGAAGAGTTCCATTACCGGCAATCAGGTTCCACTGTCCGTTTTTCATCTCGGGGAGATATGCTGTCTCGTGTTCCGAACCGATTTCCCGGAAGAAGATCGCAACGCCGGAAGTTGAGACAAATCCGGAAATGCTTTTTCCGGAAGGCTCATCACCGAC
>JAFVZB010000056.1 GCA_017508385.1 Lentisphaeria bacterium | reverse complement strand
TTAGTCTCTCATAGGAGAAAAGCGGAGTACTTTTTTATTTGATAAAGTCCTGATTTATGTGAAATATGTAAAAGATTGGGGTTGCGGCAAAACGCAAAACGGCTTATTAGCATCGGTGGATGCAGTGTGAGTCAAGAAAAGTGTTTTGCGCCCGAGCAGCGCAGGGAGTGTACGACTGTACATGACCGAAGCAGCGCAGCAGCAAGGCACGAGATTGACCACAATGCGCCACCGCCGGAAATTTTTCTTCACAACAAATGGAACAATAATTTTTTTTGAAAAATCCCTTGCATTTTTGACAAACATCAGTTATAGTTTACAAATGACAAATTGTATTGTTGCATTAAAAATAGAAAAGGAACTTCAAAATGGCAAACGTTGATATCACTGAATTGATGGATTTTGTCGAAGAGCACATGATGAAAACTGAGGACTCCCTCAAAAACAACTTTGCGGCTATCCGTACCGGCAAAGCCAGTCCGAGTCTGGTCGAAAACATCACTGTTGACTACTATGGAACTCCCACCCGTCTGCGCGACCTCGCCGGAATCAGCACTCCGGAGCCCCGTCTGCTGGTCGTCCAGCCGTGGGATAAATCTGCTCTCGCCGCCATCGAGAAAGCCATTCTCTCATCCAATGTCGGAATCACTCCGATGAACGACGGAAAACTTCTGCGTCTGCCCGTGCCCGAGCTGAGTCAGGAGCGTCGTGCCGCCCTCTCAAAACAGGCCAAAGCCGAGACCGAGGATGCCAAAGTCGCTCTGCGCAACATCCGCCGCGATGCCAACGAGATCGCCAAAAAAGCTCAGAAAGACAGTGAGATCACTGAGGATGAGCTCAAAAAGATGCTCGATGATATCCAGAAGACCACCGACCGTTACATCGCCGCCCTCGACGCCGCTCTCGCCGTCAAGGAAAAAGAGCTGATGACGGTGTAATAATTGGCTCACAAGTCACATCTGCGCCGCACCGGAAAAGAGACTCGGTGCGGCTTTTTTGTTCCGCTTGCGGTGATAACCGCCGGAGCGTTTCTGCTCCGTCTTGTTGTCTGCTGCGAACTTGCTTCGGCGAACGATATGTTCAATGCGGTGTTTGCTCCGTCAAAGGCGACTGATCTGGCAACATATATGCGTCTCGGCAATGAGATCGCAAGCGGTGTTTTCCCTGAAACGTTCTATTATCAACCCTACTACTACTCGGTTTTTCTGCCGCTCATTCTGCTTATTGGCCTGGGAGTCAAAGGCGTGATATTTTTCCAGATGGTGTGCGGTACGGCGGCGGTCTTTTTTTCCGGACTCGCCGCCGGGATGTTTGCGGGGAAGCGGGGAGCGGTTTTTTCCGCACTGCTCGGCTCATTGTCAGTGCCGCTTGTATTCTACACTCCGTACCACCAGAACGAGACACTGCAAAGCCTGCACCTCATATTGCTGTTTTACCTCGGAGCGCAGGCTCTTTTACGGGGTAAACTCAGGTACTTTCTGCTCACGGGTCTCTTGTGCGGTATTTCCATCGCCACCCGGGGCAACATTGCGCTCATCGCCATTTTCTTCGGGATATCAGCTCTGATATTCCCCCGCCGCTCCAACTGGAAAAAGCGTCTCGGCAACACCGCTGCGATGGCGGCGGTCACCTGCATGGTGCTGCTGCCGTTCTCTTTGCACAACACGCTCGCCCTCGGCAAACTCACAGGTCCGAGCACTGCCGGAGATGCAGTATTGGCTCTCGGCAATACTCCTGAAGCTCCTGCCGGAGGGCGCAACCCCGGCTTGCCCGCAGGTCCCATGGAGTACCCAGAAGCGTTCCACCGGGTGATGTCCGACACTCAGCACGGAGTGGGGCTCGGCAGAAGTATGTTCAACTGGATGTGCCGTGAACCGCTTGCGTTTTTTGAATTGCAATGGAGAAAACTCCTGCTCTTCTGGGATGCCAGAGAGATACCCAACAATGTTTCTCTTGCCGGAGAGGGCAGAACATCCCCAACTCTCATGCTGCTCAAAAACTGCGGCTTGGAATACCCGCTTATCATCTGCGGTGTCGCCGGACTTCTTCTGCTCGGGATATCGTTCCGTCTGCGTGACCCGCGACTCTGGTGGCTCGCAGGATTTATTGTGATTTACTGGGGGTCGATAGCACTTTTTTACAACCTCTCACGTTTCCGTGCTCCGATACTGCCCGTACTTGCGGTTTCCGGCTCCCTGCTTCTGCGCCGCAGGATAAAGGGCAGAGCGATACATCGGGTCGCCGCATTGCTCTTTGCCGTATTCATCTCTGTTTTTGCCTGCGACAGTTACCGCCAACTTGAACCGCAGATAATGCGCTTTATCCGTCCGCTCGGAACGATAGTTCCTCCGGCGATCGGTCAAACCGACTATGATATCCTCGACCACGGTCCGATAACTTTCGGAGAGTGGCGTGAGCTCGAACTGCACTCAGGCGACACACTGCAAAAAAACTTTTCCGTCTCCGGCAAAGCAACTGTTTTATGGAAGATTTTCAGTACCTCCCCCGGAGTGATAAGCGTAAAGAGCAATTCAGGCGATATCATTACTCTCGAACTTGTCAAAGGAGAAAACACTCTGCAGTTTGAAACTCCAGATGCGGCAGAGTGCGGCTTCACTGTTCTTCATGCTCCCGGAGGAGTGTTTGCCGTATGCGATTTCCGGCGTGATTACTTCCGCAGTTCTTACAACGGCAAAAAATTATCGGCAGAATGGGTGACAAGATGCCGTTTGCCACTTGACAAATTCCCTGAGAACTGATATAATAAATAAGCGTCAAACCCAACAGAGGCTAAAATGTTTTCATTCGACACAGCAGGTGCAACGCATACAGGGAAGGTGCGTCATAACAATGAGGATTCATTTGTCATCTGCCAAAGCAATACTCCCCTCGCAGTCGTAGCAGACGGCATAGGCGGACACGCCAACGGTGAAGTAGCCTCACTTATGTGCTGTAACGGCATGGAGGAAAATTTCAAATCATCTCCTCCGGCAGTCAACATCTCCTCCAAGCGTGCAGGAAAGCTGCTGAAAAAATATGTTTGCGACATCAACAGCCGTATTTTTGAGCGCAATAAACAGGAAAAACATCCCCTGCCGATGGGCAGCACTCTATGCGCCGCTATGTTTTTTCAGGAGTTCATCATCTGCGCCAACGTGGGTGACTCCCGCTTGTATTTTCTTGAAAACGGGAAAATCCGATCTGTGACCCGTGACCACACGGTAGTCCACAACGGCGGACACTATCTCAGCCGTGCCATGGGGGTGATTCCGCAAGTTGAGCCGGATATCTTCACCCTCGTTCACCCCGCCGCAGACCGGTATATCCTCATGAGCGACGGAGTTTACAACAGTCTGGCTGAGGAAAAAATCTCACTTCTGCTTGACAAAGCCGCCACCGCTCAGGAGGCGGCAGAGAGTATCATCGAACAGGCAAACAAAAACGGCGGAGTTGACAATCTTACAGTTATTGCCGTCATCAGGAAAAACTCATGAATAACTCTCTGTTGTCGGTTGAAAATCTGGAAGTAAGTTATCCTTTGAGAAGCGGTCTCTTCGGAAAAAAGAGATTTCTCAAAGCAGTACGGGGAGTTTCGTTTGAGCTCAACAAAGGGGAAATTCTCGGACTGGTCGGCGAGTCAGGATGCGGCAAAAGCACTCTCGGCAGAGCCATTGTCAGACTCGAAAACCCCTCTGCCGGAAACATTCTGCTCAACGGTTTTGATATCGGCAGAGCCGGGGGCAAAGAGCTTGCCGCCCGAAGAAAAGATTTTCAGATGGTGTTTCAGGATCCGTACGGCTCACTCAATCCGAGACTTACCGTGTTTTCGGCACTCGATGAGGTTTTGAAAATCCACTTCAAAGAGGATGTTGCTTCACGCCGCAAGCGGGCGGCAAAACTGCTCGAGCGGGTCGGACTCGATGAAAAGTATCTCGACCGCTATCCGCATCAGTTTTCCGGAGGTCAGAGGCAGCGCATCGGCATCGCCCGCGCCCTCGCCGCCGAGCCGCTTTTCATCGTTGCCGACGAGCCGGTTTCCGCCCTCGACGTGAGTGTGCAGGCGGCGGTGGTCAATCTGCTCGATGACATCCGCAAAGAGACCGGAACATCTTTCATCTTCATCGCTCACGACCTTGCCGTGGTCGAGCACATATCCGACCGCATCATGGTGATGTATCTGGGCAAAATCGTCGAAAGTGCTCCGGCTCACGAGCTGGTCAGGAACGCCCGCCACCCCTACACCAAAGCTCTGCTTGCGGCGGTTCCGGATGTAAAGAAGCACGACAAAAAATCGGCGGCGTTGAGCGGAGATGTACCGTCTCCGCTCGCTCCTCCTGCCGGGTGTCCGTTCCACCCCCGATGCACCCGCTGTCTGGATATCTGCCGCTCGCAGGAGCCTGCATGGCAGGGCAGTAAAGAGCACGGCTTTGCCTGTTTCAATCCGGAGGAATAATGGCTCCGGCAAAAAAGAGACACATCGTCGTGGTGGGTTCAGGTCCATCCGGACTTGCCGCCGCATACAGTGCCGCACTCAACGGAGCAGAAGTCACTCTTCTTGAGCAGATGCCGTCATGCGGAATGAAGCTGCTCGCTTCCGGCGGAGGCAAATGCAACGTCACCAACACCCTCGAAATCGAAGAGTTCGCCCGCACTTTCGGCAGAAACTGGCGTTTTATGATGCCTGCACTCGAAATGTTCCACGGCAGGGAGTTATTGGAGTTTTTTGAACTGCATCAGGTAAAACTGGTCAAATCTGACGGTTTCCACTACTTTCCCGAGCGCAACGGAGCACGGGGCATTTTGAATATGTGGCTTGAACAACTGAGAAGTCTCGGAGTGAAAGTTTCAGTATCATCTCAGGTAACAGAGTTGATAATAAACGACAGCAAAATCTGCGGCGTGAAATGCGGTGAACACACCATCTCTGCCGACGCCGTGATACTCTGCTGCGGCGGCAAAAGCTATCCCGCTCTCGGCGGACTCGGCAGGGGCTACAAACTTGCTGAACAGGCAGGACACCCGATAACTCCGCTCTACCCTGCCATGACCGGAGTAAAGTGTCAGGAAGAGTGGGTAAAAGAGTGTGCCGGACTCTCACTTGATGATGTTTGCTGTTTCATCGACACCAAAAGCGACCGCCGCAACGTTGAACGCGGAGAACTGCTCTTCACTCACAACGGATTTTCCGCCTTTGCCATTCTCGACCTCGCAGGCAGAGTTGCCGAGCTCCTCGACACCATGCCGACAGTTCCGCTTTGCATTGATTTTCTGCCGCAACTTGAAACAGATGCTCTGTGCGCTCTCTTTGACAAGTGGCGGCAAAGCTCAGGCAAAAAGAGCATGTTATGCCTGCTTGCCGGGTTGTTTCCCCGCCGTCTTGCCGAAATTTTCCTGGGGAGCGAAAGCAGCACTCCGGCATCACGGCTCAAAAGTGCAACTGCCGAACAGCTGGTAAAAGACATCAAACGTCACACCTTCAACATCTGCGGTGTCGAATCGTGGGATAAAGCGATGGTCACCAAAGGCGGAGTCGTGCTCAGAGAGATAGACTCCCACACCCTCGAAAGCAGAAAAACTGCCGGACTTTTCTTCGCAGGTGAACTGCTCGATATCACCGGAAAATGCGGCGGTTTCAACATCACCTGGGCGTTCGCTTCAGGAATGTGCGCCGGAACTGCCGCCGCAAGCAAATAATCCCCTTGCAAAATCAGTTTTTCAAGTATATATTATAATAATTATAGCTAAATTATCCAAGTTAGATATCGGAGTATATGAAAATGACTGGTTCTGAACTGCGCCGCAAATACATCGAATTTTTCAAAAAACACGGACATACCGAGATAAAAAGTGCATCACTTATTCCCGAAAATGATCCGACCTGTCTCTTTACCACCGCCGGAATGCATCCGCTCGTGCCCTATCTTCAGGGAGCAAAACATCCGGCAGGAACCCGCCTGACCGACTGCCAGAAGTGTATCAGAACCGGAGACATCGACGAAGTCGGTGATCCCGTGCACCTCACCTTCTTTGAAATGCTCGGCAACTGGTCGCTCGGCGACTACTTCAAGAAAGAGGCTATCGATTTCTCTTTTGAGTTCCTCACCGGAAAAGAGAACCTTGCAATTCCGCTGGAAAAACTCGCCGTCACCGTCTTTGCCGGAGATGACCTTGTTCCCTTTGATGCCGAAGCCTACGATATCTGGCGCAGCCACGGTATTCCCGCCGAGCGCATCGCCAAACTCGGACGCAAAGACAACTGGTGGGGTCCCGCCGGAACCACCGGTCCCTGCGGTCCTGACACCGAAATGTTTTACTGGACTGGTACTGAGCCTGCTCCCGAAGTCTTTGACCCCGCAAACAAACTCTGGGTCGAGATCTGGAACGACGTCTTCATGCAGTACAACAAGACTGCCGACGGCTCTTTTGAACCCCTCGCCCAGCGCAATGTCGATACCGGAATGGGTCTTGAGCGTGTGACCGCCGTGCTCCAGGGCAAGGCAAGCTGCTACGAAACTGAGATTTTTGCTCCGCTCTTTGCCGCTCTCGATGCCGTCCGCGGAGTCGAAAACGTCGAACGCACTGCCAGTGACCGCATCATCGCCGACCACCTGCGTGCCGCAACCTTTATCCTCGCAGACGGAATCACTCCGGGAAGAGTCGATCAGCCTTACGTGCTGCGCCGTCTCATCCGCCGTGCCATCCGTGAGGGACGCAAGCTCGGTATCACCGGCAAACTCTTCACCTCCAAAATCGCCGAAGCGGTCATTGCTGAATTCGGCGAATTTTACCCCGAGCTCGTCGAGAAGCGTGACGTCATCGTTTCCGAGCTCGACAGAGAGGAAAAACAGTTCGGCATCACCCTCGAAAACGGCATCAAAGAGTTCCAGAAACTTGTTGACCGTGTTCCGGCATTCGTCGAGAAAAAGGTGATTTCCGGCAAAAATGCGTTCAATCTCTACGAGACCTACGGATTCCCCATCGAGCTCACCTGCGAAATGGCGATCGAACAGGGTTTCGAGGTCGATACCAAAGGTTTTGACGAGGCTTTCAAAAAGCATCAGGAGCAGTCAAGAGCCGGTGCCGAACAGAAGTTCAAAGGCGGACTTGCCGATGACTCAGTGGGCACTGCCAGACTCCACACTGCGACCCACCTGCTCCAGGCGGCTCTGCGCAAGGTGCTCGGCACTCACGTCGAACAGCGCGGCTCAAACATCACCAGCGAAAGACTGCGCTTTGACTTTTCACATCCTGACAAAGTCACTCCCGAGCAGCTCAAAGAGGTCGAAGCTCTGGTGAACGAAGCCATCAAACGTGATATCGAAGTTATCTGCGAGGAGCTCCCCATCGAGGAGGCACGCTCCCGCGGAGCAATGGGTCTCTTCGGTGACAAGTACAACGATGTGGTCAAAGTTTACACCATGGGTGATGTCAGCTGCGAGATCTGCGGAGGTCCCCATGCCGCCCGCACCGGTGAGCTGGTCAGCTTCAAAATCCAGAAAGAAGAGAGCTCCAGCCGCGGAGTCCGCCGCATCAAGGCGGTCATCGGAGCATAACTTTCACTCCGGAGAACCTGCAAGATGAAAGAAAACGACCTGCTCATATCCAACCGGAGCGGCTGCTACACCGTGACCGTCTCCGGCAGAGCGAATTTTGAATACGCCGTTCCCCTGCGGGATCTCGCCCGCAGCACGGCTGAGTTTTCTGCATTCTGCTTTGATATGAAAAACTGCACCGCCATGGACAGCACCTTTATGGGTGTCCTGACCATGCTCGCACTCAAAGCAAGAAAGAGCGGACTTGTTATCGATATCTGCAACGCCAACGAAACACTCAAAAAACTTTTGCGTGATCTCGGCGTGGCAAAACTTTTCAACTTCAAAGAGCTCGAAACCAATTCGGAAGGCGTTGACAGCAGCGAAAAAAGAGACCTGCTCACCACCGCAGAAACCGTCGAAGAGGCGCACCGGGCTCTGGCTGACCTCAATCCTGAAAACGCCGAGAAATTCAAGGACGTTATCGAATTTTCTCATCAGGATGTTGAACGTCTGAAAGAACAAAACAAAGATAAGTAATTCACCGTAAACAAAAACAAATAATCAGGGATGGGATTATGAAAAACTGGATTTTTGTCATGGCAATCGCCGCCGCACTCGCAATCACCGGCTGTACCGAGCCGTCAATCACCAACACCGGCAGAAACGCTGTTCAGGAACTGCTGCTCTCTCACGCTGTTGAGCGCGGACTCGATCAGATGGATTTCCGTCCGCTCAACGGCAAAAAGGTTGCACTTGACTATGTTTACCTTGCTCCGCAGACCTACAAAGAGTATTTCCAGGCTTGCGCCGAGACCGCTCTCTACACCAGCGGAGCGACTGTCGTCGCCAAAGCCGAAGAGGCTGACTACATCGTGCGTCTCTATGTCGGAGCTCTCGCCACCGAAAGCACCCAGTGGAACATCGGAACTCCAACTCTGCCCGTTCCCGTACCCGACACCACACTGAGCATCGCCATTCCTGAATTGAGCCTGCTCAAACGCATCACCCGCAACGGCGTCGCCCGTTTCAGTGCTCTGGTGCTCGATGCCAAAACCAAAAAGCCGTTCCTTGTCTATCGTGAAGTCAACGCTGTGAGCCAGTACAACAACTGGATCGTCTTCTTCTTCATTCCTTTCCACAGCTGCGACATGACCACCGGAGAGGTCGGCAAACTCAACTATCACATGTTCTGACAAACATCACTTGAAAGGTATCACCCATGAAGATCATCACCATCGGAAAGACAGCCGCTCTTTTTGCGGGAGCAATATTGTTGACAGCTCTTGTTTCCGGCTGCATATCGACTCCGGTGATACCTCAGAGACCTGCCGCAATGCCTGCTCTGAGAGCTGATGATGCAACTGTTGCCGTCCGCAAAGCAGAACTCGGCAAAATCGGCGGAGACTCTGCCGTGCGCGGAGTTATGGTATATCCCGGCTCATGGCTGAGTATCGAAGCCGATGAAGTGATTGCCAAAGTCGCCTCATACAAATTCAACCGGATATACTTTGTTATTTCCAGCGAAGATGAGCTTGACGGCAGACTCGAAGAGTTGTTTGAGAGTGCCGCCAAAGCCGGGATCCCGGCATATATCGCCATCCGCCAGCGGGATTACTTCCCCCGCTTCAGGGGCAATGCGTTCGTCAGACTCTTCAAGAGTGAGTATCCCGACATGGTAAAAATGGCGGAAAACATCGCTGACTTTGCCGACTCGCTCGGTGACGGTGCAAAGGTTGCCGGATTCACCATCCTGCTTGAGCCGCACCGTTTCAACGCTGCCGAACAGCGCAACGGAGGTATCGACGGCTGCTTCGTCTGGAGCGGCAATACTTTCGGTATCGGTCTCGACAACGATGCTCTTATGAACAAAACTCTCAACGATGCGGCGAAAGCGGCAGAAAAAGCCAACGGAATAAACTTCACTCCGGCGATCGCCGATTTCTACCACGAGTGGGCAAGTGAGGGCAAACTTTCACGGGGCAAAATCGATGAGATAGCCGCTCTTTCCACCGGTTCAAAAGAGGTGCTGCTCTTCTCATCGGGAAACAAACCCACCGCCGTTGCCGCCGGCATCAAAAATGAATTTTCCGATGCAAAACTCAGCCGCATCACGCTGGTTTTTCTGGTCGCAGACCATCTTTCGCTCGACAACACGGTGTTCCGCCGCCGCAACTTCAAGGATTATCTGCACGGCATGAGATACGGTTTGCAGAAACTCAACGGCAAAAAGGCTTACAACGGTTTTGTGACCGGACCACTGAGAGCTCTGGAATATATGTGCCACGAAAAGGAGTAAATATCCATGCGGTGTCCCAAATGCGGTTGTGAAAACGATAAAGTCATCGACTCAAGAAGTATCCGTGATGCCTCCGGAGTGCGCCGCCGCCGTGAGTGCACCCGCTGTCAGTACCGTTTCACCACGGTCGAAGAGATCGTTCCCGAAGAGCTGAAAGTGGTCAAGCGCAACGGTGTGCGTGAGGAGTACAACGGCGACAAACTGCGCACCGGAATAAAAAATGCCTGCTACAAACGTCCGGTATCCGACGAGGAGATCGACGGTATCGTCGAGGATATCACTCACTCTCTTCTGCGTGACTTTGACAAAGAGGTTCCCAGCTTGGAAATCGGTGAGCGGGTCATGGAAGCCTTGCGCGATCTCGATCAGGTTGCGTATGTCCGCTTCGCCTCGGTTTATCGCAAGTTTCAGGCGGCAAAGGACTTCATCTCTGAAGTCAAACACCTGAAAAAATAGGATTTTTGCCATGTCTCAGGATAGAATTATCATCAAAAAAGGCAGAGAAAAATCCCTGCTCCGCCATCATCCGTGGGTGTTTTCAGGAGCGGTTGAAAAGATTTGCGGCGATCCCGAATCCGGCGACACCGTTGAGCTTTACTCGCACGGCGGTGAATTCCTTGCCAGAGCCGCATATTCAGAGCACTCCCAACTCACGGCAAGATGCTGGAGTTTCGATGAAAGAGAAAACATTGATGAGGAGTTTTTCCGCCGCCGTCTTTTGAGGGCAAAAAAACTGCGTGACACTTTGCTGCTCAATGATACTGAGGGCGGCTGCCGTCTGGTCTATTCCGAAAGCGACGGACTCCCGGGTGTCATAATCGACCGCTTCGGCAAGTGGGCGGTTGCGCAATTTCTCTCTGCCGGAGCTGAAAAGCACCGTGATATCATCGGCAGAAACGCTCTTGAAATATTCGGTTTGCAGGGCATTTACGAGCGTTCCGACACCTCGGTGCGGGGCAAAGAGGGGCTCGATGAACGCAAATGTATGCTTGCCGGAAACGAATTGCCGCAAGAGATAGAGGTCATCGAAAACGGACTGCGCTTTTCCGTTGACCCGCGCCACGGTCAGAAGACCGGTTTTTATTTTGATTTGCGGGATGTAAGAGAGCTGGTCACCCGTTTTGCTCCGGGCAAAAAGATGCTCAACGCATTTTGCTTCACCGGCGGTTTCGCCTGCGCCGCTCTCAAAGCAGGAGCAACTTCTGTTCTCAATCTCGACAGCTCCAAACCTGCCCTGATGCAAGCTGAAAAGAATCTCAGACTCAACGGTATAAATTCCGGATACGAAAACCGTGCAGTTGACTGTTTTGAAGAGCTCAAACGTCTGGTCTCTGCCGGAGAAAAGTTTGACTTCATCATCCTCGACCCTCCGAAACTTGTGGAGTCCCGCAACTCGCTTGAAAGGGGATGCCGTGCCTATCAATTCCTTGCCAGAATGGGTTTCAAACTGCTCAATCCGGGCGGAGTGATGTTCAACTTGTCATGCTCGGGATTGATGGAAATGCCGCTATTCCAAAAGATAACCTGCGATGCCGCCCTTGAAGCCGGGGTCGAGGCATCGATCATCGGCTCTCTGCGGCAGGCAGCCGACCATCCGGTACTGCTGACTGTTCCGGAAACAAGTTATCTCAAGGGTTTGGTGACCACGGTTTTGCAACAGGGATAAGCTCATGTCAGACAAGAGTTTTTCAAGGTACACGGTGAAAGCAGCAGAGCTGTTTTTTCTTCTGCTGACTTTTCTCATGCCGCTTAAATACGGCACGCTCGGCTGTATGCCTGAAGTGAGCTGTTTCTATCCCGACGGAGCAATCGATTACCTCTATGTCAGCTGGCCGACTTCAACTTTCGGAGTTTTTTCCGGCTTTGCGCTTCTGCTCTGTTGTCTGCAATTCAACACAAAATTGCGTTTTTCAGCTCTTTCGCTCAGCGCATTACTGTTTGCGGCGGCACTTCCGTGTGCGGCGTTATGGGGAAAAATCATTGCTCCGTCATCCTTTTACGGTGATGCTGTTTTTTCGCACATCGTTTCACTCGGAGCGTATCTTGCGGCGGCGTACATGCTTGTGAGCAATGACTCAGGATTCAAAAACAAAATTTTTTACGCTCTCGGAGCCGGAACTTTTCTTTTGACCATAACTGCGTTCCACCAGTATTTTTTCGGTTTCAAGGATATGCTCGAGTTCGCCAAAATGCAGGAGTCTCAGGGCATTGTTCTATCTGATGCCATACGTCTCAAACTCATCGACGGCAGGGTTTACGGAGCTATGACTTCAGCCAATTTGCTGGCAGGCTTCATGCTCTGTACTTCCCCATTGCTGATCGGAGTTGCGGCAAAACTCAGCCGCCGCTTCGAGCCTCAGAAAGCATCGCTCATCATCTTTTGTTCAGTGGCGGCAGTCATGGGGTTCGGAACACTTTTGATGACCAAGACCAGAGGAGCTTTTCTCTCGCTCGGGTTGGCGGCAGTATTGTGGATGTTTTCAAGTGACAAACTCAGGAAAAAGTACAAAATACTCCTGCTGGTGCTGATGCTTGCCGCATTTGTCTCCGGAGCGTTATACATCAAGGCTTACGGCAGAGGTTTCGGCTCGATGGCTGAACGGGTGTCGTACCTGAAAAGCTCCTGCATCATGCTTGCCGAAAAACCGCTTTCAGGACACGGCTGGGGTGAGTTTTTCTACCGCCACATGCAGCTCAAAACCACCTCTTCCAATGAGTCGGCGCACGACCCGCACAACGTGGTGGCGAATTTTGCGGTGCACACCGGAGTGTTCGGCGGATTGCTGGCACTTGCGGCATTTATTGTTCCGCTCATCAACTTGTGGCGCAGGCGCAGAAAACTTGACACGCTTGACACGCTCGCTTTCTGGGGAGCTGTTGCCGGATTTATCCACGCCTTACAGGATATAAATCTGCAATCTCCGGCAGTGATCTCAACATTGATGCTGTTGCTGTTGATAACTCAGGAAAACCGTGAAGAATCCCGAGAGATTTCCCGCAAATACCGCTGTGCGGCAGTGATTTTCATGGTTTCTCTCGGAAGCATCTCCTGCGTGACCAACTGGATATACACCCGGGGCGATGCGGCACTCAATGCACTTGAGGAGTGTTGCCGTCCTCCCGTGAAAGAGAAATTTCATCTTGCGACTCCCCGCAACGTCGAACGGACTTTAGCTGAGGTCAACCGCCTGCGTCCTGAGCATCCGTTTGCCTTCAATCTGGCGGCGAAGTTCTATGCCGCATACGGCAATTACTCCAAGGCGCAGGAGTATTTTCAGAAAGCGGCAGCTCTCGAAAACTATCGCCGTCCGGGTCCTCTTGCCGAGCTTGCCAAGATATACAGTATGCAGGGCAAAGAGGATGAGGCGGCAAAGCTGCGTATCAGAGCCCACAAACTCTTCCCCACCAATCCGGAGTATCAGTTGCAATGAGTAAAAACGCCAACAGTATGCTCGGTCAGCAGGATCTCACCCGGGGCAGTATGCTCAAAACTCTTCTGGTGTTCAGCTTTCCCTTTCTGCTTGCCAACTTTCTTCAGGCTCTATACGGAGCTGTTGACCTCTGGGTGATCGGCAAGTTCGGGGGCGGCAAAGCCGGAGTCGCCGCCGTCGCCAACGGCGGTGAAGTCATGCATCTTGTGATGTCCTTCATCATGGGATTGACCACCTCAGCTACCGTGCTCGTCGGTCAATTTTACGGAGCAAATGACAGACGCAACACCAGAAAGTGCGTCGGCATGTCTCTGCTGTTTTCTCTCTTCCTCGGAATCATCAGCACCGTGGCAATGGTTCTGCTCTCTCAGTGGATGGTGGATATTCTCAACACTCCCGATGAGGCGAAAAAGCCCGCTCTGCAATATCTTGCCATTTGCAGCTGCGGAGTCTTTTTTGTCGTGCTTTTCAACGCTTTTGCCGCCATTTTCCGTGGTTTCGGCAACTCAACTGTTCCGCTTATCTGCATCGCAACTTCGTGTATTTTCAACATCGTTCTCGACCTGCTGCTGGTGGTCACATTCGATATGGGTGTAAGCGGAGCCGCCTACGCCACGATAGCTTCTCAGGCGTTGAGCGTGGTCATCTCGTTTATCTTTTTCATCAAGGGCGATTTCAACTTCAAATTTACCAAAGCAAACTTCGTCATCGTCTGGAACTTGGTCGGCAAATATGTGCGCATCGGAATTCCGATCGGACTGCAGAGCATACTGATAAATCTCTCGTTCCTCTTCATCGTCTCGATCGTCAACAAAATGGGCAACGGCAATTCAGCCTGCGCCGCAGGTTACGGCATTGTCAACCGTCTCAACGGTTTTGCCATGCTTCCTGCTATATCCTTTGCCATGGCGATGTCGGCACTCACCGCCCAGAATATCGGAGCCGGAAAATACGACCGGGCTATCAAAACGCTCAAGACCGCACTTATCTTCACCATGTCTCTCGGAATTGTGTTCCTTGCCGGAATGCAGTGTATTCCCGAGTTTTTCATCGGCTTATTTATCGACCGCTCCAATGCAGACTCTCTAGAAGTCATCAGGCAGGGCGTCCTCTACGCCAGAAGTTTCAGTTTCGACTACATTCTTGTGCCGATCGTATTCTGCACCAACGGTTTTTTCATCGGTTCCGGACACACTCTTTTTTCGATGGCGAACAACATTGCCTCAACCTTTGTGCTGAGAGTTCCGGTATCGTACTTTTTCAGCCTCAAAGCCGGTGCAACGCTCTTTCACATCGGACTTGCCGCTCCGATGGCTTCACTTCTTTCTGCAGCCGCAGCGATCATCTTTCTCGCAAGCGGCAGATGGAAAAAAATCAAAAACTGAAATACAACTTCCGGTAACTGAAATGGAAAATCTCGATCTCTTATATGCAGGGTACGACATCCACAAAGGATGCACCGACAAACACTCTCACCGGGGATGGGAAATACTTTACGTCATCGACGGAGCTTTCAACATCAATTTTTCCGGGCAGGAAAGTATTGAATGTTCTGCAGGTGACCTTTTGATACTCGCTCCTCATGTGGTGCATGAGAGGGTCAATCTTGCAAAAACCAAGACCTATTTTGCCGTCTTTGAAGTTGACAATCCTAAATGGGAAAGTCCGGTACTCGTCCACACCGGCAAAGACCGGCTTCTTGAGAGGTGGCTGCACGACATATCCGAGCTGCACAAAAGCAACATTCCGGAACAGGCTGTTACGCTTTTGCAGGCAGTCATTCAGAGAATTGAGTATCTCATGCCCAAGCAGGATGCGATTGCCGGATTTCATCCTGCTGTGCGCCGCTCGTGTCAATTCATGTCCGAGCATTTCAGTGAAAACATCACCATTGCAGATGTGGCAAAAGAGTCCTCGGTAAGTCAGAGTCACCTCAATCTGCTTTTCCGTGATTGTCTGGATATGACTCCGCTGCAATACCTGCGCATGGTGCGTATGCAGGCGGCGAGACAGCTTCTGCTCAATCCGTTCTGCAATATTTCCGAAATCGCATCCATGTGCGGATTCGAGGACATGCACTATTTTACCAGAGCCTTCAAAAAGTTTCACGGAGTTCCTCCGGGAGTTTTCCGCAATGACCCGGGCAAATATGCCGACACTGAAAACGTCACAAATGTATAAATGAAGCATAAAATGAATAAATGTTGCATAAATGTTATTATAAATTGCATTTGTATTGAAACGGTATTATATTTTAACGCAACTTGAGTTTCTCAAATCAATAATAAGGAAAAACAAAATGGCAAAACAAGTTACGATGGCTGTCATCGGAGCCGGTTCCCGTGGTCACGGCTACGCCCGCTTCGCCCAGCAGTATCCCGAGCGTCTCAAAATAGTTGCAGTCGCAGACCCCGACAAATACAGACGTGAACGTCTGGCAAAGGAGCACAACATCCCCGCCGACAAATGCTTCGAGACCTGGGAAGAGTTCGTCAGTCAGCCCAGAATGTGCGATGCCGTTGCCATCTGTACTCAGGATAACATGCACGAGGAGCCCGCCATCGCCTGCGCCGACCTCAAATATGACATTCTGCTCGAAAAACCGATGGCTCCGACCGCTCAGGCGTGCCGCAACATCGTCGATGCCGTCAAGCGCAACAACGTGATGTTTGCCGTCTGCCATGTGCTCCGCTACACCGCTTACACCCGTAAGCTCAAAGAGCTGCTCAACGCAGGAACCATCGGCGACATCGTATCCATCCAGCACCTTGAGCCCGTCGGATACTGGCACCAGGCGCACAGCTTCGTGCGCGGCAACTGGAGAAACGAAGAAGAGTCAAGCTTCATGCTGCTGGCAAAATGCTGTCACGACATCGACTGGCTGCGCGGAGTCATGGGTAGAAAATGTACTGCCGTTCAGTCATTCGGTTCTCTGCGCCATTTCCGCAAATCCGAGCAGCCCGCAGGAGCCGCTTCACGCTGCTGCAACTGCCCGAAAGAGATCGAGAGCTGCTGTCCGTACTCAGCCTACAAAATCTACTTCGTTGACCGCTTTACCAAAGGGCAGAAGGGATGGCCCACCGACGTACTGACTCCCGAACCCACCGCAGAGAAACTGGCTGACGCCATCAAAAACGGTCCCTACGGACGCTGCGTTTACGAGTGCGACAACGACGTGGTTGACAATCAGGTCGTCAACATGAGCTTTGCTGACGGTGCTACCGTTTCCATGACCATGACTGCCTTCACCACCCACCACGGCAGATACACACGCATCTTCGGAACCCGTGGCATGATCGACACCGACAGCTCGATCATCACCATCCACGACTTCCTGCACAACACCATCACCGACGTTGACACCAACGTGGCTAATGACGGAGGTATCCTTTCAGGGCACGGCGGCGGCGACCTCGGTCTTATGGAGTCTTTCGTCTCCGCAATCGCCGAGAGAAACCCGAGCTACATCCTCTCAGGAACTGATGAGACTCTCGAGAGCCACCTCATGGTGTTCGCCGCTGAAGAATCCCGCCGCACCAACACTGTGGTCTCTCTCTGAGGTTGAGGCGTTTTCAGTTTTTCTGAATGACTGCACAAAAAAGCAAGTCCGTTTTGGGACTTGCTTTTTTTGTGGAACTCGTTTTGCTGCGCAAAACTTGTTTGGGATTGGGCTCGTTTTGCTGCGCAAAACTTGTTTGGGATTGGGCTCGTTTTGCTGCGCAAAACTTGTAGTGTTTGGCTCGTTTTGCTGCGCAAAACTTGCTTTATGATGGTGGAAAACTTTTTTGAAAAAAAGTTTCTCCCCCATGCCCCTTTACAAAAAACTTTTTATGCTTTGGCGGCGTATTTTTTCAATCTTTCGTACATATCCCTGAACACCTGATCCCGTCTCACCGCGTACACATATCTCATTTCCGGTCTCCCCGCATCCCCCTCATCGTAGCTCTTATCATCCCTAAGCAGCGGAGCAGGTTTGATGATTGATGAAAACGCTTCAGGAACACAGAAGTATGCCACCGTAATGATATCCCATATCACCCGGCTCTCGTTTCCCCATCTTTTCATTTCACTCGTTGAATGGTTATAGAGGTGTTCTCCCACTTTGCCGCACCCCTCACAACGCTCACGCAATTCGTACTCGGTTGTGATCAGGTGGTCGGTCACCATTTGGCAGGGAAACTGCACAAACGGTACTCCGCTCTCGAAGATAAGTTGCGATGCCGCCAGATCTCCCCGCAGGTTATATTCGTTATTGTCGCCGTGCCACTCCGCTGCATTACCTCCCAGCCACACCACTGTGCAGTTGTCGATGATTGACGGGTCAAGCAGAAACGCCGATGCCACGTTAGTGAGTGCCGCAATAGCGATGATATAGAGGATCTCTCCATCCGCTTTTGCTTTGTGCGCAAGTTCGATGATTTTTCTCGCCCCCTCGGTATCCACCGGAGTATTTCGGTCAGGCATGAAACGGGGTGCTCCTTTGTACACCACTCCCTCGCTCTTTTCTTCCAGCAGTTCAAAGAGTTTGAGTATCGCCTCGTAGCTGCTGGTCATGCCCTCCTCAGGACTCGACACCGTGAATTTGAAAAACGGAGCCGCCGTCACCGCCTGCACCTCGATTTTATCTTTGGCGCAGAGTGCGTAGCTGATTGCAAAGTGGTCGTCGATTTCCGTTGCCGCATCTGAGTCGATCACCGCCCTGATTTTTCCTGTTGGTATTTCCAGACGTCTGCGGCGTTCCTCAGCACTGAGATTTGATTTGAGCATTATAGATTTCCTCAAGGTTGTTGAAGTGATTGCTCACCTAAAATATCATGCGGAAGCGTTTTTTTCCAGCAGTTTATTATATTTGTTGAGAAAAAAGCAGTGTCAGGTTTACTTTGAAAGCTCTTGCGGATTGATGATATACTCTTTGTTTTTGAAGCGCAGCAGAAAAGTGTTATCGCTCCGCTTCGAGATTTCCGGCATTTTATCCGTTGCTCTGCATATCGGGATAAGCAGTGTGGCAAAGCGGAATGTTTTCTTTTTGTCAGCCGTCATGGTAAGCGTAGTGCTTTTGTGCAGTTTTTTATCGTTGCGTCCGACAAACCAGCCGCCCATCGGAGGAGTATCGACTCCTGAAAGCGTATCAAACCTGAGCTCTTCAGGAAAAAGCGGAATGACAAGTATATCGTAAACTTTTCCAAAGTTCGACAGAAACGCTCCGGGAATATCTTTTACTCTTTCGACATTGAGTGTATCAAGATGCAGCCGCATCTCGTATGTATGCTCTTTGCCGTCGCATGAAGTCAGAGTATCCTGCACGCAGAAAAACTCAGGCTTGTAAAAACGCACCTCTCTGGTATGCACAGCCGGAGCGGATAACGGCTGCATTCTATCCTCATCAGTGAGAACTATTTTTCCCCACAGACCATCGTAACTGCTTACTGCATAATCGAATTTCTCATTTGAGACCCATTTGACATCAATGGGTTCACTGACCTTATCCGGCAATGACCTGTTTTGACCGAAACCATCGACAAGCACAACATTATGTGAGGCTGACGATATACCGTACATACGGTAGATGGATTTCTCGTACTCGCCGCCTCCGTCATCATAGATAAGCTCCTCGTCGCCCTTGAAGATGTTGATGTTAAGTTTATCCTGATGCCAGTGACCTGCCCCGAGGGGACCTGCGTCGAAACAGCAGAAAGCCGCCTCACTGCCCCAATCTGAACGCATCACAGCGAAGCCTGACCACGGGAGAAATCTTGAACTTGTCGGAAATCCCGATGGCTCTTTTCCCTCTTTTCGTGAGCTTGCTATCCAGCGGAAATCCTGACGCTCGGGGAAGAGTTCAAGAGCCGTCTGCATTTTCTTTGTCGAGTACTGGGTGAATGTATCATTGGTGCGGGGCAGGATCAATCCGGGAGTCGTCATTGCCAGTATAGCCTCAAAGCTGAGCTCCAGCTTTTTGATAAGTTCAACCGGCACTTCGGACTCAAGTTTTTCCGACTTTGATATCTGCAAAAATGCCATGGCGCAGTTGAGCATCACCTGGTGGTAATCAGGAGAAAGCTCATCGTGCATACCATCGGGCAAAATCTGCTCCATGATCGCTCTGCCGAATACCCCGGCGGCGTAGGAACGCATTGACAAACTATCTTTGAACTCAGGAAACAGAGCGGCAAAAGTATAGAGTCCGCTCATTTCCATAAGCATCCAGTTTCTTTTCTTTTTGTGATTGGCTTGCAGATGCTGTGCCTGACGGTACATCGAGCCGAGCATCAGGCAAATATTTTCATCGCTAAATGAGTTTGATTTGCGGAAAGTTTCAAAACCGAGCTGCCATGAATACATCAGACGCAGTCCGGTCTCGATAGTGCGCCAGACGCTTCCGGGAGCGTTCCAGTTACTGCTGTAAGTTCCGGCAGTTGCCACCCACGAAAAAAGTTGTTCGTTAAAAGCAACTGCGTACTTTTCGTCGCCTGTTTTTTCGTAAGCAGCACACATATCCAGCCAGAAACTCATGCGGTTGAGCTGCCACAGCCACTCGTGATTGAACGGAACATCTCTGCCCGTCGGATTGAAGTGCCAGTCGATTTTTCCATCGGGAAACTGCCACGGATAATTAACCACCGTGACATCGCAGCGAACTGCACGGTCAGCCGTTTCCATCGGATTGCCGGAGCATTTGATATTTTTGCAATAAGCTCTGGGGGCACGGTTGCGGAAATACTGCGCCACAATACTGATAAGTTTGTTTTTATCTTTTTCTTTGAGAGCCTTTTGAAAATCACTTCCCATTTTTCCGGCATCAAGTGCGCCGAACAACTCCATGAGAAAAGACTCTTTTGCGGCACTATCCATAATGAAACGGTCTCCCTTTTTGCCGTCTCCTGCCAAAACCAACATCGGCAGCAGCGTCAAAACAATAAACAAAATCTTCATTTAAGTTAATACGCCTGCACTTTCAAAGGCTGAGGCTGAATGCTGAACCGGGTTTGATTGCTTCGGCAAGGGAAATTCCGGCAAATCCTGTTGCCTGAACTGCGAATGCACCGTAGGATTCTTCGGGCTCACAGCAAATTCCCGTGGATCTCGCTTTGAGCGGATGGCTCAGGAACCTTATTCCCTTTTCGTAGCGGCTGGTGATTTCAGGGTCGGTGAACATATTGTTCAGGATATATGAGAAGCAATGGAGTATTCCGTTTGCCTTGGCGAGCTCCCACATTACCCGCACCTCGAGCTTGGTGCTGTACATTCCCTCGGGAACGTGTGAGTAGCGGTTTGCTCCGTGACGGCAGTTGAAGAACGAGTGGCTCGGATGCCACTGGCGGAACATTCCCTGCTCGCTCAAAAGCCACTGACGGATACGCTCTTCGATGCGGCTTTTCACTTCGGCTTTCTCTGTACCGAGGTGAGTCCAGCACATTGCTTCGAGCAGATAGAACATTCTGGCGAAATCGTCGATAACACCGTCGCTCTCAATGGGATAGCTGTTGAAGCGTATCGGACGGCCATCCTCAAGCCAGTGGTCACAGAGGAACATGATGAAGTTTTCTGCGTACTCTATGTACTCTTTGTCACCCGTTGCCAGAGTGTAAGCTGAGAACGCCGAGCAGACATTTGCAGCCATCGAGTAGGGAGAAGTCGCTTTGTGACCGCTCCAGAAACCGTTGCCGTAAGCTCCGTTTGAGAGGGAGAAAATCAAAGTCCAGTTATCGAACCACTTTTTCACTGCGTCAAGATAACGCTGTCTGCGCTCCGGATTTCCGCAGAACTGAGCCGCCTGCACCAGTGCCTGACAGTTTGAGCCGTTGTCTGCCAGATTGAGTCTGCCGTGGCGCATCTGATATACAAACTCTTCGTGAGTGAGGTCGCACCCTTTTTTGTTGCGGTAGTTTGAAGTGAATGCTCCGTTTGGCAGCTGCTCATCGACATAGATATCGAAGTAGGGCATCGCCGCCTCGAGGTACTCCGGCTTGTTCAGCAGTTTGCCTGCCAGCATCAGTGTGCGCAGGGGATAGAATGCCATGTACCACTCGTGTTTTTCGTTGCCCTCCTCAACGATTTTGAAGAATTTTCCGACGCTGGTCTGAGTCTGCTGTGAAAGCAGCCACTCGCAGTATTCGACCATCGCCTCGGAGGGGGTAAGTTGTTCATAACGCATGTTTGTTTTTCCTCAGAAGAAGTATTCAGGTATATAAGGACTCCAGAGCACATGACGCTGTGCCGAAGCCTTTTGGCTGACTGTGCAGATGTTCCACTGGTTCGGACTGCTGGTGTAGAGCGGAAGCGTATCACGCACCATCTCTCTTACCGAAAAATCTCCGAACACTATATTGGTGCGGTCGTTGTGGCGTGCCATCGGAGAAACTCCTGAGTGCACCATCTGAAGCCGTGACTCGGCAAAGAGCGCACTGCGTGACGGATGGCGTGCCTGAACGTATTTGCGGTAGGGCCACTGAGGGAAGTACTGTTTGTAGGAATCCTCGCAAACATAGCCGTAGGAGTAGTTGGTGGTGTTGCGTATGCCTTCGCCGCCGAACTCCATCTTGGGACATGAGTACTGACTGCGCTTGCCGTTGTCAAACACTCCGCCGATGTCATAGTCCCGCTGGTTGGAATAGCGGGTAAGCGGGCCATCCTTGCGGCTTCCCCAGAACACCTCGGTTTCACCCTTGTAATAACGGTACGGAGCGGCAAAGTCGTTGTTGTCTGCCACATAAAATCCCATGAATTTGCCGACCGAAGCGATGTTGTTTTTACAAGCCGTGTTCGCCGCCCTCGCCCGGGCACTTGAAAGTGCAGGCATCAGGATTGCCGCCAAAATGGCAATGATCGCGATCACTACCAGCAGTTCTATAAGGGTAAAGGAATACGCAGGGAGAGAGGGAAACTTCTTTTCACGAGAAAAGAAGTTTCCCTCTCTCCCCGCACCCCTCTCACCCTTCAAGAAAAGCGGAGTACTTTTTTGAAAATAATACAACGGTAAAACCCTGACTTTACAAGCAGCACTCTTCAGCAGTTCGATGAGGGTGGAAGCGCACCTTTTCCGCTTTCGGGAAAATGGCGTGTTTTCAACGCAGAGAAAATCGCAACTGATGTGCGATACAACTTCGAGGCGTTCGTTCTGTGCTGACGGATTTACTGCACTTTCGGTTGGAGGCACATCTTTGCGATTTTTCATAGACTTTCCTCAGTTCAGATCTGTACGATCTATTGTTGTTGTATCTGCCCAATGCAACCGGGTGTCGGTTGAAAAGCTGTTGGGAATGGGGGTCATGATCAACTTTGCGTGACCATCGGCAAATCCGGTGGAGATCGCTCCGTTGTGACGTGCTCCTGCGCGTCCGGGGCAAGATACTGTCGAATCGGGGCTGAGCACCCAGCTGTTCGGGTCAGCCGGATCAGGACCGCTGGTGATCTTATGTCCCCACTCTCCATAGCGTGAGCCGCTTGAACGGTAGTTGTCGCGGTCAACAAACATCGGAGCCTGACTCGGCTTCTTGGCAAGGCGATGATGTCCCCAGTTGGATATGTTCATCCAGATACCGTTGTAGGTGGTTCCCGTGGTGTAAATACCTCCGATGAAGGAGTTGAGAGCATAGCTGTTGTAGCACTGGTTGTAGTCTCCGGCAGGTTTGGTGGTGCCGCGCCGGGGATCTTCGTCAGAAGGACACACAAAGGCTGATGATGAACGGGGGCGGGAGATGTCTCCCGGTATGTATCCGAGGGACTTCGCAGTTCCCTTGCGGCTGGGATGCACACCTATCTTGAACGGCCAGATAACGCCCTGGTTGGCTGAGGCTCGCACAGCAGGATTGCCGATAACGGCATCTTTGCCCACAGCGTCGGCAGTGTCTCTGAAATATGTCGGAATATACCAACCGTTGAAATCTTCCTGATACTGCATACTGGCAAGTCCGAGCTGTTTCATATTATTAGTGCAGGTTGCCGATTTTCCCCGTTCCCGTGCTGAACTCAATGCCGGCATCAGGATGGATGCCAGAATAGCGATAATGGCTATTACAACAAGAAGCTCTATAAGAGTGAAGCAGTACTGCTTCACTTTCCGTACGGAAAAAAATTTTTTGTTATTTTTCATAATTGTCACCTTTTGGGGTTGTTATCTTACGACGATTGATATTATACGGCAAAAAAATGTTTTTGTCAAGTACCAAATCAAAGAAAAACTGTTTTTTTCATCGTCTTGCTTTATTTTCGTTCTCATATTTCAGTTCGACAAACTTTGCCTGCGCCTTTACTGAGCTGTCGGCAGAGATTTTATCGGGATTGAAATACTTGTCTCTTGAGGGCGAAAGGTATTTTACAGGCTTGCGGTTCACTTTCAAATTTGATGGCATGGGAGCAAAAATTCCTGAGAGCACCCACACGCCCGGAGTGACTTTGACTCTGAAACGTTTTTCTTTACCGTCACGCAAACCGTAAAATCTCCAGAACACACGCTTGCCGTCAGGAGCTTCGAGAGCCGCAAACACAGGATAAACTGCAATGTTCGGACGGCATTTCCATTCGAGCAGTCCATTTTCTTCCACTTCAAAAGCAAATGAACCGCCTCCGGCATAGCTGTAAAGTTTTCCCGCCGGAGCAGTCTCTTTCAATCCGGAACGCACTCGCAAACTGACCAACTGCTTGCGCACGGTCAGAGTGTAAACTCCTGCCGGAGCCGGGTCAACGGTGATGCGGCAGTTGCCCAGATGTCTTTTATCCGGCTTCACTCTGCCCTGACAGAGAATTTTTCCCCGGTGGTCACTCAGGGTGAAAGTCACAGGATTTTTGTCAGAGCTGATAAATCCGGCTTCGATGGCAAACGGTTTTCCGTCTCCTGCAAAGTGGATGGTGTGATTGCCGACTTTGGGTTTCCCGGTGGAAGCAAAAGAGAACTCAGGCAATCCCTTTTCGAGCGGAAGAGGGTCAAGTTTTCTGCCGTACTTGCTCTGCGCCGCAAGGAAAACGGGAATACGCTCAGTCATAAAATACTCCACCGACTCAAACGGCTTGCATTTTGCCGGGTCGTCATGTTCGTACAGGTATATATAGTTATCCAACAGCCACCTGCCGTAACGCAGATACTTCACATCTTTTGAGAGAATCCACGCATACGCCATGACATCTATGCAATCGTGGAGTTTTGCTCCGGTCGAAGTGGTATCTCCGTAGCCGTTCATAAAGGCATCCGCCCAGCGGATGATGGCTTTTGCCACCTTTTTGTCTTTGGTCACCTCATAATACTTGCGCAAACCCGGAGCATAATTCGCCCAGCCGTTGAGAGCTCCATCTTGATACCTCGCCGCCGGAAGTTCCCCTGCGGGAGCCTGAGTCCTCAGAACGTGGTCAATAAATCTGCCTGCCATTTCAAGATAGCGTTTATCAGAAGTTGCAAGGTAGAGGTCAACGAGAGCCGCAGACGTACCTGTTCCCTCACGGCAATCCCAGGTGCGGGAGTAGTTTTTCAGCACGGCATCACCCCACATTTTTGCCACTTCATATCCGCGCAGATCGCCCGTAATATACCAGTATGTGAGGGCAAATTCGGTCTGGGCGTTGTAATCGTAGATACGGTCTCCGGCGTGCCAGTGGGTCAACCCTTTGTAATCGTTGAGGCCGCCCTTGATTTTGCCGCTCACGGCGTACTGTTTCTTCGCCCTTGCTCTCGACTGCTCAGTATCATAGTGACAGATGTCTATATCGGTGAGGTGACGTGATACAGCGATGGCACGTTTGAGCTCGGGAAGAGCGGTTTTGCGCAGGGCAAGAATCCACGGCACCGAACCTGAGGCGTGATGATAGCCTTTCCACGTTCTCCAAGAGTCATCCCATCTGTTTGTTTTATTGCGCCAGATGGAGTGGGCATCTCCGTAGTTCCACTTGCCGAAATCGCCGTCTCCGGTCGTCCCGGCGAGCCGCCGCTCAAGAGCAAAACGCCGCTCAATGAGCGACTCCTCAACAGGATAACGCCGGGGAGAATACACCTGCATGGGTCCGAAAACTTTTGACTCCGCAACTGCCTCTTTGTCGGGAAGCACCACGGGAGGCTGAGTGAAAGAGCCCGGAAGTTTTTCCGGAGCATCAAAATCAATGCGGCAGTGCATGGTCTTGGCAACTCCGAGACAGCTTTCCTGCGCCGCCTGCGCAACATAGTGTTTACCGCTGCCGTCGGCACTCAGATAGGGGGCAGGAGCATTGAAGTCCAGCACCCGGTTTTCATGGCAGAACCAGAGATACTGGCGGTTGGCGGAAGTCACCTCGCGGTCGGGCTTGGCGACTCCGTGAGCGGGCCAGAGATAGCAGGAAATATTATCCTGAGTGAGCGCAAGTTCGCCGGGGAAATTCTCTTTGAAATCCTCCATAAAAAGGGCAGTCCTGCCCGCTCTTATCCACCCGGGAGCAAATTTGCCGTCTCCGTTTTCACGGTACTGTTCCGGCTTTGCAATGCTGCCCACCAGGTATTTATTGTAAGCGTACTGCAAAAGATATTTATTGAGGGCGTTTCCGTCAACTCCGCCGATAGTGCCGCTCTGATAGCTGCCGGGAATATTGAAAACGATCTCTGAAAAGCGGGCACGCTCTTTCTCTTCGGTGATGATGAAGGTAAATCCGCTCTTTATCACCGAGCTGTCGGAATAAAGGTCGATGTGCAAGATGTAACGGCAGGACTTTGTACCATCGGCAGAACCGAACCACCCCTCAAAACGCAGTGCTGTACGCAGTTTCCCGCTCACCGTGACGGCCGCCGACTCAAGAACTCCGTCGGCAGCGGAAAACTTTTTGCCGTCAGCGTTGCGGAAGGCAAGTTCGATGCTTTTTCCGTTTTCAGGAGCAAAAAAGAATTTTCTCTTTCCCGCTTTGAAGCGGAGTTTTCCGGTATCGACAGTATAAAAATCCTCAGTTTCACTCAAAGAGATTTTTCCACCGCAAAGCTGCTTTGCCGCATCTGTTTTGAGGGTGAATTTCTCTTTTTTACTGCCGTTGAAAGTTGTTTCAAAATCGGCAGAGACCCAGCGCAGGGAACCGTCGGGATGGCGTGACATGACTCCGAATTGAGCAGGCAGCTGTTTTTTGCCGGAAAAAACTCCGAAACAACCAGTTGTTTTATACACTCCCGGGGGCAGAGGAACACCTGCCCTCACCACTGTTTTTTCAGCGGTTTGCGATGTATTGAAAGCAGTCAAACCGATATCCGATGCCAAGAGCACCGCAGACAAAAAAAGCTGCAGCAGAAAGAGCACTCTTCCCATAATATTCCCCGTTACAACAAGGTTAAATATATCTATATCAATAAGATATCACCGGAACAGGATTATTTCAACGCAATCACCGCTTTTTTTACAGATTTTTTCAGGATACCGCAAAAGAGAAAAGTTCCGGTTTTTTGCATATTTTTGCTCAAAAAAAGTTGCAAAGTTGCGCATTTGTGGTATTGTAAAGGCAAAACAAAATCATTTGGAGAATTTTATGGATACCGTTTCTGTTGAGCTCGGAGAACGCTCTTACAATATCACTTTTGCCGACCTGCCGGAAACTCTTGCTCCACGCAGGACTCTGCTCGTGACCGACAGCAATATCGACAGCCTCTACCGTGAACAGCTCTGCAAAATCATCGACCCCGTTGATGTCTTTGTCATTCCCGCCGGAGAGGAGTCCAAAAACGCCGCAACTTTTCTCGATATCTGCCGCCGTGCCGCTGCTCTCCACCTCGGCAGAGACTGCCGCTTCACCGCCGCCGGAGGAGGTGTCACCGGCGACCTCACCGGATTTGCCGCCGCCTGCTATCTGCGGGGAGTGAGATTTACCCAGATCCCCACATCTCTACTTGCCATGGTCGATTCAAGCGTGGGCGGCAAGACCGGAATAGATATTCCCGAGGGCAAGAACCTCGTCGGAGCTTTTCACCAGCCCGAAAGCGTCTGGGTCAACACTTCCTTTCTTGCCACACTTCCCCAAAGAGAGCTCGGAAACGGACTTGCCGAAGTGGTCAAAACTGCCGTTATCCGTGATGAAAAATTCTTCCTGTTCCTCGAGGAAAACTCCGCAAATCTGCGTGATGCAAACAACGTTGAGCTCTTCAACAAAATCGTGCGCCGCTGTTGCGAGATAAAAGCCGATGTGGTGAGCAACGACGAAAAGGAGTCCGGCTTGCGTGCCATTCTCAACTACGGTCACACTTTCGCCCATCCGATAGAGACTCTGAGCAACTACACTATCGCCCACGGAGAAGCAGTTTCCATCGGTATGGAGTATGCCGGAAGACTCGCTCTCGAACTCGGCTTGTGGCAGAAATCAGACCTCGAACGTCAGGCGGCTCTGCTCGATGCGCTCAAACTGCCGAGAGCAATTCCGCAAAACATCTCTTCACAGGATATTCTCGAACTCATGCTCAGCGACAAGAAGAACCGCAACGGCAAAATAACTTTCGTTCTGCCGGAAAAAATCGGCAGTGTCAAAACCGTTTCAGGCATAGAGAGCAACATCATCCTTAAAGTTCTGGGAGAGCGTTGAAGTATGACCGACAGAGAGTGCTGTATCGCCTGCAACTGTATATCCGGAATCGGATACAACACCTTCAAGGCTCTGCTCGATGTATTCGGCAAACCGGGAAATATTCCCGGACACGCTCCGTCTGAGTACCTCGCCGCCAAAGGAGTCGGCAAAAAGACCGCCGAACTGCTTTCCAACACCGATTTTGAACTCGCCTGCGCAAGAGAGATAAACCGATCTGAAATCATGGATGTGAAGATAATTACCATCTGCGATGCCGATTATCCGTCACTGCTGAGAGAGACTCCCAATCCGCCGATAGCGTTGTACGTTGCAGGCAGACTGCCTGAAAACTTTTCCGGTGCGCTCGGGATCGTCGGCAGCCGGAGAATTTCAAAATACGCTCAGGAACAGACCCGCAACATCGCAATGGCGGCGGCACAGAACGGCATGGTCATCGTATCAGGAATGGCGGCGGGAGCCGACGGATGCGCTCACCGTGCGGCACTCGATGCAGGCGGCATCACCGTCGGCATCATCGGAGCCGGTTTGGAAAATATCTACCCTGCCGAACACGCAGATATGGCAAAAGAGATCATCGCATCAGGCGGAGCTCTGATAAGCGAACTGCCGATGCAGTTCCCCGTCACTCCCACAGGTTTCCCGAGGCGCAACCGCATAATTGCCGGATTATCGAGGGGTATTCTCGTTACCGAAGCAAGCGTTGACAGCGGCTCGATGATAACAGCCGATTTTGCCGTCAAGTACAATAGAATGCTCTTCGCCATTCCGGGAAGAGTTGACAACCCCAACACCTCAGGGTGTCACAAGCTCATCAAAGAGGGAGCTTTCCTCGTCGATGACTTCCGTGATATCGCCGGAAAATTCGGCATGGTCACAGCTCCGCAGAGTGAAGTGCCAAAAGAGGAAACTCCTGCCCTCGAACTTACCGATGCCGAAAAGTGCATCTGCGACCACATCCGTCAGGGAACCGACTCTTTCGATATGCTGGTCATCAGCACCAATATGCCGGTGCACGAACTCACATACATTCTCATGTCGCTCGAAATGCGCGGCGTTATAACCCGTGAAGACAGCCAGACTTACAGATTGATCATTCAATGAGCACGAGAGTTTACATCATGTTCGGCGGCAACATCGGCAACGTCGAAGCCACCTTTGCTGAAGCTGAAAAATATCTCGGCTCCCACGGATTGCACTTTGACCAAAAGAGCAGTATCCACCCGTCAGCTGCCGTTGACTGCGTTCCCGGAACTCCCGACTTCAAAGATCAGGCTCTCTCAGGAATTTGGAATGGTACGGCAAGGGAACTTCTCAAACTTCTGCAGCAGACCGAGCGGTACTTCGGACGTCCTGCAAACCACCGCAGTGATATGTCAAGAACGCTCGACTGCGACATCATATTTTTCGGAAATCAGGTGGTGAACGAACCCGATTTGATAATTCCGCATCCGAGGATGCACAACCGGCTCTTCGTGCTTGGACCGCTTTTTGAAATAGCTCCGGATTTCATTCACCCGGTACTGAACAGACAAGTCAGCCAAATTTTGAAAGGATATAAATAATGAAAAAACTAATAATAATAACGGCAGTGGCTCTTGCCGCTGCTGTCGTCTCAGGAGGAGAACAAATGAAAAAGTCCCGCTACATCGACCTGATGGAAAAAACTCTCACAGCTTACTCCCTCGAACACATCGAACGCTACTACAACGATGTGAAGCAAGATGGACTCAAAGAGCATGGATACCCCCGTCTGACCTCGAATATCGGAATTCTGATCGCTCACGGCAGGCGGCAGGATATAAAACCGCTTTTCGTGAAGATGATGGATCTCTGCTGCGAGGAGATCCCCAAGCACAAAGCCGCTTCAAATGAGTTCAGCATCAAAGAGGTGATCTTCTGTCTGCTCGAACTGGAAAAAAACCGCACTTTCCCGCAATCTCAAATCGACAAATGGAAAGCCAAATTCAAAGAGGTGACCGTCGAAAACTGTTACCGCAAATACGCCACAGCTCCTGATACTATTGTCAACAACTGGGCTGCGTTCACCATGGTCAGCGAGTGGATGCGCTACAAAATCAATGCGGCTCCCATGGATATGCAGTTCATCAACAATCAGGCGGCATCGCAGTGGCAATTCGTCGATGAGAACGGAATGTACCGCGACCCGAACGAACCCATGGTTTACGACTTGGTCACCCGCGGACTCATGGCACTGCTGTTCCATCAGGGATACCGTGACAAGTACTTCAAACAGTGGGATGATGCCCTCACAAAAGCCGGTTTGCACACGCTCAAAATGGTCTCGGTCACAGGAGAACTTCCCTACGGCGGCAGAAGCAATCAGTTTCTCCACAACGAAGCTCATGTGGCACTCATCTTTGAGTATGAGGCTGCACGTTACGCCCGCCTCGGAAACATGGAGCTGGCAGGCAAATTCAAAGCCGCTGTCAAACGTGCTCTCGACAACATCGAGCTGTGGCTCAGTGAGCAGCCGATAAATCATGTGAAGAACGCTTTCCCGAGATCGACCAGCTACGGCTGCGAAAGCTACGCCTACTTCGATAAATATATGATCACCACGGCATCGTTCATGTATGTCGCCTACCTTCTCAGCGATGACAGTATTCCCTGCGGCAAATTTGACGATGTCACCGGAGAGAGTTTCCGGACCTCAGAGCATTTCCACAAGGTTTTCCTGCGTGCAGGTGACTACTTTGCCGAATACGACTACCGGGCAGATTATCACTACGATGCTTCCGGACTCGGCAGACTTCACAGAAAAGGAGCTCCCTCAACGATAGCCATATCGGTTCCGGGAACCGATGCTCCCAAGTATGTGGTCGATATCAAGGATGCACAGCCGTTTGCGATCGTTCCGGAAATCCTGAGCAACGGCAAGTGGATCTCAGGAGCAGAAAGCACTGCGACCCACAAAGTCATCAGCCACGGAGCTGAGGGTGAAAAGGCTTTTGCCTCAATCAAGTGCATCATGGGAGATGATGCCGAAACAAACAGCAGTTACCTGTTGGATAAAAACGGACTCAAAGTGACCGTCGAAGGTAACGGAAAAGTCGGTCTGCGCCTTCCCGCATTCGCCTTTGACGGCAGAGATAAAACCGAGATAAAATCCACAGAGAACACTCTGGAAATCAAATACCGCAACTGGGTGTGCCGCTACCGGACTCCAGACGGCAAAATCACCGACACAGGCAAATACGGCTGCAACCGCAACGGACATTACAAATTGTTCCGTGCCGAATCCGACAAAAAACTGACCGTCACCATAACCATCACCCCGGCAGAGAAAAAGTAACTCTGTTCATGATATGGGGAGATGATGCGGGGAAAGCGGGAAAACTTCTTTTCACGAGAAAAGAAGTTTTCCCTCTCTCCCCGCGCCCCTCTCTCCCTTTCAAGAAAAGCGGAGTACTTTATTAAACACGGTATTGATTTGTATTGGTATTTTTCTGCCCATAAAGGGAATGTCAGGTAAACACGGAGCAAAAGCGGCGGTCAAGCAAAACGGCTAATTACTGTCGGCTTGTCATCCATAGCTTCAGCGACGGATGACGGATGCAGTGCGAAACAAAAAAAGAACTTTGCGCACGAGCAGCTGAGGGAGTGTACTTTTTGTACACGACCAAAGCGGCGAGGTAAGCAAAACGACCCATTACCATCGGCGAATGCAGTTTGCGCACGAGCAGCGCAGGGAGTGTACTTTTGTACACGACCAAAGCGGCGAGGTAAGCAAAACGCCCCATTACCATCGGCGGATGCAGTGCGAGGCAAGGTCGTGTTTTGCGTATGAGCAGCTGAGGGAGTGTACGACTGTACATGA
>JAFVZB010000055.1 GCA_017508385.1 Lentisphaeria bacterium | reverse complement strand
TAGGAGCAAGACAAAAGCACACCTTTTTTAAATCATCTTTCGCTGATTGTGAACTTTTTTACATTTTTTTTGCAAACAACACTTGAAATTTAGTCTCTCATAGGAGAAAAGCGGGGAAACTTTTTTATTTACCTTTACCTACCCGTGTTTGGAACAGAGCCATACAAAAAGTGCCATCCGGATACTTCAGTTCAAGTTCAGGAAGGCACTTTAGTTTGTTATATTATTTTTTAGCGAATTTGCTCAACTCCTGAATATACATTTTTGCAGGTTTGTAACCTGAAATTTTCCCGGCAACCTTAAGAGAGTTCGGTTCGATTATCAGTGCGGAGGGAACACCGCCTCCGAACGGAAACTTTTTCGCCACCATGGCGTTGTGCTGCTTCTGCGTTGCGGGAAGTTTGATGTTGCGGGGGAAGTCGATAAACACCAGAACGAATGACTTTTCAGCCATCTTTCTGAATTTGCTGTTTCCGAGAACCGTTGATTTCAGGCGTTTGCACGGCGGACACCAGTCTGAGCCGGAAGCGAGTACGTAGAGCATCTTCTTTTCAGCACGGGCTTTAAGAACTGCATTGTTGAAATTGACTTCCCATGTACGGTTCGGTCCTTGTTTCCAATTATCCGCCTCAGCCGGAAGTCCGGGGATGGCGGTAAATATTTTTGCATCTGTCTTTGATTGTTTTTTTGCCGCCTTGCGCTCTTTTTTGGTCAGCTTGGTCTCTTTCTTGCTTTTGTTTTTGTTTGCGGCGCAAAGTCCGGTAACCAGAAAGAGTGCGGTCAAACAGCAAATAATTCTCTTAAACATGATTTTTTCCTTTCTTTTTATAAGGTGCTTGTACCTCTTTAACTATACAATAGTGCATTTTTTTGTAATTACAAGTTTTTTTGATAAAAATCAGCTTGAAATATTCAGTTATACAGGATATTTTATTATATAAGCAAATGTGAATATAAGGACTTCTTATGAAAAATTTTTTAGGCTTTATTCTGACGGTGTCACTCTTGGGTATTACCGTTTTTTCGGTAAGCAGATTGTTGCGTGAACCTCAAAAGGTCGCTTCACTCCCGGTATCTCAGAAACAGACCAAAACCGTGAGGGCTCAGGGATATCTTCGCGGAGCAAGCATGGTGACGATCAAAAATAAATATCCGGGATTTGTCTCAAAAGTTTATAAATACTCCCATGAAGCGGTCAAAAAAGGAGATGTTATTCTCGAGTACAATGATTTTGATGTGCGGCGTAAAATAGATGCGGTAAAGCAAGAGCTTGCCGTGCTGCGTTCTGAGCTTGCCGGGCGTGAACAGCAGGCAAAACTGGTAAAGATAGACCCTCTTCCGTCGGGATACCGCAACACTGACTGGAAAATCAGTAAAGCCAAAGAGCTTGTGGAACGCACGGAAAATGAGTATCTGGTCTATCGAAAACTCTATTCCGGCAGGAGTGTTTCCAACTTGGATATGCGCTCTAAGAAGCAGGCGTTTCTTGATGCCAAAGCAGAGTACAGCAGCCTGATACATGACAAGGAAATAATTTCCCGCGGACTCGCTGAGTGTAATATTGATATCGCACTCCAAAGCGTCAGCAGTGTAAAAGCTGAAATCGCCGCCAAAGAGAAAGAGCTTGCCAATTTGCTTGAGGAGCAGTCATACTATAAAATCCGGGCAGTGCGTGACGGCATCATCATCACAAACTCTGATACCGTCGATGCGTGGAACGATGCCGGAACCAGTGCGGCAGTAGTACATTCCGTCAAAAAGACCCTGGTTTACAGCTACTTTTATGAGCAGGATGCACTCTATATCCGGGAAAAAACTCCGGCGAGATTTATCAGCAATCAGACCGGGGAGGTTGTTCCGCTCGAGGTTTTTGAGGTCAAACGCAGCCGTTCCGGCCACGCCGAGGGAACGATGGTGTTCGTCAAGTTCCATGTGCGGGGAGATGTTTCGCACCTGCGGCACGAATCCACCGGAGCTATTGAAGTTGACGTTGAGTTTTGAGCTCACATATTTTTGAGCAGCTCAGGAAAGAGCGTGTACCTCACTTCGGTTCTGACGTTGCGCACCGCCATTTCTATTGACTTTTCGCCTCCGATGAGCACCAGCAGCTTTTTGGCTCTGGTCATGGCAGTGTAGAGCAGATTTTTCTGGAGCATCATGTAATGCTGATTGAGCAGCAGCATCACCACCGCCGGAAACTCACTGCCCTGAGATTTGTGAACGGTGATGGCGTAGGCTTTTGATATCTCATCCATCTCATCACGGAAATATTCGACAACTTTATCATCGTCGTAGAGAACTTTGAACACGCCCTTCTGGTCATCGGTCTCAATGACGACTCCGAAATCTCCGTTGAAAACGCCCTTGTCGTAGTTGTTTTTGGTCTGCATGATTTTGTCACCGGGACAGATTTTCCGGTCGCCGTATTCGAGCTTGCCGTCTCCGTTTCCGGGATTGAGTTTGCTGCTGAGGATGTCGTTTATGTTCATTGTTCCGCAAACTCCGCGGTTCATGGGAGTGAGCACCTGAATTTCATTTACAGGGTCAAAACCGAACTTTTCCGGAATTCTTTCCAGAACGAGTTTCTGCATCATCTCCAGAGCCTTTTCGGGGTCGTCCTGCCTTATCCAGAAAAAGTCGCAATCTTTATCCTGGTAGCGTTGCGGAACTCTTCCTGAGTTGACGAGGTGCGCCGCCTCGATGATACGGCTGCCGGAGGATTGACGGAATACCTGATTCAAGCGGGTGACGGGAACTTTTCCGGAGTTTATCAAGTCAGAAAAGAACCTGCCCGGTCCCACCGGGGGCAGCTGGTCGGCATCCCCAACCAGGACGACCGTCGTTCCCGGAGCTATCGCTTTGAAGAGTGCGTGAGCGATCGAGGTATCCAGCATGGAAATCTCATCGGCTATGAGTATATCGCACTCAATGGGATTATTTTCGTCAAGAGAAAATCCGTTGCACGCCGGGTCGAACATCAGCAGGCGGTGGATAGTCTTTGCCTCGTACCCGGTCGCCTGAGTCATGCGCTTGGCGGCACGTCCGGTAGGGGAGGTGAGGGCGATGCGCAGTTTTGCCTTTTTCGCCCGGGAAACTATTTCTCTGATGACGGTGGTTTTACCGACACCGGGACCTCCGGTAATGATGGAAAGAGCCGAGCGTGTCACCTCTTCTACCGCCTGTTTCTGACACTCTGCCCATTTGAATTTGCCCGCCTCCTGAGTCAACATTTTTCCCGGATGGCTTGGAGCAGATATAAGTTTTTTCAGCAGCCCCGGCAGCTCCTCTTCGGCTCTGGCGAGTCTGGGCGGAGAAAAAAATCCGTTGCGGTCAACAGCGAGATTGCGTAAAACGGCATTGGCAATACCCTCTCTGACTTTTTCGGGATATTGCTTGGTAAGCTCGCAGGTGCGGCGGCATAACTCATCTTCAGGCAGTCCGCAGTGACCTGCTGAAACGGCGGAGTTGAGTATAAAAGTGACGGCGGCAGTGAGCCGTGCCGTCGAGTCAGGAGCGAATCCCATCTGATTGGCGATCATATCGGCTTTGAGAAAACCGATTCCCTCTATCTCCTCGGCGAGCCTGAACGGATTGTTTTTGACCACCTGCGCGGCACGCTCTCCGTATTTGCGGAAGAGTTTGGCGCAGTATGCCGGAGTTATTCCGAGACCCTGCAAAAAAATCATGCTGTCCCGCTTTGCCGCACCCTCTTTCCATGCGGTAATCACCATGTCGGCTTTGTGCCTGCCGATGCCCTTGACTTCTCTGAGGCGTGACGGATAGTTGTCGAGAATTTTTACCGTATCTTTGCCGAAAGCATCAACGATGAGCGCAGCAGTTTTAGGACCTATTCCGCTTACTCCTGCAATGAGATATTTTTTAATACCCTCGGCAGAAGCGGGCAGTATCGGACGGAATGTTTCAGCTCTGAACTGCCTGCCGAATTTTTCATCGAGTTCAAATTTGCCGTCAACTTCGATGAGGTTTCCGATATCGAGTCCGGCGAGATTGCCGCAGACACAGTGGCGTTTGCCGTCATCGGTATCGAGGGTGATGACGGCAAAGCCGGTGTTGGAGTTTTCAAAACGGATATGTACGACTTCGCCGCATATCCGTGTTTTTTCCTGATTTTCCTGCTGCACGCTGAACTCCGGAAAAACAGATTATCAACTGAGATAGTCGATAAGAGTTTTCAAGTTGGCGATAAGCCGCTCATCACGGGTGACTTCACAGCGGTGTCCGGGCAGGAAGTTGATGACTTTTCCGCCCCACGGAGTGAATGACTCAGTGCACTGCGGAGATGTTCCGAGCGATATGGTGGTTTCCATCAGCGTGGTGATCGGAGTCACCTGTTCGAGCGAGCAGTAAATCTCATCCTCAATGGTGAAATCCATCTCGACGAGCTTTTCTGCCAGCTCGTGACGCACCTTCGCCACCTTGACGCAGTAGGGCTCTTTGGGGTGAAAACTTGCTTCGACTCCATCGGGGTCTTTGCCGCGTACCCATCGGATACCGACCAGTTTTCTGTACCACTCATATGGCCAGAAAGCCGAGCTTGCTCCGTGGAGCAGCAGAAGATTTTTTCCGGTTTCAAGATAGCGTTTGACCGCCTCAGCCTGTTCCGGAGTCGGAACGGGGAGTCCGCAGGTGTCTGCGATCATGTTGAGGATGAGCAAGTCACACTCTTTGGCAAGGTCGAATTCGGTAAAGACACTCCAATCGTTTTCCCGGAATATCATATCGCTGTAAGTGCCGCTTATGCACTCATACTGATTGCGTCCGGGAAAAGCCTTGTAGTGGTCGTCTGCTACGAATAACTTCATTTTGCAAACTTCTCTTTGATCTGCTGTTTGTAACACTTGAGTTTATCGCACTCAGGAAGACACTTGTAGTGGTCATCGAGCGGATAACATCCGGAAATAAGTCCGTTGCGCGGAGCCGTGGTGCAGTCACCGAAAGTACGGCAGATGCGGCGGGTGTTGAGCGGCTGACCCGAGAGGGTATCCGCCACGATTTCCGGATAAGAGAGCACGAGACGTCCGTAGCCGACGAAATCAACGATCTCCTTGCGTACAGCCGCCTGACCGACGTTTACCAGATACTCCTGAAGACAGGTGTAACCGGCTCCGATGAAGAGCATATTGCTGTTTTTGAAATGCTTTTTGACCTCAGCCAGAGCGTTGATTTGACGGGCAGCACCGAGAATGGGCTCTTCCGGAGGCAGATAGCCGTCTGAAACCGGATAGTATGCCGGTCTCTGGAAGTGCGGGTTGTAGTACGGACTGCAAACCGTGGTGCAGATGAGTTCAACTCCGAGACTCGAAGCCAGCTCGAGGAACTTGATGGGTTCGGTCAAATCATAACCGAGACCGGTTCCGTCACCGCCGAAAGCGTACTTGTAGTTTCCGACTTTGACATCGCCTCTTTCCATTGGAATACCGACACGGTCTTTGCCGGGTTCAAACGGAATGCAGTCGAAAATCGAAAAACGCATACCCAGCTCAAGCCCCGGAGCCTGTTTTTTGACCTCTTCGACGATTTCCCTGAAGAAGCGGGTGCGGTTCTCGAAACTGCCGCCGTACTTGCCCGGACGGGTGAATGCGCTGAGAAACTCATGACCGAGATAGCCGTGAGCAACCTTGATATCCACGAAATCGAAACCGGCTTTCTGAGCAAGCTTTGCCGCTTTGCCGTAGTGGGCAACGATTTCCGGAATATCCTCATCTTTGACCACATTGGAGGCGTTGCAGTGAAATCTCTCATCCAGAAGCGGATGCTCATAAGCGGTCACTGATTCCAGTTTGGCATCATCGTTGGGATGGCTGTAACGTCCTGAGTGGGTGAGCTGCAAGCCGATGTAAAGGTCGTCGGCAGTGCCGAACTTTTCGGCGTGAGCTTTGACCATATCCTCACGGAGCTGTTTTATGGCATCGAAAGTTTCCTCGGTGAGCATCAGCTGGCGGGTGTTGCTCTTTCCGGTTTTCATCACGGCGCAAGCCTCACATCCGAAGAGCAGTTTGGCACCGCTGGTGGCGAAATTCATCCAGCGGCGGCGGGTGTACTCACTGGGAGCACCGTTAGGCAGACAATCCCATCCTTCCATGGGCAGAACACACCAGCGGTTTCCGATGTTGTGACCGTGATAAGAAATGCTCTGAGCCAGCGGAGAATCTTTGGCGCTGAGGATCTCATCATCAAGTTCGATGTTCGCACCGATTTCCTTGAGGTGTTCTCTGAAACTTGCCGCCGTTTTGAATGACGGAATACGCGGATAATTCATTTTTGTACCTTTTATATTTTAATGAACACGCCGTCTGTATTGACGGCGTATTGTTGTAAACTATTGCAAGTTACTTGCTGTAAACCTCTTTGTTGCGGTACTCAGCCCAGATGGTCTCGAACCATCCATCCTCGTGAGGAATAGGACGGCAATCGACCCAGCGGTGGGTGAAGTCGCCATCTTCAAAGCAGGTCTCGAGCACCTTTTTGCGGAATTCGGGATTTTCCGGCATGATTTTACCATTCCCGTCAATGATAGCACCCGAACCGCGGCTGCCGACTCCGGCATCAGCCTGGAACTTAATAGCTGAGAGATATCCCCAGTGGGCGAATGCCAGCTGGAAGTTGATGAGTCCGTGCTCACCTGCTGAGAAGGGATAACCCTCTTCTTCCATTTTGAGCACCAGACTCTTTGCCTCACGCAGAGCCTTGTCGAGAGTTGCGGGGCAGCGCAGATGTCCGGCATTGAGAGTCATGCGGTTCTGGAGCTCCTTGCGGTCAGCCAGCCAGTCACGTTTTCCGTTGAGTTTTTTGACCAGGGATTCCATGAGTTTGGCAGCCTCTTTCTCGGCAGCATCGGTATCGAGAGTCTCGGTCTGGCACATCTTGGCGATGTACTCGGCACAGCGGAAAGCTCCGACCTGACCTGCATTGAGAGCAGTTCCGCCCGGACGGGTGACTCCGTGAGAGCCGTTGACCTCTCCGATGGGGAAGAGGTTTTTGATGTTGGGTGACTGATACCAGATGTCTCCGGTAAGACCGCCGTTGTTGTGCTGAGCGCAGACTGCGATTTCCAGCGGCTCAGTGGCGAGGTCGATGTTGTGGTCACGATAGAGTTCGATAGCTCCGGGGTTCATCTTTTCGAGACGCTCGAGCGGAGTGCCGAAGAGAGCTCCGGAACGCTCGAGATAGGTGTGCGCCTCTTCAGAGAGAGCGTTGAAGTCGAGACCCTCGGGATTGCTGCGGAAATCGAGCCAGACACGGCGTCCCTTTTCCGCAGTCTCTTTGTGAACGAGCAGGTCGATGATCGAAGAGCCCTCGGGAGCTTTGCGGACATCGAAGGGCCACTGATATCCCTTGAGGAACACCATAGTGTTCAAAAGACCGTTGTCGCTGCCGAAGTGGTCACGCAGAAACTCACGGGCATCGTTTCCATCCTGATCGGTGGAAATAAAGCGGGGGAGAACCTGCATATAGGTTCCGGAAACGTTCCAGCGGAACTTGATTGAAGCAAGTCCGAACTGAGACTCGGGCAGTCCCTGAGCCTTTGCGCCGCGCTTGAGAGCAAGACCGATGGCGCCGGTGTGTCCGACGGGGTAAACGCTCTGAGAGTAGAGTCCGCCCGGACCGCCGACGGCGAATACAGTGTTTTCGGCAAGAACAGTTTCAAAACGCTCACTGGTGTTATCGAAAATGATTGCACCTGCGGCACGGTTGTCAACGGTGATGAGTTCGGCGACAGTGCGTTTTTCCCACACAGTGATACCTGCGGCTTTCACCGCACGGATAAGGGCAAGACACATCTCTTTGCTGGTGTACGGACCGCAGCTGGTGGCACGGCGTTTGGGGTCGTGGTCAGTTTTGTAGCCGATGAATTGACCGAGGTGGTCGCTCGGGAACGGAACTCCGAGGTTGACCAGATTCATGAAACAGCGCAGAGACATCGAAGATTCGACCAGAGCCACATCTCCGTGAGCCGCACCGTTTTCATAGTAAGAGGTCGCCATCAACTCAGGAGCATCCGGCTCAGAGCCGTAAATTCCGAGTTTGTAATAGGTCTGTTTATCACTGCCGGTGTTGATGGAAGTTCCGCGGTTGAGACCCTCTGAAACGACCAGAAGATCGGTAACTCCTTCAGCGTGAAGTCTGAGCGCAGCGGCAAGACCTGAAGCACCGGTACCGATGACCAGAGTATTGACTTTTTTCATAGATAATTATTTCCCTTAAAGTCTCTGAATGTTCATTCCGCCATCGACATCGATGACCTGACCGGTCGAGTAGCCGATATCACCGCGCAGCATCATGGCAACGGTCTTGGCGATATCCTCGGGATAACCCCAGCGGGGCTGCAGGGTGAGACCCTCAGCGATGAGCTTGTCGTATTTATCCTTGACCACGCTGGTCATTTCGGTCATGATGACGCCGGGACGGATCTCATAAACGCTGACTCCGAACTCAGCCATTCTGGCGGCGAAGAGCTTGGTGCACATGGCGACACCGGCTTTGGAAATGCAGTACTCACCACGGTTGGTGCTGACCACGGTTGCGGAGCAGCTGCCGATGTTGACGACAGTTCCGCATTTGCGCTCGGCGAAGTGACGGCAGACCAGCTGGGTGAGGAAGAAACTTCCGCGCAGGTTGATTCCGGTAACGAAATCATAGCTTTCCTCGCTCATTTCGAGCAGATCGGCACGCACTTTGGGAGCGACTCCGGCGTTGTTGATGAGGGCTTCGAGAGAGCCGAAAACGCTGATAACATCGTCAACGAGTTTCTGACGCTCTTCGGTTTTGGAAATGTCACAGCGGAAATAATCAGCTTTGATGCCGTACTGTTTTTCGAGTTCAGCGCACTGGGCTTTGCCGTCTTCCATCGGTTTGAGGTCGCAAATAGCGACATTCCAACCTTCTGAGGCGAGTTTGATTGCGATTCCTGCGCCGATTCCGCGTCCGGCTCCTGTGATCAATGCAGTTTTTGACATGATGTTATTTCCTTTCGTAAAATGTATAAGTTGAACAAAAATAATCAACCGTCAAAAATATACAACGAAAGTGCACTGATTTCAAGTGATTTTTTTTATTTGAGCTCAGAAACTTTCAGTTTCTCTCACCAGATTGCGGTATTTTCGGAAAATAGTATTGTAAGAGACAAAACCGACAAATCTGCCGTGGCGGTTGACAACGGGTAAATCCTTCATATCGTGCCGCTCCATATTTTCCACCGCCCAGGCGAGATCATCATCGGTCGAGAGAACACCTCTCGGAGTTTCCATGAGGTCGTAAGCCACGAGAGTTGAGGAGAAAACCGGGTCGAGCATGGCGGTCAGAATTTTTTCCAGCCGGACAATTCCGCAAAATCTACCGTCTCTGTCGAGCACGGGATAGATGTTTTCACGTTTGCCGACATCCTGAAGCAATGTGTTGATTTTTGCGGCGGTGTCATCGATGGAAAGTGTCTGGAACCCGGTGTTCACAGCAAGACGTACCGGAATTCTTTTGAGCATCGCCTGATCTTTGTCATCAACCATCAGGTGACTTTCAGCCAGCGGTTTTCGATAGATTGAGTAAGGTTCTATCATGCGTGAAATGAACCAGCTTGCCGCTGAAACGATCATGAGCGGAACCAGCAGTCTGTATCCTCCTGTGACTTCGGCAATGAGGAATATTCCCGTGAGCGGAGCTTTCATTACCGCAGTGAATACTCCGCACATGCCTGCGACGACAAAGTTTGCCTCGGAGAGCTGAACCCATCCGAGCAGATTTATCAAACGGGCGAAGGTGAAGCCTGAAAACGCTCCGATGACCATGCTGGGAGCGAAGATACCTCCGTCTCCGCCACCCTCAACTGTGAGCACCGAAGCGATGACTTTGAGCAGGAGTCCGGCAGTGAGAATGACTCCTAGCAGTACCGGTGCCGGAATAAATTGAAGAATGGCTGATGTTCTGCAAAGAGATTGGGTGTCTCCCCTGAACAGCATCTCGATGACGGCGTAACCCTGACCGCGGAGTGTCGGGAAAATAAACAGTATCAGACAAAGAATAACTCCTGCGATGAACACACGATGCTTGGCGTTGGGGAGCTTGCTTTTGAGTTTTGCTCCTAGTACAGAAGCGGTTCTTATGACATAAACTCCGATGAAAGCGCAGTAAATGGCGAGCAGGAAGTAAAACGGAATGGCATTATCCACCCATACCTGGTCGTTGGCGAACATGAGCGGACTGTGTCCTGAGGTGATGAGCCGTGATACCACCATAGCCGTTGCGCTGGATATCAGCATGGGCACAAGCGAGGAAACGCTGAACTCAGGCAGCAGCACCTCAACGGCAAAAAGCACGCCTCCGATAGGACTTGAAAAGATGCCGGAAATAGCTCCTGCCGCACCGCAGCCGATCAGCAGATTTCTCTGCTTGCGGTCGATGCCGAGCAGGGCGGAAGTGTTTGAACCGATGGCGGCACCGGTAAGCACGCTCGGAGCTTCGAGACCTGCGGAGCCTCCGAAGCCCACGGCAAATCCGCTTGAGAGCAAATGGGTGAAACAATCACGGAACGGAATACTGTTGCGCCGGCGGTACAGCGCAAGAATAAGCGGACTCAGACTTTTTGCGTAAAGCCTGCCTCCGAGAGTTTTCTGGATTATGAACGATATCAGCAAACCGGCAAGCGGAATGAGTGCAGTAAGGGCGATCCAGTACCACGGCCGGGAGTTTTCGATTTGTATGGAACTGATAAAAAGACCGAGCTGGTCAAGTTTGGAAACCAGCGTGTGCAGAACAGCAGCCGCACACGCAGCCAGAGCTCCGATGATAAACGCAAGAATGATGATGATGGCACGCTCGCCTCCGCGCTTCTGCCACGCTTCGACGCTTTTTACGATGCCTTGCCGATGGAGCCTGAAAAGGATTTTTTTCATTTATCCGGCTTGTCCTGTCTGTTGTTTGGGACTTTGTTTTGGAATTTTCAAAAGAAAAAACGCCGGAAGGTCTGTTGAGACCCTCCGGCGTTGAGGAGTGAAATTACTCGAATTTCAGTCCGGAAAGGGCATCCATGGCTTCACCCATGTTGACCATGTCCTCGCCGGGTTTGAGAGCTGCGGTGTACTCTTCCTCAGCTGCTTTGAGATCCTCGTCGGTGAAGTTCTCGGTGACAGCCTTGATTGAGAGACCGATACGACGCTCATCGGTGTCAACTTTGATGACACGGGCTTCGACCTCGTCACCGATCTTGAGAACGTCTTTGACCTTCTCGACACGGTCACGTGAAAGCTGTGAAATGTGGATGAGTCCGTCGATTTTGTTTGAAAGCTCAACGAAAGCACCGAAAGCGGTGATTTTGGAGACTTTGCCGGTAACGACGTCGCCGACCTTGTAGAGGTTGGCGATATCAGCCCAGGGATCTTCCTCGATCTGTTTGAGACCGAGAGAGATGCGCTGCTGCTCGGGGTTGATCTCGAGGATGACGACTTCAACTTCCTGACCGGGTTTGAGAACCTCGTTGGGGTTGTTGATTTTTCTGGTCCAGCTCATATCGGAAACGTGAACCATACCGTCGATGTCGTTTTCGATCTCAACGAAGGCACCGTAGTTGGTCATGTTGCGGACTTTACCGGTGATGCGGCTGCCTTTGGGATACTTCTCAGCCAGAGCCTCCCACGGATTGCGCTCTTTCTGACGCAGTCCGAGAGAGATCTTGCGGCTGTCACGATCGATGTCGAGAACGACAGCCTCGACCTCATCGCCGATGGCGAGAACGTCGCCGGGTTTGTTGACACGCTTGGTCCAGCTCATCTCTGAGACGTGGATCAGACCCTCAACGCCGGTCTCGAGCTCAATGAAAGCACCATAGGGCATGATGTTGACGACTTTGCCGCGGACAGTGCTGGCTTTGGGATACTTGGCGATAACATCTTCCCACGGATTGCGGGTCTTCTGTTTGAGACCGAGAGAGACACGCTCTTTATCCTTGTCGATGCCGATGATGACGACTTCAAGCTCGTCTCCAACGTGCAGGACTTCGGAGGGGTGAGAGATTCTTCCCCATGAAATATCGGTGATGTGGAGCAGACCGTCAACGCCGCCGAGGTCGATGAAGGCACCGAAGTCGGTGATGTTTTTGACGATACCTTTGCGGAGCTCGTCGATCTGCATTTCAGCCATCAGCTTGCTGCGCTGATCCTTGAGGCTCTCAACGAGCAGCTCGCGGCGTGAAACGACGATGTTGTGACGCTCGATGTTGATCTTGATGATCTTGACATCATATTCCTGACCGATGTAATCATCGAGGTTGCGTACCGGACCCACGTCAAGCTGGCTGCCGGGCAGGAAGGCGGGGAAGCCTTCGACATCGACCATGATGCCGCCTTTGACTTTGTGGCGCATGATACCTTTGACAATGTGACCCTCGCCGTACTCGGTGGTGATGCGGTCCCATGCCTTGATGGAATAGGCTTTCTCGAGGCTCAGGGTCGGCATGTTCTGACGGTTCTCAATCTCCTCGAGGTAAACGTCGATTTCGTCGCCGACATTGATCTCGTCGTAGTTCATGAATTCAGAGGCGGGCACGAAACCCTCGGCTTTGTAGCCGATGTCGATCAGGGCGCCGTCAGGACGCTTCTGGGCAACTTTGCCCTTGACGATTTTGCCTTTGGTGATGGCGTTGGATTCTTCGGTGGTCTTCAGCAGGTCTTCCATTGACTCGGGCATTCCGCTGAAATCCAGAAAGGCGTCCTCGAATTTGTTCTCTTGCATAATTTGGTTGTTTCTGTTTTGTTGTTGGTTAAGTTGTTTACAATACTTTCCGGAAAACCGCACCGTGCGGAACCGGAACCATCTTAAAGTCTGTTGTATATTTACAGACAATATATAATATAGCACCGGAACTTTGCAAAGTCAATCGCAAATTGTTCCGGTGCTGTATTTTCTGCTGATTTAAGCGATATTATGCTTTGCCTTCAGCTTTGAAGAGTTTGATCTTGCGCTCAAGCACGGGGATCATTGCCTCCATTCCGGCATAGAGACCCTTGCTGACCCAGCAGGACATGGTGACCTGTTTGGCGAGCATATCACGGATGGCTGTGTTCCAGGCTATGCAAAGTTCGCTGTAAATGTTGATTTTGCAAATGCCGTTGGCGACTGCATCGGCAACCTGGTCGTCGGGAGTGCCGCTTCCGCCGTGGAGCACGAGCGGAACATCACAAGCCTTGCGGATTTCGGCAAGTCTGCCGATCTGGAGCTCAGGAGCAGTATCATAGACACCGTGGGCGGTTCCGATGGAAACAGCCAGTGCATCGGCTCCGGTGAGCTCGATGAATTTTGCCGCCTCTTCGGGATCGGTGAAGATGGGCTCGCTGTCGGCGTTTCCGCTCTCGCTTGCGCCGCCGTAACCGATTTTGCCGGTGGCAACGTGTCCGAGTTCAGCCTCGACGGAAATTCCGCGTCTGTGCATGAGGTCGCAGACCTCTTTGGTGATTTCCACGTTCTTCTCGAAGGGCTGGGTCGAAGCATCGATCATCACGCCGGAAAATCCCCGCTCGGCGCAGCGGACTATCTCTTTGAGGCCGGGAGCATGGTCGAGGTGGATGCAGACGGGAACATTTGCGGTAAGCGCAGCACGGAATGCTCCGTCGCACCAGTAATCAAAGTTTGCTCCGGCGATATCGGCGGGAATCGCTCCGAACATAACGGGAGCTCTGAGCTCCTCAGCAGTGCGGATGACCTGCTGCATCATCTCAACATTGGTCACATCGAACATCGGAACAGCATAGTTGCGCTGTTTTGCATCGGCAAGGATTTCCTTGAGAGAAACAAGTGCCATTTTTCTTTTCCTTTATTTGTTGTTGAAACAATTTGGTGTTCTCAGTTAATATAGCACGCAACTGCGATTTGTAAATAGCAAAAGTCAAAAAAAATATGATTCAGACTTGAAAAACAGCTCAGTATATGGTATCTTATTCCGATTTTTCAATGGTTGAATGATGATATCTTAAAAAATATCGTGAAGAGGTTGAAAATGCAAAATAAATCCGGTGGCTTTTTATCATCAAGACTTTCATTTCCTGTAAAACGTAAACAGATGTTTCCTCAATGCAGTGACCGTGCCGCATGGAGTTGTGTCGCCTCAGATCCTCTGTTGAGAGATATGGTTTCTGCAATCAGAAAACAGGCCGTGAAAATCAATAAATCGCCCATTCCAGAGCTGAGAGCAAGTGAGTTCGCTTTGTATCTTCAAAACGGAAACCGCTCCATCTACCAAAAAACTTATTTTGCCATCAGGTACAATCTGGAAACACTGGTGCTGGCAGAGTGCCTCGACGGGAAAGGTGTATATATCAATCGCATCGTTGATTATATCTGGGCAATCTGTTCCGAGCCCTGCTGGACTATTCCCGCTCATGTGCGGGATAAAGGTGATGTACTTCCGTCGTACAGGTACAGCCGCAACGACCTTTTTGCCACCCAGACCGGACTTTTGCTTGCGTTTACTCTCGATCTCATGGAAACAGAGCTTGCCGCATTTTCTGCGACCCTCGTTGACAGAGTCCGTAAAAATATCATCGACCGCCTGATAGTCAGATTGGAGTCTGATGAGTCCGACCATTGGTACAGCGGAATCAATAACTGGTCTTCATGGTGCAGCTGCAACTTGATGGGAGCTGCTCTTACAGCACTTGAAGATGATCCGGAAAGATTGGAAAAAGTTATCCGCAAACTTGCCGGAATAAACGATCTCTTCTACCAACGGTACTCCGATGATGGTGCGTGCGACGAGGGTCCCGGATATTGGGCACACAGTCCGGTCGAGTTGTGCCGCTTTATTGAACAGGCAATAAGTGCCGGAGTTCTTTCTGTTGACATCTATGAAGATAAAAAGCTGCGGGCGATGATAGGTTATATTGCCGAAGTCAATCTGGGAAAAGATGTTTTCTTTTCCTACTCCGACAGCAGCAATAAAGTTGATGATATTCCATGCGGGTTGCTTACTCTGCTTGCCCGGAGGCTGAATGACGAAAATATCGCATACTTCGCCAAACAGGTATTCCATTATTTCAAAAGCGAAAAAGTTTTGTGGAAATACGGTCACATGTGGCACTCTGCGCTTCTTGGCAACCTTCTGGAACTGTTTTATGTTCCCGGTGCGGATTGGAAGAGTTTGTCTGACAGCACAAAATTCTACCGCTCCCGCGGATATCTTGCCGGACGCTGCGGAAAAACAGGATTCGGGTTCAAAGGCGGAAGCAATAACGAGTGTCACAACCACAATGATGTCGGGCACTTTGTCATTGCTCATGATGGAAAATTCCTTGTTTGCGACCTCGGTTCGCCAACTTATGACCGCAGTTATTTCAGTGCTGAACGCTACGACAATATCGTATGTAATGCCCGTGGACACAACATGCCGCTCTTCGATGGTGTCGGTGAGGTGCACGGCGAGGGAAAAGAGCCTCAGTACATAGGGTTCAAGGATGAAAACGGCATCGTCAGCTGTTCGATAGAGGCTCAGGGAACTTATTCAGACGAACTCGAACTTGAAAGCGTAAAGCGTGATTTTTCTTTCGACAGAAACACAGGGCGTTTCCAAATAACCGACTCGTGGTCATGCGGCAGAAAATACAGGGTCTCATGCACATTTCTTTCGGAAATCAAAGCAGAAAAAATCTCTGATACCGAAGTTAAACTTGGAAAATTCAAACTGTCTGTGGATAGCGGAGTCCTTTCATTAGAAGAGTTTGAAATGACCGATCCAAAGCTCCGGGAACGCTGGGGCAAGCTCTGGAAAATACAGCTTGACCACTCCAAACCGCAAAAAAGCGGAAACCACACCATAACGATCGATATGGCAAAGTAAAAGTCTCTTTTCAGAGAAATACAGCCAGAATAGTGCCGCTTATCAACAGAGCTGAGATGATGATTGCAGCAGCGGTGAGGCGGCTTCCGGTGCGGACTGTTGTGTGAGTCTGTTCTGAACTCTCTTTTTGCGCTGTTCCGGAAGAAAAGGCACGCCATCTGCCTGAACGCTGATAATACTCCCATGCGAGACGGTCGAGCTCTCTTGAGATGTCGCTCCGGTCGAGGTCGAGTTTTTCGAGAGTGTTCTGCTGGTTTGCGAGAAACTCCATAAATACGGCAGCCTCTTTTCTGGCAATATCCATCTGTTCGAGTTCGGCGGCGGTAAGGGTGTAGTCTCTCCTTATTCTGCCGATAAGTTCCCTTCGTTCACGGTCGAGTTCAGGAGCTCTCAGCTGCATTCTCGGAGCAGGCGCAGGCAATTCCGACGGCATTCTTTTTGCCGGTTCGTGAGTTTGTGTTTCAGTTCCGTTTGAAGCGGCGGAGTCAATCGCCTGCGCACTTTGTTCTTTGCGCAGACTCTCACGGATATTTATCAAGTTGTCGCTGATAAAATTATCCCTTGACATAGCTGTTTTCTCCGTCAGTAACGGATAAGCTGTGCGCCCCAGACAAGTCCGCTGCCGAAGCTGGCGAGCAGGGCGAGGTCGCCTCTCTGGAGTCTGCCGGTGCGTACCGCTTCATCAAAACAGATGGCAATGGATGCGGCACTGGTATTGCCGTAACGGTTGATGTTGACGATGACCTGCTCATCGGTAATATCCAAACGCTTGGCGACAGCCTGAATGATTCGGATATTCGCCTGATGGGGAATGACCAGCTTTACATCGTCGCGGATGGAAATTCCGGCTTCGGACTCCACCGTGCGGCAGGCGCTGACAATGGCGTTGACAGCGAGCTTGAAAGTTTCCTGCCCCTGCATGTGAATACCGTGCAGATGTTCAGCAATAGTTCTCTCACTGGGAGGATTGACACTTCCTCCGCCGGGGAGTTTGAGGATTTCCGACCAGTTTCCGTCGGTGTTCATATCACTTGCGATGAGTCCGGTGTTGTCACCGTCATCGACATTTTCGAGCAGTACCGCTCCTGCACCGTCTCCGAAGAGGATACAGGTGCTGCGATCATCCCAGTTGACGATGGTCGAGAGCTTCTCGGCACCGACGGCAAGCACATAGCGGTATTTTTTGTTTGCCATCATGATTCCGCAGGCGGTCTCAAGTACAGAGAGAAAACCGCAGCAGGCGGCTGAGAGGTCAAAACAGAAAGCCTTGTTGAGCTGCAGCTTGCGGTGAATGTTCGCCGCAGTGCTGGGGAATGTGTAATCAGGAGTGCAGGTTGCAACAATGACTGCTCCGACCTCGGAAGCATCGACACCGGCGGCTTCGAGAGCCTTGCGGCACGCCTCGGCGCCGAGGTCGCTGGTGACCTGGTCGGGAGCGGCGAGGTGGCGTTCGGAAATTCCGGTGCGGGTGCGGATCCATTCATCGTTGGTATCCACCATTTTCTCAAGATCAGCATTGGTCAGTATCCGCTCGGGAATATAGGAACCGGTTCCGGCAATTTTAATACTCATAGTTGCACTCCAAGATATTTCCCCCCGATGTTCAGGAGGTGTGTGAAATTAACCGGCGGATTCCGCACCGAACTCAACTCCGGCAGCTTTGATCCGCTCGACGATCATATCGTTGAGACCGAATTTGACGCAGTCGCCTGCGACTCTGATGGCGTTGAGTACGGCTTTGGGATTTGAAGAGCCGTGACCAATGATTACGATACCGTTGACTCCGAGCAGGGGAGCTCCTCCGATTTCGTCGGCGGAACCGAAAGCCTTGAGTTCACGGAAAGCATTTTTTGCCAAACTTGCGCCGATAAGACGGATGGCGTTTTTACTGAGAACGAGTTTAAGCCAGTGGATAGTGCTTTTTGCCAGACCCTCAGCACCTTTGAGCAGAACGTTTCCGGCGAAGCCGTCACTGACGAGCACATTTGCGGCGCCCTCGAACACCGAGTCTGCCTCGACGTTTCCGGCGAAATTGATTGGCAATTCGCCCATGCGTTTGAATGTTTCTTTGGTAAGTTCACTGCCTTTGCTATCCTCACCGCCGACGCTCAGAAGACCGATTTTCGGTGATTTGATTTTAAGAAGATATTCGGCATAAATTCCGCCCATGATCGCAAATTGGAGCAGATTGAGCGGAGTACAATCGGGGTTTGCACCGGCATCTACCAGCAGGAAACGCCCCTCCTGAGCCGGCATGCAGGCGGCAAGTGCAGGACGGTCAACACCGGGCAGTGAACGGAGTATGACTTTGGTCGCAGCAACAGTCGCTCCGGTGTGTCCGGGGGTGACCATGGCATCGACCTGTTTGCTTTTGAGCAGTCTTGCGCAGGCGGTAATACTTGAGTCTTTCTTCTGGCGCAGCGATATCGTTGAGGGGTCTGACATCTCGCAGACACTGGCAGCATGGACAATTGATATTTTAGGATTATCGGCAAGACCATACTTGTCAAGATAGAAGCGTATCTTTTCCTCGTGCCCGACCAGAACGTAGTCGTACTCAGGATACGCTTCAAGAGCGAGGGTCAATCCCTCTATTACTACACCGGGGGCGTAATCGCCACCCATTGCGTCAACTGCTATTTTCATAATCGAAAATGCCGCATCAAAGTTACTTGATACGGCTTTTAATCAATCATCAGGCTTCGACGTTGAGAACCTGTTTGCCATCGTAGAAACCGCAGGCTTTGCAGGCGCGGTGCGGCATCACGGGAGCAGAGCAGTTGGTGCAGAATGTTGCCTGGACACCCTCGTAACGGTTTGCGGCTTTGCGCTGACGACGCTGCGCACGGGAAGTTTTTCTTTTCGGAACTGCCATTTTGATATCTCCTTATATTATTTTGGCTTTTTCGCTCTTAAAAACTTTCGTCTTGTCACATATACATATGCGGCAATTTATAAAATATAGCACACAATAATCAATTTTCAAGCTGTTGCGGCAATTATTGCCAAACAAAAACTCAACTTTTTCTGTCTTTTATCAGCCATGCACAAGTCATTGCCGGAGCGATAAAGACGATAAGCACGGCAAACAGAGCGATGTAGCTTGAGTTCCCGTACACCTTGACACCGTTTATGACCTGTGCCGGATAGAGTCCGACGAGGAAACCGGCGAGGTCTCCGAATACTGCGACTGCCATGTAGTTTCCGAAGTTCATCATTCCTGCGGCGAGTCCGAAATCGCTGTTTTCATTGCTCTCTTTGAGCAGCGGAATGGTCAGGGCAGACATGGTGGCGGTGGTTGCGAGCAGACAGAACAGTATTGCACACGCCATCGGAACACGGGTCGTTGTCAGCATCACCAGCTGACCGGTAAAGACAGCCAGTGAAATGAGTGTCGCTCCCCGGCAGAAAACCGCTTTGCGGTCGCCGCAGAGACCGCTCAGGTATGCCTGGACAACTCCTGAAAACGCTGCGATGATACCGACAGTGGAAACGATCATTGCGGCACGTCCCGGGGTGAAGTGCGCGAAATCTTCGAGATACTTTTTGCCGATCACGGTATAGATGACGTAATAGAGTCCGAAGTTGACCCAGTTGAAAATCCAGATATACCAGTTGCTTCGTTTTGAAAGCACGTTTTTGAGCGAGCCGAACTTCTGGCTTGCCTCTTTCTCTGAAGGAGTTGTTCCGATCGAAAGTAAACACCACGCAAGATAAAGCGCAGTAAGAGCTGCTCCGACGGCGAGCAGAACGTTTTTCCAACCGAAAATTTCCTCAACTGCAATCAATGGAGCATTGGCGGCAACGCCACCGGCAAAACCGATGATGAGGTTTATTCCCAACACCATGCTGAACTTTTCCGGGAAAATTTCCATCGTCATTTGAACTGCACTCAAATACAGACATCCGGCACCGGCACCGGTTAGAAGCCGGCAGATGTAAGCGGCAGGATAGTTTGCGGCAAGCGGAAAAAGCAGAGCTCCGGCGGAAAACAGCAAACCTCCGACTCTCACAGTTTTGACCCAGCCGAGTTTTCCTATGATCAGCCCGACGAGCAGCTGGGCAGTTGCGTAAACGTAGGTGAAACCCGAGCCCAGTGCGGCAACTCCCGAGGTGGAGAGGTCGAACTCTTTCTGCAGCTGATTGAAAAGTGCTCCGGGAATAGCTGAGCGTTGAAGATTTACAAAAAAATACATCAGCGACACCATGCCAAGCAGGGTGATAAGACGCCACCTTTTATTTTGAGACATTTTGAAAAATCCTGAAATTTATTTTTGCTCTTATAATATAGCATTTTTACGTTCATCAGGCAAGCGGGATTTTTCATTTTTTTTGCTATATTTGTGCTATCCTCTGACTACAAGTTGAGATGGCAGTACGATTTTTTTCTTTTGAGGAGTTTTACCGGAAGTCAACAGCTTCACCATCCTCAGAGCCTCCTGACATATTCCTGCAACCGGCTGTGCCATGGTGGTGAGGGGAACTTGAGCGAATGCTCCGAAACGCAAGTTGTCGTGCCCTCCGATAAAGATATCCTTCCCCGGAGTAAATCCCGCCTCTCTTGCCGCTCTTGCCGCACCGAAAGCCGCGGCATCGGTGACGCAGAAAATTGCTCCGCAGCTCTTGCCCGAAGAGAAGAAGGCTGAGAGTTTTTCCCATGCGTAATACTCATTATCCTGCATGACCGACGAGTTGCCTGCCGGAATTATACGGGGAGTCAAGCCATGTTCTTTCATTGCGGTTTCGTAACCTTTTCTGCGTTCGAGAGCTGCCGGATTATCCGCTCCGTAAAAGCTGTCGAGAAAAACGACGTCTTTGCTTTTGGTCAGCAGATGGTTGGTCATGGTGACGGCACTTTGAAAATTGTCATTGAGAATAGAATAACACTCATCCGAAAGCGGACGGTCAAGATAGATGACGTGAGTGTTTTTTTCGGCGAGTGCGTGCATTTCCAAATCCGGCTCTTTGACCACGGGAACGATCAGCAGAGCCTCAACTTTGAGCGAAAGCAGCGCAGTGATAGCCTTTGACTCACTTTCTGTTTCATTGTAGCTCGACTTGTATATCAGCTGAAATCCTGCGGCGGAAAAGAGTTTTTCCATCTCTTCGAGCAGCATACTGTAAAAGCCGTCTGTGATGTAGGGAACGATGACTCCGATGAGGTTTGAGTTGCCCCGCACGAGACTTATTGCATTCAGATTGGGGATATACCCGAGTTCACGGCAGGTTTTCAGTACGAGCTCTCTTGTTTCCGGAGTCACTCCGGGAGCATTGTTTATCACTTTGCTTGCCGTGTAGCGTGAAACTCCGGCGGCGTTGGCTATATCTTTAACAGTTACCATGTTTATCCTGAATAGTTATACTTTTTACTTTACTTTAGCACGCACACGATTTTTTTCAAGAAAAAATTACGGCTTTTTATTCAAAAAATACTTGACTCGTGTCAACTTGTGGTGTATTATAAACACAAAGCGCATTCAGACACATTCAAAAAAAGGAGTTTTATTATGAAAAAAGAGTTTGTTCTCGGATATATGCCCACCCGCCGGGCATTTTTCTCCAAAGAGGAGTCATTCAAAGAGAAAATAAAGACCCTCGACGCAATAAAACAGCTTGCTCCGGAAATAAAAATAGTTGATCTTGAGTTTCTGAACAGCGAGGGGCTCCTGTTCAACGAGGATGAGGCAGCCGTTGTCGCAAAGCGTTTCACTTCCGAAGAGGTCGATGCGGTTTTTGCGCCTCACTGCAACTTCGGGTGCGAGGGAGCCGTTGCTCTTGCCGCCCGCAGTATCAACAAACCTCTGCTTATTTGGGCTCCCCGTGATGCAGCTCCGGAACCGGATGGTTCACGTCTTCGTGACAGCCAGTGCGGAATATTTGCCACCAGCAAGGTTTTGCAGCGTTTCGGAGTCAAATTCACCTATATCCTCACTTCCAGAGTGACCGATGAAGTTTTCAAAAAGGGCTTTTTGAACTTTATTGCCGCCGCCAATGTATTGAAAAATTTCCGTAACGCACGTATCGGTCAAATCGGCAGCCGTCCCCGTGACTTTTATTCGGTCATCGCCAATGAGAGCGAGCTGCTCGAGCAGTTCGGGATACAGACTATTCCGGTTGATCCTTCTGCCATCTACCGTGACGTGCGCAGCCGCCTTGCTTCGCCAGACGCTGAATTGAAAGAGGCGGTCGAGCTGGTAAAACGTACTGCTCAGTTTGCCGCAGGACAGGCTGAGGATGTGCCTGAGAAACTTGCGGCTCTCTATATTTCGATAAAAAAATGGGCGGAGTCAGAGAATGTCAGTGCGGCATCCATCCAGTGTTGGGATTCCATGCAGTACGAGATCGGAATTTGTCCCTGTTACGTCAACAGTCTGCTTGCCGACGAGATGTTTCCGATAGGATGTGAAGCTGATATTCCCGGTACGGTAAGTTCGCTCATGCTTCAATCAGCCCAGTTCAACCGTGAGCCGGTTTTTCTTGCCGACCTCACCATTCGCCACCCCGGGGATGACAACGCCGAGCTTCTCTGGCACTGCGGACCGTTTCCCGCCAGTCTTGCCAAAAACGCCCGCCGGGTCGGAAACCACTTCGTTCTCCCCAGTCACGCTCCCGGAGTCTGCGATTGGGAGCTTAAAGACGGACACGTTTCACTCATCCGTTTCGATGGCATAAATGGCAAGTATTCTCTCTTTTCAGGTGAGGGTGATGTTATTCCCGGTCCCTACAACCTCGGAACTTACTGCTATGTCAAAGTTGCCGACTGGCCGTACTGGGAACGCAAAATCGTCGAAGGTCCCTACATCCACCATATTGCCGGAGCTTACGGCAGCACCTCGGCTGTGTTCTATGAGTTCTGCCGCTACTGCGACAACCTCGCATTCGACCCTGCGACTCCCACACTCAGCGAAATCAAGAAAAATCTGGAGTACTGAAAATGCCTGTTATTACCGGACGCAGCAATGCGTTGAAAGTTATAGAAAACGTGCGCTCAAAAGGCGCATCGATGCCGATTTTCGGAACCGCAAGTCACTGGAACACCGAAGCCATCCTGCTCGCCGCCAAAAAGTTTTGCGACAAATATCAGGTGGAAAAAGTTCCCGTGGCAGTTTCGATGACCTTCAACTACCGCTACATGGCGCAGGCTCAGCGTATAACCCGCAGTGCCGATGCCCGGCTCGGATTTATCAGCGTGATGGAAAATCTCAAAGTGCTGTGCAACACTCCCGGTTCTCCCTACGCCAATATCGAGGTTCTTCCCCACCTCGACCACGCCGACCCCGAGGTGGATATCTGGGCTCTGACTGAGGGCAGTGAGTATCTGGCATCAGCGATGTTCGATGCCCAGACCAGAACTCCGGAAGAGAATCGCCGCCTTACTTCAGAATACGTTGCAAATTACGGAAAAAAACTGCTGGTTGAGGGTATCATGGAGGAGTTGAGCGTAAGCAATATCCACGGTAAAACAGATGCCGCCATCGACGATTATCCTCAGCGTGCGGTGGAGTACATCAAAGCGACCAACGTCGATTTCCTTGTTGCCGACCTCGGAACGGAGCAGCAGGCGGCACACACCAATTCCAAGTACCTGAAAGAGCGGGCGCAGGAATTGACTTCAGCCCTCGGCAAACCGATGCTTGTGCTGCACGGAACAAGCTCCCTTGATACAAAAGAGTTTGCCGGACTTCCCGGTGACGGAGTTATCCGTGTCAATATGTGGACACGCATCGCCAGAGAGGCGGGGCAGTACGCCGCAAGCAATCTTTTCAAAAGAGCTCCTGAGTTGTACGCCAACAACTTTGAGGCGGCTGACTCCAAACAGTACATCATGGATAACATCGACAAGGCATCGGATATGATGCTCGAGGTTTTTGAGAAACTCAATTATCAGGCTTTTGCCGGTTGAGAGCTTGCAATAACACAAATACAAGCTATTTTATATGAGCGTGATTTTCTTGCTGAAATTGCGCTCATTTTTTGTATGGAGTTTTGTGATGAATAAAATTTTCAAAATGTTTTTCAACTGGTTCAGCCGTGAGGAGTTCACCTGTTCCGGCGGTTACGGAGCGATTTGGAAGATCGCTTATCCGCTGATACTGATGAATGCGAGTTTTACCGTGATGTCGGTATCCGACCGTATATTTCTTTCCCGCAGTTCAACTCTCGAGATGTCAGCGGCTCCGGTGGGAGGAAACCTCTATTTCTGGCTTTTCAGCTTTTTCACCGTCACCTCGAATTTTACCGGAGCCATCATATCCCAGCTTCACGGGGCAGGAAGAAAAAACAGCTGCGTTACCGCCGCATGGAGTGCTTTTTATTCCGCCCTTGCCGTGGGGTTGGTGATGACAGTAATAATTCCCTTTGCAGGCTGCTGGATCATTGAACATTTCAGCGGTCACTCTGATGAGCTTATCCGTCTGGAAAAAATATATCTGCTTGCGCTCACACCCTGCGGATTGCTGCAATGTGTCAGCTCTCCGCTCTACGCCTTTTTTTCGGGCAGGGGAAAGACCAAAGTAGTCGCAATAATCAATGTCGCCGGATGCGCAGTAAATATATTGCTCAATTACGCTATGATTTTCGGAAAGTTCGGGCTTCCCCGCTGGGGGATTTTCGGAGCAGGATTGGCAACATCGGTATCAATGCTAATCAACTTTGCAGTGATAATGAGCGTGTTCCTTCTGGTTGACCAGAAAAGTTACCGCACCAGAAATTTCAAACGATTTGACTTTGATATTCCCAAAAAACTGCTCCGCTTCGGTACGCTTGCCGGACTTCAGGTTTTCTGTACTTTCGGCAGTTTCAATATCCTGCTCATCGCCGTCGGCAGAATAGGTGAAGTCGCCCTTGCTGCAAGCAATATAGCTCTTGCCATAAATTGTATAGTCTTTCTTCCCCTGCTGGGATTTTCTGAAACTACCGCAATCATCGTCGGCAATTTTATCGGAGCAAGACGGACAAATCCTGCCAAGCGCAGTGTTTACCGGGTGTTGAGAATGGCGATGCTCTACATGGTGTGCTGTATTACGCTCTACTTATCCGTGCCGGAGTCTCTGGCTGAACTCTTTGCTCCTGATGTGCAGTCAGGAGTGGATTTTGCCGATGTTTCAGCTCTTGCGGTCAAACTGCTGATGATAATGTCGCTTTTCGGAGTCTCTGATGCCACAACTCAGGTTTTCTGCGGAGCTTTCCGGGGTTCCGGCGATACGCTTGCAATGATGATAATTTGCAGCAGTTGCGCAATAGCCAAAGCTGTGACGGCACTCATTCTTGTCGAAGCCGGATTTTCAGCCATTACCATCTGGATGGTCGAAGTCACGACTTGCGCCGTTGAAGCGGTTCTGGTAACTTTGCGTTTCCGCTCAGGAGCGTGGAGAAAAATCAAACTGATACGGTAATATAAAAAAGGCATCCCCCGTGCAGGAGATGCCTTTTTTACAGTTGAACAACTTATTTCATGTCAGCTCTTCTCAGCTGATTGGATACCTTGATGTGAGCTCCTTTTCCGCCGTGGAAGAAGAGGTAAGCGGGATATGCCGGCTTGAATACCTCTCCGGGAGCGAGAGTCTTGTAAAACTCATGCTCTGCATCTATTCTTGTTCCCAGCTCTTTGCGGTAAAAATGAGCCAGACCGAAGCGGCTGAAACTGCGGGCGCATCCGAAGTACTGGGTCGATTCGCTCTCGTAGGCTATCGCATCGAAACTGGTCGAGCGGGTGCCTTTGATATCGGGGCAGGGCGGGTAAAAGTTGAAGTTGGCAAACATTTTGAAATAAAATCCCTCAACTCCGATGGAGTGTTTTCCGGTGTTCTTCGCCTCAAGAAACTCTCCGATAACGTAAGTGCCCTTTGCCGGAACGAAAAATCTCACCTTGACTTCGGTATTTCCGTTCGGACTCGATGTATCTCCGGTAAAGGAAAGCTCAACTCCGTTCTGTAAACGGACAGCCTTGATGTTTTTGATTTTTTTGAGCCGGGTGAATTCGTGTTTCTTGTCGTTGGTGTGCAGCGTGCAGCAGATCTGACCGATACGCTTGCCGTTCATGACATATTTGATCATTTTGTCAGGCATACTGCTTATGGAAATAGTACCGTTGCCTATCTTGAACGTGTTTTTCGTAACTTTCACCACCATCTTTTTGCTGGCTTCCGACGGAGTGCGCAAGTTGAACTGATTGTAGAGATTTCCCACTGGTTTTACCTGGTTGGGAACGTGGATATACTCTCTTGCCGCATCAATATCCTGATTGACCTCCTTGAACGCCTCGACCAGCTCACGATAGGGTTTTCCGTACTTGTTGAAGATTCCGTAGTTGCTGTTTTCCGGGAACTTGCGGCGGATACCCTGCTGCGGACTGTCGGCAAACTGATACCAGACCGAACCGATGACGGATTTATGACTGAGCATGAGTTTGTAGAAGAGTTTTGCCGCTTCGGCACGCTCCGCTTGTGTGTAGAACCTCTGACCGGCACCGATGGTGCACGGCAGTTCGCTGTCGAGCCCCATGAACGCCCACTCGGTGACCATCATCGGCTTGCCGCAGAGTTTGTAGAGACGGTCGAAAATTTCGGTCATGGTGCTGTCTTTGCCGTACATCTGATTGCGTACACGGTCGAAAGTGGGATACATATTAAAGGTGACGACATCGCAGTATTTGGCATTGGCTTTCCAGATGATTTCGTGCGCCTGATAGACTCCTGCATAGCGGCATCCGAGGAAGAGATGGTTTTTGTCGATCTCTTTGATGCTGTCACGGATAGTTTTGAAGTAGGTGTCAGCCGCAAGAGCGAGGAATCCCTTTTTGACTTCGAGCTGTTCCGGAGTTTTGTGGTCGAGAGCTTTCGCATTTGCTATCTCGTCGAAGCTGTTGAAGTTTGTTCCCCAGAATTTATTGAATTCATCAATGTTGTTGTTGGCTTTCTCACGGATAAATTTTATCAGTGCGATTTTGGCGGTGTGTCCGGCACGTTTTTTCATCACGGTGTTGAAGAGTCCGGAGCCGTCAAGAGCCATGGGATTGCCAGCCCATTTGAGTTCGTTGTCGCAGAAGTAGCCGATAAAATAGGGGTTTTCGATCTCCTTGCCGGCTTTCATCATAAAACGCTCTTTGGCATACTCTCCGAAACGGGGATGGAACGGGTTCGGCAGAGGACTGCCTGCGTTGCCGAGATAGGGACAGATGTTGTAATCATCTCCACGACTTGCAAAGGTGCTGCCGATCATAAGATTGCATGAAAACGGAATGTACGGAGTAAATGACGGCATACAGGTTCCTGCACTGTTGAAACCCCAGTCGTCAAGCACTTTTCTGGTGTGCAGTATGTACTCTTTTTCAGAGCCGAACCGTGCCTGATTGTAACGTTTGAAAGTGCTGTAACCGAGCTCTTCGCTAGCTCTGCCTCCCCATGAAACGGCATCAACAGCGCAGGCAAAAAATCCGTTTCCGGCGGGGTCGATGAACCACCATCTGCCACTCTCATCCTGCTTGGTGTAGAAGAAACCGGTGGCTTCGGCTTTGAACTTTTTGGAAATGTTGCGGAAGGGAACGTATTTCGGTTTGTTGAGTTTAGGCTTGGGCAGTACGACTTTGACCGGCTCACCCCACTCTGCCGCAGGTTTGCTGAAACGGGTATATATCCTGCCTGCGTAAAAAGCTCCGGTGTATGGTTCGTCAGAGTTGTCGATGGCTGTGTATTTTACCACCTCTTTGCCCTGATAAAACACTGTTCCGGTGACGTTTTTACCCTTTTTGGAAACTCTGATGCGGTAGGTCTGATTGTATTTCCACGAGAAATTTCTGCCATTGACGCAGGTTATTTTTGCATTGTTTTCGTTGACTGCTCTGTTGCGGGTCAATAATCCCAGTTCGGCATAGCGGCGTTTGTTGTTATCGACGAGTTTCATATCCCAGATGACTCCGCGCATGGGCGATGAGATGCTCACACCGACATCATCAGCAGTGCGGGTGACTTTCCGGGTAGGCTTCACTGACATCTCGAAAGTGTAATCCCGGGAGTACGGAGTAAGTTTTTCTGTGACGAAAATGTGAGATGCCTTGGTGAGGTTGCAAATCTCATCACCCTCACGGCACCAGCCGAGGTCGGAGTTGATTTTGTAGTCGAGTAAATCTATGCCGATGGGCTTCACCGCTGCGCACAGCGACAGAGCAGACGTGGCGAGGATAAACAGAAGTTTATGTTTCATTGGATTATTCCTTTGATTATTGGTAACTTATGACAAAACCATTTTCATCAAGTCCGCCTTTGATTTTGTAAGTGCTCGAAAACGCCTCGGCAGGGGTGCGTGAAGCAACGTTTCCGGCGATAAAAGCGATGTTTCCTCTGCCGTTGTGGCACGGAGCAAAGCCGTTAGTTGTTGACCTGTCAACATACCACTGAGACCAGCTTTGTCCGGCATTTGCATGAGTTGCCGCCATTCTGCTGTCAACGAGGAAACAGAATTCGCTCGGAGTTTTTATTCTGCCTGCCCTGAGATACCATGCTCCTTTTTTGGCAGTGCCGTCGCAGTTGTTGTTGAAAAAAATCTCGTTTTTAGGATTGGATACTGCGATTTGACCGAATCTTGCCTCTGACCAGCGGTCATTGGCATATTCCCATGCACTAATCATTCCGTAGGCTCTGACGGGGGTGTCGTCGTTTATTGTAAAAGGCGAAGCTCCCGGACACTCGAGCGTTTTGCCGTGGTAAACAACCTGCGTGTTCTCGAAGGCTTTCTTGGCATACTTTGTCAGGTTAAAATATTTGTTGCCGGTTGTTTTGCCGTAGTTCTGCACCCAGTTTTTCCAGTTTGACGTTCCGTCGGTCATGATAACATCATTGTAGTCTTGAGCGTAGCTGAGAAAGGAGAGCATGGTGGACTTCAAATTGTTCTGACAGGTGGAGGATTTTGCCCGCTCTCTTGCTGATGAAAGTGCAGGCATCAGGATTGCAGCGAGAATAGCGATGATGGCGATGACCACCAACAGCTCAATGAGGGTGAAACCCATGGGTTTCCTCACTTGCTTAAGTGAGGAAAACTCCCTCTCTGTGCGATTGATTTGCTGTGCTGAATTTTTTTTCATTTTGTCAAACTCCTTTTTTAGGTTTGGAAAAACACTTGTAGTTCGATGATATATATTGTACACCGTAAAAGCAAAATTTGCAAGTGCAATCGTTTGGACAAAATTATTATTTTGGTGGACAAATTTATTATCAGGCAATGAAAACATTTGCGTGCTCCCACTACTTTCCGGTAAAAATTACCGGAGTTAATTGAAATTGTCGGGACTTGTTATATATTAAAAACGACCAAATCTTTAATATTTAACAAGAAAGCCACGAACATTGCAAGCATTTCACCGCATGGAAATAATTTCTGACTTTGCTCTTTGCTCAAATTTCCGGCAAGGATTCTTTGCGTGAAATTGAAACTGCTTTGCTTATTGGTAACTTATGACAAAACCATTTTCATCAAGTCCGCCTTTGATTTTGTAAGTGCTCGAAAACGCCTCGGCAGGGGTGCGTGAAGCAACGTTTCCGGCGATAAAAGCGATATTTCCTCTGCCGTTATGACACGGAGCAAATCCATGATCTGTAGCCTTGTCAACATACCACTGACACCAGCTTTTACCTGCATCTGCATGATTTGTTGACCTTCTGCTGTCAACGAGAAAACAGAATTCGCTCGGAGTTTTTATTCTGCCTGCCCTGAGATACCATGCTCCTTTTTTGGCAGTGCCGTCGCAGTTGTTTTTGAAAAAAATCTCGTTTTTAGGATTGGATACTGCGATTTGACCGAATCTTGCCTCTGACCAGCGGTCATTGGCATATTCCCAGGCATGAAGCATTCCGTAGGCTCTGGCGGCGGAGTTGTTGTCTATTGTAAAAAGCGAAGCTCCCGGACACTCGACCGTTTTGCTGTGGTAAATATCCTGCGTGTTCGCGAAGGCATTTTTGGCATACTTTGTCAGATTAAAATATCTGTTGCCGGTTGTTTTGCCGTAGTTCTGCACCCAGTTTTTCCAACCAGACGTTCCGTCGGTCATGATAACATCATTGTAGTCTTGAGCGTAGCTGAGAAAAGAGAGCATACTGGTCTTCAGGTTGTTCTGACAGGTGGAGGATTTTGCCCGCTCTCTTGCTGACGAAAGAGCAGGCATGAGGATGGCGGCGAGGATGGCGATGATCGCAATTACGACCAGCAGTTCGATTAGGGTGAAGCATGTTTTTTGTGAATTTTTCATAGTAAAACTCCTTGTTTGGTGGACTGATTGTTCTGATATCTGGTGTAAATATGTCATGTATTTATTTTTTTTACAAGCTTTTTTGAACAGTCAAAATCAGGAATTTTGTAAAAAAAACACTGTTTTGGCACAAAAGTGTCATTATATGGCACTGTGATGTAAAGAAGATGGCGCAAAAAAAACGGCAGGAGTCTGCCGTGGATTGATGGATTATTGCAGTTCGATATCCCTGCCGAACTCTTTTTTGTAGAGCTTGCGGGCGGCTTTATATACCTTTTGCCAGAATTCAGGGTTGTTCTGTAAGGTAAATGCGGGATTGTGACGGCTGTAAAGCTCGATGAACCGTGTGACCTCGCTTGGGGTCGGAGTGAGGTCGAAACTCGAAAAGAGTATTCCGGCAACGTCTTTTACCAGATAGCGGAACGGAACTTTTTTGCGTATCTGTGCCCGGTGCAGGTCGATGACGTGAAGAGTCACTGTATCATCGGCAAGTTTGTTGAGGTCGAGCAGAAAGTGGCAGATGTAACAGTCACGGTGATTTATTCCCGAAGCGTGCATTTTGCCCAGAGCGTCGGCGAGGAAGTCGAGAATTTGACTTCTGAACTGCGGAAAACGCTCATCTTTGACAAAATCTTCGAGACTTGCCATGTTTTTCAATTCATCGGTGATGATGAATGACTCCTGACGGGCAGGATTTATGCCCCGCCTGCCGAATGCCGCACAACGCATGGTCGGAACGCCGATGCTTTCGAGATGGCGTATCGCCCGGTACTCATTTTCAGCTCCGAGAATGGGCATTTTGAATTGGATAAGGTCTTTTATTATCTCTTTCCAGCCGATTCCGTGGTGGACTTTTGCAAAATATCCTCTGCCTTCGAGCTCAAAACGGAAAGTGCGTCTCGCTTTCACCAGACGGAAATCCTCGCCTTCGAGGTGGAAAACTTTGTCAAAGAGCGACTTTTCATCCTTTGAAAAGTGTTTTTCGAGCTCAGGAGAGATGAAGATTTCACTCATTTGCGACCCCTGTAATTGCATTGGCGGCAAATTCACTGCGGCGGTAGAAGTCAGCAGTCCGTGCGTATTCGGTCACCTGGCGTTTCATGTCTTCGATCTGCTCAGGAGCGAGCAAAAGCATTTTTAACGCAGAGATGAGATTTTCACGCTTGAACGGAGACGGCAACACGATGCTTCCTGATTCCTGTACGATATGATCCCAGCCGTGGTTCGGACTCGCCAGCACCGGAGTTCCGGAGGCAATAGACTCCAACGGAGCAATTCCGGAAGTCTCATTTCTTGCCGGGTAGAGCAGTAAATCTGCTGCCGGAAAGAGGTCGAGCAGATCTCCGTCAGGAACAATTATATCCACATAGTCATCCACTCCGAGCCGGTTTGAAAGCGTCTGCAGTTTTTTGAGATTTCCCCGGCAGCATATCACGAGTTTTACCATCTGCTGCAGCTCTTCGGGCAGGGCGGCAATGGCGGCAATGGCACGGTCTGCCCCGATGACTCCGGGATTGACACCCTCTGAAAGCAGCAGAATCTGGTTGTCGGCGACTCCGAGGGAGCTCCTCACCCGTTCTCTGATTTGGTCAGCGTCAGGGCGCAGTTTGCGATTGACCGGAATTCCGGCAGGCATGAGAAAAAATCTCTCTTCCGGAGTACCGTAATTTCTGATATATTCAAGTTTCTGCCTCGGCGAGATGCAGAGGATCTTAGTCTTGGATTCTTTGCTCAGTATCTCCCTCTCAAGTGCGGCGTTGCGGCGGTAACGCAACGAAAGTTTCTGGAAAAATCCGGCTTCCTGCATTGCCACGGGACGGTCGCCGGCAATATAGAAGTCAGCTCCCGGGATACGGTTGAATGCCACGAGAATATCGGCAGGGTCACTTTCAAGCATTCGGCGCAGGTTTTTGATGAAGAGTTTTGACCTTCTGGCATTGTTGAAGCTGTCTGCTGATACCATCTGCACCTTGAGCCACGCAGGAGCGGCAGGAGCATCCCAACTCGAACAGTAGAGTACTACCTCGTGTCCCCTCTGATTGAGTTCGTCAGCCAGCGGCAGAACATCGCTCTGTATTCCGCTTGACGGAGCAAAGTATTTGAAAATGGCAATAGCTATTTTCATTTGCTCTCTCCGGAACGGTCGAAACTGTCGTCAAGCAGAATGTTGCGGTATCCCGGAACTCCGAGCTCTTTTGCCAGCCGCTTTCGGGCGGCGGCTTTGGCGGTTCTGCTGTTTGAACCTGCTACCGGATTGAGTATCTGAGTAGCGTGGTTGATGTGACGCATATATTTTCCGAGCACTGCTGATTCAAGAAATTTCATTTCAAAACCGGCATCGACCAGATGTTTATGAGCGGCTTCACCGGCAGTGCCGAAATCCTCGAAGCCATTTGTGTGCTTCTTTAAGAGAGCCGTGCGGTAAACGGCGCAGTGACTGCGCAGGAACAGCGGACGGGGTTTCTCTTTGCCGGTCCTCACCAGGCGCAGGATATCCTCAAGTTTCTGACCGAGGCGTTTGAAAAATCCCGGAGGATTTTCCAGCTTCCAACTTCCGACTCCGGCAACCTGAGGAGAGGTGAATTCCCCCATCAGGAACTCCTGCCATTTATCAGAAATCATGAAAGTGTCGGTGTGCATCACCATGACGAAAGGAGTATCAACCTGCTCCAAAGCCATATCCAACGCACGGCAGTGCATCAACGGACCGTTTTCATGTTCACAATTTTTTCTCTCAATGAGAGTTATCCAGTCGAGCGACCTCAAGTAGTCAAGTGAGTCGTCGGCACTGTCGTTGTCGATGACCAGCACTTTGAGTTTGCTGAGGTCACTGTTTTTTTTGAGCAGACGCAGACAAATGCGTATCAGCTCCGGTGTCTTGTAATTGGGGATGATCGCTGTCAATTCAGCAAGCGGCATCCCCGGTTCATTGGTATCCATGTTGTTAAGTGAAAAATCCTTCTGTCAGTCGAGAGCTTCGGCGAGCTCTTTGAGTTTGCGCAGGTCAAGTTTTCCGCTGCCGAGCAGAGGAAGAGTCTCGATATAGTGGAAATCTCCCGCCTTGGGAATCCAGATGTTCGGCATATCGCTCTCTTTGAGTTTTTCGAGCAATGCGGGAACATCCAGTTCGGCATTGCTGTAAAAGACTATGATTTTTTCACCCTTTTTGCTGTCGCTCTTTCCGGTGACAGCGACATCACGGGTCTCGCTCTGAGTGACACGCATGAGTTCCTCTTCAACCTTTTCGTGCGGAACCATCTCGCCGCCGATCTTGGAAAATCTTGAGGCACGTCCGGTGATGTAGATGAAGCCCTCGCTATCCATCTTGGCGATATCTCCGGTGTCATAGTAACCGTTCTGGATGACCAGATTGGTCTGCTCCTGATCGTTGAGATATCCCTTCATGACGATACCTCCTTTGACCTGCATTCTGCCTGAAACGCCGGGGCCGAGTTCAACGCCGGTCTCGGTGTCAACGATGCGGACATGGGTTCCGGGCAGAGCGGAACCGATACTGCCGACCTTGGATGAGCGGCTGTGCATATCAAAGATGGAGTTGTTGAAGTTGACGGCAACGATGGGTGAAAGTTCGGTGCATCCGAAGCCTTCAATAACCTCTTTGCCGGTGAGATTGTAGAACTTGTCGGCAAGTTCACGGCGAAGTTTTTCAGCTCCGGTGATGACCAGACGCAGGGATTCAAGCTGCTCCTTTGTCGCCTTGTGGATATAACGCTGCAGGAAGGTCGGAGTGGCGCAGATGACGGTGATTTTGAAATTCTGGATGGCATCGAGAATATCCGTAACACCGAGCGGATTCATTACATAGACCACCGGAATACCGACCTGTGCGGGGAACGCAAATTCAACAGTGTAACCGAAAGCGTGGAAGAGCGGCAGGTTACCTGCGACTTTATCCTTGCTGTTGAGTGCGAGCATACGGCGGAAGCTCCAGATGTCGCAGTTGATGTTGCGGTGAGTGAGCATGACGCCCTTGGGTTTGCCGGTCGAGCCGCTCGAAAAGAGCAGAACCGCCTGATGCAGGGTGTTGAAGCAGCTCAACGGAGAGACGTTGTGAAGCAAAATACGTTTGGGCAGCAGCATGGTGAGCAGAATCCACTTGTACTTCTCTGCTTTGGTGACGGATTTTGCGATATCCTCGAGGAAGACCATTTCAGGAGTGACTTCCCACTTGAGCTTGTCAACGAATTTTCTGCTGGTGAAGATGGTCTTGACACCGGCTCTGCGGGCGGATTCGATGGCTACGCTCTGTCCTGCGCTGAAGTTGATGACAGCCGGAGTGCGGTCTGCAAAGAGCACACCCATCATAAGGGCGGTCATGTTGACACAGTTGGGAAGCAATACTCCGCAGTAACCCTCTTTGCCGGGGTCGAGCTCACGGATCTTGCGGGACATGATGATACTGCGCACCAGCAGTGAAAAGTCGGAAATGTTTTTGCCGGAAAGCGGCTGGGCATCGAGATAGGTCTTGGCAAACCATTTGCGTTTTGCACGGTAGAGGAAGGCACTGTGCACCGGCAGTTCTCCGGGCTGCGGAAGTTTTTCTGCCTCGGCACCCAGCTCTGAAATACGGCTGCGCAGCTCAAATGCGCTCAATCCGTCGTCAACGGGCTCGCCGCAAATCACGCTGTAATCGATGGGCAGACGGTCAGGACGGTTGAATTTTATTTTTCCATTGTAGAGAGAGAAAACTCTGCCGTGAAGCATTCCGATGCGCACCGGGATGACCAGTGTCTCGACGCCGTCAGGCAGGAACGGAGCGGCACTTGATTTGAAACGCATGAGGTTTCCGTTTCCGGAAATTCCGCCCTCGGGGAAGAGGCAGACGACCTCGTCATGTTTGAGCAGTTCGTGCACACGTCCGAAGAACTGTTTCATCTTCTTGGGGTGGCGGCCGTCGGGAACTCCGATGACTCCGAAGAAGAAAAAGAGCGGTCTCAGGAAAAAGAGTTTGTTGAGCAGGGATTGTCTCACCAGAAAGCGCACTCTTCTGTGGCTGAGTGACTGGATGACCAGAAGGTCAAATACAGACACATGGTTCGATACCAGCAGTACCGGACCTGACACCGGAATATAATCCGCATTGATGCGTCTGATGCGGAAAATGGTGTGGCCGAGCACGAATGCCAGACATTTCAGAAGAGCCCCCGGGAAAAAGAGCAGCATTATGAGCAATACTCCGACGACGATTCCCAGAATAAGCGGAAGATTCCAGTTGATTGATTGCAGATATTCTACCATATTGCACCTTTTGAAATTTGTTTTCACATTTAAATATTTTGTGTTCCTTGATATAAAATACAACACATTTATGGATTTTTCCAGTAAATACGCTTTTTTTTATTGAAATGAGGCGAAAATCAGTTGCGCAAGCGGGTTATGAACTCTTGAGAAAACTCCGGATTCATCACTTTTTCCTCTCCGAGCGTGCGAAAGGGAACTGCGCCGTAGTCATGTCCTGAGTAAACGACCAGGTCATCGGGCAGGGCACGGAGTTTTTCCAGACTGTCAGCCATGACTTTGGGAGAACGGCAGAAGCCGATGCAGTCGATGAAAAGAGTGTCTCCGGTAAATATCGCCCGGTCGGGAGCATAGATATAACATACCGAGTCACGGCTGTGTCCGGGAGTACAGATGGTTTCGATACAACTGCTTCCGAAGGCAAGAGTGCTGCCGTCATCGAGCGGGATATCTTTTGCAAACTCACCTTTTGCAAAACCTGCGACTCCGGCTGCCGGATAGAGTTTCTTTACCTCGTCAAGCGCATCGAAGTGGTCACTGTGTCCGTGGGTGATGAGAATATACTTCATCTTTTCCGGAGCAATGTCAAGTTGAGCGAGTGCATTTGCGCACTTGCCGCACGGGTCGATGATGGCGCAGGAAGAGTCATCCGCCGTGAGCAGATAGGAAAAGTTGTCGTCGAAACCGCCTTTGAAAATAGTTTTTACCATGAGTGAGCTCTTTTTGTTGTTGAACATTGTTATAATATAGTCCATCTGTCAGATAAGGCAAGCGGGGCAAAACTTTTATCTTTTTCGGAAAAACACTTGTATAATCAGTGCAATCGTTGTATATTAGGATTTTGGAGTATGCTGTCTGCGGGCAATCGCGGCAACCCTCGGGGGGAGTGCTGAGGAAAGTCCGGACTGCGCAGAGCAGGGAGTCCCTTTGAAAAGAGGGATGTTGCGGTCGATACAACCGCAGTAAGACAAGTGCAACAGAAAGAGTACCGCCTGTAAAAGGGTAAGGGTGAAATGGTGGGGTAAGAGCCCACCGGGCAGAATGCCGTAAGGCTTCTCCGCAATGTAAACTCCTCCCGCAGCAAGACCAAATAGGGGACGAGCCGTGGCTCGCGGCGTTATCAAGTCCCGGGTTCTGGTCGCGAAGACAGATGATTGCCGCCGTCTATTGACGGTACAGAATCCGGCTTACAGCAGATGGTTTGCTCCATTGTTATATGGAAAAAGATAAATAAGAACGGGTAATTATGTCGAAGATAGCTGTACTCAGCGATATTCATGCCAACGGAGAGGCGTTCTCCGTAGTTTTGGATAAGTGTCACTCTATCGGAGTGGAAAAGTATGTTTCACTCGGTGATATCATCGGTTACAACGCCGACCCTGCAGCCTGTGTGCAGGCTGCGAAGGAGCTCAATTTTGTCGCCATGGTCAGAGGCAATCACGACGATTATCTGAAAAACTACGGGCAGCTCAATGAATCAGGCTTCAACCCCGTGGCAAGAGCGGCTATCCAGTGGACACGCACTCAGTTGAGCGAAGAGGATATCAACTGGGTCGCCAACGCTCCGTACCGAGCTCAGCTTCCCGGAATGACTCTGGTTCACGCCACGCTCGACACTCCGGAAAACTGGGGATACATCTTCGATGCCCACCATGCGCTCGATAATTTTGCCTATCAGTTCACTCAGCTCTGCTTCTGCGGACACAGCCATGTTCCCGTGGCGTTCTGCAGAGGTCCTGTTGCGACCAACGGCAGAGTGGTCGAGATGATTGCCAAATGGAACAACAATGTCAACCGTCCTGATGCGGATGAAGATTTTTCCATCGCAGACGCTCTCACCGTGGAGTACCTGCCCGGACACAAATATCTCTTTAATATCGGCAGTATCGGTCAGCCCCGCAACGGCGACCCCCGTGCAAGTTTTGCCGTTATTGATACTGCGGCTCATACAGTGACCAGATACCGGCTTCCATACGACATCGCAGCAATGCAGCAGCGCAATCTGGATGCCGGACTCCCTGAACGGCTTGCGACCCGTCTCGCAACCGGAAAATGAAAGTGCGGCATGAAGGAGTCCGGGGAGATCAAAAAAGCTGATATCCGTCGGGTGCTGGTGGTGAAACCCAGCAGTCTCGGCGATATCATCCATGTGTTTCCGGCATTGGAAATACTTCGCCGTATCCTGCCTGATGCCGAAATTGATTTTCTGGTCAATCCCAAGTTTGCCGGATTGCTTGATTATTCCCCGGTCAAAATCAGTAAAAAAGTTCTGTTCGAGCGTGAAAAGCTTGGCAAAATCGGCAGTTTTATCGGCGGGAGTATGCAGCTGCGCCGCGAGTTGCGCCGTGGAAATTACGACCTGGTCATCGACTTTCAGGGACTTTTCCGCAGTGCGTTTTTCTCTTTCCTTGCCGGAGCAAAGCTCGGAGTCTGCGGTTTTGCCTCCCCCCGGGAGCGTATATCCGCACTTTTCTACCGCCGTAAAATCAAATGTTCGGCAGTACACGCTGTTGAAAAGAATGTGGAGCTGGTGAATGGTATATTCAATACCGCTTACCGGGTTCCTGAGTGTGATATACCCCCGGGAAGTGTGGAGCTGCCTGCCGGAATTCCCGAACGCTACACCGTTCTTCTTCCCGGAGCACGGTGGAACAGCAAGCGTTTCCCCGTGGAACTTTTTGCTCAAATAGCCGCAGCGCTGGTTGCTGAAAACCGCAAAGTGGTGCTTGCCGGAAGTCCGGATGAAGAGCCGCTCTGCCGTGATATTTCCGAAGCGTGCGGCAATGATACAAATATAATATCCTGCGCCGGAAAAACCGGAATGAGTGAGCTTTTGGAACTGATACGCCGTGCCGATGCCGTGGTCTGCAATGACTCCGGACCTCTGCATATAGCATCGGTGATGAACAAAAAAATATTCTGTTTTTTCGGTTCGACAGTTCCGGAAAAAACAGGTCCGTGGAACTCCCGGGCAAAGATTTACGGAGTCGATACCGGGTGTCGCGGCTGCCTGAAGCGTGAGTGTCCGCATTCAGAGATATACTGCCACAAAATAGATGTGCATCAAGTCATCAAAGATATATTGAATATGGAGTTGTCATTATGAGAAAACGCAGTTTGAAGTTGTTGTTGCTGCTCCTTGCAGCTCTCTGTGTGTGCCCGGCTTACAGCCAGATCGGACTTCGTATCGTCACCAACCGCAAAGTTTATATGCAGTATGAGCCGGTGTACGCCTGTGTGACTTTGCGCAACAATACCGGCAGGGTGCTTCCTTTCGGTCAGGACCCCAGATTGCAGGGATTTATCTACTTTCTTATCCGTGATTCCAGAGGACGCACCATCGCAAAACGTCCGGGCAAGGAAATAAACACCACCGGATTGATGCTCAAGCCGGGTGAACAGCGCAATCTGGTGCTTCCGGTGAACGAGTATTACGAGCTCGACACTCCCGGAATGTATTCCATAAACGTTTGTGTCGCCCACAATCTGCTGCCCCGTGAGCTCAAATGCGTCCAGGAGGCGACTTTCCAAATCGACAGCGGAATCGAGGTTTGGAGTGCCAAAACAGGAGTTCCCGACCTCGAAGGTAAAAAAGCTCTCCAGGTGGCGAAAGAGCGCAAATACAGTATCCGGGTGTTGACCGAATCACCCTACAAACACTACTATCTCTTCGTCGAGGATGACGATATGGTTTACGGAGTTTCCCGTGTCGGCAGAGAGATCAGCTCAGAACGTTTCCGGGTAGAGATAGATATGCTCGGCAGGATACATCTTCTTATGCCGATGAGTTCAAAGGTTTTCCATTACCTCTCGTTCAGCATCGACGGAATGAATATTGCCAACAGCTATTGGCGCACCTCGGATACCATTCCGACCCTCTACCGTGACCCCAAGACCGGAATTGTCCGCCGCATCGGTGGAGTTGCCGCAAAGCGCGGAGTTGATTACGTTGAATACCGTGGTACTCCGGCATCGAAACTTGACGGTTCCCAGCCTCAAGCCGCAGAGGGCTTGGTCGATCTCAACAAAGATATAAGCCTCACAGACAGTGAAGACTGATTTTGATTGCTGTCCGCTGATTTTTACGTTTGCCGTTCCTCTTTTTGAGGAGCGGCTTTTTTGTATTGAAAAAGGGTGAAAATTTTATTGTTTTGGATGAAAATGCAAAAAGTTTTCATTTTTTTTATATATATAGTACGATAGCAGCTTGAAAAAGTGTAAATCAAGCTGTATAATACAGCAGAAAACTGTGGTTTCAGGAGAAAATCAATTATGAATAAAAAAATAAACAACCGTTTCACGCTCATCGAGCTGTTGGTGGTGATGGGATTGATGGTGCTCATGGTGAGCCTTGCAATGCCCGCTTTCAGCCGCATGGCGGGGAATAACAAAGTGGATGTGATGGCATCCAATATCAAAACTGCGCTCGAGCAGGGGCAGTCAACGGCAGTGAGCCGCAACTGTTACGTGGCAGTGGTTTTCCCGCTTGCCTCGGACAAAGCTGATGTCAAAAAGTACAATTTCGGAGGCTACCGTCTCGCCGAAGTTGTGCAGGAACCTGCCGGTTCGACTACCTACAAGTTCACAAAATGGATATCTGAAGCATACTCAAATGTTCCTGACGGAGCACTGATGGTGTCGGATAACAGCAGCAAGACCGAAGCATATACAGCGATCAAAGATGCCAAATTGACACTTACTGCTGCAGATGAAAACAATTTTACCAAAATGACTTCAGTAACAGCGACGGTTACAGATTTTCCGGATAAATGCAAGGCGGTGATTTTCAAACCGACCGGAGAGTGCGTCAATGAGGATATGTATATTTGCATTGCCTCAGCGGATACGGGCTCTCTGAAAATCGCCAACACGAGTGATTTCAGTTTCCTTTATCTCAACCAGTTCACCGGCAGGGTGGAATACTGTTCAGAAGAGGATGAAGAACCTCAGAACGGAGGTGAATAATGAAAAAATTTAACTTCAATATGGTCGAGATCGCTCTTGCCATGGTGGTGATTGCGCTCGGTATATCCGGAATTCTCGGCTTGTTTTCGGTCGGAGTCAATGCCAAAAAAGCAGCGATAAACGAAAACAACATCGCCGATGCGGCAGAGTATATCCTCGGATTGTATCGTGCAGTCATCGTTGAAAACTATGCGCAGGGAACAAGTGATGAGTTCAATATAATTACAGCGACAAAGAGTGAATCCTATGAAAAACCGATGAGTTTTGATATATCAAAGATCACTCCGGCAAGCAGCATATATCCCATTGACGGGGAAACAGTTGCGAATTTTGACCCGAAAACTGCCACAACCATACCGTCAAAATTCCTGTATGCACAAACAAGGAAAGTTGACGGGGATTTTGTTCCTGATTGCGAGATAGCAGGTGCGGTTTGGAAAGCAAAAGTTCCGGTTGCGAACACTATCGGTTCCAATTCAGGAGGTGCAGGTGAGGCAATATCCATTCCTTACAATTATGGAGTGAGGGTTTATCTTGAATTAAGTTGGCCGGTACAAAAGAAATATGACGACCGTGAGAAAAAAATATTCGTCATGGATGTCATGAATCCCAATCCCGTTTTGAAAGTGCCTGACGGAAATCAGCAATAGACAACGTAACTTTCGGAGAGAATATGTTTATAAATAGAGTTGTTAAAAAGCACAAATTTACTCTCGTTGAAATAATGGTTTCGATGGGAGTCTTTCTGATACTGCTTACCATGCTGCTGAATTTCTTTTCCGGCACCCGTCAGGTGTGGAAGAGTTTGCGGGAGCGCAACGAAGCCTTTGAAAACGCCCGCGTCGCAATGGATTTGATGAGCGAATTGTTTTCCACCAGCGTCGCAGGTAAAAACATCGGTTTCTGGGCAGGAGATGGCTCGGGAATCAGCACTGAATGTACCTTTTTTACCTGCACAACACGCTCATTGTCAGATGCCGTTGAAAATTCCAATGTTGATAAGGAATTGGGCAATTTCTATGCCGTGAGAATTTATGTCAAAGATGGAGCATTATGTATTTCGTCGCAAAAAATGAAAAACATTGCTGGCGAATCATCCGTAAAACCAACTCTGACTGAAAACGAAAAGGTGATAATAAAAAACGTCAAGTCATTGGAGTTTACCAATATGATTTCTTCTCCGTCCGGAAAGCGTACTCCGGCTCTCGGAGTTAAACTTGTCTTGTTTGACAATAAAGAAAATTACTATACTTATAAGAATCTTCCTGCCGACAAAAAGGATGCATTCTCTGATGCACATACATATACGTTTGCAAGAACGATATCATTTGATGACGTGGAAGACCCTATATATGAGGTGAAAAATGAAACTCCGTAATCGTAAAATATATAACCGCAGAAAAGAAAGCGGTGTGGCTTTATTGTTTGCAATCGGATTGCTTTCACTGATGATAATGCTCGGCGTGTCATTCAGCATGGAGTCTATCCAGAGCCAGAAAATCGCCTCAAACAACAGCAACCGCAGTGCGACGAAAGCAATTGCCCAGTCTGCGTTGCGCCATGTCTCAACGTCGATTATGTACTATGTCGATCAGCAGTACTGGGATAACGCAAAATGCCCTGTGACCGAAAAAGACAAAGTGAGCAACAAGTTCATGACAGACTTTTCTCCCATTGTGAGTCAGGATATTGCAGATGCATATAAAACCGGAGACGGTATGGCAACAAACATCGACGTTGATATGCTCAGTGATTTATTGCCGTTCAAGACTCCGTTTGTAACAAAGTTTGATGCTGAAAACAATGCTGCTCATAAAAATTACAAGGATTATTATGACCGTCACACTCCCAGGTGGATCTATGTCTATGATAAAAACGATGGAGCTGCCGATAAGGCGATAATCGGCAGATTTGCCTACCGTATTCTTCCTCCGGCATCGACAACGCAGATAAATCTCGCCTATTTTTTGACGGGTAATCAGTCTTTGACTCCGGGAGCCGATAAAAAATGGCAGAGAGAAATTTCCTTCCTGAACAGAAAGTTTGTGGAACCGGATAAAGAGCAGCCTTTGTTTAATTTTTACAACATTGAAACCTCATTACCTGTCTTTGCGACTAACAGTACCAATAAGTCATTCTTCAACGGCAACGCTGTGACCGATCAATCGTATGATTGGACACAACGCTTCTTCAGTGACGGAGCAACTCCTCCCGATCTTGAAATTTTCAAAGTTGAAAAAGAGGATGGCGTTCCATATTACTATCATCGCTACAACATCGCCGAGGAACTTCGTTTCAGTGACGGTGATGATAAAGACGATGAAAAGGTCAGCAGTTTGATAAAGTTTAATAAAGAGAAAATAGTACCGTTCTCTTTTGATGCCCTCATCGACGAGAAATTGACCACCTCAACCGCCGACAGTTTTTTGAAGAGAAGCTGGTATAAGTGGTACAGTGGTGACGAAGATACACCCAAGGGAAACAATCTCTTTTTCCTGGGCATGATCGCTGATGATCCCGGCTCGTTCCCCAGTGTAGAGGCTCGCAGAAAACAGATCGCCGCCAACTTCATTGATTATTACGACAAAACAGAGAATGTCGGCAATGATGCTGATAAACCAACGAGTGACTCCGACGATTGGTGGAATATCGGACCGACATATACCGGAAACGAAAAAACTTATTACATCAACGAGCTCGGATTGGTTTCTAAAATCAACGTAACAGCAAGCGGCAGGAGTTTCAACATATCAGTTGCTCCGACCTTGCTTGCTGAGATAATCGGCATATACAAAGGCTTGGATTCCGACGGCTATAAGCTGTCAACGGCAATCGAGACAATATCTTTTGATATTTCAGGAGAAGTGACCAAGACCAAAGATGCAAACGGCGTTGAAATTGCCAGCAATATCTCTTTTGGCGGAGATGGCAGTCCGTTGACGGCATCCGTGAATTTTTCACCCGATCCCAATGTTAAACTCGAAGTGGAATTCAAAAATCCAGCTAATGGCTATATGACCGGAAGCAAGAGCAAAGATGCCGTTTCCACTTCGGTGGAAATATCTTCTGTTCCGACAGATCAGACGATTTCTGAATATACTCTCGATATAAAAAATATCAAAATAAAGTTCAAAGATCGTGCTGTTTTAAGCAAAAACGGAAAAGATGTTGACTTCAGCCATCTTCCCGAAACAGAGCAGAGTGTTTCACAGACGGAGTCGTTGACGTTTAAACCCGACAGCGTGGAAAATTTTGTCGTTATCGGCAATATGTCTGTTGTTGACCCCCGTCAGAATCTCTATGTGAGAGTTGATGCGAATAATGGAAATACCACCTCGGATTGGATGTTCAAGCCAACAGTAATGCAAGTCGGTAAAGGCGAATACTCCGGCGGCAGGGAGCTGTCGATGAGTTTCAGCATCAGTGATAGCGGAGCTGTTGAAAATCTTTCAGGAAGTGTCAATAATCACTCCAATCCCAAAGAGCCCCAAAAAGTGGTTTTTGAAGCAGGCGTACAGACGATAAAGTCAATTGATAAAGGAAATTGTGACTTGGAAACGGTCACAGACCCTGCCTACACGGATTCCTCATCGCTTTCAACTGCCTTTATCCGTGACGGAGCAATGAAGAGCATGTGGGAACTCGGACTCATTCACCGTGGAGCAGCATGGGAGACAATAAACTTGCAGTCAACAGCTCTGACTCCGGCTCAAATGTATGGTTATTTGAATAATCCCACATCTTTTGCCGGAATAAACTACGCAGACGGAGATGCGGCGATCCTCGATACAGTCAAGTTGACAAGATATGCCGTCAATTGGGGAATGATAGATATCAATATGCTCAAAACGACCTCCTGCGGATATGATTATACCGGAAGCGGAGATGATCGTAAACTCTTTGAAACTGTTGCAGAAAGTTTGGAAAAACACGATTATCCTGATGGAGACCCCGGAACCGGTTTGATTACCGTGGAAGATTGTGAAGGCGTGTATGGCAACTTGCCTGCAAAAATCGAGAGCCGCTCTGTGATTGTCAATGCGTTTGACCAAATGTTCAGCGGAAAGGAAGATATTTGGAAAAATGATTCACTGCGTGAACAAGCGATTGCCAAGCTGATGCCGTTTTTGAAAACCGAACCGCCGCTGGTGACCGTGTTCCACGTTGACGTGGTGGCGCAGACCATTCAGGATGTGGGCGGAGTTGAGGTATCCAAACTCAAGAGCGACGGAACATTGAGTTCCTCGCATAACACCACTCTCGGAACATTCGATGCAGTTACAGACGGTACCGGACTTCTCTATCTCGATGATATCACAGGTCAGGTCAAACTGCGTGCAACATTCGATTGCAATCCGTACACCGGAAAAATCAAACTGCGCCACATAAAATATCTCGACTGACACCAAAAGAAAAAAGGCAGTTGCCGGAAAACAGGTAACTGCCTTTTTTATGCGGAAATTTTATGTTGGTTTATTTTCCGTATCTGGATGTGTAGCCTAATTGCTCTTCTATTCTCAGAAGTTGGTTGTATTTTGCCATTCGCTCTCCTCTTGAAAGAGAGCCTGCTTTGATTTGTCCTGCGTTTACGGCTACTGCAAGGTCGGCTATGAAACTGTCACAGGTCTCTCCTGATCGGTGGCTGATCACGGCTTTATATCCTGCTGCCTGGGTTATTCTTACCGCATCAAGCGTTTCAGTGAGCGTTCCGATTTGATTGGGCTTTATCAGCACTGCGTTGGCTGCTCCGTTGCGGATTCCGTTTTCGATACGGGCGCAGTTGGTGACAAAAAGATCGTCTCCCACCAGCTGTACCGTTTTCCCGAGCCGTTGGGTGAGTATCTTCCAGTTTTCCCAGTCCTCTTCGGCAAGTCCGTCCTCGATGGAGTCGATGGGGTAACGGTCTGTCAGCATCGCCAGAAACTCTATCTGCTCCTCGGCTGTAAATGTTGCTCCGTTGACTCCCTCGAACTTGCGGTAATCGTAAATCTGATTGTTTTCATCGTAGAACTCATTTGCCGCACAATCGAGGGCGAGAGTTATTTCCTCTCCTGCGGTGTAGCCGGCTTTGTCGATGGCTTCGAGAATAAGCTCGATCGCACAAATCGCTCCTCCCTGCAGTTTGGGAGCAAAACCTCCCTCGTCTCCGGTGAGCGTGGTGAAACTGCCGTTGCGCAGCAGCTCTTTGAGGGCGTGGAAAACTTCACTGCCTGCTCTCAGCGCATCGGAAAAGCTGGAAAATCCGTGCGGACGGATCATAAACTCCTGAAAGGCAAGCCGGGCATCTGAGTGGCTTGCTCCGTTGAGAATATTCATCATGGGTACGGGCATGACTTTGGCATTGACTCCTCCGAGGTAGCGGTAGAGCGGAATACTCAGCTCGTCGGCGGCAGCGCGTGCCACGGCAAGAGAGACTCCGAGAATGGAGTTCGCTCCGAGCTTCTCTTTGTCGGCTGAACCATCGAGGTCGATGAGAGTAGAGTCGATTCCGGTCTGGTCGAGAGCATCCATTCCGGTAAGTTCGGGAGCAATGGTTTCTTCGATGTTTTCAACAGCGCGCAGCACTCCTTTGCCGCAGTAGCGGCTGTGGTCGCCGTCACGCAGTTCGAGTGCCTCGAAACTTCCGGCGGAGGCTCCGGAGGGAACCGAAGCTCTGCCGATGGCTCCTGATTCGAGTTCAACTTCCACCTCAACGGTGGGATTTCCACGGGAGTCAAGAATCTCCCTTGCATAAATATTTTTGATTTCTGACATAGTGATCACCTCCACACTATTCAAGATACAGCATTTATTTTAATAAGTCAAGTTGAAAAATTGATTTTTATGCAGTATATTTTATCAGAGTGTAACGGGGTGCTGTCCGCGGAGGATGGCTGAGATAATACCCGAATGGAACCTGAACCGGATAATGCCGGCGTAGGAATTACAGCTGTTTTCTGCAAAGCCGAAATAGTTTTTTCTGCGTCGGAAAAACTCAAAGAAAGGATGCAGAAAATGAGCAGCCGCAGTTTTTCCACCCAAGTCGAAGCCGCCCGCAAGGGAGTTATTACGCCTCAGATGCTCAGTGTCGCCCAAGCTGAACGGCGCAGTGCTGAATTTATTTGTGAAAGAGTCGCCTCGGGCAAAGTGGTGATCCCGGCGAACATCAACCACAGCAACCTTGTTCCGATGGGAATCGGCAGGGAGCTCAAAATCAAAATCAACTCAAATATCGGAACTAGTACGCTTGCTTCATCGCTCGAACTTGAACTGGAAAAACTTGAGTTTTCCATTCGCTTCGGAGCTGATACCGTGATGGATTTGAGCACCGGCGAAAATATTCCCGAAATCCGCCGCGGAATAATCGAAAAGAGCACCATTCCGGTGGGAACAGTGCCGATATACGAACTTGTCGCCCGCTTCGGAGCTGATGGCATATCCGAAGAAAACATCCTCAAAGTGATAGCCGAACAGGCTGAGCAGGGTGTCGATTACATGACCATTCACAGCGGACTTCTTGCCAAACACCTGCCGCTCGCACTTGAACGCAAACTCGGTATCGTCAGCCGCGGAGGCAGTCTGATCGCCAGATACATGAAACGCACCGGCAGGGAAAATCCGTTTTACACCTGCTTCGACCGCATTCTGGAAATCTGTCAAAAGTACGATGTCACGCTCTCACTGGGTGACGGACTGCGTCCGGGATGCCTTGCCGATGCCAGTGACCGTGCTCAATTTGCCGAGCTCGATGAGCTGGGCAGACTGGTGGAAAGGTGCCGCAAAGCCAATGTTCAGGCGATGGTCGAGGGACCGGGACACGTTCCCTACAATGAGATCGAAATGAATATGCGGCTTGAGCAAAAGGTGTGCGGTGATGCTCCGTTCTACATACTCGGACCTGTGGTTGCCGATTGTGCTCCGGGGTACGACCACATAACTGCGGCGATAGGAGCTGCGCAGGGAGCTTACCACGGAGCAGCCATGCTCTGCTATGTGACTCCGATGGAGCACCTCGGACTTCCCGAAAAAGAGGATGTGCGCAACGGAGTTATAGCTTTCAAAATCGCAGCTCACGCCATCGACGTGGCGAGAGGTATTCCGGGAGCGAGGGATATCGACGATGCCATATCCGATGCCAGAGCGCAGTTCAACTGGCAGAAGCAGTTCGACCTGTCACTTGACCCGGAACGGGCGGCAGAGTACCGCAAAAGAGCGAGGGGAGGGTGTGAAAACAATCCCGATTACTGCACGATGTGCGGTCCTGATTTCTGCTCAATGAGGATAAATGCCGAGTTGAAGAAGCACTCGTTGTAAAGAAAATACCGGTGTCCGTCTTAGTTTCACTACGCTGTGACAAGGCGGCACCAATCATACCGTTTGTGACTTCACAGACGTTATCAATAAAAAAGTACTCCGCTTTTTTTGAAAGTGGAGGGGGGTGTGGGGGGAGGCGAAAACATTTTTTACCCTGAAAAAAAGTTTTAGCCTCCCCCCGCATCGTCTGCCATTATCAAAATAAATTTTGATAATGGTGCGCGAAGCGGGACTTGAACCCGCACATCTTTCGATACAGGAACCTAAATCCTGCGTGTCTGCCAATTTCACCATTCGCGCTTGTTCAGAATATAATATACACTCAAAATAATTAAAAGCAATTGATATTAAGCACAAGTTGTGCTATATTATACGGCGAAATGTATTTAATCAACTTATGACAGGTATATTTATGGAAAATCCGTTTCAGATCATGGGAGCACGTCTGCGTGAGATCCGCACGACGCTCGATATATCAACTGCCGAGATGGCTAAGGTCACAGGTGTCAGTGAAGAGGAATACCGTTTGCATGAGTCCGGCGTGGTTGACAGCTCTTTTGCTTTTCTTCTGCGCTGTGCCGAGAGGTTCGGAATCGATATCGGTGCTCTTGTTTGCGGAGCTACTCCCAAACTCTCTGTTTACAACCTGACCCGCGGAGGCGGAGGTCTGCCCATCAAACGCCGCAGACACCTCAATTATCAGCACATGGCTCCGTTCCTCAAGGAGCGCAAGGTCGATCCGCTGTACGTCAGGGCTCAATATCTTGACGGTAAGATGAGTATTCCGCTCGAGAGTCACAACGGTCAGGAGTTCGATTATGTGATTTCAGGAAACCTGCGTATCCAGATCGGCGAGCACATCGAAGAGCTCAACCCCGGAGACAGTATTCTCTTTGACTCCAGCCATCCGCACGGAATGGTCGCCGCCGACCCCGCCGGATGCGAGTTCCTTGCTATCGTCATCAAGGGTGACGGCGAGGAGGATATGCTCGAGTTCAAGAGTGATACCAAAATCGATTCGACTCCGAAACGCAAGCTCATCTGCGAGGACTTCATCGAAGAGACTCTCGATTCCAACGGTCACTTGAAGTCGATCAAGTTCCGTTATCCGGAAAACTTCAACTTTGCCTACGATGTGGTCGATGCCATTGCCGCACGCACTCCTGATAAACGGGCTCTGGTCTGGATCAGCCGCAACGACGAGAAGAGAGAGTTCACTTTCAAAAATATCTCTGATGAGTCCAAGCGTGCCGCCAACTACCTGAGCAGTCTCGGAATCAAAAAGGGCGACCGGGTCATGCTGGTGCTGCGCCGCAACTACCAGTTCTGGATAATCATCAACGCTCTCCACCGCATAGGAGCCGTTGCCGTGCCCGCATCCAATCAGCTGCTCACCAAGGATTTTGTTTACCGCTTTGAAAATGCCAATATCGCAGCGGTCATCTGCTCGGTCGATGGTACTATCACCGATAACGCCGATGAGGCGGCGAAGAAGTGTCCGGTGGTGAAAAATCTCATCAGCGTTGACGGCAAATACAAAGACTGGCACAACTTCGATGAGGAGTACACCTCTTTCGATGCCGAGTTCAAGCGTCCTGCCGACCTCAAGGCTACCGACCCCTCGATCATGTTTTTCAGCAGCGGTACTACCGGATTTCCCAAGTCGGTCATCCACTGCTTCACCTATCCGCTCGGTCACATCGTCACCGCCAGATGGTGGCAGTGCGTCGAGCCGGATGGTCTGCATCTGACAATCAGCGACACCGGCTGGGCGAAGGCTCTCTGGGGAAAAATCTACGGTCAGTGGCTCAACGAATGCGCTGTGATGGTCTATGACTTTGACCGCTTCGATGCGGCGAAAATCATGCCGCTCTTTGCCGAGTGCGGAATAACCAGTTTCTGCGCTCCTCCGACCATGTACCGCTTCTTCATCCGTGAAGACCTTTCAAAGTACGACTTTTCCGGACTGCGCCACGCCGCTATCGCAGGTGAGGCACTCAATCCTGAGGTTTACCACCAGTTCTACCGTGCCACCGGAGTCAAACTCATGGAGGGCTTCGGTCAGACCGAGACCACCATGGTGCTGGGCAACGTTGCCGGAATGAATCCGAAGCCGGGTTCAATGGGCAAACCCAATCCGCAGTACAAAGTGGTGCTGATGGATTCCGACGGCGAGGAGGTGCGCTCAGGTGAGGTCGGTGAGATCTGCATCAAGGCTGAACCTTACGAGGTTCCCGGACTCTTTGTCTGTTACGGCAATGACGAGGATACCGCCGATGCCTGGCACGACGGCTATTACCACACCGGAGACACCGCCTGGAAAGATGAGGATGGCTACTACTGGTATGTTGGACGTACCGACGACCTTATCAAATCAAGCGGCTACCGTATCGGTCCCTTTGAAATCGAAAGCGTGCTCATGGAGCTTCCCTACGTTCTCGAGTGCGCCGTTATCGGTGTTCCCGACCCGACCCGAGGTCAGGTGGTCAAAGCGTACATCACGCTCACCAAAGGCACTGTCGGCACTGAGGCTCTGGTCAAGGAGATACAGGAGTATGTCAAAACTCACACTGCTCCGTATAAGTATCCCCGTCAAATCGAGTTCATCGAGCAGATGCCCAAGACCACCAGTGGAAAAATCCGCCGCACAGAGCTGCGCAAGATGAGCTCACCGGAAAAATAACAGTTATTGTTCCATTTGTGGCAAAGAAAAAACCTTCAAGCGCAATGTTGATGCCTGAAGGTTTTTTTGTGTCCCGATTTTTCCCGGTTCAGCGGCGTGAGCGGCGGGGGGATGGCTTTCTGCCGGGTTTGCCTGAAAATGAGCCTTTGGGGGAGGGGAGTTTGGCGTTGGGGTCGGGCTCGGGGAGAGCGAGCATCTCTTCCGGAGGAAGTTCGCTCGGGAAGGTGGTTTTCAACAGCTCCTCGATGGCGGGCAGATAGTATGCTCCGTATTCGCAGAGGAAACTTATTGAAGTACCGGTATTTCCGGCACGTCCGGTTCTGCCGATGCGGTGGATGTAATCCTCGGAGCGTTCCGGCAGGTCGTAGTTGATGACCAGACTTACGTTGTCAACGTGGATTCCACGGGCTGCGACGTCGGTTGCGATGATGACTTTCTCTTCGCCTGAGCGGAATTTTTCCAGGATACGGATGCGTTTTTCCTGCGGAATATCACCCGAAAGCACGGGCACGAGGTGGCCGTACTTTGCCAAATCGTATTGCAGGCGCAGGTTGACGTCTTTGCGGTTTCCGAAGATGATGAGCCGCTCGTAGGGCATGTTGTTGAGGATATGCAGTGTGACCGCAAGTTTCTCATCCCTCGAGACTGAGTAGAACTTCTGGTCGATGTTTCCGCTCACCAGCTGGTCGGGTTCGCTCTCGACCACGTAGGGGTCGGCGAGCCAGCCCGATGCGAGGCGCAGAATGCTCTCATCGAGTGTTGCGCTGAACATCAGCGTCTGCCGCTCTCCCTTGCGGGGCAGCATGGAAACGATGCGCTTCACGTCAGGAATAAAACCCATATCAAGCATACGGTCGGCTTCATCGATGACCAGTATTTCCACCTTTGAGAGGTCGAGATAACCGCTGCGTGAGTAGTCGATGATCCTGCCGGGAGTTCCGATGACCAGATCGACGGGAGCATCGAGGTTTTTGCGCTGTTTCTCATAATCCATGCCTCCGAAAACCACGACACTGTTGAGTCCGGTAAAGACACCGAGCTTCTCTGAGTCGGAGTGTATCTGGGCGGCAAGCTCTCTGGTCGGAGCGAGCACCAGTATTCTCGGAGCCGCACTCTTTCTCTCTGCCAGCGGAGTGTTGAGCAGTTTGGTGAAAGATGCAAGCAGAAATGCGGCAGTTTTTCCGGTTCCGGTCTGGGCACGGGCGGCGAGGTCACGTCCTTCGAGCAGGGCGGGAAGTGCGAGCTTCTGGATGGGGGTGCAGTATTCAAAACCTGCATCCTGAACGCTGAACTGCACATCTTCGTGCAGAGCAAGATCGAGAAAACGCATCTTGCCCTCGCAGACGGGAACATCCTTGAGTGCCTCAGGCTTCCTGGGTATATTGCGTTTCGCCTGCGGTTTCTGCGGAGCAGGCTTCTTTTCGGAACGGCGTTGTTTTTGCTCAGGCTTTGCCGCTTTTGCGTTTGCGGCAGGCTTCTTTTTACTCTTTTTCTGCTGTGGCTTTCCGGAGTTTTTTCTTTCCGGAGCCGCTTTCTTTTCAGCTCCGAATGCCCGGAGCACGGCTTTTTTCAAAAAATCAAACACTTTTTTCAATCCAGATTTTTAACAGTCTCACGCAGGAAATCGGCAAATGCCTCTCTGAATTCGGGTCTGCGCAGACCAAACTCAACGGTTCCCTTGAGGAAACCGATCTTACTGCCCAGATCATAGCGTTTGCCTGCGATCCGGCATCCATACATTTTTGCACTGTTGAGCAGAGAACTCATGGCATCGGTGAGCTGCAGCTCGTTGTCTTTGCCTCTCGGAGTCGTTTGCAGCTCGTCAAATATCTGCGGAGTAAACACATATCGTGCCGCAAAAGCAAGGCGTGACGGAGCGTTTTCCGGAGAGGGTTTTTCCACCATGCGGCAGATATCCAGCACATTCTCAGCGCACATTTTGCCGTCGGCTATTCCGTAGCTCGAGACCTTTTCCAACGGAACCTCTTCGAGTGCCACCACGCTTGAACCGAACTTGTCGAACACATCCACCAGCTGACGGGTGACGCAACGCTCTTCAAAGGAATCCATGACGGTATCACCGAGCAGCACGGCAAAAGGCTCGTTTCCGCAGAAAGATTTTGCCTGAAGCACGGCATCACCGAGTCCGTTGAGCTGCTGCTGATAGACGTAGTGGATTTTGGCAAGCGAGTTGAGGCGCACGATCTCCTCGAGGATATCGGTTTTCTTTCGCTCGGCAAGCCGTCTTTCCAGTTCAGGAACCGGGTTGAAGTGGCGGATGACCGCCTCTTTTTCACTGCTTAGAATAATGAGTATCTCTTCAATTCCGGCGGCGACCGCCTCTTCGATGACGTACTGGATGACCGGACGGTCAACCAGCGGTATCAGCTCTTTGGGCACAGATTTTGAAAAGGGCAGAAAACGGGTCCCGAAACCTGCGGCGGGAATGACTGCTTTACGGATTGACATTCTGTTCTCCCTGTTTGACGATGCGGGGTTTGATGAGTTCAACGGTGCTCTTTGAGAACTCCTCTTTCATCTTCAGGAACATTTCCTCATCCTGATAAGTGCCGATGATAGCTCCTCCTGAACCGGTGAACTTGGCACTTGCTCCGCAACGCCTTGCGATCTCGACCATATTGCGGTTTTTCGGACTTATTGAGTCGGCGCAAACTTCGCAGCGCAAATCAAAGTTGCGGTCGAGAGCCTTTGATATGAGTTCAAAATCACGGTTCTTGAGTGCCGAAGCCACCTGTTCGGTGAGACTTGCCCACTCCCTCATGGCATCGAGCACGGCGGGTTTGCCTGAGTCGTAGTCGTCACGCAGACGGCTGTGGAGTATCTCGGAACCCTCAGCGAGGTCGGTTCGGTAGGCGACATACAAATTGAGCTCTTCGGGAATGGCTATCGGCTGATATTTTCCGACTCCGTATTCATCCATGAACTCTTTGTCGAAATCCATAAACACCGGAGTGTTGTACGCCTGAGCGACTCTATCCTGAAGTCCGGCGGGAATACCCAGCTCGTCACGCTCGGTTGAGAGCACGAGATTGGCAAGGTGTCCGGCATCAATGGTCAAACCGTAAAATTTGAACATGGCGCGCATGGCGGCGGTGATGATGGCGGAACTTCCCGCAAGTCCGAGACGGTTGGGAATATCACTGTTGTAGCGGATAGTGAAATTTTTGTTTTCGAGAACAAGTCCGTGCATTTTGCAGTACTCGAAGAACTTTTTGCCTGCGGCTTTGAGGAGTCTTATTCCTCCGTAGTAGCCGAACTGTTCGATATCTTTGTGCATGGCTTCGAGGCTGTCGAAGCGGGTGTAGTCCCTGCGGCTGGCGAGAATTTCCAGCTCAGGCGTCTCATAAAGCATCACTTCTGCCGAGTAGTTGTCAAAGACAAAAGCAATGGTTTTTCCGTGGTAGCCATCCGAGGGATTGCCGACCAGCGCAGCTCTGGGGTAAGCAACAGTGCGGATTATCATATATCAACTCTTTCCCAAAAAAGTATTTATTACTCATACACCTATATAATGTACCACAGAAATGTGTTTTTTACAAGGAGTTTGCGATATCTTCAAGTTTATTCATCAAATCTCCCCACGAAGCCGGACGTTTTTCCATATCGCTGTCGATCATAGACATGACAAGATGAGAGAAACTTTCGGGAATTTCAGGGACGATATCACTGAGCGTTTGAGGTCTGGTGGAGATGATGTTCTGGAACGCCGCAAGCGGAGAGTTCCCGGCATACGGCATTCTGCCTTTGGTGAGCACAAAATAGATGGTGACTCCGAGAGAAAATATATCCGAGCGGCAGTCGTAGATGCGGCTGTCACGGAACTGTTCAGGACTCATGTAGCCGGGGGAACCCAATGCCTGTCCGACAGAGGTGAGTCCGGTGTCGATATCGCACTGTTTGGAAAGTCCGAAATCGAGTATCTTCAACTCTCCGTCGCTGTTTATCATTATGTTTGACGGCTTGATATCACGGTGCAGCAGCTGGCAGTTATCCCACGCATACTTGAAGGCATCGGCAAGACAGTAGGTCATCTCAATAGCGGTCTCTGCGGAAAAGTAAAAGTCCTGCGACACCATCTGAAGCAGATTAAAGCCGTCAACGTACTCCATGATGAGGCAGAGGGAGTTTTCGCTTTTGCGGAACTCAATGAGCTGTACGATGTTGGGATGTGAAAGTTTTGCCATTATCCCGGCTTCCTGTTCAAATCTGCGGATGTTTTCAGGATTTTTCATGTCATCGCTCTTGAGCATTTTTATAACACAGCGCGACATATCGGGATACTCGCATAAAAAGAGATTTCCCGAACTGCCGCTGCCGAGCATCCTGATGATTTTTGCTCCGCAAAGTTCGTCGCCGATACCGATATCGAAGAAGGTTACATACTTGCTTTTGCCGCATGATTGGCACACCAGAATATCAGCACCCTCCTGCGGAGTCATCTCTCCGCCGCAGGTGCTGCAAACGTATGCGGCTAAACTAGCCTGCGCTTCAGGAGCAAGATAGATGGTGTAGTCGTCATCGAAATTATCCACGGTTTACTTCCTTTTGTTGAGTTTCTGCCGCATCATGTTTTTCAGCCGGTACTCGTTTGAGACCAGCTTTACCGCCGACTCATCGAAGTTGGCGTTTCCGTTGAAGAGAGCTTCGGCACTTGCCATGTGGCGGCGGCGGATTGCTGTGGTAAGTGCGGTTTCCCCGCTGTTGGATTTGCGATTGATGTTGAATTTGTTTCTTATCAGGATTTTCACCATCTCCGGCGAATCGAAGCGGTCAACAAAGACCATTACAGGAGTTCTTCCGGCACGGTCACGCACGTTGACGGCAACATCTGTGGAAATCAGGTCGGATATCAGCTCTTCATCGAATTTTTCGGGCAGATAGAACCAGATGTTGCGCCCCTCATTGTCGATGAGATGGGGGTCGGCACCGTAGTTGAGCAGCATAGCTGCGGCTTGGATATTTCCGGAAATAAGCGATTTCATCAGGGCGGTTCTGCCCCTGCGGTCACGGTAGTCGAGATCGGCTCCGGCATGTATGAGCTCCTCAACGATGTCGTTGTCGCAGTTTTTTACCGAGCAGGCGATGCCGAGAAAGTCTTCATTCTGACGGTCAGTGAAGAGGTCGAGCGATATCAGATGCCGCAGCAGTTCGTGACGTTTCCGGTTGCGCAGAAGAGAGGTGAATATCTCCCGGCGTGAGCGGTAGGTCGTTTCAGGACGGCGCAGATATTCGGCTGTCAGAGCGGGTTCTGACTCTTTGAGCAGTTCGCTTACTTCCTGCTTGCGCAGGAGTTCGTAGCGTGCGAGACTCTCTTTCTGCATTTCCTGAGAGTAGGTTCTGCCGAAGTTGAACCACAGAAAGAGCAGGCAGATAAGCACCGCCGAGCAGAGAAAGAGGTCGCGGATGATTATTTGCGGAGTTATCACCGAAAACCTGTTTCTCCGGCTGCGGTGCATCTTGAGCCGCAAGCGGTGCCGGGAGTACAGCGGAATATACTGCAACGGATTTTTCCACGAAAAACGCCGTTTTTCCGAGCATCTTCTGAGTGCATCGAGCAGTTCCGGGATACTTTTGTGCCGGTCGTCAGGGTCTTTTGCCATCATCTTTTTGACCAGCGCAGCCGTGGCGGATGATACCTGCACATCATAGGATGAGATCGGCTTGGCTTCGGTTTCGAGCACGTTGGCGATGGTGTTGAAAACGGTGTCGGCTGAAAAGGGTCTTTTGCCGGTGAGCATGTGATACATGGTTGCTCCGAGACTGTAAATGTCGGCTCTGAAATCGACGGTGTGCGAGCTCCTTAACTGTTCAGGAGCTGCGTAATTTGGAGTTCCCAGAAGCGTGTTTTCATCAGAGATGGTGTCGGTGGTAACAGTTCCCGACTTGGCTATTCCGAGGTCGGCGAGTTTGATATTACCCTCAGATGTGAGCAGGATATTCCCCGGCTTGATGTCACGGTGGACTATTCCGAGAGCAGCGGCAGAGGCGAGCACGGTGGATATGCGTATGGCGATACCCAGAACTGCGCTTTCGGGCAGGGGACCGTCACGCAATACATCCTCGAGACTCTCACCATCGACATACTCCATGACCACGAATGGCTCACCTGAAAGCTCATCGGTTCCGGCATCGAGCACCGCCACCACGTCGGGCATCTGCAGTGCGGCGGCGATTTTCGCCTCCCGCAGCAGGCGGTCAACGAAGTTTTTATCCTGCTCCGCCCTGCTGTCGTTCAGGACTTTCACCGCACAACGGGTCATCAGTACCGGGTCATCACAGAGATAGACCACTCCGGAACCGCCCCTGCCGAGCATCCTGAGTATGCGGTACTTGCCGATCATCTCGCCTGCGTTTCTGATACGCATGCGTTTGCCTGACCCGGCTCCGCACTGAGGGCAGCGCAGCTGATCTGACACGTCAGAAGTTTTGTAACCACAAAATTTACAATGCATAAAATTCCTGAAAAGCAGCTGTTGATATACTCAGGAGACAATATACTGTAAAAGAGCCGTATTTGCAAACACAGCGGCGTTTTTTTTGCAAAATATTGCACGAACACAAAAAAAATGCAAAAAAAGTTTGAAAACCCATTTGCAATTTTCGTTTTGCAGTGCTAATGGTAAAACCGGAGCAGGAAATGTTGTTTCAACTGCAAACAAAAAAAAGCCGTCTGAAACAGGTCTGTTCCGGGCTGTTTATTCTGCCGGGAGCCTCGGAAAAAGAGAGCATCCCGAAACATTTGAAGGCATTTCACCAACGAAAGGATAAACGAATATGTCAACCGTGGAAAAACGTCGTAATTTCGTCATTGCCGGACACTCCGGCAGCGGTAAAACCACACTCTGCGAAGCGATCCTGCTCGCCGGAGGAGCCATCAACCGCATAGGCAGCATCGATGCCAAGTCAACCGTAAGCGATTTCATGGCGGACGAGCAGGAAAAACAGTCAAGTATTTACGCATCCGTACTCAACTGCAAGTACAATGATACCGAGCTCTTCTTCGTCGATACTCCCGGATACGGAGAGTTCGTCGGTCAGTATATCTCAGCCGTAAGAGCCGCCGATGCCGCCATGGTGGTGGTCGATTGTGTCGAAGGTCCCCAGTTCGGAACCGCAAGAGCATGGCGACTTGCGAAAAAACGCGGCATCCCCCGTTTCGGATTTGTCAACCGCCTCGACCGTGACCGGGCGGACTTCAAAAAGACTATCGAGCAAATGCGCCGCAATCACGGCAAAACAGTTATTATTCCGCTCTACTGGCCGGTGGGCGCAGAGGCGGGTTTCAAAGGTGTGGTAAGTGTATTTGATGAGAATGTTCCCGCCGATATCGCCGACGATGTTGCCGAGTGCCGCACCCTCTGGATGGATGCCATCGCCGAGACCGATGAAGAGCTCATGGAGCGTTATCTCGGCGGCGAAGAGTTGTCCATAGATGAAATCAAATCAGGAATCCGCAAGAGCGTGCTCTCAGGCAGTACCATTCCGGTATTCATGGGCAGCAGCACCTCAGGAATCGGTATCAAAGAGCTCATGGATGGCATCTGCGACTTCTTCCCGACTCCGCTTGAGTACGTTCCGCTCGAGGGCGGTCCCGCCAGCGTCAGCGAGAGCGACTCCGCTTTCGGAATCGTCTTCAAGAGCGTCAACGACCCCTTCTGCGGTCAGCTTGCCTTCGTCCGCACCGTTTCAGGAGTGTTCAAGGCTGATACCGATATCTTCAATGTCTCCCGCGGAGTCAAAGAGCGTTTCGGTCAGCTGCTGCTGATGAACGGAAAAAATCAGTCCGCTGTCAAAGAGGCGGGACTCGGCACGATTTTCGCCGTCGCCAAACTCAAAGATACCCACGTCGGTGACACCGTTGCCGGAAATATCGCCATCAAACCGCTGCCGGGAATCGTATTCCCCGACCCGGTGATGTCCTACGCCGTAACTGCGGTCAAGACCGGAGACGATGACAAGATCGCCCAGAGTCTGGCGAAAATCGCCGAGTGCGACCCGACCGTGCGCCTGGTGCGTGACGGAGAGACCTATGAGTTCCTGCTTTCAGGAATGGGCGACCAGCACCTCGGTATCGTGGCACGCCGTCTCAAGGAGCAGTTCAAGGTCGAAGCCAATCTTGCAACTCCCAAAGTGCCCTACCGCGAGACCATCACTTCAACCGGTGAGGGTCACTACCGCCACAAGAAGCAGACCGGAGGAGCCGGTCAGTTCGCCGAGGTTTATCTGCGCATCATGCCCAATATCTCAGGATATGAGTTCGTCAACGAGGTCGTGGGCGGAACGGTTCCCAAAAACTTCATCCCGGCAATCGAAAAGGGAGTCGCCGACGTCATGGCAGAGGGTCCGCTCGTGGGCTGCACCATGCAGAATATCCGCATTGCCGTTTACGACGGCAAGTATCACCCCGTGGACTCCAACGAAATGGCGTTCCGTATCGCCGGACGCATGGCGTTCCGTGATGCCGTAGCCAAGGCGAAACCGGTGCTGCTCGAACCCATCATGCGTGTCGATATCGGTATTCCCGACAGCTATCTCGGAGATATCACAGGTGACCTCAACCACAAGCGCGGACGCATCCTCGGAATGTCCATGGATGAGGGTACTCAGATCGTTCAGGCAGAGGTTCCGATGGCAGAGATGCGCCGTTACGCCACCGAGCTGCGCAGCATGACTCAGGGCAAGGGCCACTTCGAGATGCACTTCGAGCGTTACGAGCAGGTTCCGCCCAATGTCGCTCAGGAGATCATCGCCAAGCACCAGGCAGAAAAAGGCGAAGACAAAGAGTAATTACGTTCGGTGCGCCGTGAAGAAAGAGTAACGGCGCACGGCGCATTGTGGTCAATCTCGTGCCTTGCGCCTGTGCCGCATATCATTTCGCTTGAGTGTATTACAACCATTGAGACATTAACAAAGAGTAATTATAAAAACAAACCTGATTGCCGCATTCCCCTGTGATCGGGAGGTGCGGTGATCTTTTTAAGGAAAGGTAATTTATATGGCAAAAAGTGTACTTGTTCCGCAAATTCCCAACGGAGAGATCACCCGTGCGGCTCGGGCATCTCTCAAAGGCAGATGGTTTATCGCTGCTTTGATTTTGCTGGCAATTTGCATCACCGAGATCGTCGCAGCAGTGGTATTCGAGGTGTTGCTTAACGGAGTTGTGAAGCACATCCTGCACGGAGTTGTGGCTGTCTGCTGCAACAACATCGCAATGTGCGCCTATTTCATCTACTGCAAGAGTATCGCTGATGACGATGCGGCTCCGGACTTCTGGAACAGAAGCCTTGCCGCAGGTTTCAAACAGTTTGTGCGCATCACAATGGCGCAGGTGATTATCAGTGTACTGGTCTTTTTCGGAATCCTGCTGCTGATCGTCCCCGGAATAATCATCGCCCTCAACTACGCTATGGTGCCCTACATTCTCCTCGACAAACCTGACGTGCCTTTGCTGAGCGCCTTCAAACGGAGCCGCCGTCTGATGTACGGACACCGCTGGCAGACAATACGCTTTTCGTTCCGCTTTGTCGGTTGGGGCATACTTGCATTCCTGACGTGCGGAATCGGATTTTTGTGGGTCATTCCGTATGGAGTGGTGAGCTATTGGAAATTCTACAAGAGTCTCCTGCCGGAAGCGGGTTCTGAAGCTGAACAGGAAATTCCTGCCTACACTCCGTGCAAAGAGATGTCCCTTGCTCTGCGCATCGTGTTCTTCATCCTCTTCGTACTGATATCCGCAGCGAACAGTTATAAAGACGAGCTTATCAAAACAAATAGAGAAAAATACAAACAACAGCTCGCCGACCAACAGAGACAATCCGGTTTGCCACCGGAGAGCAGGTAACAAAACACGGGGCGGTGCGGATAAAAAAAGTAAGCTTTGTTCCCGATATGGGGAGATGATGCGGGGAAAGCGTGAAAACTTCTTTTCACGAGAAAAGAAGTTTTCCCTCTCTCCCCGCGCCCCTCTCTCCCTTTCAAGAAAAGCGGGGAAACTTTTTTATTTACCTTTACCTACCCGTGTCGGGAACAGAGCCAAAAAGTAAAAATCCCGCCGCCTTTTTCATTGCTTTTGATATGTATATATACGTTGATTCGCGGTAACAAAATTCATTCTTTGGAGGTATTATTTATATATATTATTTATGGCGCAACGGGCGTTGAGGGTTTTTGATGCCGGAAAGAGAGGGTTTTTGTATCTGCAAAACACCTGTTCCCAGATACAGGGATAAGTGAAAACACAGATTTGTAAAACACCTGTTGAAAATCCCCGGGTAAAACACAAAAAACTCCGCACCACCGAAAGCAAGTTGCGAAGCCAATAAAAAAAGTACCCCGCTTTTTTTGAAAGTGGATGGAGAAAGAAATACCCGCAGCCAAAACACAAAAAAACTCTGCAAACCGAAAACAAGTTCCAGAGCCAATAAAAAAGTACCCCGCTTTTTTGAAAGTGGATGGGGAAAGAAATACCCGCAGACAAAACACAAAAAAAACTCCGCACCACCGAAAGCAAGTTGCGAAGCCAATAAAAAAAAGTACCCCGCTTTTTTTGAAAGTGGATGGGGGGTGCAGGGGGGAAGGCGAAAACTTTTTTTCCCGTGAAAAAAAGTTTTCGCCT
>JAFVZB010000054.1 GCA_017508385.1 Lentisphaeria bacterium | reverse complement strand
TCAAGCAAAAACTTGAAGAATACATTTGCTATTTCAATAACGAAAGAGTATCTTTAACATTAAAAGGAATGAGCCCGGTAAAATACCGAACCCATTCCACATAATTTAACCCGTCCAAATTTTTGGGGTCACATCACACCTTTCCAAGGTTTTGCAACAGCCCCTTTGTTTTGCTTTTCGGTGCTCAGATTTCGAGTTTCTTTCCGGCGAGCATCTCGTAGGCTTCGAGATATTTTGCCGCTGTGCGGTCGATGACCCCCTGAGGAAGCTCGGGGCCGGGGGCTGTTTTATCCCAGTCGAGAGTTTCCAGATAGTCACGGACAAACTGTTTATCCAGACTTGCAGGACTGGTTCCCTCACAGTAGGTGTCTGCGGGCCAGAAACGGCTTGAATCCGGAGTGAGCACTTCATCTACCAGAGTCACTTTGCCATCGATAACTCCGAACTCGAACTTGGTGTCGGCTACGATGATGCCGTGCTCGGCGGCGTAGTCTCTGGCGGTGGTATAGATTTTAAGAGCCAGCTCTTTGAGCTGTTTTCCGTAATCTTCTCCCACGATTTTGCAAACCTGCTCGTAGCTGATCGCTTCGTCGTGTTCTCCGATCTCAGCCTTGGTCGAGGGGGTGAAAAGCGGCTCGTCAAGTTTTGAAGCCTGCTTGTAACCGTCACGCAGTTTGATTCCTGAGACCATTCCGGTCTTCTGGTAATCTTTCCAACCGCTGCCGACAAGATAACCTCTGACGATGCACTCGACCGGCAGGACTTTGGCTTTCTTGACGATGATAGCACGTCCCTGAAGGTCTTTCACATACGGAGCAAGCTCCTTGCGTGATGCCACATCGGTGGTGATGAGGTGATTGGGAACATCCTTGAGCAGCTCGAACCAGAAGCATGAAATTCCGGTGAGCACTTTGCCTTTATTGGGAATGCCGTTGGGCAGAACCACATCAAACGCACTCAAACGGTCAGTTGCGACGAACAAAAGCGCATCGCCCAGATCGTAGATGTCACGAACCTTGCCGCGGTTGATCATCGGAACACCGCTGATCGCGGTCTCAAGCAGTGCTCCTGACTTGTCGTAAATCATCTCTTACGCGTTGATTGCAGTGATCTCAACACGGGTGAGGTTCTGACGGTGTCCGACGGTGTGACGATAGCCCTTGCGGCGTTTCATCTTGAAAGCGATAACTTTCTTGGCACGGAACTGATCGAGGACTTTTGCCTCAACAGCTGCATTCTCGATGCGGGGAGTACCGACATTGAGTTTGCCGCCCTCCTCGCCGACTGCGAGGACGTAATCGAACTTCACTGCGCTGCCGATTTCGGCATCAAGTTTCTCGACTTCGACGATGTCTCCGGCTTTGACTTTGAACTGTTTGCCACCAGTCTGAATGATTGCGTACATAATAAATTCTCCTGATATTTTTAAAGTTTTTGTTTATATCAATAATACAAGTCATATAAAATAGCACATGGAAATGAAAATTTCAAGTGCAAGTTTTTTATTTGATCTCCACAACACTATATTTTGTATCAAGTTCCGGTTTGAGATTGCGCACGGGAGCGTAAAACACCTCACCCATATCGACACGCACCTTGCGGTAAACCCTGCGGTTACTGTTCACGACGGGATGCGGAGCTTCGATATCTATCACCCGGGGAACTTTTCCATTTTTGGCGAGCCGTATTCCGACCTTCACCGGGTGGGTATCGCCGGAGTTGCTGCCGTCTTCACGCAACTTTGGCAGAAGAAGCGTAAATGTGACTCCGGGAGTTTCCGATCCACTCTTTCCGTTACCCCCCTGAACTGCTGCGTTATTCGGCTTATCCCCGGGAAGTGCAGTCAACTCAAGTGACGGTTTTTGCCAATCCTGCGCCGCCTGAACAGCCTCATCCTGTTTTTTGCCGATTGATTTGACCGCTTTTGCAGCCAATTTCTGAGCTGCCGCCGCCTCGTCTGCATGTCCTGAAGCGGTTTGTGCTCCCGATGCTTCCGGTTTACCATCCTCAGCCGCCGGAGTTTCTGCTTTGGCAGGCTTTCCGGCTGTGCGGAACTTTTCAGCAACAGAAGCGAGATACTCTTTCTGCCGTCTGTTCCATTCTGAGGATGACAAACAGTTTACAGCCCGTGAGCAGCTCAAAACTTTACTGTCGGCATTATTGCAGAACTCTTCGGTAGTGACGTAAGGAATTTCCACCGGAGAAAAACTCAAAAGCAGCATAAAAAACGAAGTAACAAAACAGCCCGAGAAAAATCCGAACAGAGCTCCGAACACCTTGTTTATCACCGGCATTTCTGAAAGGACGACATCACTGTCGAATGCAGGATATTTTTCTGTAAGCTGGTCGATTCCGCTTTTTATCAGCACAAAAATAATTATTGCACTGAGAACAAGAACTCCGAGAAAAGAGTAAACAGCAAACTCTTCAGGAATATACTCGAGCACCAGCAGCGACAGCGGCAGGAGCCATACCGAAAAATACGATGCCATGCCGACTGCGGTAAAATCACATCCCGCCTTGGCTGCGCCGCGGTTGTAACCGCCTATCACCCATATCGCAACGATTATGTAAAAGACTGCATTTATCATATCTGTCATCCCAAATTAAGCGCAATGCGGTTGATTTCTTCGATGGAGCAAATACCCTGCGCCACGAGCTGATATCCCTTGTAGAACATCATGGAACTGCCGTGCTCACGCTCGATGTAACTCTGCACGGTTGCCAGTGTAGTTGACTCATCCTCGAGCAGGTCACGGAGCTGGTGATTCATGACCATAACATCGAAAACCGCACGGCGTCCGGCGTATCCAGTGCCATCACACTGCGGACAGCCGCAGGGAGCGTAAACCTCATCTGTGGGCAAATCCGCCTGTTGAAAATACTCCTGCAATTCAGGAGGAAGAGTGATATGTTTTTTGCAGGCGGGGCAGAGTGTTCTCACCAGACGCTGGGAGATGATAACTCTCAGTGTTGCCGCAACTGTTCTCAGCGGAACTCCGAGATTTTGCAGACGGTCAACGGTTCCGAGATTGTCGTTACTGTGGACTGTGGCAATAATGAGGTGTCCGGTCTGAGCCGCCTGGACGGCGATTTCGGCTGTCTCCTCATCGCGTATCTCACCGAGACAGATGATATCGGGGTTCTGGCGCAGGGCGTTGCGCAACAGTGAGCCGAAAGTGATGCCTGCTTTGTTGTTGACCTCCATCTGGCTGATCTGCGGCATGATATTTTCGATGGGGTCCTCGATGGATATCACGTTTTTGATGGAGTAATCTATTGACTTGAGCATGGCGTAGAGAGTTGAAGTCTTTCCGCTTCCGGTAGGACCGCACATCAGTACCATTCCCGAGGGCAGCTTAATTGCTTTATCTATCACATCAAAATCCTCGGCAGAGAGTCCGAGGTCGCTGAGTGAGCGGGGACCTGATGCCGAACCCAAAATTCGTATCGAGACTTTTTCTCCTGAATAAGCTCCGACGCTCGCCACACGGAAAGAGATAAGTTCACTCTCTATCTTGGCGGAAAATGCGCCATCCTGAGGACGGCGGCGTTCGGTGATATCCATTCCTGCAATGACTTTGATCGCTCCGACGACACCTTTTGCCATTGACGGTTCAAGAGTGCAAATGTGACGCAGAGAGCCATCGACCCTCATGCGCACAATGTTTGAGCCTGTGGTTTCCGGATCAATAAAAATATCACTTGCTCCCTTGTCAACGCCCTGGAGAATAAGTTTTTTGACCATATTGACAGCACCTGCCTCAGCCTCGTCACCGGTTCCGGTCATAAACATTCCTCTGGAGTTCTCGAGCATGATATCGTTGAGGCGTTTCTGCTCACGTCGCTCCTCGGATTCTTTGCGGTAATTGACGGCACTGCGGGTGAGTTTGACCGTGTATATCACCAGCGGAACTACCGGACCAAGCAAAACCGACCCCAGAACGGCGAACCACTTGACAATGCCCGGAACTTTCCAATCAGAAAGCGGGAGGCGTGACGGAGAGGTCACTCCGAAAAATATCCAAGCGAAGAAGAACAACGCTCCTGAGAGAGGAAACATCAACAAGGTCTGATTCTCCATTTTATGATTAAAACGATAACAACATATTATAGAAAATAGCACAAATTCTCTGAATTTTCAAGGTGTTACAACACATCAGGCGTATTTTTTCAAAGAAATCAAATCACCAGATCGCAAGCGGCATCCGTTCCGCGAAGAGTTTGCAGAACTTTGCCTGCAAGGTAGAGAGAGCCGCACACCAGAACACGTTCAGGATATGCAAGTGCTTTATCGAGTGCTTCTCCGGCAAAATCACACCATGAACACCCGATTTCCTGCGGAACAAGTGAACAGAGGCTTTCAAACTTGTGCGCCGCCCTGCCCCATTCCGCCGGACGGGTGAAGATAAAGCGTGCGGCTCTGCCGTCAGAGAGCAACTTCAAAGTTTCATCAACACACTTATCCTCAAATGCGGCAAAGACCACGGTGAAACGCTCTTCCGGGCAGAACTCATCAAGGGCGGAAACCAGAGCTCTTGCTCCATCGGGATTGTGTCCTCCGTCAACAACAACTTTAGAGTTCACCTTCTGGAAACGGGCGGGCCAGATGACCCGGTCAAGTCCACGCAGACTTGCAGAAAAATCGAAGGAGTATTTTTTTGCCAGATACTCCAAAACATGATACACCATTCGGAAATTTTCACGCTGCATCCTGCCGCCCAGCGAAAGCGAAACAGTTTTTCCGCAATACTCGAAAGTCTGGATAAATCCGCTGTCAGACTCGCTTATCTGCGCTTTTTCAGGCACATTCTCTGCCGGAGCGCACACTGCACACCCGAGCTCAGTTGCTTTTTGTTCTATCACCTGTTTCGCCTCATCGCAGAGATTGCCGTAAAACACCGGAACTCCCGGCTTGATGATACCGGCTTTTTCTGCGGCGATTTTGGCAATGGTATCACCGAGATGCTCCTGATGATCGAGCGCGATGTTGGTTATCACCACCGCTTCGGGAGTAACGATGTTGGTAGCATCGAGTCTGCCGCCCATTCCGGTTTCCCAGATGACAAAATCGCACTTGCCTGCTTTGAATATCAGCGCAGCAAGGATGGTGGTGAACTCAAAATAGCTGAAACGCTCACTTCCGCACAGCGCGGCAAGCTGTTCAGTCGCACTGTTGAACAACTCCCGGGAGACACTTCTGCCGTTGACTCTGAAACGCTCTCTGATATCTATGAGGTGCGGACTCGAATAAAATCCGGTAACAAACCCCATATTGCGCAGAGCGCACTCAAGCATGGCTCCGGTCGAACCTTTGCCGTTGGTTCCTGCTAGATGAATAAATTTCAAATCCTTTTCAGGATGTCCGGCAAGCTCAGCAAGCTGAGTTACCCTTTCGAGTCCGAGCCGTATGCCGAACATATCCAGGTCGGATATGTATTTTTCCGCATCCATTTCAGTTGACACTCTTTCTGCGGCAGGGCGACCATGCCGGCATTGAGAGAGCATATCCTGTCGATATCAGAGGACGTATCTTACCTGTCCAGGTATCGACAACATAGATGCCTGATTTGCCGTTTATCGTACACTTTGCCACGACGTGACGGAAATCAGCCGCCCATGCCGGAGACTCCCAGTTGCCTCCGTTATTGGTTATCTGCTTGTTGCTCTGAGTTGCCATATCATAAACTCCGAGAGCATAGCTTCCGCCCACTCTTGAGGCGTAAACGATCTTGTTGTCGCCAGACCAATCCGGAGTCACAGCATCCCTGCCGATACTGGGCAGACGGCGGCGGTTGTTTCCGTTGCGGCTGCTGACAAAAATGCGGGGATTGCCGGTTTCGTCACTGACGTAGGCAAGCTCGGTTCCTGACGGATTCCAGCAGGGAGATGCCTCCACCGACTTGCCGCGGGTGAGACGTTTGCGCTTGCGGGTGCGCAGGTCGAGGATATAGAGATCGACCTTTTTATCAGGACTGAGTATCAAAGCAAGCTCTCTGCCGGACGGACTCAGTGCCGCACCTGCATTGATGCCGTTGAACGCTGAAAGCAGACGGCTGCGTCCTGCTCCGAGAACCTCGGTCTCGATGACGGAAATTCCTGTCGGATTGTACTTGGAATATATCACACTGTTTCCGGCAGGACTCCATGACGGTTCGACACAGAGCGTATTGAATCTCGTCACCTGCCTGGCATTGTTGCCATCGATATCGCAGACATAGATATTGCGCACTCCCCGGGAGGTCTGGGCGCAGAAAGCGATTTTTGAAGAGCAAAATCCCCGCACCTTCAACTCTTTGAAACTCTTTTCGATGACGGTATCGACTGCCGCTGCCGCAAGCTGGCGGTCATCGTATTTGCCGACCGGAAGCTGCCACGCCCCGAGCGGAGCTCCGCCGAGAGTGAGCTGAAAGTAGAAAATATTGCCGGAAACTTTTCCTGAAAGCTGATAGTCCGCCTTGGGATTATTGGTCAGATCGAACCAGCCGCAGGCGTAGAGAAAAGATTGCACTGCCCTGGATAAACCGGCATTTCCGCTTACACCTTTGAAGAATATCGTGGGGTTATCCCGCACACTCGCCTCTACCACCAGCGGTTTGGCATGGGCATATCCGCCGCAAAGCGACAGAGCGACGGCAAAAAAGAAAATTGAAAGCAGTTTCACTTGAAAAGTTCCTTACTAAAAGTTGTTTACAGTTGACACAAAGAAAATGTAACACTTTTTAATAATTTTTCAACGTTTTTTCAAGAACTTCAAACAATTTTTTTACATCCTCTTCTTCTGTCGTCTGAGAGAAACTTATCCGCAAACCGCTGAAAGCCTCTTTTTTGCCGTATCCGATCGCCCGCAAAGCGGCGGATGGCTCACCTGTTTCGGCGGAGCAGGCAGAGCCTGAACCGACACAAATGTCGCTCTCACTGAGCAGACGGGTAACGACAGCTCCGTCTTTGCCATCCAATGAGAGGTGGCATATCCATGGCGAAGAGAACTCTTCAGGAATGGTGCACCTTACATTGATTTCCGCAGCAAGCTCACGGCAGAGCCGCTGCAATGTTTTAATATGCGCAAGAGTCTCAGAAATATTTTCCATGCGTTTTGCCGCCACCTGCGCCATGGCAAGGAAATGCGGAACTATCAGACGTGAACTCCGGTATTCGGCACGCCCGGCTTCCGCCAGAGCTTCGATTTCTGAATAATACTCTTTTTTCACCAACAGAGCCGCAGTTCCCGGAACTCCGAATTTTGAACCCGACACGGTCAGGATATCAGCACTCAGCGGCAGAGGAATTTTTGCCGCACTCTGGATGGTATCAGCGATTTTGATTGCTCCGGGAAACGCAGAAAATATCTCATCTGCATTCTGCACTCTGCCAAGTTCACTTTGCACATGGTGGATAAAAACGGCTCCGACACTTTCCGGGCAATCGGCTTCAACGCCTGCACAGGAGTCATTTTTCAGATACACACACTTTGCTCCGGCTCTTTTCAACGCATGGCTGACCGCCGGATGCTCAAGTTTTGTCGTGGCGATGCTTTTGTTTCTGAGCCGTTTCCAATTGCTCAAAACTGATATGGCTGCAGTTCCGGAAGAAAAGGCGACAGCACGGTAATCACTGTTTCCGATCAAACTCATGACCAGCTGTTTTTTCGCCTCTTCAAAAGCACGCCGGGAGTCATACGCCATGCGGTGCACCGCCTCCTGATTGGCAGGGAAACGGCGGAGCATCTCACAAAGCGTATCAATAGAAAAAGCATCCGGCAGCATACCGGATGCGTGGTCGAAGTACAACAAAGGAGTTATCCCTCGTAAGTGAAACCGCTCTCATCGACGAGCAGCTGTTTGAGTTTGGTCAAAGCCTGATTCTGGATCTGACGGACACGTTCACGGGTACGTCCGATTTCCTGACTGACCTCTTCGAGAGTGAGGGCTCTGCCGCCTCTCAGACCAAAGCGCATCTCAAGGATGCGCCGTTCACGCTCATCGAGCTTGTCGAGCAGATCCATCAGGCGGAACACAGATTCAACATCTCCGATGATCTGGTCGGGAGTCTGGGCGTGGCGGTCGGGAATGATATCCTGGAACTCACCCTCTTCACCCTGCTGGATGGGGTCATTCAAGCTGATGGTACGCAAATCGGCAAGACGCAGTCCGGCGACGGTGCGCTCGCTGAACTCCAACTTCTCGGCGATCTCTGCATCAGAGGGGTCACGACCGAGCTCTTCGGCAAGGCGCATCCTCACGGTTTTGATTTTGTTGATTTTGCCGGCTGACTGAACCGGAATACGGATAGTACGGCTCTGATTGGCAAGCGCACGGCGCATGGATTGCTTGATCCACCATGCGGCGTAGCTGGAAAATTTAGCTCCCTTGGCGGGGTCGAATTTTTCCACAGCTCTCATAAGTCCGATATTGCCCTCGCTGATGAGGTCGAGCAGCGGCAGACCGAGACCCTTGAAGTCGTGAGCGATCTTCACCACCAGACGCAAGTTGGCTTTGATAAGCGTGGTACGTGCATCTTCGTGACGGCAGTCATCACTGCCGTGGATATCGTTTGCCAGATCTGCCTCCTCCTTTTTGTTGACCAGAGGAATACGGGCGATCTCGGTCATATAGACCTTCATCGTATCGTTTTTGTTGCCGGGAATAACTTTGGATTCAAGTGCGTTTTTGCGTGCTGACTCCTTTTCCTGCTTGGTGCGGAAATTTCCGCCCAGAGCTTCGAGTTTTGCGGCACGTGCACTTTCGGATATCTCCTGCACTTTGGGTGCGAACTTCACCGGAGGAGCGCACACTTTTTTGATGACCAGTTTGCGTTTGACTGACGGAGCGGGGTCTGCACTTATCACGCTGCTGTCATCGTCATCATCATCGTCGTCATCCATATCCATCGCACGAAGCTCCTCGAGTGAAGGTTCGGCGTTGTCAAGATCGGCGATCACATCGACTTCGGTATCACGCTCAAGCGCATCAAGCTCCTCTTCGATAGCCTCAAGCTCGCTCTTTTCCGGCTGTTCGGGCTCTTCAGATTTCTTTTTGCGGCGGGTTTTAGCGGCAGGCTTTGACTCCGGCTCTGCTGCGACCTCTCCGACGACGGACTCTTTTTTCTCTTCGACAGACTTGGCTGCACTCTTTCTGCTCTTTGCAGGAGTTTTCTTTTCAGTTATCTCTTCATTACCATTTTCTGTACTCATCGGGCTATACCCCCCCATTTTTGTAAAATTTTTCGTAAATTTTTCAGTTCAGGTATTTCAAAAAACTCAAAAACGGGCTATACTAAACAAGTGACATCAGCCGACATCCGCACTTGCGGGTGAGTTTGTTTGACACATACCAAAAACATATGCTCAATAATCATTATATGCGAATGTAAAATTTTATCAAGTGGTTTTTTGATGATTTTTCAAAAAAAATTGCAAAATTTTCTATTTTCACCTCAAAAAAGTGGTGAAAAAATTTTTACCGACGTGCCGAAAGAGGCATCGGCGGCACTTGCTGCACGCCTTTTTTGCGGGAACAGCGGCAAACCCGTTGCGGTGGCGACTCCGGATTCGACATGGGCGGAACAGCTTGAAAGTGAAGTCAGAGAACTGCTGAAACTTGCCGGAGTTCCTGAAAAGAATATCCTGCTGCTCCCGGAAGCCGGACGGGGAAAGATGATTTTTTCCGGCAGTGAAAGCCGCAGGGCACGGGTGCTCAACGCAGCTTTGCAGAGTGATTTTGATATGATAATCGGCAGTATCAATGCTCTTTTCGGGCCTGCTCCTCTGCCGGACGTCACCAAAGATTCGATACTCACCTTGAAACCCGGCATGGAAATATCCCCAGACGAACTGCTGAGCAAACTCGTCGCCATCGACTACGATGATGAATATGAATCAACCGTTCCCGGCGAATTCGCACGACGGGGAGGCATCGTCGATGTGTTCAGTCCGGAATACGATTACCCCTGCCGCATCGAGTATTTCGGTGATGAAATTGAGAGTTTGCGCTCATTCGACCCCGTCACCCAACGTTCCACCGGAAAACTCGAAGAGTACCGCATCATCGGCAGAGGCGGAGTCACCGCCGGAGGTGCCGCCGACGGCGATATCTTCGACTATTTCAACGATAACACTGTGGAACTGGCAATATTTCATCCTGAAGATTGCAGTTCAAGACTGCTGAAATACTCAGGAAACGACACCATCGCCCGTTACGATGAGATAACTGAGCTTTATCACTCAAAGGGAATACTCAATTTGTTCTGTTCGATATCCGCCGAACCTGATGTCGAGGTGAACACCTCTCCGGTATCCCAGCTTTCGGTTTCTCCGGGATACGACGAAAACATAAAAGAACATTTTGCCAATCCGGTATCAGAAAAGCTCGTGCGTGACAGCATCAGCAACATTCTGCACAACGGCAATCTGCTCTGCACAGCCAAACACGAAGAGGATATTCCTGAGATACGCAAATGGTGCGAAGAGAATTTCTCAAACCACCGCAACATCGATTTTGCCGCAAGCGAACTGCAAAACGGCTTTCTCATCGACGCCCTGCACTTTGGAGTAGCGACGGCAAAAGAGCTGACGAAGGCGGGTTTCAAACACTCCGCCGACCGTGACCCGGCAAAGGGTATCCTTGAGGATGCTCCTGAAACATTCGACACCGGCGATGCCGCTCAGAAAAAGGATGAAGAGCTGCACATGGCAGACCTCGAAAGCGGAGACCTCGCCGTTCACATCGACCACGGCATCGGAATTTTCAGAGGTTTCAAAACTCTCAATACCAATGGATTGGCAAGAGAGGTCATCGTACTGGAATACAGAGACGGGCAGCTGCTTTACGTTCCATTGCTCGCCGCCCATAAAATCAGCCGTTACCTCGGCAGTCCGGGCAAAGTGCCGCTCCACCGTCTCGGTTCGGTGCGCTGGGAAAAGGATAAGGAAAACGCACGCCGCGGAGTCCGCAGTTATGCCGCCGATATGCTGAGGATGCAGGCAGTGCGCCAGACCGTTTCAGGATTGCAGATGTCCGACAAGGTGCCGAACTGGAAGAGTTTTCTCAGGAATTTCGCCTTTGAAGACACTCCCGACCAGAGCCGTGCCACGCTGGAAATAATCCGTGACATGACCGGCAGCAAGCCCATGGATCGTCTGCTTTGCGGTGACGTCGGTTACGGCAAAACCGAAGTTGCCATGCGTGCCGCTTTCATCGCCGTTGCCAACGGTTATCAGGTGGCGGTGATGGCTCCGACCACCGTGCTTGCAGAACAGCACTACCGCAGTTTTCTGGAGCGTTTTGCCGGATATCCGGTCACCATTCAGGTATTGAACCGCTACCGCTCCGCCGCAGACCAGACAAAGATACTCGAACACCTTGAGTCAGGAGGCATCGATATCGTCATCGGAACCCACCGTCTCTGCGGCAAAAACGTCAAATTCAAAAACCTCGGCTTGGTCATCATCGACGAGGAGCAGCGTTTCGGAGTAAATCACAAAGAGCGGCTGCGCCGTTTCAGAACCGAAGTGGGAGTGCTCGCCATGAGTGCGACTCCGATTCCGAGAACCCTATACCTTGCGATGGCGGGAGCACGGGATTTGAGCACACTTACCACGGCTCCGAAATTGAGAACTCCGGTACGCACCATCGTTGCGCCTGAAGATATGAAACTTGCAGTAGGTGCGATCAACACCGAGCTCGCCCGGGGAGGTCAGGTCTATTATCTGCACAACCGGGTCAACACCATTGCCAGAAGAGCAGAAAGGCTGCGGGAGCTGCTGCCAAACTGCAAAATTTCCGTCGCCCACGCCCGGATGCCTGCCGAACAGCTCGAAGAGGTGATGCGTGACTTCGTTTCCGGCAAAACCGATTGTCTGGTATCCACGACCATCATCGAATCAGGACTCGATGTTCCCAACGCCAACACCATGATAATCGAGCGTGCCGACCGTTTCGGACTCGCCGAACTCTATCAGTTGAGAGGTCGTGTCGGAAGGGCGGCACGTCAGGCGTACAGCTACATGTTCCTGCCAAAAGACCAGATCATCACAGGAGATGCCCGAAAACGGCTCTCTGCTCTCAAACGCTGCACTTCTCAGGGAGCAGGTTTTCAGCTCGCTCTGCGCGACCTTGAAATAAGAGGCTCAGGCAATCTGCTCGGAGCCGAGCAGTCAGGACATCTCAATCTCATCGGCTTCGACCTCTACTGCCACTTGCTAAGGCAGGAGGTCGCCCGTCTTTCAGGCAAAGAGCTCAAATTTGCCCACGAGGTGAATATCGGCATAGACTTTGTCGTCTTTGCCAGAGCGGAAAACGCCAAAGGTATGCTTTGCGCCCTCTTTCCGTCAACTTATATATCAGGTGAGCGTCTGCGGGTCGAAGCCTACCGCCGTCTTGCCCATATCGAAACGCTTGATGAGCTCGACGACTACCGCAGCGAATTGACCGACCGTTTCGGAAAAATGCCTGAGGAATCAAACAATCTTTTTGAAGTGACCCGTCTGCGCATACTCGGTCAGATGGCAAATTTGCGCAGTATAAATGTAGTTGACGGAGTCGTTGTTCTGCAAACTCTCGACGGAGAGGTCTATCGTGAGCACAACGGCAAACGTCCGTTCCTCGATTTGCGTGATGCTCCCGCATTGCGGATGGCTCACCTGAAAAACATATTATATAAAGCTATAAAGAGATACAACAATGCCGCAACCGCTTGAACCGATCCCGGGACACATTGATTTACACACTCACAGTTTTTACTCAGACGGAAGTGAAGCTCCGGGAGTATTGCTCGAAGAGGCAAGAAGAAAACAGCTCACCGCCGTCGCTCTGACCGATCACGACACGGTAAACGGAATAGATGACCTGCTTGATGCCGCAAAGGATTTCCCCGAAATCGAGGCGATTGCCGGAGTGGAACTCTCAAGCATCTACGCCGCAAGAGAGCTGCACATCGTCGGACTTTGGATAGACCACACCAATAAAGAACTCGCCGATTATCTCGAGCAGCAGCGCATAAAGCGGTGCCGACGCAACGAAACCATGCAGAGAAAACTCAAATCTCTCGGGTACGACTTTGACTGGGATGAACCGGAGTTTGCTCAAGTTGAGTTTTCCAACATCGGCAGACCGCATATCGCCAATGTGATGTGCAGAAAGTACGGCTTTTCATCTCCGCAGGAGGTTTTTGAGAAACTCATCGGTCACAACCGCCCTGCGTATGTGCGCAGAGAGCTGCCATTCCCCTCGCAGGCAATAGCGGCAATCCGCAGTGCCGGAGGCGTTGCCGTCTGGGCGCATCCGACTTACAGAGAGAAAAATGAGCGCACTTTCGTTAAAAAGATGGCAAAGCGGCTCAAAGAAAAGGGGTTGGGCGGAATAGAAGCCTACTACACTCTCTTCGGGCCTGCTGAGACCGCCATGGTGACCGAGATAGCTCAACTCACAGGACTCGCCCGTTCCGGAGGCAGCGACTGGCACGGAAAAAACTCCTGCGAAGTCGAAGTCGGAACAGGCAAAGGCGGCTTGAGAGTTCCTGACACACTGCTCGAAGAGCTGCGCCAACAAATCCCGAACCGCCCTGAATAGCAGTTATGTTATCAGATCACTTTTGGATTCCGAGAGCTGCCTGAAGCCGTTTCACGTTGACCTTGCGGGGAACGACATCCTCTTTCAACGACTGAGCCGCCGCTGTTCCGGCTGCTTCACCCATGTTCACGCAGGTCATGATGAGACGTGATGCCGCCTGAGCCATGAACTCTGATGAGAGACATCTTCCGGCGACCAGCAGGTTGTCAACTTTGACCGGAATGAGCGTGCGGTAGGGAATATCGCACGGAGTAGATCTGAACTTGCGGTCCGCTCCGGTGCGTCCCCAGCCGTCGGTCATATTCTCAGTTCCGCAGGGCGGATCCCACGAACCGGGGTTGCCGTGGGAACTCACATAGCACACTTTTCCGTCGATAATCTCTTTTGCCCACTTGATGTTGCCGGGACCGTCAGGATTATGCAAATCATAGTGGTGGGTCGTGCTGGCGACGGCATCATCGAACTGCATTCCGCGGGCGAAATCGAGAGTTTTGAGCACATACTCACCGACGATACGGCGGCTTTCACGAACTCCGAGCAGACTTGCCGTATCTATCAGATAGGAGTTTTCAAAGCCGGGAATGAACTTTTTGATGAACTTTGAAAATATATCAGCCTGCTCCCTGCCCTCGAGGTACATGCGGGTCAAATCCTTTGCCGAAAGCGGATCGCAGTTTCTTGAGTGGGATATGCAGAAACAAATCTCATCCATGCCGCAGTGCTGAGGGCGTCCGGGAACATGGGTCACCCAGTTGACATGGTTTTCTATCATGTAGGGAAGCTCTCCGTTTTCAACTGATTTTGCGATGAGCTTTATCCACTTGGAATCCTCACGTTTCAAATCTGAGTTGAGATATTTATCCCAATCGACTCCGCCGAGACGGAAATCGAGCGAACACGCCTGATGTTTGCCATCTTCGGCTCTGCCGGAAAAACATTCGCATCCGGCAAAGTGGGCGACATCGGCATCTCCGGTGCAGTCGATGAAACGTTTTGCCATAAAGACCTGACGTCCGCTCTTGCTCTCGGTGACGACACCGGTAACTTTGTTATCCTGAACTATCGCATCGACAACGTGGGAAGCAAAAAGCACATCCGCTCCTGAGGCTTTCAGCATACGGTCGTAGATGAGCTTATGTTTTTCCGGGTCGGTATTGCGGTGCCAGTGACCGGTAACTGCATCGAGATTATCCAGCATCTCGCCGCTGATTTTCATTTTGGAGTCAAGCGGAATGGGAACCAATCCCGCAGTAGTGAGTCCTCCGAGCATCGACTCACGCTCGATGAGCAAAGTTTTGCAGCCGCTTCGGGCGGCGGCGACGGCGGCTCCGAATCCGGCAGGACCGCCTCCGGCAACGATAACATCATACTCTCCGGCAAGTTCAAGCTGTTTTGCGTGTTCGGTGATGATACCGTTTTCAACAGTGTAATTACCCATGTTTTTCTCTTCCTTTTTTGTTACTTTACTTCAATTATCGCTTCAGATGGACACTCGTTTACACATTTGCCGCATCCGATACACTTTTCCGGGTCGATGTGCGCTCCATCGGCATCCATAGTTATCGCTTCTCCCGGACACACCCAGCGGCAGGAGTCGCAGGCGGTACAACCGGATATGGTATATTTTTTCATATCGTCTCCTTTTTTGTTAAGCTTTGTTTCTGACATGGGGAGATGATGCGGGGAAAGCGTGAAAACTTCTTTTCACGAGAAAAGAAGTTTTCCCTCTCTCCCCGCGCCCCTCTCTCCCTTTCAAGAAAAGCGGGGAAACTTTTTTATTTACCTTCACCTACCCATGTCGGGAACAGAGCCTTTTGTTATTGTTTACCGGTCTCTGCAATAAATAATATATAAGCCAAAAAATTTTTTACATTGGCTTGAAATGCTGAAAACTTGATGTATATTGCTATTTACAGGAGTTTTCAGTAAACTATGCTTGAACTTGAACCATTATTGAAAGATTTTGAACAGCTCTGCGGCTGCCGTCTCACCATGCACGACCATCACCATCTGCTGGTGAACGGCTCAGGAGGACTCATGGTCAGAAGAGAGCGATTCTCGCACCGTCAGACTTACAGCGACTGCGGTTATGCCAGCCGCAACTACTGCGTTTCGCAGTGCATGTTCAACTACAATCGCAAAGTGTCACGCACCCGCTGCCGCAGCTGCATCAACCACTGTATGTACGGCAATATCGAAGTATCTGCTCCGATATTCAAGGGAGACGCACACGTCTTTACCATATTTGCCGGGTTGTGGAAATATCCTGTTGACACTCAAACTCACCGGAAGATAATGCAGCTTCACAATCTTCTTCCGGTATTCGCCCGGGGATTGCTCGAAGAAGCTGAACGCATCCGCAGCAGTTCATTGCGAACCATCACCCTCAAAGAGAATATAGAGGCGTTTATTTCCGACAACTTCAACCGCAGCATATCAACTGCCGACCTTGCGGAACATTTGAAACTCTCGGTATCAAGAACCTGCCATCTGGTAAAAGAGCACTTCAACACCCCGTTTTCTGAATTGCTCACCAATGAGCGGATATCCCACGCCAAACTCTTTTTGCACCACACCGATTACCGCATGAACGAGATTGCATTCATGTGCGGTTTCACCAGCGTGGAGCACTTCAACAGAGTTTTCCGGAAAACCGCAGGAACATCCCCGGGAGCATTTCGGAAGAGAGAGAGAAAAAGTAGCATTTACTGCGTGTGCCAAAAGTGTGTCGCACTCTGCACTGCGCCATTATGCCCGCCTAAAGTGTGACAATGTGTCGCACCTGTCACCGTTTTGGCATGGTTTTCACCGTTTTTTCCGCAGAAACGCACTTTGGCACGCCTTTTGCTTATGAAGAAGTGTGACAACAAAACAAAAAACACAAACTTTTCTGAAAAAGGAGAAAAAATTATGAGCAAGATCCTCGGAATCGACCTCGGTACCACCAACAGCTGCATGGCTGTAATGGATAACGGCGAGTACAAAATCATCCCCAATGCGGAAGGAAACCGCACCACTCCCTCGATCGTCGCCTTCACCAAGAGCGGCGAGCGTCTGGTCGGTCAGACCGCCAAACGTCAGGCAGTGACCAACCCCAAAAACACCATCTTTTCAATCAAACGTCTCATGGGACGCAAATATGCTGAAGTCGGCAGAGAGCGTGAACTCGTTCCTTACGAGATCGTCGAAGCCGCCAACGGCGATGCCCACGTCAAAGTCGGCGACCATGTTTACAGTCCGCCGGAAATCTCTGCAATGATTTTGCAGAAGCTCAAAACTGATGCAGAGGCTTATCTCGGCGAGAAGATCACTCAGGCGGTCATCACCGTTCCTGCATACTTCAACGACACCCAGCGTCAGGCGACCAAAGATGCCGGAAAGATCGCAGGTCTCGAAGTCCTGCGTATCATCAACGAGCCCACCGCAGCCTCACTGGCATACGGACTCGACAAACAGAATGAAGAGGTCATCGCAGTGTATGACCTCGGCGGCGGAACTTTCGATATTTCCACCCTCGAGATCGGTGACGGAGTCTTTGAGGTCAAAGCCACCAACGGTGACACCCACCTCGGCGGTGACGACTTCGATCTCGCTATCATCAACTATCTGGCTGATGAGTTTTCCAAAGAGAACGGAGTCGATCTGCGCAAAGATGCACAGGCTCTCCAGCGTCTCAAAGAGGCGGCTGAAAAAGCCAAATGCGAGCTTTCAAGCAGCATGAGCAGCGATATCAACCTGCCCTTCGTCTCAATGAATGCCAACGGCCCCATCCACATGAACATGGAACTCACCCGTGCCCAGCTCGAGCGTCTCTGCGACCCGCTGCTTGAGCGCACCCGCATCCCCTGCGAAAACTGTATGCGTGATGCAGAGGTAAATGCCTCAGGAATCAAAGAGGTCATCCTCGTCGGCGGTATGACCCGTATGCCCAAAGTGCAGGAAACCGCAAAAGCCATCTTCGGCAAAGAGCCCCACAAGGGTGTCAACCCCGATGAGGTCGTGGCTGCCGGAGCCGCCATTCAGGGCGGAGTGCTCGGCGGCGAAGTCAACGATGTGCTGCTGCTCGACGTTACTCCGCTCTCACTCGGAATCGAGACCATGGGCGGCGTGATGACCCGTCTCATCGAGCGCAACACCACCATTCCGACCCAGAAGAGCCAGATTTTCAGCACCGCAGCTGACAACCAGCCCGCCGTTGATATCCGTGTTCTGCAGGGAGAGCGCGAACTTGCCCGTGACAACAAATCTCTCGGACTCTTCAAACTCGATGGTATCGCTCCGGCTCCCCGCGGCGTGCCTCAGATCGAAGTGACTTTCGATATCGATGCCAACGGAATTCTCCACGTCACCGCAAAAGACCTCGGAACCGGCAAAGAGCAGAAAATCACCATCACCGCCTCAAGCGGACTCTCTGACGCTGAAATCGAGCGCATGGTCAACGAGGCAAAAGCTCACGCTGAAGATGACAAGATGGCGAAAGACAAGATCGAGACCAAGAACAAGGCTGACTCCATGGTCTATCAGCTTGAGAAGCAGATCAAAGAGCTTGGCGACAAGGCTCCCGCCGATGTCAAAGAGCAGCTGCAGGTCAAAATCGATGCCCTCAAGAAAGAGATCGAAGCCGACAACACCGAGGGCATGAAAGCCAAGATGCAGGAGCTCGAAGAGCTGGCTATGAAGCTCGGAGAGGCAGTGTACGCCCAGCAGCAGGCTCAGGGAGCCGCTCAGGGCGGTGCCGATGCCCAGCAGAACAACGCCAAGAACGATGACGGCGTCGTTGATGCCGATGTCGTTGAGTAATCAGTAAAGTAAACAGCTCCGCCGTGACAGTGCGGCGGAGCAATAAAATTGTTTTTTGCACAAAAGTGCTTTTCAACTAATCCAAAAGGAGACAGAAAAAATGGCAAATGTCAACATCAAACCGCTCGGCGACCGCGTTCTGCTTGAGATCTGCGAGAACACCGAAGAGATGAAGGGGGGAATCCTCATTCCCGACAGCGCAAAAGAGAAACCCCAGGAGTACAAAGTCATCGCTCTGGGAACCGGCAAAAATGACGACAACGGCAACAAGATCCCGTTCGATGTCAAAGTCGGCGATATCGTGCTCACCAGCCGTTACGGCGGAACCGAAGTCAAAGTCGCAGGCAAAGAATACAAAGTCGTTGCGCAGGATGATATCCTCGCTGTCATCGGCTGAACAATATAATCAAGGAGTTTTTTATCATGGCTAAACAGCTTGTTTTTTCCGATGAGGCCCGCAAAGGAGTTCTCGAAGGCGTGACTCTGCTTTCAAAGGCAGTCAAAGCCACTCTCGGTCCCAAGGGCCGCAACGTTGTTATCGACAAGAAGTTCGGTGCTCCCGCCATCACCAAAGACGGTGTTTCCGTCGCCAAAGAGATCGAACTGCAGTGCCCCTTCGCCAACATCGGTGCCCAGATGGTCAAGGCAGTTGCCAGCAAGACCAACGACATCGCCGGTGACGGAACCACCACCGCCACCGTTCTGGCTGAGGCTATCTATCGTGAGGGTCTCAAAAACGTCACCGCAGGAAGCAACCCCATGGGTCTGAAACGCGGCATCGACAAGGCAGTTGATGCCATCACTGCCGAGCTTTCCAAACTCGCAGTCGGCGTCAGCGACAAAGTCGCTCAGGTCGCCACCATCTCTGCCAACGGCGACACCACCATCGGTAACATCATCGCCGATGCCATGGCTAAAGTCGGTCAGGAGGGAACCATCACCGTCGAGGAAGCCAAGACTCTCGAGACCACTCTCGATGTCGTTGAGGGTATGCAGTTCGACAAGGGATATCTCTCACCCTACTTCGCCACCGATGCCGAGTCAATGGAAGCCAATCTCGAGGATGCCTACATCCTGATCCACGAGAAGAAAATCAGCAACCTCAACGATATGCTCCCCCTGCTCCAGGCAGTTGCCAAAGAGGGCAAACCCATGCTGATCATCGCTGAGGATGTCGAGGGCGAGGCTCTTGCCACTCTGGTCATCAACAGTATGCGCGGAATCCTCAAAGTCTGCGCCGTCAAGGCTCCGGGCTTCGGCGACCGCCGCAAAGCCATGCTTCAGGATATCGCCATCCTGACCGGCGGAACCTGCATCACCGAGGATATCGGTCTCAAACTTGAGAACGTCACCATCGAGCAGCTCGGAAGAGCAAAACGCATCACCGTTTCCAAAGAGAACACCACCATCGTCGAGGGAATGGGCAGTCAGGAGGCCATCATGGGCCGTGTCGCTCAGATCCGTCGTGAGATCGAGGAAACCAGCAGCGACTACGATCGTGAGAAGCTCCAGGAGCGTCTTGCCAAGCTCGCAGGCGGTGTTGCCGTCATCAACGTCGGTGCCGCCACCGAGACCGAGATGAAAGAGAAGAAAGACCGTGTTGACGATGCACTGCACGCCACCAGAGCCGCTGTCGAAGAGGGAATCGTTCCCGGAGGCGGTGTTGCTCTCGTCCGTGCTGCCGCTGCTCTCAAATCCCTCAAGCTCGAGGGTGACGAGGCTATCGGTGCCGCCATCATCGAGCGCGCCGTCGAGGAGCCGCTCCGTCAGCTCGCCATCAACGGCGGCTACGAGGGCGGAGTCATCGTCGAGAACGTCAAAGCCGGCAAAGACAACTACGGTTTCAACGTTGCCACCGGCGAGTACGTCGATATGATCAAGTGCGGAATCCTTGATCCCGCCAAAGTTACCCGTTCAGCTCTGCAGAACGCAGCCAGCATCGCCGGACTCCTGCTCACCACCGAGTGCGTCATCACAGACGTCAAGGAGGAAAAAGAGCCCGCAATGCCCGCAGGCGGCATGGGTGGAATGGGCGGCATGGGCGGCATGATGTAATTCACAGCCCGCAAGCTAACCCCAAAGCGGTTCAGGAAACTGAGCCGCTTTTTTTATGTTTATACGCTTTTATTTTTATTTTCCGTGGTTATATTATAGAAGATTACGATATCATCAACACTGTTGGAAAATATTTTATGAAAAAGTTTCTCATGCTTATTCAGTCGCTCCGGCACAGACTGACCACCGCCGGAACAGATTTCACTCAGATGTGGGTAACAAGTGACGGCAAAAGACGCAAAAAACTGCAGGATATCATGCATTCCATTGCTGACAAAACACTTGCGGCAGAGTTTTCTGAATTCGATAATGAGCCGGAAGCCAAAAGCAACAATCCGGTTTTGCAATACTATGACTTATCTTTGCAGCGACTGCTTGATGATATTCCGAAAACCGTGGTGGAGCCCGGAACGGTGATGATTTGGTATCTCTACAACATGGGATTTGTCATCAAAACTCCATGCTGCTGCTTCGGAGTTGATATCCACCACCGCCACGCAGTAAAACTCGAACCTCTGCTCGATTTTGTCGCAACGACCCACGCACACGAAGACCACTATAATCCGAAACTGCTTCAGAAGATGATTGAAAAAGGCAAAAGCTCTGTGAGCAACTTTTTCCCGGCAAAAGGATACACCCAAGCCGCACCGTTCACCCATGAGTTCAACGGAGTCGTTATTCATTGCGGAGAATCCGACCACAACAGCAAACTGCCGAAATTCACCATGCCGATGGAAATAATCTGCCGAACCGGTGACAAACAATTCGTCTTTTTTACCAGCGGAGATACCAGCGACCACAATTTTCTGCAAAAACAGTCAGATGCCATCGACCTCTACGCCGTACATCCGAGGTGCATCATGTCCGCCTCTGATGCGGCGGAACGCCTCAACGCCAAAGTTACCTTTATCGTGCATCTGTACGAAATGGCACACGAATACAACCGCTGGAGATGGTCTTTCAATAACGGGCGTGACGAAGTAGAAAAATTCCGTCAACAGGGAATGACCGCCTACGTTCCGGTGTTGGGAGAAAAATTTTTGTGGGATGGAGAAAAACTGAACGTCTGTCAGAAGTAACTTCCTTTTTCCCTACTTCCTGAACTCTCCCCCGAAACAATATAAGTTTCCGCAGCTCCAATTCCCGTCGGCACTGCCGGGGTGACGATCGAAAGTCAGCCAGCAGGAAGAAACCGGAATGACCGCCACCCTGTTTACACCGCTAAATTTTCTGTTTCTGCTTTTTCTTTCTGTCGAGCCAGCCTTTTGTCAGGGATGCAAAAACAAACACAACTCCGCCGCTGGCGTACAGAAGCGGAGTAATTACGATTGCTCCGACCGCCAACGCTTTTATATCCCTGAATCTCGGACGGTAATTGTGTTTTGCGTATTCAGAGCGGATTTCAGGAGGCATATAATCAATATCATGCCATCCGTGCGGAGTTTTGGCGTACCGTTCGTAAAGCTCCATTCTGTAATGCCAGCCGCTGTAAACAAATGCCATTTGCAGCGGCATCAGAACCAAAGGAAAAATCAGCAGCCAGAGAAAAAACAGCTTTTTCAAGCGCAAAAGAAGATAAAAACCGCCTGCCATCCAAAGTGCTCCCAGTGGAACAAGCACAAAATGGTGGTATTCGTAAATCAGGCTGTAAATTTTCAATTCCAAGGGGATGGTCATTTTCGCTCACGGGTCTTAGTTATCTTCTTCTCAACTTTTTCGGAAGCCGGGTAAAACCGGTAGGTAATACATCCATAGTACACCATTCCGTCAAGAATTCCTGTAACTTCCGCCGCTGTAACGGAGTGATTGCCCATATCCATCACAAATTTGCCGTCTTTCTCATACGGACTGCTCCATGAATTGATGTCTTCATTGGGCACGGCGGCAATATACGATTTGCCATTTACAATTTCCAGACGGAATACCTGCTGTTTTGCGGTATCGACGATGTAATCCCAGTCCTTGTCACGGAACAACAATCTGCCGTCTTTCAAACGGTAAAGGTTAAAATGTGTTCTGCCTCCGTAGTTGACAAAAAGTTGCTGACGGGTCGATTTTCTGTTGCGCACGAAACGCAGACGGTAATTGTATTCGGCAAGGAAAGGATGAATAGATTGCTGTTCAAAAACAAATCCGTCACCGTTTTCACGGGGAAGGTAAACCGAACGCCACTCGCCCTGATAATTTTTTGCATTGAACATGGTCAGCACCGAAATCAAACTGAGCAGAATGGCAACGGCAATAAGAGCGGGGAAAAACAGCAGTATCGAGGGAAACGGATTGAATTTGTGTTCAGCTCCGGATTTTTTGTTTATCACCCATCCTGAAATGATGATGACCAGCAAAGCAAATCCGAAAGCAAGAGCAGCTTTGACAGCGTAATTGAATTCAACGTTTGCCAACATCTGTTCACAACGCCACCGGTGCAAATCCGTTATTATTTTATCCGCAGCAAACAGGGCAACGACACCCAAAGGAACGGTTTTGAGTGCAATCATCCAGTTACCGTTATTTTTGCGCAGTTTCGGAACCGCAAAAGCAACGACCGCAGGCAAAAGGATAATCAGCCACGCAATAATATCCGCAAGCATAAGTTATACTCCATTACATTGAGCAAAAGTACGTTGCAGATAATATACCATTGGAAACCGGGATTTACAATCCGATATTGCCGATTTCCGACGGTTTCCCTGAAAATGTGTCTTGGAAAACTTTCCTCTCCAATTCATACTTTTGTTACAAAAACACATATATTTTGCGGGTTTTCCGGTTGCAAATACTCTTTATGTTGATATAGTAAATATCAGACAAACAAGCCGTATTTTGTAAAAATTCCAAATCAAGGAGCAGTAAAAATGGCAAAAAAACTACTGACATCGATCCTTTTGTCAGCGTTGTGCGCAATCTCTTTTGCGGATGAAAATGTGGATATCAACAAATACGCAAACTTTTCCTGGCAGGAGCACAAACGCCCGGATTCGCCGTATTCGATGGGTGACGATCAGGACTTTTCCGCAATCACCGGAAAAGAGTTTTCAGGAACCGGTTTTGCCTATCCCTCCAAAGGATTTATTGCCGTCGGAGGAAAGTATCGCAACGGTTTTACCAACGATGTAAAGGTCAAATTCAATTCATCCAAGCCTGCCAAGGCTTTGGAATTACTGCACGCTTCTTACCTCTGGCACTCCAAAAATCCGGCTGAAATAGAGGTGCGCTTTACCGACGGGAAGCCGTTGAAGATAGTTATGGAAAACAAAGTCGATGCAGTCGATTTCAAAGGCTACAACTCCAACAAAAACGCTCAGCGGGTGATAATCGCTCCGAAATTCGGTGGAAACAAGCTGGTTTTCAGCCGCAGTATATTCGCTCTTCCCCAAGACCGGGTTCCGACCGAAGCCGTGTTTCGCTGCAAAAACCCCGGATCAGGATGGTTTATCGCAGGAATCAAATTGACTGATGAAATCGGCAAGCTCCCGAAAGAGAAGAGTGTCAAACTTGTTGTCAACGAGAAAAACAACTGGGTTCCCGTTGAGAGAAAGTTCCGCACGAATCCCGGCAGTATGCTTGACTTTTCTTATATGCTTGATGCTCCTGCCGGAAAATACGGCAGGGTCGTTGCAAGAAAGGATGGCTCTCTCACATTTGAAAATGCTCCTGACAAGACTTTGCGCATCATCGGAATAAATCTCTGCGGTTCTGCCAATATTCCGACTCACAGTCAGGCGGAGCGGCTTGCCGATGAGTTGGCACGTCAGGGATACAACTCAGTGCGCTTCCACCACCACGACAATGGTCTCGTTGACCCGGCGGCAGCCGACACCGTCACCATAAACAAAGAGGCTCTCGACCGCATGGAGTATCTTTTCTGGCAGCTGAAAAAACGCGGAATCTATATCACTACCGACTTTTACACCAGCCGGAAGATCTACAAAGACAAAAATATCAGACACAGAAACATCAAAACCGATTTTGTGTTGAAAAAAGAGGCTCGCGACAACTGGAAAGCGTTTGCAAAAAACTGGTTCAGCCACAAAAATCCCTATACCGGAATGACCTGGGCTGAAGACCCGGCAATAATCATGGTCAACCTGGTCAACGAGGATAATATTGACAGCGGATTTTGGGGAGCAACACCCGAACAGAGAAAAATATTCCGCAAACTGTTTTCCAAATATCTGAAAAAGCACAAAGGCAAAGACAAACGTGTCGATACCACAAATCCGTTGATGAGACAAATGCTTGTGGAATTGCAGTCCGAGAGCCATCTTGACATGAAAAAATTTGTGCGGGAAGAGATCAAATACAACGGTCTTCTGGCGAGCAATAATAATGAAACCCGTCCGACACTTACTCCGCTGCGTGATTTGCTTGATTTGGCAGATGTCCACAAATACTATCATCACCCCAAATTTATCGGAGTGGCATGGAGCAAAAAATCCTCAAGCCATTACGGAACTGCTTCGCCCATAGCGGAATTGGCAGAGACTCCGCGCGAGATAATGCCGACGAGAATATACGGCAAGCCGTTTTTCTGCACCGAATACAATTATTGTTTCCCCAACGGTTACCGTGGCGTTGCGGGTGCGCTTATGGGAGCATACATTGCCTATCAGGGACACGATGCTTATTACCGTTTCTGCTACTCACACAATATCAAACGTGCCTTTGAGATGACAACTCATATCGGATCATTTGAAACCGCCTCAGAGTGTTTGCAGCAGCTCAATGACCGTATCAGCACATTGTTGTTTGTGAGAGGAGACGTCAAACCGGCAAAAGATGCTTATTCGATTGCAGTCGATGCAAAAGTCCCCGATATGCAGCTCTACTTATTGCGCTATCAGAGTCTGGGATTGCTGGCAAAAATCGGTTCACATATATCCGGAAAAGAGTTGATGCCCGGAGTGAAATCAATAGGTGACGGCAGAGATTATTCCAAAGCCGGAAAACTGGCAGAAAGTTGGAAACAAATAGAAGAAACCGGCAAAGCAACGACTCCTGACGGACAGATTTCTCTTGACTCCAAAGCCAATACCTTCGTGGTAAAAACGGCAAAAAGCGAAGCTGTTGCGCTGCCGAAAGGCAAGTTGACCTCCAAAGTTCTCACAGTTGAAAATGCAAGCGGTTTCCAGACAGTAACCATACATTCAATGGATGACCGGGAGCTTGAAAACAGCAGCAAAATACTTATGATGCATTTGACGAACTATGCCAATCGCAACTATACTGTTATGCTGCAAGGCGACAGGATGCACAAGAAATCCAATGGTTCAAACAAGCCGATGGTGAAACGTGAGACAGCCAAAATCACTCTGCGCCTGAAAGGAGCAAAACCGACAGTCACAGCACTCTCCCCCGAGGGATACGAGCTGGGAAAAGTTGAAGTTACCGGCAGCGTGAAAGATGGCTGGAGCTTCAAGGTCGATCCGGGGGCTTTCAAAGGCGGAGTGATGGCATACAGCATCATCCGTTGAATATAATCATCCGGAAAAATATCCTGCCGGCTTACCGGCAAAATCACAGGCGGCGCAAAGAAGTCAGGAAAAGTGACTTGCTTCTGCGCCGCTTCAGTCGTTCAATCCTTTTTGAAGTGCCTGCGGAGTGTTAGCCTTGCGGTACGCCGTGGGAGACATTCCGCATCTGCGATGGAACAGCGTTGAAAAGTACAACTGATTGCTGAATCCGAGTTCGTTGGATATTTCCTTTATCGTTTTGTTGGAGTTGATCAGCATCTGTTTGGCATGTTCTATTTTCAAATTCATCCAGTAGGCGAGCGGAGTCGTATTGAGATGGCGTTTGAAAAGTCGGGTCAGGGTCATTCTGCTCACATTGGCAAACTTTGCCAGCTGGGATACTGAGTAACCCTCATTACTTACGGCAAGCATACGGTTCAAAGTATTGGTAATGACGTCAGGCAGATCATCTGTCGTGCAGCTTGGATTCTTGCAGCACTCCGCAAAAAAGAGCAGTAACTCATACCCGAGCAGACTGTTCCGGGATGCTTCAGCAGGATTGCGCATTTCAATGGTCTCTTTGAGTTCGGAAAGGATGCGGTAAAATTTTTCTTTGCCGTATATGCTGTTGACATGAAAACAGTGTTGCTTCTGCAATCCGAGCGTTTCAGGAGCGAGCTTGGTCAAACCTCCGCTAATGACTACCTGTATTCTGTGCAGCTTCTGACGGTTGTGATCTGAGAGCGTCACCACGTCTCCGGGCAGTGTCACCCAGACGTCACCCTTGCCCAGCACTTCTGTCTTGCCGTTGAAATGGTACTCGGCATAACCTGACACCACATACTCCATGCACAAACTGATATAATTTTCACGGTGCATCCACCATGCTCCGCTGCGGGTGGATTCCGAGTACATGTGGGGCCACAACGCAGTGGAGTAAGGCAGAACATCATACCATGTGAAATCAACGACTTCCTTTATGCAATTTCTATACCCAACGGAAAAATAACCGTGACTTTCATTTGAAGGACGATTCTGGGCACCGCATGATAATCCTCGAAATTCTTTCATTTCACTGCTCCATTTTCGGATAATTTTATATGTTTGTTACAAATATACATATATTTACCGATTTTTCAAGTTGTTTTTATTGTTTTTATTGATATAATATGTAACAGACAAAAACAAAATCACAACACAAAATCACAACCGTAACAAGGAGGTTTGTATGACAGATTCAATAAAAAAATCACACTTCACTCTGATTGAACTGTTGGTGGTAATTGCGATGATTGCCATACTGGCAAGCATCCTGATGCCTGCCCTCTCATCTGCCCGTGAACGGGCGAAATCCTCAACCTGCGTCAACAACCTCAAACAATGCGCATTGATGCACCAGCAGTATGCCGATGATTTCGGAGGATTCTTTCTCGACACCGCCCGTGAACGCACTTGGTCAGGACCGCAGTGGTCATACGTTTTTGCCGGGAATCCGCTGCGCGGAACCAATAGCAACTGGAAAACTGGACTGCTCAAAATAAAGCCTTACGGAGACATCAAAACCACCGATGCCCTGAAGGTCGGCGAAAAGTTCAATTTTCAATACTTGGCTGCTTCAATATGTCCGTCTCAGCCCACGCCGCTCTGGCTTGAGGACGATACTGCGGGTACGGCTGCCGGTCGTACTTATGGAGCACCCCGCTACAATTACGGTGTGATTAGCGCAACGGCAGGCAAATTTTATCAAAAGAACGATGAGCGCTGCATTGCCTGGATAGCGGGAAAAATGAAGTCTCCGGGAAACATCATTCTTCTGGCAGATAATGCAGTCAGAAAAGGCGGAATAGGTGAAGGATATCCAAATGCTATCGTATCAAACCGCTCCAGTACCGATAGTGCCAATGCCAGATGGTCTAATATCGCCATGCGCCACAACGACAGAGCAAACGCCGCATACGCCGACGGCCACGTTGAGAGCAACGACATGGCGGGATTCAAAACCAAAGCGACTCCCTATTTCACACTCGATCGTTTCGTAGATGCGCAGGGAGAGCAGGTTATCCTGTAAAATCCGGCAAAGCCACACGATTCAAGCGGTCATTCTTCACCGGAAGAGTGACCGCTTTTTGTTCTTTTCAACACATACAAGACGGGATTTTAAATCTTCGGTACTGCCGATGTAAAAGTGAGTTTCGGTTGCTTCATCTACTAGAATGTAAACATAGTGGAAGTTGGGCATCGACTGGAATCTTTCGAGAATGCGTTTGCGGTAATACTGTGCCGTTTTGCCCGGCTGCCGGCTTCGTGATTTCCACTTCGCCGCGCCAAGTCCACGTTACAACAAAACAGACCGTTTAGTTACATTATTGCGATATTCCCCTCCGGGTTCGCTCGTCTGCGCAACTGGCTTGCCGAGATGAAGACTGGTGGAGGTAAAAAAGGGATTTCAAATAATTCTCTTACGCTCAAACTTGAAAAACTTTTTCAAGTTTGATGATGATTTTATTTCAGAGAAATATTCTTCCCAATTCTCGATCAAGCAGAAAACTTTAGTCGGCTGTTCATATTTCTGTAATCCGCTCTGCCCAAATTTATCATTCTGCAAAATGGCTGACGACCTCTGATACTGAATTTATATTTTTCAAGAATGGAGCAAAAATATAAAAGATATTGGTCTGTTTTCATATGGACATTATTATTACTTCAGACGCGGACTGTATTCAAACCCCCAATTAAATCGCTGCTTACGCATATCATAAGTTCCGGGATTTTTCAGTCTGATAGTGAGGCAATTGTATTTATAGTAACTTGTTGAGGGGGCATATTCTTTATCAGCTCTGCTGAAGTGATTGTTTACCGCATAACGCAGGAATATACTTTTCCATACGGGTATTGAAATATACTTGCCATCAGGAGTTTTACCAGATCGCGTTGCTCCCGGTCCGGAGTTAATTTTCATACGGTCAGGTGTGGAATAAAATTGTTCGTAATGATCCAATAAATAAACAGAGTGTGGTTGCCGGTCTTTCCAGATATAAACCGAAAGCAGATCTTCATGCTGACGGTCAACCAGCGCGATATGGAAGATGTGATCTTCATTTTTTACTACATAGCAATGGGGAAATACTATCTGATAAACAGGATTTTTGCGCCGGTAATTTTCTGTTTCAGTGCAATAACCAAGATTCGGAGATGGTTGCGGAAAAATCGCTGCACGAGCTTCTCCGTTTTTTATCTTTAAATTTCCAATGGGAAGCGATTCAAAATCCTCAATTGAAGCATGCAGATGCCCGGTTACCGGCACTGCAATTCTGAACTTGCCGTCTGTATCGGTAAAAGAATCCTCAAAATAAGGACTGAAATCATAATTCAGAACAAGATAAATTTTCCCATTGGAACTAGGTTCCATTTTGCAACCAGTGATTTTGATATGTTCCGGATCGTTTTCGATAACCCGCCTGTAATAAATCTTTCCATTTTTCCATACCATAAAGAGGGAAAGAAATCTTTGAGAAGCAGAATGTATCCCATACGGATAGTCTTCAAAAATGACTGCAGCGTGAAAAACATCTTTTCCCACTTTAATTCTCCAGAAATGTGGAGTCTGCACAGTATATCCGCTTTCACTCACAGTCTTGCCGCTGAAACACATCGGTAACTTGTTGATTTTATTGAGGATATTGCTTGGAGTTTCAGTACTTGTGGCGTTAAACGGAAGCAAACAAGTTATTAACAAAAAGACAGTAAATGTAAAAAGTTTTGTCATAATTATCTCTCCATGCACTGAAATACTTATTTTGCATTAAATTTTATCTTGTATGGCACAAAAATATCTATAGTACCGACGGCAAAACTGGCAATCTCGTAAGGATCATAGATGAAATGAATACCTTTTTCGTCAATATAGAAATTTTCCGTCATTTGCACCTCTTTATCAACAACATATTTAAGATTGTGTAAAGGGCTGTCAATATAAAGTTTTACAGCTTCAAAATCTTTATGTGACTCTAACG
>JAFVZB010000053.1 GCA_017508385.1 Lentisphaeria bacterium | reverse complement strand
GAAGTTTTCCCTCTCTCCCCGCGCCCCTCTCTCCCTTTCAAGAAAAGCGGAGTACTTTTTTGATTTACTCTTACAGTGAGAGTTGTATAATTTCCACTCCGGACTCTTTTATCTTTTTTATTATTTCAAAGTTTTCCGGGTAAAAGTCGGTTATCAGGATATCTATATTTTCCCATCCCGGACCGCGCACGAATGAACGCTGGTTGAATTTGCTGTGGTCGGCAAGCAGAATACTCTTTTCGGCATTGGATATACAGCGGCTTATCATGCTTACGCTGTGGCTGTCGTCATCCATTATTCCATGCTCATCGAGGGCACGGCATGAGATTATGGCGTAATCGGTGAAGTAGCGGGCAAAGCCGTTTTCCGCCTCAGGACCTGAAAGCATATCGGCACGGTAGTCGAACTCTCCGCCGGTCAGTACAACTCTGGGGCCTCCCTCATTGGGGAAACGCTCGGCGAGGATACGGCAGATCGAAAGCGAATCCACCAGAAGTGTTCCGGCTTCAACGAACATACCGATCAAACTGGTGGTCGTTCCTCCGTGGATGGCGACCGAGACTCCCGGAGTGATGAACTTTGCCGCCTCTCTGGCGATCAGCTCCTTTTCGGCACTGAACCACTTGTCACGCAGACCGAACGGAATACGCATCTCAGATGAGTTGCTGAAACGGCGTATTCCGCCTCTGACCCGCCGCACGAGGTTGCGCTCGGCGAGCCGGTTGAATATTCTGCGGCAGGTAACTTCGCTGCTGCCGAGGAGTTCCGAAGCCTCAGCTGTACTCAGGAACTCCTTTTCGGCAAGTACGGATATTATCCGCTGTGAACTGTCTTTGCGCATCAAATGCCGAGTTTTTTCGCCGCTCTGGCAAAGCCGTCACGGGAGTTGATGATAACTTTATCCTCAACGCAGAACGCAATGCGGATGTATCCGGGGCAGCCGAAGCCCCTGCCGGGAACCACAAGTATCTGCTCTTCAAGCAGGGCATCGACCATCTTCTGCTCATCGGCACACGGACTCTTGACGAAGAAATAGAATGCTCCGCGGGGAAGAGTGAACTCAAAGCCTGCATTGCGCAACACCTCCGCCATGGCATCACGGCGGCGGCGGTAGATTTCAAGATCTATTCCGCAGTCGAGACAGCGCAGAAGTATCTGCTGACCGAGGGCGGGAGCGTTGACAAAACCGAGAATGCGGTTGCTCATAATGAGTCCTGCGGCAAGCTCGGAGCGGTTGGCGATTTTGGGAGATATGGCGATGTAGCCGAGACGCTCACCGGCAAGAGAGAGGTTTTTGCTGAAACTGCCGATGACTGCACTGTGGCGGAACGCCGCAAAGGTCGAGGGCAGCTCTGCTCCATCAAAGTTGAGGATGCGGTAAGGCTCATCAGAGAGAATGTAGATGACCCGATCGTATTTTTCCTCAGCCTCGTTGACCACGGCGGCGAGAGCATCAAGCTCAGACTTGGAGTAGATAGCTCCGGTGGGGTTGTTTGGGCTGTTGATGATGATGGCACGGGTCTTTTCGTTTATCGCCTTGCGGAAAGCCTCTATATCGAGCTCAAAAGTGAGGTCTTTCGAGGGAACGGGAACCAGTTTTCCGCCGTGATTCTGAGCGTAAAAATTGTACTCGACAAAGTAGGGAGAGGGTGCGAGCACCTCATCTCCGGGCGAGAGCACGGTGTGGAAAAACACATTGAGTCCGCCCGCCGCTCCGCAGGTGATGATCAAGTCGTCTGCGGAACACTCCATGCCCTGCTCTTTTGACACCACCTGAGCAAGTTTTTCCCGCAGAGCCGGATAACCTGCGTTGGGCATATAGCCGATGGAAAAGGGTTTATCTGCACTCTGAGCGATTTCCGCCAGAGCCTCTTTCACCTGCGGCGGAGGAGGCAGATCGGGATTACCCAGACTGAAATCGTAAACTTTGTCTGCTCCGTATTTTTTCTTCAATTCTATGCCTGCTTCAAACATCCTGCGGATCATTGAGCTGTTGGCAAGACTTCCTTTTATGACCGGATTAAGCAACTCCATGGTATTTACCTTTATATATTTACCTTTATGTGTGATGTAACACAATATACCACAACTTTGTTATAAATGCAAAAAAAGAGTGCCCTGTTCAATGACAAAACACTCTTTTTTCGATCAGCAGCGGAAAACTCTTCCGCTGCTGTTATCAGTTATATCAGGCGATAACTCCGAACTTGCTGCCGTTGTTGTCGCTCTCGATACGGGCGTTGAGGTCGTTCCAGTTGTCGGCGTTTGCGCCTCCCCAGTAACCGAGTCCGCCCCAGCCGCTGACCAGCTCACGAAGCAGGAGATCCTCTTTACCGTCGCTGTTGTAGTCGCCGACTGCGGCAACTTCCCAGTCGCCATGCTCAAGAGCTCCGACCCAGCGTTTGCTCTCGGCTTTGCCGTCTTCCCACGCATACATGTAGCCGGTGGATTTCTGCCACACCACGATATCGTCGATGCCGTCAGCCTGGAAGTCACCGATTGCGGCGATTTCCCAATCGCTGTCGAGGTCGGCGATCTTTTCGCCGCTCCACGCCCAGGTGGTTGCGATGTCGCCATCGTTGTGCCACAGCTCGTAGGTGTTGGCGGCAGTGTTCCTGACCAGCAGACTGTCGTTGCCGTCGGCTTTGCCGAAGTAACCCGCTCCGACCAGCTCGATTCCGGACTTGCCTTCCTCATGCCAGATATCTTTGTACTCTTTGGCGTT
>JAFVZB010000052.1 GCA_017508385.1 Lentisphaeria bacterium | reverse complement strand
GAGCAGACCAAGTTCATCAAAACCGAATCCGTCGGCGGTTTACTCCACCGGTTCTTCTTCGGTGAGCCGCCCAAGTTCATCAACAACGGTGAGCAGACCGTCAACGTCAGTAAGCCGCCCGTCAACGTCGGTAAGCAGACCATCAACGTCAGTAAGCAGACCGACAACTGCAACAGCGGGAACGGGTCCGAGCCGCCCGTCAACGTCGGTAAGCAGACCGACAACTGCAACAACGGGAACGAGTCCGAGCAGACCGTCAACAACGGTGAGCCGCCCGTCAACGTCGGTAAGCAGACCTTCAACTGCAACAGCGGGAACGAGTCCGAGCAGACCGTCAACAACTGTGAGCCGCCCGTCAACGTCAACGGCGGGGACGAGTCCGAGCCGGGCAAGTTCGAGCGGCGGAAGGGTTTCAACACCTGCCGGAAAAAGTCAGTACATGGAAGACTGAATTCCACCAACAAAAAAGAGATGCATCCGATAATGGAGTGCATCTCTTTCTTTTGAAACATCAACTCCTGTTGCCGGAGTAAATCGGGTAATTACAACTCGACCGGTTTCCCTGTGCGGGCGGATTCGTAAATCGCATCAAGTATTTGCATGACGGTCACAGCATCCTGCGGATCTACCAGAAAATCGGTGTTGTCACGGACTGCATCCACAAAGCACTGATAGGCACTCGGAGCCGCCGGAGCCGGTTCGTGGAGTTTGCAATCAAGCGGCAATCCGTTTTCAGTGCGGAAAAATTCAACTTCATAGGTGTAACCCTCATTGATATTTTTCTGTAACAGACCGCCTTTGGTTCCAATAAGACGGGTGGTTTGCAGTTCGTTCTCTTTGATGTTGCCTGCCCATGAGGCTTTGAGCTGCAAAGATGCTCCGTTTTTGAACTTGATCATGGCGCAGGCAAGGTCTTCCACGCTGTACTCCAAACCCTGCGCTTTTGCGGCATCAGGACCGATTTCGGCGTAGGTGCTGCCCATCACCCACGCAGGCTCGGGATATCCCATCAGCCAGAGTGCGAGGTCGAGGCGGTGAACTCCGAGGTCGATCAAGGGACCTCCTCCGGATTGCTTTTTGTCAAAGAACCACGAGCCCATGCCGCCGCCCTTGCTGCTTGAGGTGTTGAAGTCGGCAGCCGCCAATCCCGGAATACCGTAACGGCGGAGCCAGGTGCTTTCGGCAAAATATATCTTGCCCATTTCTCCTGAGTCAACCATCGCTTTCATGGCAAATGATTGCGGTTTGAAGCGGTAGGAAAAATCAATTCCGAGTTTGCGGTTGCACCGTTTGGCAGTTTCCAGCATGGAGACAGCTTCTGCGGCATTCATTGCCATCGGCTTTTCGCAGAGTACGTGTGCTCCTGCTTCGAGTCCGGCAATGGTCAACCCCATGTGCTGGTCATTGGGAACTGCAACTGAAAGTATATCGACCTTTTCGTTGTTGATAAGCTCGATGCCCTCACAGTAGAGTTTTATGTTTTTCTCTTCGCAGAGCGCACGGACTCTCTCTTGTCTGTCATTGCGGCGGTCGGCAACGGCGACAACTTCGACGTCAGGATGCTCAAGATATCCCAGCAAATGGTTGTAACCCATTCCGAGACCGATAACAGCAGCTTTCAATTTTGCCATGATAAAAATTCCTTATTTTGCGGTTCCGTCAATGTTTTGAACGATTCCGGTGGAGGGACCTGAACAAACCGTATATATTTTGTCGATAGCAGGAGTCATAGGAGCAGACATCTCTCTGAAAAACACCGGCTTCGCCCAGCGTATCGCATTGCCGATGACTTGCAGAACCTCTTTCTGATAGTAAACCGGATATGATTCGTGTCCGGGCTGGAAGTAGAAAATTTTGCCGTATCCCCGCTCAAAAACAACTCCGCTGCGGAACACGTTGCCGCCCTCAAAGTGGCTGATAAAAAGGATTTCGCTGTCTTTGGGGATGTCAAAACGTTCACCGTACATCTCCTCGTGCGGAATTTCAAAATACTCACCGATTCCCTGCGTTATGGGGTGGTACGGAGCGATGTTCCACAATCTTTCCCGCTCACCGGCCTCTCTCCATTTGAGTGAGCAGGTACAGCCGGTGAGACAGCGGAAAATTTTGGAAAAATGTCCTGAGTGCAATACGATCAAACCCATTCCTTCAAGCACTCGCTTGTGGACTTTTGCCACAAGATCGTCTCTCACTTCGGCGTGGGCGCAGTGTCCCCACCATAGCATGACATCGGTGGAGTTGATGATTTCATCGCTCAATCCCTGTTCCGGGTCGTCGAGCGAGACACAGCGGATTTCCAGATCATCCGCCGCAATGCCTTTGGCGATGGTACGGTGGAGTCCGTCAGGATAAATGGCGGCAATTTCCGGATTTTCCTTTTCGTGGCGGAACTCGTTCCAGATGGTGACACGAATTTTCTGCATATTTCCCTCCTTGGTTTTGATTGCATCAAATTACTGTCGTTTTGCATCATGGTTTACTATAATACGCAGAAAAATAAAAAACAACGGCAAAACAGATTGTTTTTTGTGATATATAAAAATCTTTTGTGACAGATGCCGTTTTTTTGCCGGATTTGATGTAAAGTCAACAGTTGTGCGACCGCATATAATCCGGTAATTGCACATTGTGATATTGACAAAAAGTTCTTTTATGCTATTTTAAAAAGAAGAACAATTTCAGCTTCGACAGGATTTTTTTGTTATGAATGAGTCGATTTATCAGGATGTCCGTATCTGGCAGAGCCGTTTTTCGGTTTTGCGTGCGCTGTCTCAGCTTCCGGTGCCGGAAATAATCGTTGAGGAAAAACAAAATCATCCATCGTATCGCTGGGATGGCAGGAGCCGTTTTGAGGATGGCTCTCAGGTGGTCATCACTCTTGCAGGGGAGGGTGGAATAAAAATTTCAGGAACAGAGCATGTGCTTTTGCCCGGCAAGGCATTTTTGCATAATCATAATGACCCCGGAGTGTGCTATTATTATCCGTCGTCCGCCCGTGTAGAGTGGCGTTTTCTCTGGTTCGCTTTTTACGGAGCCAATACGGCGGAAATGGTAAAAGAGATCAATGAGCGGCAGGGATATTTGTTCGACCTTACTCCCAACGGAGAGTTGGTGAAGCTGTTGATGATGTATAAAAATTACTCCGGAATAGTGCAGCAGATATCTCCCTTCGAGGGAGCGCAATTAGTATTCAAAGTTCTGGAGCTTCTCTGTTCACCTGCTTCGGGCAACGATAATCCGTGCAGCCACGCCTTTATCGTCAACGAGACGGAAAACATGATAATTGCGGACCCGTCAGCTGAGTTGAAAGTTGCCGCGCTGGCGAAACATTTTCAAATATCGCGTGAGCACCTGAGCAGGGTTTTCCGTGAGGAGACCGGAATGCCGCTGCATGAATATATAATCCGTTTCCGTTTGCGTCTTGCCATCGACCTGTTGAGACACTCGCAATTATCCATCAAAGAGATAGCGATACGTTGCGGCTGGCATGATTACTCCAACTTTTACAGAATATTTTCCAAACGCTTCGACCGAACCCCACAGGAATTCCGGGAAGGAGTCACCCGTTAACCCCATCGGTAAGGCAATCGGGAAGATTGTTGCCCTGAAAGTTTTGTTTTTACAATTATCATACTGGAATTTTTTTGTTTTTTTTGGAATTTACTCTTGACAACTGCTTGCGGGGCTGTATATTACCTCACTGTTATTTTTTGGGTTTGAAGAGATATGTTAAAATGTTTTTTGTTATGAAAAATTCATTTTTTTTGTTTCTGCCGGTTCTGTTTTTTATTGCCGGTTGTCACTCCGATACTTCGGATATTTCCGGAAGACTTCTGGAAATTTGGGCTGAGGAAATTGTGCCGGGAGCAAAAAATATTTCCGACAGGATGATCACTGCTCATGATGAAGATGGCTTGGCTGCTTATTACTGGAAAACTGATGAATATCTGAAGTCTCCGGTCAAGGAAAATCTGGAACCGGTCGGTTTCAGTCGTTTGTTATACATTTGCAATGCCGAACAGCACATCTTTCTCGCCGGTGTTTTGAAAAAACACTCCTTTCATTTGTGTTCGGAAGCAGAGACAGCAAGGTTGTTCAAGATGCTTTACAATTGCGATCACACCGATTTGCCTCTCGTCCACATTTGGATGCTGGAAAAGGATTTATATTTGCTCGTTTGTCACCACGGCGGTTCTTCAGGTGAGAGATCATATTTATTCTTTGCCACCAAAAACAACAAGGTTGTCCAAATCGCCGATTTCCAGTATCTGCCCGAACTCGACCAGATCAGAGAGGTTGCCGACCGCATACGCTCTCTGAAAAACAAATAAAACCAAATACCATCAACCATTAAAGATCAGGAGGCTAAATGAACAAAATCACTAATCCGGCTTTGGCGGCAATCATGGCAGTTTGTGCACTGCTGCTGGGAATCGGAAATCTGGCAATTGTAAACGCTTTGCAGCCGCATTATCTTAACAATGCAATCATATATTTTGTTTGCGGCATCGCAGTGGCTGCCGCTGTCTTTTTCTGCGGAACAAAACGTCTGTTGGATATCGCTCCGTATGTGACCGCTATTATGCTTTTGCTTCTGCTGCTCACTCCTGTGTTCGGTTACAATATTTCAGGAGCGACCCGCTGGCTGAGGATATATAATTTCTCTTTAGCTCCGGCTATGCCGGCAATGCCGGTGCTGTGTTTGTTCTGGGCATACGTCAAAGAAAAATCCTCCGAAAAAATCTCCCGGACTCAATGGACCATTCTCGCAACAGTTACTCTGTCTGCCGCTGTACTGATTGCGTTCGAGCCTTTTATCCAAATGGGGTTTTTCGTTATTGTACTCGGGTTTATCATGCTCTATCTCATCGGGTTCAACAGGAAAATTCTTTCTATCGTTTCCATCTCTTCTGTGATCGGATTTGCAGTTATTGTGCTTACGTTTTTCAAAACCAGACCCATGGCGCAATATGTTCAATTACTCAGACGTTTTGTCGAGTATGTAGAACTGCCCTATCACTACTGGATTTGTCTCAAAACGCTGCAATACTCCGTATTTATAGGCAAGTGTCAGTTTCCTCCTGAAATCAGCAAATTCAATCACATCCCCTATGCAACCTTTGACTCGGCGCTGGTCGCAGGATGCGGTGAGTTCGGGTATCTGTTTCTGATCACGGCTTTACTGTTGGCTTTCATTATGATTCTTTGCGGAGCAGTCATTGCTTCACGTTGTGCCGCAACTTCATCGCTCCGTCTGCTTGCCGGAGGCTTGACCGCTGCCATCGCCATGCCTGCTCTCTTCAACACATTGATGATGTTCGGATTGATACCGATGAGTTCAATAGCTTTTCCGTTTCTTTCCTGCGGCGGAACAGCGATGATTTCCAATGCACTGGCACTCGGCGGCATTATGGCAGTTTGCAGGAAAAACAGCAGTGCTGAGTAGAAAAATATGGAAAATTCGACACCAAACAATATATCCGATCGGCTTATCGAGCGGTTGAACATTTTCTGGAGAGTTATTGCCGAACTCGAAAATATGCAACCGGAAGAAATTGATTTGCTGCCTTTGATGAAAGCAGTTCCGAATCTCCGTTTTCCGACTGGAACTGAGCTTCGCTTTTTTATGTATGGTGACCACTACTGCGCCGAACCGGTATTCATTGTCAGAAACAGTTGGGAACAGAATTTGCCTGATGATTTTAAAATCGATCCTGAAAATCTCATGCGGGATGTTCTGAAAGCTCTTGATTCCGTAAAGCAGTATTTCAATGAATATTTTGTTTGGGAGCTGATTCTTTTTGCCGAACTCGGCAATCAATTCAATCTGGTCTGGCACGCAGGCTACAAAACACAAAGAATCATTTGCAATATGGAGGAGTTCCTTTCGGGATATTATTGCGGTCAGCTTGACGACTGTTACTTTTATCCCGACCAGTTGGATGAAAAACGAAAGAGCAGGCTGCTTTCATGGGATGTTGTTCCGAAAATACAAATACATCCTGAGTACGCCGTTGCGGAGTACTGTATATTCTCTCCCTTTTCCGGATTTTTCAAAGTGCAGAGAAAAATTCAGTTCGTGCCGCAAATCACAATATCAGAACCGCGGATAATACAGCGTGTACTTTACAACAGTCAGATAGTGTTCTGAAAAAAGTCCTGATTCCACTCCAAACCGCCGGATACACCGGCGGTTTGCGTATCCTGTCAACGAACGTAAAAGATAGTTGTTGACTTTTCAGGAGCATTAAACTCTATCACAGAAGTTTTACCCAGAGAGCGTTTTTCCGGGAAGCACTGGTCAACTGCTCTTTCTGACGGCAGAATCAGCTTCTGGGCTCCTCCTTTTCTGGTATGGAGTGTCAAAAAGTTTCCGCCGGCAAAGACCACGGGCTCGCAGTTTTCTGAATAAACGTGGACTCCGCTATTTTTCAGCAGCTGCTGTGTCTCTTTACGACTCCAAGAGCCGTCGGTGGAATAGTAGATATTGTTGCCAGTTTTGATGATTTTGCCGTTTTTGAATACTCCGGGAAAACTTTTGAAATTGCTGCCAAGAAGTTTATTCATCGATTCAATTGAGCGTCCTTCGGGGGTGAGGTATCCCGGAGCGTAACTGAACAACAGAGTTTTACCCATCTTCTTCAATCGCTCTACTGCGGCACGCTTTTCCGGAGTCAGGTAGAAGAGATTGGGGAAAATGTAAACTTTGAACCGGTCAGCCTCAAATTTTTCCAGGTCAGTAAATGCAATGGTTTCAAAACTGCATCCGGTATGTGCGAGCTCTCTCTGTAGTTCGCTTACCACCTGCGGATAAAGTTTATCCCAGCGTCTTGCACACATATAAATCAAACTTTCAAAATCTCCGACCAATGCCACCTGACTGTCGAGTTTGTTGGCTGTTGACGGAAGTTTGTTTATCTCCGAAAATTTGGCAAAAGTTTTCTGTATGCCGTCATCATCATAAAATTGTGCATTGAAATCTTTCCAGTAAATTCCGGCTTTTCTGGCAAGGATTTGTCCGAAGTCTCGCGCCAGCATCATGCTTGACTCCCGACTGTTGGTGACATCACGGTGGGCGGCACGGGATTTGGCTTTGTCGAGATGAGTCGATGTGTCGGCTTCAAGAATTCCCATTACTCCATGCATGGCAGGAGACTCAAACATGTTTTCGGCAAGTCCGGACTCTCCGAATTTCCTGAACTTGGTGTACATGTAGGGGGATATCTGAAAATCAACCACTCCGGAACGCAGCAGCTCGGCGTTGTAGAAGTGACGATGCTCCGGTCCGAAATGCATTCCGAAGAAATATCCTCCGTAATTGCCAACCGGCACACGGTATCTTGATGCCTCTTTTACCGTTTTATTGAAACAGATGTTGGTATCAAGTATCTCTTTGTGCAATGCACGCAAATAGTCGAGCACAGGAGCTGAGGCTACCGGGTCGCGCAGGAAATCTGCTCCCAGATAAAGCCGCTCTTTTTCCGACGGGATTGCCGCATTTTCAAAGGTGACATCACTCTTGCGCCACGCCTTGCGCAGCAAGTTCACGTCGTTATTGTATTTGGCACGCAGAAAGTTTCTGAACGACTCCTGCATCGGCTTGCTCACGTCCGGCAGCAGAGCATCGGTGAATCCGTACTGGAACCACTCTCTGAAGCAGCCGTGGTCTATTCTGTATGCGTATATGCGCTTGGCGGCAGGAGTGGATTCAAGATAGGTCACAAGATTTCTCAACATCTCGCTCGCCTGACTGCGGAATACTTTTGAAGCAAAACTCGGAGCTTTGAAAGCAAAGTCTCCTAAAACCACTTTGGCATCAGCCTCGGCGTTGGCATAGCGAACAAGCTCTCCCGGGTAGCGGTTCATCCACCAGCCGTTGGGATAAGAAAGGGTGATATACACCATAAAATAGGCATCGGGATCCAACTCAAGAGCACGGTAAATCCGGTTTTCGATGAGATCCAGGGCAAGATATCCGTCGTCCCACACCTCACGGAATCTTTTTCCGTGCGTACCGATCGTTTTGGAAAAGGCTGTTCCGCACTCTTTGGCAACGTTGGTGCCGGTCGTTCTCTCACAAGTTACCATTCCGATCGAATAGAGGTGTATTCCCGAACTGCGCAATCTGCCGATTTGACGGGTAAACACCGGATTGGTAAATTTCCAGGGATAATCACAGGTGTATTGCATGGTACGGTTGAAAGTACGGCTGCCGATTTGAAATGCGGGAACTCCGTCATTGAATTTCACCTCGCATTTTATCGGAGCTTCCTTTTCCAGCCGGGCTTTTATTGGCGCATACCGGTCTTCTGCATAGACACTGCCTGCAATGCACAGAAGCAGCAGCAGTAATGATTTTTTGCAATCCATAAGTATCACCTCAATAAGTCTCTAAAAATCTTTCCTGATTGACAAAACGTTTTATGGGAACTGCGTAACTGTTTCCGTTTGATGCACGGTACGGAACAGCGTAGAAAGCACACAACTCTGCACCGGTGAGAGAAATCACGTTACCTGCAAGAGTAAAGAAGTTGCCGCGTCCGAGGTGCCGGGTATAAAATGCTCCGCCCAATGTGGCATCGACCTGTATCTGGGTGCAGCGGCCGCTGCGGTTGTTGTACCAGGCGTTGTCTCCGCCGACCACCAGCATACTCGGAGCATAGGTGTATGTTCCGGTAACATTTTTCCATGACTTGCCGGTGTACATGTGGATACCCACCTCAGCAGCGTAAAAACTTACGGTAAAACCGTATGCAAGGTCACTTTTATAGGTCGAGGTTTTTGCCTCAGCAATAGCCTCCAGCGGATGAGATTCAGCATCCGGACACATAAATACTTTCGGACACTGCTTGTCCCGATCTGCCGCCGCCAATAAATCCAAGCTCTTTTGCGATGGACCGCCCACATATTTTGAGAGACGGATATGGGTACTGTTTCTGCTCCAAATGCTGCCTCCGTCATCTCTGGTGTAGAAAAAGTTGTTGAAATCTTCTGCATAAGAGGATGCTCCGAGCGACACCTGCTTCAAATTGTTGACGCAGGCTGAACTTTTGGCACGCTCCCTTGCGCTTGACAACGCAGGCATAAGTATTGCCGCCAAAATTGCGATTATCGCAATGACTACCAGCAATTCTATTAAAGTGAAACGGGAAAGTGCGGGGGCAAGGGAAAACTTTCTTTTCACGGGAAAAGAGAGTTTTCCCTTTCCCCCGCGCCCCCTTTCTCTTTCAAAGAAAAGCGGAGTACTTTTTGGTAAATAATACAACAGTGAAACACATATTTGACAAGTTTTGCTCACAAGCAGTTCGATCAGGGTAAAACGTTGACTTCTTTTCATTTTTCACCTCATTTTCAGGTTATTTATGCACGTTTAAGTGCGGATAACAATTGTTCCATGACAGGGTCTCGCCTCAATGAGGCTATGCGGCGGAACGGAACAGATTTTTCTGCGGAAATTTCCGTTCCGTCACTTTCCAACGCAGGTTTTGCCGACACCTCTGAGATAAACGGAGCATCATCAAGCAGCCACGCCACAGGAGCAACATCCCATATCGGACGGCTGGCATTGCCGGAAAAATCCATCTCGGCAATGGTTCTTTTGCGCAGATAATCGAGCAATGCGTTACCACGGTATCTCATTTCAAGTTCACTGCGGCTCAGACTCAGCATTTGTGCCACGTTGCGGCAGGGAAACTGTATAAGCGGCACATTTTCACTGAAGAGATACCGGGATGCTGCATAATCCTGAGCGAGATTGAACTCGTTGTTCTGCCACGGACCTGCGGGATGGCCGCCGAGCCAGCAGACGACAACGTTTCCGGCAATTTCAGGAGCCATCAACAGTGCTGATGCGATATCGGTTGCAGCGGCAATTCCTATTATGTAAAGAATTTCGTTATCTTTCCGGGCATCAAGTGCAAGTTCGACGATTCTCTGAGCTCCGGATGAGATGACTGCTCCCCCCTGCTCCGTCATCGTTTTATCGCTGCCTTTGAAAATCAAATCTTTGTCGCTGCGCTTGATTATGTCAAAGACATGATGCAGCTCTTCGTAGCTTTTTTCCATTCCCTCGGCATGGCTTTTCACCCGCTCATGCAAGTATGGAGCTGCTATTACCGCTTTTACATCAAAACGCTCCGGAGAGAGCAACATCTCGCTCAAAGCAAAGTGATCGTCTATCTCGTTGGCGATATCGGTATCCATGACGACACGCAGTTTCCGTCTCTTTTCCGGAAAATTTATATGTGATTTGCAGTATAGACCCATTGATTTCTCCTGTGTTTATTTGCTCATTGTATATTTTACAATAAAAACAGTTGAAAGGCAAGTTTTCAGCATAGCAAAATGAAGCAAACTTATAGCACAATGCAATCATAACACAAACAGAACACAGCACAAAAAAAAGAAAGTCCCTCCAGGAAATAAATTCGTAATAACGTTAAATGCAATGCTTTACAAAAGAACGCTTGAAACATCACTCTTCACACTGTATATTAAACAAGAGGTGAATTATGAGAAAAAAAGCGCAAAACGTCATGCCGAAAGTGGCAGGAACATTGTATGCCGGTCATTTCAAGGCGAAGGGTGATGTTGAAGTTCATGCCCATCCCGAGCTTGAACTGATTTTTGTTTCGCGCGGAGAATGCAGATGCCATATCGGTTCCCTGCCGGAAATAATTGCCGCTGAGGGCAAATGCTTTGTGATACCTCCTCATGTTCCCCATGACCAGACAGGAGATTGTGATACTCTCTTTGTCACACTTGCTGTTCCGCCTGAAGAGATACCTGACTCCCCAAGGCTGCTTGATATCTCATCCGACTCATTTATCAAACAGATGTTCATGGAGCTGGTGGAGCTTTTCAGGCACGCTCAGATACGGGAGTGCGAAACACTTGCTTCAGCCATCTGGAGCAGACTCTTTTGCGGAAAACTCAAAGCCGGAGCACAAATTGCTCCTTCTGCCGTTTACACAGATATTGCGGTCGATTATATCCACCGGCACTACCGTGAGCCGATAGGAGTTAAAGATTTAGCCCGTGCCGCAAAAATTTCCCCGGCTCACCTCAACCGTTTTTTCCGCAGTGAATACACGGTAAGCACCATGCAGTATCTCTACAACTGGCGGTTGGCTATCGCTTTGCGACTTTTGGACTCTCCGTATCTGACCGTGGCTGAAATCGCCGATGAGTGCGGTTTCTCGTCGGCTAACTATTTCGTGCGGGCGTTCAAGAAAAAATATGGAACAACTCCGGGTGAGTTCCGAAAAAATCCGTTGAAATAGAAAATTTATCCCAAAAAAAAGCGGGTCCCCGGTGTGAGTTCCCGCCATTTTCTGAGATTGTTTTATCTGTTGTAACTGGAAAACAGTCTGAGCAGGTCTCTGCGGTGGTTTTCCATGATCGAGATTTTCTTTTCGAGCTGTTCTGTCAGGTCGGGTCCGAGAAGCATGACGTTTTCAAACTCTTTGCTCTCTGCCTGATGAATGATCGGCTGGTCAGCTTTTTTCAGGATATCTATCAGCTCAATGGTGTTATCTATCTCGTCACGCAAAATCTCATTCATCTTGTAGAAACGGATATCTCCCTGATCACCGATGACTGAAGTCGTGTCTTTCGGAGGATTATCATAATCTGCTCCATCAAGATAGAACTGGAATGATATCACGTTTCGGGCGTTGGTCATGATACATTTCCACGCCTTGAGTTTTGCCGTTTGCGCTGTCAGATATTTTTCTGCCTCTTTGTCAACGGCACAGCCAATCAAAGATGACATCTTGCGTATGGCGGCATCAAGCTGCGGCATTGCTTCGCTGTAAATCATCCGGTACAAATTAAATCCGCCTACTCCGCTCAACCAGCGGTTTGCCTGCAGATCGAGCATATTGTCGGCATCCTCTTCGGTCTGCGCCTGAAACTGGAACTCACGGTAGTAATTTTTCTCTTCAGGAGTCAACTCAGCAGGGAACGCCACCAATGGGCGGGTGAGCCAGCGTTGATGGATAGTTCCGAGCAAAAAGATGTGGCCTCCGGTATCGAGCGGCTCGAAGCGGTCGTGAACCTTCTCAATGAGCTCCCACGCTTCGACGAGGGTCTCGGAGTTCTCTTTGCCGACAAATCCCGATGCCATATCGAGCAGAGCTGAATACTTGCCGATAAATCCCTTTTCCATACTCCGGTAGTATTTTTTCATGAACCGGATGGTATCTATCTCATCAAGGTCACGGATGGCAAGCTGGATATTGCTCTCATCCTTGCCCTGAATGTTCTGGATATGGTCGGCAATCTTGCTCATGCGTGCCAGACGGGCTATCGGATTGGAGTTGTCAAGATAGTAGTTGTGAAATCCGACGATCTCGACCGAGGTCACGCTGGTCAGGGTGCGGTTATTGATGGATTGACCCTTTTTCAGTTTGGGCAGCACTGCCGGAACATCGTGCGGCAGGATATTGCGGGTATTGACCTCGGCTTCGAGTCCGGCAAGGGCGGCTCCCTCCTGAAACATCGAGAGGAAATTCACCACTCTGTCACCGATATCGATATGGCGGCAGCTGCGGGGACCGTTGGCTCCGGGATAGAGGCGGTCGTTCCAGCAGAGTCCTCCGCCGGAGTCATTGGTCATCAGCTGGAAGTGCTCGAAAGGGGCGACTTTGCAGAGCTCGCCGATAGTACGCACATACATACTGCGCACCTCGGGATTATCGATGCAGGGAGCGTAATATTCGGTTCTCGCCCGTCTTGCCTGATCGCAGCGGGGACCTCTCCATGTCGGATGGTCACGATAGACTTTTTCGGGCAGATAAGCCGGTTCCATTCCGTTAAAAGTCGCTTTGAGTCCGAACTCCTTGAGTATTTCGACACGTTTCACAAGGGTTTCAAGGTTGCGTTTCGCATAATCCTCAGGGAGATATCCTTTGAGCTCTTCAGGAACTATATATTTGAAGATGGTCGGACGGTGCAGACTCCAGTTCGGATAGGGGTCATGGCGGTTGACGTTCCACTGCCACATACTCAGTTCGACCTGACTTGCTGACAAGTGAGTTGCTCCCAGCTCGCAGGCAAGCTCTGCCAGACGTCTGTACTCGTCAAGATTTGCGGTCGGACATTCCACACTGATTTTTCTCATTGGTAAACCTCTTCAATTAAAATTAAGTATAGTTTCGGCTAATATATCACGATTTTATGCTTTTTGCAAACGCTTTATCTGTTGAAAAAACGCTTTTTGGCTGTATATTTTACAAACGCAATCAAGGAGTTTTTTCATCATGGCAAATCAGAGCGACATCTGGTCAGCGGAACATCTTAATCTATCCATCGGCAGGCAGGTCATTTTTGCTGATGCCGAGTTTTCCATCGGCGAAGCTGAGCGGGTCGCCATCACCGGACGCAACGGATGCGGCAAATCAACCCTGCTCAAAATCATTGCCGGGCTCGAACAGCCGTCTTCAGGTGATATAGCCATTCGCAAAGAGCTCCGGATCGCCTATCTTCCCCAGAGTGCCGATATCGGCGTGACGGGAACTGCAAAAGAGGTGCTCCAAAGCGGAATGGCTGAATTTGAAGAGATGCACAAACTTTATGACACCCTGCCTCAGAACTCTCCGGAACACAGAAAAATCGAGCATCTGCTTGACCTTCACGATGCGTGGAACTGCGAAAACAAACTTGACAAGATGCTCCACAAGCTCAATCTTGATTTTCCCGACCGGGATTTTCAAACTCTTTCCGGCGGAGAAAAACGGCGTGTGCTTCTCGGAAGAGCTCTCATAGCCGAACCGGAACTCCTGCTGCTCGATGAGCCGACCAACCATCTGGATATCACCACTATCGAGTGGATGGAAACTTTTCTTGCCTCCTACAAGGGAGCCTGCTGTTTTGTCACTCACGACCGTTTCTTTCTCGACCGTATCGCCAACAGGATAGTTGAACTTGACCACGGCAAATTTTACTCCTGCATCGGTTCATACGCCGATTTTCTGGCGGCAAAGGCGTTCCGCATCGAAGCTGAGGATGCCGAAACTGCCCGCAGGAGAAGTTTTCTCAGAAGAGAGGTCGAATGGGTCAGGCGCAGTCCGAAAGCACGTCTCAAAAGAAATCTCGGCAGGCTCAAAAGATATGAGGAGCAAGCCGCAATATCGGCTCCGGAAAGAACCGGGGACATCGAACTTGTGATCCCCTATCCGTCACGGCTCGGCAATAAGGTCGTCGATTTGAAAAAAGTCTCCCTTTCACGGGGAGGCAAAAAACTCTTTTCCGATCTTGACTATGAATTTACCGTCAATCACAAAGTGGGTATCGTGGGACCGAACGGATGCGGAAAAAGCTCGCTTCTCAAGCTGCTCACCGGAGAACTTATGCCCGACAGCGGCAGAGTCGAGATAGCCGACACCGTTGAATTCAACTACATCGACCAGTCCCGTCTCGCTCTCGACCCCGAAAAAAGCGTGGTCGAAGAGCTCTCCGAGGGTGTTGACTTTGTCGATCTCGGCAACAGCAGGATCTCGGTATGGGGATATCTCAAACGGTTTCTCTTTGAGGATGAACGCATAAATACCAAGGTGCGCAACCTCTCAGGCGGCGAAAAGGCAAGGCTTCTTTTGGCAAAGATACTCAAACAGGGCGGAAACTTTCTCATCCTCGATGAGCCGACCAATGACCTTGACCTTGCCACACTGAGGGTGCTTGAAGAGGCTTTGATCGACTATCCTTCGACCGTGCTGGTAGTGAGTCACGACCGTTATTTTCTCAACCGGGTTTGCAGTCACGTCATCGTTTTTGAACAGGATAAAGTCGTTTCCACCGTCGGAGACTACGACTATTATCTGTCAAAATTTGCCGATGCGGCAAAGAGTTCAGCTGCCGCGGAGAAGCCTCAGGAAACGGCATCTGCTCCTGCACAGGTTCGACGGAAGAGTGCTCCGAAAAAACTCTCGTACTCCGAACAGAGGGAGCTTGACGGTATGGAAGAAAAAATCCTCGAAGCCGAAGAGAAAGTATCGGCTCTCGAAACAGAGTTCTGCGACCCTGAGCTTTTTGCCAAGCGTCCGAAAGAGGTTCCGGAAATACAAGCAGCTCTTGAAGAGGCAAAGGCGGCTCTCGAAGTGCTCTACGCCCGCTGGGAGGAGCTTGAAAACAAAAAGGCGGCTCTCGAAAACAAATCAGAATAAAGGGAGGATAAACTTATGACTTTTATCGCACTTGCGCTCATAATCGTTTCAGCAGGGTTGCACGCCACCTGGAACTTTCTCAGTAAGACCGGCACTCCGAGCTGCGGTTACTTTTTCCTCACCACTCTTGCTGCGACCATAGTCACACTGCCCTTTTCGATTTTCGGTCCGGTGGACTATCTTTCACTGCCCATCGGCTTCTGGATTCCGGTATTTTTCAGCGTGCTCTGTGAAATGGCTTACGTCCTGAGTCTCGCCAACGGATACCGCAAGGCGGAAATCTCCTTTTTCTACCCCATGGCAAGGAGTCTGCCGGTCGTTTTTACCTGCGCCGTCAGTTTGATTTTCCACATCGGTAAGCCGCTCACTATGCCAGCCGTACTCGGGATGGTTCTGGTAACTGCGGGATGTCTCATCATGCCGATAGGCAAATTTTCTGACATCAGACTCAAGGACTACATCAACTCCACCATGCCTTTCGTTCTATTGGGAGCGTTCGGAACCACCGGATACACCATTTTGGACAACATCGCATGCAGCTATCTTTATCATTATCAGAGCGGAACAAACAAAATGCTCATCGCTCTCGGCTATCTCGGAGTTATTGAATTTGGAATACTCATTTGTTCAGCCATCATCATTTTGTGTTCTCAAAAAGAGCGGAAAATCATCAGGGATATCCGCAAAACCTCTTCTCCGTATCTTGCCGGAGTATTCAGTGTGGGAGCGTACACTCTCGTTCTGGTCGCCATGGGCATGGTGTCAAACGTAAGTTTCATTCAGGCGTTCCGTCAGCTGAGTCTGCCCATCGGTGTGGCTCTGGGGATATTTATTCTCAAAGAAAAGGTCTCTTTACCGAAACTTATCGGAGTAACTGCACTCCTCGCCGGATTGATTATTTCCTGCTTCTGAAAAAAAACAGAATATAATTTTCTGCGCGCTTGCATTTGAAGCATACAAACTGTATCTTAAATTCAGGTCTCAAAATGCAAACAGGAGCTTCTTATGCAAAAGATCAATGTAGCCTGCCGGACGAGCTCTCTTGATGAGTATCGTCGTTTAGCCGCCCTCGCCAAAGAGTTCGGAGCAACCCATCTCCAAGTCAATCAGATCGAGCCGAGTATGTGGATGTGGGATATCAACCGCTATGATCCCTATCCGAACTGGGGATTGGAAAATCCGACTCTGTTCAAATTCATCGTTCCCAAAGAGCTCGAAAAGCACTTCGATACCGAATACGCCAAACGCAATCTTGAAATGCTCAAAGCCAGAGCCGAAATCTTGAAGGAGTTCGGTCTCAAGGCAACTTTCGGAGGTATGGAACCGGCTTATATGCCCGAGAGCGTTTACCGTGAACATCCTGAGTGGAGAGGTGCACGCTGCGACCAGACCCGCAGAGCAAGGACTGAGTATTTTGCTCCGTGTCTTGACAACGAGGAGCTCAGAGCGATTTATGTGAGAACCGTTGCGGAACTCTGTCAGGCTGCTCCCATTGAGTCGTTTACTCTGCTCACCAATGACTCCGGCGGAGGTCTCTGCTGGGCTGAGGGGTTGTATCCCGGCAAAAACGGACCGCTTGCCTGTTCCCACATTCCCATGGGCAAACGCATTGCCCGCTATCTCTCTATTTTTCAGGAGGGTGCCGCTCTCGCAGGACTCAAGGCTGAAGCCGGCGTTTTCCACATCGCCGAAAGCGATATGATAGCTTCTCTTCCCGACCTGCTTGAGGGTCAATCCATCAACAACAGAACTGCGACCAGCTCCACCGCACGCAGGCATGTCGGTTTCAGTGTTCCCTATGGTGATCACACAACTCCGGTAAAACTCATGCCGAGGCTGATTGCCTATGCCGAACACATGCAGAATATCCAGGGTGATCAAACCAGCAGCATCACCTACTCTTTCAGAAGCATAGAAGATATTGATGCTATTGAGTTTGTAAAAAAATACAACGGCAAGATCGGAGCAGGTCCGGCGGGAATTTATCAGGCTTTGACCGACTTCGCAGTTTCCAAGGTCGGTGAGGAGCTCGCCGCTGATTTGGTCACGGTGTGGGATCTCATCGAAAAAACAGTCCGGGCTTTCGACTATCTCGAGACCGGAGGTCACATCTTCTATCTCGGTTCAGTTCACCAGCGTTGGCTCACCCGTCCGCTGGTGGCGTTCCCGGGTGAACCTCAAACCCGAAGAGAAGGACTACTATCGTCAGTATCAATTCCAGGCTCAATCAGAGGAAGATGCCGACAATATGTGCGATTTGCAGGGAAACTGCTGGCTCTCAGGTTACGGTGCAGTGAACCTTTTGGAAAAGACCATCCGCCAAAATCTGCCCATGCTGAACAAGGCTATAGAAATAACCGGAACGCTCATCGGAAAAACCGATGGAAAAGAGTACAATCAGGAGCTCAGAAAACTGCTGAGGAAAGAGCTCTTTTACCGCTGCGTTATCCGAAATGCGCAAAATGTGGTGTCGTTCCAGAACATTCTCGACCGTACAGATTACAGTGTAACTCCGAAAGACACCTCTCCTGTCATCGGGGAGCAGGGAGACATCAGGTATGTCAAAGTCAATCAGCTCATGCGAAACGAAGTTGACAATACTCTTGAAATGATTTCTCTCATCACCGAAGACCCGGATGTAGTCATCACCGAAGAGGTGAAATTCAAAAGCGTCCTGAATTACGGAACCGATATCGTCGATGATCTCCGAAAGAAGATAACCATCATCGAAAATCACCGCCGTGACTTCGAAAGACTCTACAAGAGTTACAACCGCTGATTTTATCTAACTGCCGCGCAAAAATAAAGGCTCTGTTACCGGCACGGTTAGGTAAAGGTAAATAAAAAAGTTCCCCGCTTTTCTTGAAAGGGAGAGAGGGGCGCGGGGAGAGAGGGGAAACTTCTTTTCACGAGAAAAGAAGTTTTCACGCTTTCCCCGCATCATCTCCCCATATTTTGTTGATTCCGCAGAAATAAAAGCCGCTTTCCCGCATTTCTGCCGCTTACTGCAAAAAGCGCAAAACTTTTACAGCCATTCCGGTATCGGAGATTTTCCGGCAGGTTTGTCGCTCAAACGGAATTTCAGGATCCCGCCGCGTTCCATACGCTCCAACGACAGCCACGGTTCGGAAAACTCCTCTCCGTTGAATTCATATCCGGCAGGATATACAGCCGTTGAGCTTTCGCGTTCAACTTCGATTTTCAAGGTTCCGCAGGGCAGGTCTATTTCAGCATGATCGACCGATGGAGATGCCAGAAGATAGTAGTTTGTTCCGGTCAGGGGATAAATTCCCAAAACACTCCAGACATACCACGAACTCAAGCCTCCTGAGTCATTGTTGCCCGGGCAGCCTCCGTCACCTTCGCAAAAACGGCACCGCCGCACAAGATCGCTGACCTCTGCGAGACGGTCGCTGCGCCCCGCCCACAAATAGCAGTACGGAGTTTCCATGTCGGATTCATTATTCATTCCCTCGAAGCGGTTGGGAATACTCACCCGGTCGCCCGGTTCAGTTTCGCAAGGAGTGTCTGCGCCGAAGAACTTATCCAGCAGCACGTTGAACTTTTCCACGCCTCCGGCAAGAGCGATGCGCTCACTCATCCGGGTATGGGGGCGGAAAGAATAATTCCAATACGTGCCCTCATAGTAGGCTGCATCTGCGATCAACAATCCGGTCTTTGCATCGTATGCCGTCTTCCAGATATCGCTTTTCCTGCTCAATTTGGCGGCATACTCTCCATCGCCGCAACGCATTGCCACATCGGATGCCGCTCTCAATGCGCCAGCCATATCCAGCCGGTGTGTGGGGGACTTGTCAGAGATATCTGCGTGACTGAATTCGGCAGTAAAAGCATTTTTCAACCGGGCATAATCCGTGATAAAACCCCGGTTGAAACCGTCACACAGGGCGTAAATCACCAATGAAGTAGCCTGCATGTCGTCGTGATGATAATCATTGGTCATCATGTAGCCGTTAGGGAAAAATCCGAGACGCTCTATCGTTTTTATCATAGATTCAACGATTTGTTTTCCCAAATCCGGAGCGATCGCAAAAAGCAACGGCAGCTGGGTACGGTACACATCCCACATCGTTTGAAAATCGGTGTACTCACAACCGGCATCGACCGGTTTCAAAAGCGAGTGATAAAGCGCACTGTAAAAAATTTTCGCATCAGATTCTTTGGAAAACTCCGCACGAATTGCACTCAAACGTTTCGTCCACTGCGCCCGGGCTTCACTTTCAGTTCGATCAAAACCGGTTTCAAGAGCTTCTGAGAGACGTGCTTTTGCTTCTTCTGTACAACAGAGAGAGAACGCCAGCACAGCTCCGGCATTATTGCCGGATAATTTGATTTCAGCAACGCCGTCTTCAACGGTTTCTGAAATTATATTGCCGGAAAACTTCACGGCATAAAAGATTTTGACCCCGTTTCCGGTAACAGAACCGGAATATACTCCGACTCCGTCATGGTCTAATGACCAGTCTTCCATAACTTCCTGCTTGCGGTTGCCCAGCAATTCTTTTTCCAATCCAAGCTGCTTGACATCGAGTCTGATTTTTGCCGCATCTGCGGTAAACCTGTAACGGTGAAACGCTGCATACTTTCCGGAAGTGAGCTCGAAATCCACTCCGTAATCGCTCATTGTTCCGGAATAATATCCCGGATGCGCATTTTCATTATCCAGGCGGGAGCGCTTTGAAATATCTGCCGGTTCTATTGCTGCAGTCAGCAGAAAATAGTTGTAAAAGTACCCCAGATAACCAACTCCGCTGGTATGGAAATGAGTTACGCCCCAGGCATATTTGCGGTCAAAAGCAACCGGAGCAGGACCGGTACTCGAAACACCGGTGATACCGTATCCGGTGGAATATGCTCCGGAATATGGAGCTGCGCTCACCCACCCGCACGGGAGCAATGCTCCGGGGTGGGTGTTGCCGGTTTGAGCTT
>JAFVZB010000051.1 GCA_017508385.1 Lentisphaeria bacterium | reverse complement strand
TGTCGGGAACAGAGCCTATTGAAAAATGTCCCGGGTCATGTGAAATACGCAAGCGACAGGATTGGTGACAAAACACAAAACGGCTTGTTTGCATCGGCGGATGCAGTGTGAGTCAAGGTCGTGTTTTGCGCCCGAGCAGCTGAGGGAGTGTACGACTGTACATGACCGAAGCAGCGCAGTAGCAAGGCACGAGATTGACCACAATGCGCCGACGCCGGAAATTTTTCTTCACAACAAATGGGACAATATTTTACCTGCCCGTGTCAGGTTCAGAGTTTTTCGAGTATTGAGGAGTATCCGGGAATGGTTTTTCCGTTCCAGACAGCTTCATCTTTGCCGAAGTTGGCGAGGAAACGGTAGCGGATTCCATCGGCTCCGGTGATTTCCACGCCTCTGATATCTTTTTCGGATATGTAAACGGCGTCAGAAGCAAAACCGTTTGCGGCATCGACGGTGACTGCCGCGGCGGTATCACTCAAAACCTCTCCCTTGCGGCAGTAGCGGAATTTAACCGGTGATGCGCCGGTGATGAAGTCGATGTAGAGCGACTTCAAGGTTTTTTTGTCGATCACATGGCAGGAGCGGTTGTCGGGTTTGACGATGTGCAGGGTGTTTTCAGGATTTATCAAAGCAATGGTAACTCTGCCGTCAACGGTGAGTTTGCGGCACTTGGTGTCGATATCAAGCTCCTTTTCAGGCAGCGGAGTTGACTCGTATTTGAAGTTTTCCCCCTCGTAAACTCTTTTGTTTCCGTTGAAGAGGTCATTGGGCATGGCAAAGTTGAGCGGAATTATCTCCTCGATCATCTCATCTTTTATTGAAGAAGCACGCTCGATGACCAGAAGAGTCTTTCCGTCTCCGAGGGCGGCGACTGCACTCTGGCTTGAGGCAAAAAAGTATTTCTGCTCTCCCTCTCCGAGCGGCAGGTCGTTGTACCACTCAACGGCGCAGTTTCCGGTGAAAGTGTCGTCACTTTGGGTGCTGTTGGAGTAAACTGTGCGGCATCCGGCACGGTTGGAAATAAAGCGGGTCGAAAGATTTCCGTGCCACTCAGCCATGTCACTGCGGTCGCCGGGAACGCAGAGAGCTATCGGACCTGAAAAGCGGTGCGCCGCAACCACGAAACTGCGGATGACTCCCTCTTTCTTTATCAGATGGGCATTGTGGAAATCATCGTGCCATACGGCGTTGCCGAGCTTGCCCGGAACGGAGGCGGGGAAATTGAACTTATGTTTCCAGTAGATGTTCTGAGACAACACCACCGCCGGGTCTGACTCCAATCGTGCATAGTAGTAGTAAGAATATTTTTTGACCTCAATGAGCCGTTTGCTGTAAAAACTGCCGTCTCCGTTGAAGAGCTGTTCATGGCGGATGAGCTCCATGCAGTTGTCATTGAGCCGCATGGCATCGGAGTCACCCAGCACATCGGCGGCAAAGAAAAACACCGGGATCATGTAACTCTGGCAATAGGTGTAACGGGTGCGGCTGTCTCCGCCGATACGGAGCATCCTGCCGTCGTCGAAAATGAACTGTTTGATGGTGTTCCACAAATCAGCTGCGTGCAGATAGAGAGCCTTCGGCGGAGTCTGGGATTTTTCCTTGAAGTTGAAGTGGAGCATGGCGATGTTTGAAAGGGTGACAAAGCTGTATCCGATATTCATGTAGCCGTGGTGGTCGAGCGAGTAGTTCGGAGTGAAGTTCGGTCCGATGTGCCACTCTTTGAGGGGTTTGCCATCATAAAGCTCCAGGCTTTCGGCATCGGTGATGTAAGATATTCCGTTGAGCAGCAGAGAGTTGCCCTTTTCTTTCCACTGTGGAACGAGCTCATGCTCGGGATAATCGAGCGCACAACGCCAGAGGAAACCGCCGTTCCAGGCGTTGGATTCAGGTTTGTTCTGGTTTTTGGCTCCGCTAATTGCGGCACAAACTTCGTAATCGAGCAGAAAATCAGCCTCTGCAATCCTCAGAGCCTTGTAGCGGGCTTTATCGTCATCGGTGAAGTAGGGCATGAGAGCGTTGATGGCGTGAGTGGCACGCTCGAGACCGAGCACACTTATCCAGTGACGTCCCCATTGTGAACCGCAGGTGCACTGCATATCTCCGGTGACGTGGGTGCGGAAGGAGTAGCGGAAAAGTTTCAGAGCGGTGTCGATTTTTTCACGGTTGTTTTCAACAACTCCGGCAACAGCGAAAGCCGCTGCCACGTTGAGATTGCTCTGAACCGGCCAGTGTGCAGCCTCGCCTGTTCCGTAATAGAGAAGTCCGTTTTCGGTTTCGTGGAGCTGTTCACGGATGGCAAAGCCGAGAAAATCATTGAGAGATGTAAGAGAAAAGTCAGACATTGTATTACTCCTTGTAAATTATCAGTGCGTGGTAATATAGCACTGAATGAGGACTTTTTCAATGCAGTAATACAACGAATATAAGGTCTGATTGAATATTCTTTGTATGTCACACAGCCCTGCGGCGGAGGGCTGTGCGGTATCGGGAAAAGTCAGCGGGTCTCTTTTCTGGTCATGCCTTTGATGTGCGGAGCATCGGTCACTGCCGCGTAACTGCATCTTCCGGCTACTACCAGACGGCTGTGTTTGCGGCTGGTGGACTGGGTCGAAAAGAGATAGCCGAGCAGCGGAATATCTTTCAGATAGGGTATTCCGGTCTTGCTCACGGTGCTTTCCTCTTTCGAAAGACTTCCGATGATGAAACTGCCGCAGCAATGGGGCAGGCTCACGGTCTGGGTGACAACGTTTTTACTTGATATGCGGGGAGTACCATCTGACTGGAATCCGAGCAAACTTGTGTTCGACACTGAAATATCAAAGCGGGTTTCCTGTAAGTTGACCGAAGCATTTTCGACTTTGAGTTCAAATCCGAATGCGGTACTGGCAATTTCCGGAGTTTCCTGTTCAGCTTTTGCCACTGCGACATCATTGGTGATGAGTTTGCCGACGATATCCTGAAGCAGACGGTAGGCATTTATTCCGAGGTCGGGCAGAGTCGTACTGCCGGGAGCCGGGGTCTTTTTCGCCGGATAAAAGAGTCTCGTTGTACGCTCAAGAGTCGCAGGGTAGTTGTTCCGTATCACCAATGTTCCGGTATGGACTATTTTCGCCTTTCCTTTTGCCGCCAGAAAGTCAAGATAACGGGTGTTCCAGCGGGGATTGAAGTTGTAAAAGCTGGTACGTTCATTTCCGAAAGTCTGAAACGGCATGGCTGCTCCGGAATAAGCTGACTCCCAGTTGCTGCGGTATCTTCCTCCGGCTGAAAAGAAGTTGATGCCGTCGTTGTTTTTCCAGTTCTGGAAGTCCAGTCCCATCTTGTCGTCGTTCTCACTGCTCAACTCGTAAACGCTTATTTCGAGTTTGACCTGCGGGATCGGCACATCGTATTTTTCCAGCATCCTGGCGATATTCATGCAGGAGTAATTTGCCACGTCAATGGCGAGCAGATTAAGGTCGGGGTCAACGGCGACCAAGTCCTGCCCCTGCCAGACCTCGGTGACGTCCTGAGTGTTCATGCCTACGTTTTCGAGCAGCACCATCAGATTGCGTGCCGGAACGAATTTCGGCAGGTAGATGAACATCTGATAACCGTAATTGAGAGCTCCGAGCTTGGGGTCGTCGAGCATTGCGACAAGTGTATCGATGCCAATGCCGTTTTCATTGTCTTTGAAACGGTACTCCTCGGCACTGACGATGAGTATTCCTGTTCCGTCAACATATTTGAGACACTCGACCGCCGTATTGCTTCCCAGCTGGGCGACAGGATCATATCCCGGCTGTGCTGTCGCAGGATTGAGCTGTGCCGATGACGGCGTGGCAATATACGGACGGCTGGTTGTATTTGACGGGTACTGCTGCTGAAGAGAGGCGTTGCCCACTCTTTTGGACTGCACCATCTGGCGCAGGTAATCCCTGAACTCGTAGGGGTCAACGTTCTTCAACACATAAGTTTTGGTGACCACTCTCGGGTCGTTGTTGTCACGGATAAAATGCAGCTCTCTGGTGTCGCTGGTGACATTGATATTCATCCATGCGTTGACCCGGGTGGCATCGTAGCCTCCGGTGTTGCCGAAGTTGGAGTCACGGGGAACTCCGGGGACGGGAGCGGCACTCAGGGTGAAAACGGCGGCACAAAGCAGCACAACAGTGAAAAACTTCTTCATTTCACACCTCGTTTTGATTTGTTGGATGCGTTTGATATCTGTTTGAGCAGTCCGGTCTGGATATCTACGGGGTGTCCGGTATCGAGCACCTCAGCCTTGACCGTGAGATAGACTTTGCTCTTCTCTTTGCTGACGGTCTCGGTTGAAAAGAGATATTTCAATATGGGAATATCCATGAGAAACGGTACACCTATGGTCTCTTTCACCTCCTGAAATTTATCCCACTGGGCGATTATCTGCTCTTCACCGAGGGTGAGCTGGATATTGCTTGAGATATTGCCGGTTTCCACCAGTTCAGTTCCTGAGTTGTTGCGCTCGACCACGCTTGCCGTCTGGACATCGTAACCGAAACAGACCGTTCCCGGTATCGTGGTGTAAACTCCCGGCTTGTAGGCGTTCAGACTGAATGCCTCGCTGACCGGATAGGGACTCTGGGGTACTCCGTAATGCAAATTTACTATCGGCTGACGGATGGCGAGGTACGCCTGATAATATCCCTCCTCAATGCCTGAAGATACCACGCTGGTCTGGTCGTTGTCGCTTTTTATGATATTTTGAAATTCCGGGTCGAAAAATATCTCATAGCTGCGGGTCTCGGAGTTGGCGGCAGTGATGGAGGCACGGCTTTTCACCTCGGCTTTCCCGGATTGTCCGAGAATTCGGATAAAGCTCGCATCGAATTGCGGAGCAAAAAGGAAACCTCCGACCGGTCCCGAAGCCGCCTGAATTGCCGCCGAGCCTGCGCTCGACACGCTGAAAACGTTGAAACCTGCTTCAAAAAGGTTGAGTCCGGGACCGTTTTTCCACGCCACATAATCTATACCGATATCCGTCAGAGAGCTCTCACGCACCTCGTAGAGTGTGGCGGTGATGGTGATTTGCGGACTCGGACGGTCAAGGTAGGTCAGAAACTGATAGACGTAACTGGTATTGCTGGTGTTGTCTTTCCAGTATATCTGATTGCTGTTGGCATCCCATGCGTACACTGAACTGAACGGACCCTCACCGATTACCGTATCTACCAGCACATTGAGCAGGTTCTGCCCGGAACGGAACTTCGGCTGATAGACCGCACGGGTTATTCCCGTGCCCTGCACGATATCTTCGGGAGTCCTGCCGTCGAGCCGGATATTGCGATCGACTTTGGCAATGAAATCATCGACGTAAGGCATCATTTTGACCGGACAGGTGACAGTTATCATCTGACTGTTGTTTGCTCCGTACTCGATGGCTCCCACGCTTGAATTCATGTTGTAGCGCATGACAATGCCCATCAGAAACGGAGTGATGTCGTTGGACTGCACATACTTGAGATGGTATATCTTCGATACCATGTAGTCCTGAGCATCATCCTGCACCAGACGGATAGTGCGTTTTGACGGGTCATCAGGCTGTTCAGCGTAACTGAAACAGACTGCTCCGCCCATGACAGCAGAAAACAGCAGCCGTGTAACGGAGCTCCTCAGTTTTTTTCTCATTTTGTTTCTCCTCTCTTTGACAATAAAAAAGGGGGAATACCTTTTAACGGTACTCCCCGATTGAGATGCTCTCTGCATCCCGATATGATCACCATATATTTTTTACATAAAAAAATCAAGTTTACATTTGATTTTCGGAACTGTCAAGTGTACTGTATTCAAAACGCAAAACAACTGAAAGAAAACAAATTATGAAAAAATCACTTTTCTGCACCCTTGCCGCAACATTTTTCGTTCCTGCGGTTCTGCTCGGAGCGATCCCGCTTGAGTGGCACGTCAGCCGTGACACCTCTGTTCCGTACGAGTTGGAACTTGACCGTGCCAAAATTGCCCGCATTGCCGGAATCAATTCCGATCACAGCATAAAGGTGACAGCACAAACTCCTGACGGCAAAAAGGAGCTGCCCGTCACCATGCTTGAAAGCAACAAAAAAGACAAAGTTCTGGTGCGCTTTACCGTTCCTGCGGGAACAACTGCCTTATCGTGCACTCCGGTTGCCGAACCCGCCGTGTTCGCTCCATCGTCTGAATGCGGAAACATCTTTGCCGGAGTGCTCACTCCCGAAAAGTGGAACGGAAACAGCAAAAAGGGCAAAGTCACCGTCAAAAGCTGCAAAGACGGAATAATCCTTGAAACTGCAAAATACGGAGAGCCCGAAGCGGTCGCCTTTATCGATGTTCCCGACAACCTCGCCGGAAAACCGGTGCGGCTCTCGATGACTGTTCAGAGCCTGAGCAAAATGACCTGGCGCAACCCCATAGTTCTCATGCAGTACGATGCCAAAAACCGCAAGCTCGACACCGGCGTGACCGACCCGCGCTGGATAAGTCATCTGAGACCTCCCGAAACCGTAACAAGGTACATCGAAGACGGAGTCATCCACCCGAAAGCAAAACGCATAGCTGTAAAAATCGTTCTCGGGTCGCAGGCAAGCAAAAATGATAACCACGGTATGCCGCTCAAAGATAAAACTGTCACGCTGCCGAAGCTCAAAATCACTGAACTGTCACTGCGTCCGGCGCAGAGCCTGCCGTTCCCGAAATACCGTGACGCCTACTTTGCCGACGGTGTTTCCGGCAAAGAGCACGACCGCTCTCTCGACCTGAGGGGAAAGGGGTGTTTTTTCTTTGCCACTTCCGGGCAAGCCGTCTGGGCAGAGGGTCATCAGCTGCGCAATATCCTCGACAGCTTCTACACTTTCGGAGACGGCACGGTCGAGTGCTGGATAAATGCAAACAAGTGGCACTCCACACTTCCCAATATCATCATGCAGGCGGCGAACACCATCAACAGTGTCAACGGAATGTATCTCAAACGGCGCGGAGCTCTCTTTGAAGTGAGCTATGACTCAAGTAAAAAAACAGTACAGCTTCAGCTCAAGGATGCCGCTGACAAAGTGTTCAAAAAGAGCGTAAAATATGAGTTGATTCCGGGAAAATGGTATCACATCGCCGCCCAGTGGACACGGGGCAACGGAGTGAGACTCTTCGTCAACGGCAAAGCCGTCATCACTGATACCGAATACAAATTTCAGGCGGTCGATGTCAGAAAAGAGAAGTATCCCAATACTCTCAACGCCCACCAGTTCACCCTCGGAACCGATATCATGGGTGCCAGAGGAACTGCCGTTCACCGGGCAAAGACTCCCGAGTTCGATGGTAAATTCGACCTGCTGCGTATCTCCTCACGGGGCAGATACAACCGCAACTTTGTTCCGGCAAAGAGTTTTACCGTTGACCGCAGCACCCGGGCTCTCTTCGACTTCGACCGCTCATTCAACGGCAGGAGTTTCGGAGCCTGCCGCATCATCGAAGGAACCACCCGTGATATCGAAGGCAGGCAGGAAAAGAAAATCACTTTCAACGGTAAAGAGGCACAGTACACTCCTGAAAATATCGTCGATGACTCGCATCACGACAAGGTGCTCAGCCGCCTGAACTATCCCGTTCTGCCGACCAAAGAGGATTTCCTCGCCTCAAAAATCATTGAGAGCACCGCTTTGAAGCTCAAACCGGGCGAAAAACACACCATCACTCTCGACGGAAATGTGACCATGGAAAGCATTGAATTTGCCAACAACGGCAAAACCGTCATCAACCACCCTGCGATCATCCGCAAGGGAGAGATCGACCCCCGCAGTTTCGGAGATATCGCCGACACGCTCGAACTTGCCAAAACTCCGCACCGTGAGCGGGCGTACAAGATATTCAACTTTCTGCTGGGAGCAAGCGACTACTTCATCAATTATCAGGTCGAGTTTTTCCCGGAACGCAAGCTGCCGAGGGAGTCTATCGGACTGGCACTGGTGATGCTCAACAACTACTGCGGTTTTGAGTGCGGTCCGTTGAACAACCTCGCCGCCATCCTTTTTGCCTGCTCCGGCGGAATGCCTTCAACCCAGACCTCCGGTCACGCCCACAGCTTCGAGCAGGTATTCTACGACGGCAAAAACAACCTCTACGACCTCTCAGCCCAGAAGTTCTTCCCCTCATTCGACAACGAGAGTGCCGCCAGCCTCAACGAAACTGAGCTCCAATCAGGAATTTTCTGCCGCATCGGAGGCAAAGCAGACCACTTCATCCGCCTCACCACCCGCAAACAGAGCGTCAACCGCATCGACTACATGGAAAAGGTCGGCGTTTCCGTCAAGCCCGGTGAGACTTTGAAGATATTTTTCACCAACAACGGCAACTTCAACGAACTCAACATGTCAGGAGTGTTCCGCCGCAAAGTCACTCAGGACGTCGATGATTTCAGCGGCAGATTTGATTTCAAAACCAAATATCCCATCCGCCGCATCCCGAGACCGTTCCCCCACTTCGGCAGCAGTTTTCTGATTTACAATGATGTTCCGTCAAAACATCCTGCAACGTTCGGAAACATTGAAAAAGAGAGCTTCACTTACAGTGTGAACTCAAGCTACACCATCGTGGCGGCGGCATACCGTGCCGAACTTGGCGGAAACAAAACAGCGGAAATCGAGCTTTCCACCGACGGAGGAAAAAGTTTCACTCAGCTCAAAGCGGATGAGAAAGGAACATACCAACTCAAGTATGAGATCATGGGACACCACCAGCCGGTTCTGCGCATCAAAGCTCCGCTCAAAAAAGTGACAAAGTTCACCGCCCGCACCCAGATGATGACCAATCCGAGAGTGCTCACGGGAAAACTGGTCAAAGGCAGAAACGAACTCACTTACAGTGCCACTTCAGGGGAGCAGACCGATATCACCATCCGTTACAGCCGCAAGAGCGACCCCATCGTGATCTCAGGCGGAGTTTATACCGGAGCCATTCCCGGTTACGAGCGTCAGCTTGCCGCCATTGAACCGGGAAAAACCCTGACTCTCGATGTAAAAGGGGTCTCTCCGGCAGCTCAAGTCACCACCGCCGGAGCACTCTCAGCAAAACTTGAAAACGGAAAACTCTGTATCAAAGCGATTGAGGGTGAGAAAGCCGATTTCGGTCAGGTCATCATCCGTGACGGCAGACGTGAGAAACGGCTCACGGTCATAACCGCCGCAGGAGTGAAACTGCTCACTCCTGCCGATGCCAAACTTTCCAACGGGGCAAAACTGGTCAAAGCCGGAAAAGAGTGTGTGCAGGATGTCATCTTCTTCAACAATGTGGACTCAAAAGCCGTGTTCCCGGTCAAGCTCGCCGCAGGAAAATATCAGATATGGAACCTCAACCGTTTCCGGAGCCACATCAGAGCCAACCACGCAGCCCACAGGAAACGTGATTTGCATCTGAGAGCGGGCAAGTATCACAACGGAATGGCGTCCACAGGAAACGTCTGCAGTAATTTCTACAAAGCCCAGTTCGGAAAACCCCACCAGCGCAGCAATTTCAAGTGGGATTTCCCCCTGACTCAAAAAACCACCTATCCCTACCACCGTCCGGAAACAGTCGTCACGGGAGCATTGAACAGGCTCGAAGTGTTCCAGAACCGTGAGTGTGAGGGAGGTATTGAACTCGCCGCCATGCTGGTCGTTCCCTGCGATGATCCGGAGTTCGTCACCCGCATGATAAAGGTGCTCTGCGGACTCAACAACGATGAGTGGGCTGTCAATGAAAACACAGAGGTTTTCTGACAATGTCAATCGGTTTTTCTATAAAAGATGATTTTTTTTTGAAAAATAATCACATATTTCTTGAAAAAATAATAATCAGCTGTTATGTTAAGCCATGACGAGATGGATTCTTCCGTCACAGTGTAATGAAAACGGTGAGGGAGGGAGTCATTCGGAAGTAAAACGATATCGTTTTTTATGGAGAATATTTTATGAAGTACGATTTTACCCAGTATGTGAGCAAAGACTCAGTGATGACCCTGAGCGGCAAAAACAAGCTCGAGGTGCTCGACAGCATGATCAGCCGTGCTGCTGATCTCACCAAACTTGACCGTGACACGATCTTCCGTCTGGTCTGGAAACGTGAGCAGATGATGACCACCGGTGTCGGCGGAATGCTTGCCCTGCCCCACATCCGTGTCAGCGACATTCTGCACCCCTACGTTCTGATCGGTGTCTGCGAGAACGAGATCAGCGACTACCAGGGTCAGGATGATCTCCCCGTCAGAGTCATCGTGTTCACCGTGGCTCCCGACGAGGATCAGGAGGCTTATCTGCAGCTGTTGAGCGGCATCTCACGCAGATTCCGCAACGAGGGGCTTATCAGCGAGCTCATCGATTCTGTTGACAACACTGTCCGTATCCTCGAACTGGTAACTGCGGCTGAGGCGTAAGATAACATGAGCGATTGTGCATCCCTCGGGAAAAAAGGAGTCATTGAGTTCAAATGCTCTAATGACGACTGCGGCGGATATGTACGCTTTACCCTCGCAGACGCTTCAGATCAGGAGTTTCAGGCGGTTTGTCCCGAGTGTCACCGCCCGTACATACTCGATGAAGCTCTGCGGAACAAACTTGAGAGGATGCTCAAACTCATTGCTGTGATCCGTGAAAGCGAGGATCTGCTCGGTGATTCGGTGATTTCGGTAAATGTTGCAGGCGGCAGTGTCCAAATTCCATACGCCATGATGCTTACCAGACTCAATACTGTTATTACGCTGGATCTCGGTGACCGAAAAACCGATTTTCACCTCAGGGTGGAGCCCTCCGGAGCAGAAACGTTCCGGTAAAACGGAACTGTTATCTTTACAACTTATCAAGCGTCTCTGGGATTTCTTTCAGGACGCTTTTTTGCTTAAATATAGAAAATAACTTTAAAATACAGGAAAATTCAATGCTTAATGCTATTATCAAAGCTATTTTTGGTACCAAAAGTCAGCGTGATGTAAAAAAGATGCGTCCGCTGGTCGCAAAGATTAACAGCATCGAAGAGGAGTATCAGAAACTCTCAGAAGAGCAGCTCAAAGCAAAGACTGCTGAGTTCAAAGAGCGTTACGCCAAGGGTGAATCTCTCGATTCGCTCATGTGCGAGGCTTTCGCCGCAGTGAAGAACGCCTGCCGCCGTCTCTGCGGCACCGAACTGGAAGTCTGCGGTCAGCCCGTAGTCTGGAACATGATCCCGTTCGATGTTCAGCTTATGGGTGGTATAGCTCTCCATCGCGGAGGTATCGCTGAAATGGCTACCGGTGAAGGTAAAACTCTGGTTGCAACTCTTCCGCTCTACCTCAACGCCCTCACCGGACGCAACTGTCAGCTGGTGACCGTCAACGACTATCTCGCACTGCGTGACTCCTCGTGGATGGGACTTGTTTACAACTATCTCGGTCTTACCGTCGGATGTCTGCAAAACATGCAGAGTCCTGATGTCCGCCGTGAACAGTATGCCTGCGACATCACCTACGGAACCAACAGCGAATTCGGTTTCGACTATCTGCGTGACATGGGCATGGCAAACTCAGCCGACGAGCTGGTGCAGCGTGACTACTACTACGCCATCATCGACGAGATCGACAGTATCCTCATCGACGAAGCCCGTACTCCGCTCATCATTTCAGGTCCTGTTCCGATGTCAACTCACCAGTTCGACCAGCTTCAGGCACCCGTGGCAAAACTTTACAGCCACCAGAACGACCTCTGCGGCAGACTCGTGCGTGAAGCCAGAGGCGTACTGGATAACGAAAACTCCTCAGACGAGGCGATCGACGAAGCCATGATCAAACTGCTTCAGGTCAAATTCGGTATGCCGACCCACAAACAGCTGCTCCATCTGCTCGAAGACGGAGAGATCCTCAAAGAGCTCGAGCGGGTGGAATCCCGTGTCCGCAGCGACAACAACCGCGGTATGCTTCAGGAAGTACAGTCAGCTCTCTTCTTCACCATTGACGAAAAGACCAATGAAGCCGACCTTACCGCCAAAGGACGTGATGCCATCAGTCCTGACGACCCGCAGGCGTTCATCATGCCCGATATGCTCGCCGAAATCAACAAAATCGACACCGATGAGTCACTCAGCGACGACGAAAAGACCGAGAGAAAGAACGCTTTTCAGGAGGAGTTCGCCGCCAAGAGTGAGCGTCTGCATGACCTGAGCCAGCTGCTCAAAGCATACTGTCTCTTTGAAAAAGATGTCAACTACGTCGTTCAGGATAGAAAAGTCATGATCGTCGATGAGCACACCGGTCGTCTCATGCCCGGACGCCGCTACTCCGACGGACTGCATCAGGCTCTCGAAGCCAAAGAGGGCGTTCCCATCGAGCAGGAAACTCAGACCATGGCGACCATCACCATTCAGAACTACTTCCGCATGTACGACAAGCTCTCCGGAATGACCGGTACTGCGGAAACCGAGGCGGCTGAGTTCCACCAGATCTACAAGCTGGATGTGACCGTCATTCCGACCAACCGTCCCTGCATCAGAAAGGATGAGAACGACTCCATATTCAAGACCAAGCGTGAGAAGTTCAACGCCATTCTCGATGATGTCGCAGAACGCCACGCAAAAGGTCAGCCCGTCCTGCTGGGTACGATTTCAGTGGATGACTCAGAAATTCTTTCCCGTATGCTCAAGAGAAGAAATATCCCGCACAACGTGCTCAACGCCAAAAACCACGCCCGCGAGGCGGAAATCGTCGCCCGTGCCGGTGAAGTCGGTGCTGTTACCGTCGCCACCAACATGGCGGGCCGCGGTACCGATATCAAACTTCAGGAGGGCGTTGCCGAGCTTGGCGGACTCCATGTCATCGGTTCATCCCGCCACGACTCACGCCGCATCGACCGTCAGCTCAGAGGCCGCTGCTCACGTCAGGGTGACCCCGGTTCAAGCAAGTTCTACGTTTCACTCGAGGATAACCTGATGCGTCTCTTCGGCAGTGACCGCATCATCAAAATCTTCGACCGTTTCGGACTCGAGGAGGGGGACGAACTTCAGCATCCGTGGCTCAACAAATCCATCGAAACAGCCCAGAAGCGGGTCGAACAGCACCATTTTTCCATCCGCAAACGCACGCTTGACTTTGACGATGTGATGAACAAACAGCGTGAGATCGTCTATCAGCTCAGACGTGATGCCCTGCTCTCTGAAAATCCCCATGACGTCCTTTTCGGAATCATCGAGCAGGCGGTTCAGAACGAGATCATGGCATCAGGCGTTTCATCACGCAGCGACAAATCCGGTGAATTTGACTTCGACCATTTCCTCGGATATCTCAACGTGACGTTCCCGCTCAACTTCACCAAAGATGAGCTCACCGACGGCATCGAGGGCGGAAAACTCGTCGATGCAGAACAGCTCACCATTCAGGTGGTCAACAAAATCGAGCAGGCTTACGCCGACCGCAACGCCGAGCTTGATGATGAGCAGCGTGATTATCTTGAGCGTCACACCATCCTCGAGGCGATCGACCGCCTCTGGCAGGAGCATCTCTACGCTATGGATGGCTTGCGTTCAAGCATCTATCTCAGAGTTTACGCAGCTCAGAAGGACCCGCTGGTTGAATACAAACACGAGGCTTACGGTCTCTTCAAGCGGCTCATGGATCAGGTTTATCACGATGTTGCTCACAACCTCTTCCGCCTGACTCTTGCCAGAGCTGCCAGCATCGAAGAGATGCTCGCCAATATGCCGCAGGAGCAAGTCCACCAGCTGCTCGAACAATTCGGAGGCAGGCTCCCGGAAGAGGAAGCCGCACAGCAGATGTTTGAAGAAGAAGCTCCGGAAGAAGTTCCCGGCATCACTTTCCACCGTGAAGCTCCCAAAGTAGGCAGGAACGACTTGTGTCCCTGCGGCAGCGGCAAGAAATTCAAAAAGTGCTGCGGCAAATAATTTGAGTGTTGCGCTGATTCAGTATTACCTGCAACGGCGCAATGAAACAAAGCCGGATCTGGTACTGGTTATTTTTACCGGTCTCCCGACCGGCTTTTTCGTTTAGCTTTGCTCCTGATATGGGGAGATGATGCGGGGAGA
>JAFVZB010000050.1 GCA_017508385.1 Lentisphaeria bacterium | reverse complement strand
GTTGCGGCAAAACGCAAAACGGCTTATTAGCATCGGTGGATGCAGTGTGAGTCAAGGAAAGTGTTTTGCGCCGCCTTGTCGCGGCGTAGTGAAACGAAGCCGGACGCCGGAAATTTTTCTTCACAACAAATGGGACAATAATTTACCTGCCCGTGTCGGGAACAGAGCCTTTGTTTTCTGTTTTCCGGCTGCACCTGGATGATTTATATGTGCAGGAATCCCTTGATTCCGGTGAAGATTATTTCGGCGGCGAGGGCTACCAGATACATTCCGGTAAGCTTGGTCACGATCACTATTCCTTTGCCTTTGAGCAGTTTTGCCAGTGAGTCTGCAAAGAAAAGTACGGAAAACAGAATAGCTGATGCCACGGCGATGGCGAGGCAGTCATTGATGCGGGTCGATAAATTCACTCCCTCTTTTGCTCCCATTTCGAGCAGAGCTCCGATGGTTCCGGGACCAAGCGTCACCGGAATCGCCAGCGGAACTACTGATACATCGTTATCTCCGCCGACATCCCTGCCCTTGGGAACTCCGGTGGTGCGCACGAGTTCTATTCCGCTGAGCATGAGCACAAGACCTGCTCCGATACGGAAGGCGTTGAGAGTTATTCCGAGGTACTGGAAAAGCAAACCTCCGAAAAGGTAGATCACGATCGCCGCCATGAGAACGGCGGTGGCTGTTCTGCGGGCGAGGATGCGCTTTTCATTCAAAGTAAGCTCTCCGGTGATCGAGAAGAAAACCGAGAGCACGAAAAACGGAGTGCAGAGCAGAGTCAGCCTTACTGCGGTGCTGATGAAGTGGGCGAAAGAGAAGGTCATTATTTATCTCCCTCGATAGCTTTCTGGAGCTCCTCATCTGCTTTCAGAACTTTCTCACGCTGGGCTTTGCGGAAATCAGCCAGTTTTGCTGCGATTTTCTCATCGCCGAGAGCGAGGATGCTTGCGGCGTAGAGAGCGGCATTTTTTCCGCCCGCCTTGCCGGCGGTGACGGTCGCAACCGGGATTCCCGGAGGCATCTGGACAAATGAGAAGAGAGCATCGAGTCCGTTGAAAGGAGCTGATGCCACGGGAACTCCGACCACGGGAAGAGTGGTGTGAGCAGCGATGACTCCTCCGAGGTGAGCAGCCATTCCGGCGGCGCAGATGATGACTTTGACTCCGCGGGAGGCTGCGGACTTGGCAAATTCAGCCGCTTCATCCGGAGTACGGTGAGCCGAAAGCACCCGTGCCTCGAAAGGAATTCCGAATTCTTCAAGAGTATCAAAAGTTCCCTGAACGATATCCAGATCGCTCATACTTCCCATAATTACAGCTACACTCATAAAATACCTCCTTGTTTTCTTTATTTTTTCAGGCAGTTCAGGATTCCGGATATTTTCCGGCTTGCACCGCATAGTGTAAAGTGTCCTTTTTATATTATATCACACTTAGTGCGATTTCGCAACTTGAACTTTGCACCTAAAAGAGTTATTTTATATCTGAAGAACAATTTTATGCCGGAAATCGGCGGAAAGTGGGAATATTATGTCGAATTTTATCAAAATATGGCAGGCGGGTTCCGCCGTTTGTCTGTTCGCCGCAGTTGTGCTGCTCTGCGGATGCCGTTCCGATCGCTACTATCAGGCGTGCGCCGCTGACAAGGCGAGAGAGTATTTGCTGGAAAACGCTCCGGAACTTACTCCGGCTCAGATCGCTTTCGTCAAATACAACGATCCCATCCTGCTCACAGGTGACGGTCTCGGAACCGGTGCCACCGGAATAAAACAAATTTGCATCTCCTGGAGCATTCCCGGCGCAGAAAAGCTCTACATGGTGTTCGGCGTTTCCCGTGAGCGCATGGATGACTGGTATCCCAACCGGCTCATCAAGCGCAATTATGTCAAGCCCTCCGCTGAAATCAATTCAGCCGTTGCCGCATGCCGCAAGTTCGCCGTTACCAACTTCTACGACACCTTGAGCAAAGAGGATCTCAACATAATCCGTCTTTCCAATCCGGAAATCGCTGTAACCGCTTTTGAATTGCGTCCGAAAGAGAGCATCAACAACCCCAACGATCTGGCTCTCAACAAGTTCGATGAGGAAAACGTCAAAGAAAAAGCCCGTGCCAAAGCTCTTGCCGAACTCAAAAAAGAGCAGGGCGAAGAGGAAAAAGAGCCCGTCCAGATAAGTCTTACCTGGAAAATTTCTCTCCACCGTTACGCCGTTTTCTGCGGCACTGCCGCCGCCGAATCCTTGAAGGGATGGCAGCTCAACTTTGCCGGACTCCTCAGTGACTATGAGACCAACGTTGCCCGCAAAAAGTTTTTGAAGATGTCAGATGACTTCAATACTCCGATACCTGTTCCCGAAGAGGAGAAAAACACAGCTCAGGAGGCAAAGTAAATCATGTTGAGTATGACCGGTTTCGGACGTTTTGAAGTAAACGCCCAAAATAATATGACCATAACTTCCGAGGTCTCAAGCATCAACCGCAAACAGCTTGAAATGCGCATATCCCTGCCTCCGGATATGAACCGTTTTGAACTCGATTTGCGCAATGCCGTATCAGGATTTTTTTCGCGCGGAGCCGTCTCCGTAAGAGTCACCGTCAAAAGTGCGGAACTCCGCAGCGGAGAGCTCAATCTGCCCGATGCCTCGCAGTTTGACCAACTGATAAAGTTTGTCGCCTCCGCCCGTGAGCGCAACAAAATAAGCGGTGAAGTCAACGTCGAAGCCCTGCTCTCTGTTCCGGGAGTGTTTCAGGCTCCGGCTCCCTCGTCTGACGATGATGAGCTGAAAAAGCTCCTGCTCGAAGCCGTCTGCGGAGCCTGCCGCAACTGCCGCACTTCAAGAGAAAACGAGGGAGCAGCTCTCAAAAACGACTTCTCAAGCCGCATAGATACCCTCGAAAGCAAACTTGAGGAAATCAAAACCCATCTGCCCGAAATCGTCGCCGCAGGCAAGGCGAGGCTGATGGAAAAGATAGCCGAACTCAAACTTGAGCTTGACCTCACTGACCCTGCGTTCCTGCGTGAAGTTGTTTACCTCACCGACAAGAGCGACGTCACCGAAGAGGTGGTGAGGCTGCAAAGTCACTTTGTGCAGTTCCGCAGCTATCTCGCCAAGGATGAGCCCTGCGGCAGAAATCTCGACTTTCTCGCTCAGGAAATGTTCCGTGAGATCAACACTCTCGGCAACAAGAGCGGCAACAGTTCGATTTCTCCGCTCGTTGTGTTCTTCAAGACCGAGCTCGAAAAAATACGCGAACAGATTCAGAATGTGGAGTGACAATTTATGAAAAGAGAACCCGATCTGGCAAGAATTGCCGCCATATCCAGAAAACTTGAGGCAAGCTACGAGGACAACATCGGAGTAAATCTCTCAGGCGAAGATATGATTCCGCGCCGTGACGAGATAATTTCAGTCACCGAGAAACTGCTGGAAATCATCTTCCCCGGCTACCAGCGCACCCTCGAGAGCTTCGGAACTGCCATGAAACTTATGGAAATCCAGAGCGAGTTATCCGGCCAGATCTGCCGTGCCATGCGCCGCCGTGAAAAGAGCGTCTGCAAGTGCGGAAACTGCACCGAGGATGAGTGCTGCCACGCCGTTTACCGTCTGCTCGAGGAGCTGCCCGAAATCAGGGAAATCACCAAGCTCGACGTGGCGGCGGCTTATGCGGGAGACCCTGCCGCAAGCAACTATGACGAGATCATCCTGAGCTATCCGGGACTCAAAGCCATCACCATCCAGAGACTTGCTCATGTGCTTTATCTGGAAAAGGTTCCGCTCATCCCCCGCATGATGACCGAGTACGCCCATACCCAGACCGGAATAGACATCCATCCCGGAGCCGCCATCGGCAGAGGAGTGTTTATCGACCACGGTACCGGAGTTGTCGTCGGTGAGACCGCAAGGATAGGCAACAACGTGAGGATCTATCAGGGAGTGACTCTCGGAGCGGTCCACTTTCCGAAAGATGCCTGCGGAATGCTGATAAAAGGCAACCGCCGCCATCCGACCATCGGCAACAACGTGACCATCTACACAGGAGCGTGCGTGCTCGGCGATATCACCATCGGAGACAACTCGGTTATCGGAGGTAACGTCTGGCTCACCGAAAGTCTGCCCGAGGGAACGAAAATCACCGCAACTCCTCCGGAAAACCGCCGGAAAACCATGCAGTAAGATGACAAGCTACGAAAAATATTGCGCCTGCACCCGTCTGGCGAAGGAATCCGCTGCAAAAGGCGGATTTTCTCCGGAAAAAATCCGGGTGCTCGCCGTGACCAAAAATCAGAGTGCTGAAACGATAGCTGAGCTCTATTCCAACGGTTTGCGTGAGTTTGCCGAAAACCGCATAACGGTGCTTGAAGAGAAAGCGAAAACTCTTCCGTCTGATATCAGCTGGCACTTCATCGGCAAAATACAATCCAACAAAGTGCGTAAAGTGTTGAAGCTGTCAAAGATACTGCACTCGGTGGACTCATTGGAACTGCTCAGAAGAATAGACCGCATAGCAGGAGAAGAGGGAGTTGCTCCGGAACTCTTCATTGAGGTGAATATTTCCGGAGAAGAAAGCAAATCGGGAATAACTTCCGCAGAGCTGCCTGCATTGCTGGAGTGCCCATTGAGCTGCGCCAGAATAATCGGCTTGATGACCATGGCACCCTTCGACAGCACTGCTGAGGAACAAAAAGAGATATTCAGCACCCTGAAAAAGCTGGCGGATAGCCATGATCTGCCGGAGTTATCAATGGGAATGTCCAACGACTACGAAACCGCCGCCGCCTGCGGTTCAACCATAGTCCGCCTCGGAACGACCCTCTTCTGAGCACTTGCCTGCGGGCAATCATCAGGAAAATTTTATCCGAAAAAACAGGCAAATTCTATTGACAAACGGTTTTCAGTGTGATATAGTAAAGAAAGCATAATTATTTGTTTTTTTATACTATAAAAGATGGTGGTTTATGAAAAAATTATTGGTTTGTGTCATTGCAGCTGCAACGCTTTGCGGCTGCGTCGGGAAAGGTGAAAAAATGGATAAAAATCTTTGCAGTGGTGGTGTTTTGAAAAATTTGAGAACCGATGCTCCGGCTCTGAGATTTCCTGTTATTGTTCCGATTTACGGTAACGACGATGAGACTTTATCCAAAACACGCGCTCTTATCAAACACATTCACGAGACCGCCGGCGTCAATGAATTTGCTGTGAGTTTGCCTCTGAATCCGCAGGGTAAAGATCCTTATGTCAAGGTCAAAATTTATGCCGAACGCTTCGGCAGACTCAAGAAGTACATGGATATTCCCGGTATCCGTCTCGGAGTCCTCATGCAGCAGACCATCGGTCACAGTGCCACCTGGAACAAAAATCCCAACAGAGATCTTACGTGGCAGCGCACTGTTACCATGAATAACGATCCGAGCATCCGTTTCTGTCCGCTCGATCCGGATTTCAGAGAATACATCCGCAAGAGCGTTGCCGGAATCTTCGCTCACAAACCCGATTTTACCATCTGGGACGACGATTTGAGAGGATACATTCAGGATAAACCCGAATGTTTCTGTATGCGTCACGTTCAGTATTTCAATGATAAATACAAGACAAACTACTCTCCGACTGAGCTTCAGGAGGCGGTCAGAAACGCTCCGGACAACGACAAGTTGCTCAAGCAGTTTGCCGAGGCACGATTTGAAACGTTAGCCGATTTCATGCGCATGATACGCTCCGAGCTCGACAAATGCAATCCGGATGCAGACGGAATTTTCTGCACCGTCGGTACTCAAACCACCGATATGGCACGCTTTGCTAAAGTCACCGCAGGAAAAAATCCGACATCGGTTCGCATCGGCAGCGGACTTTATCTTGAAAGAGAGGTGCGCGCCATCGTCAACCGTACGGTAAAAACTTCTATTCAGGTTGCCATGCTCCGTGACGAGCTCGACCAGATGCTTGATGAGAGCGATACCTGTCCGCACAGTCTGTTCAGTAAGACCGCTCAGACCATGAATCTGCACATCGTCATCGGTTTGCTTCACGGACTCGACGGCGGAAAACTCTGGATCGCCAACACCAGATTTTATGACCCTGAAACCATAATCAAATTTCCACAGACCATCGGCAGAAATCAGGGGCTTTACCGTGAACTGCACCGTACCCTCAAAGGAGTCAAGTGGCACGGAGCAACTTTGAGCGTTCCCTGCGCGTATGATGACCCGCGACCCACCTACCCCGGCTCATTTTACAATCAAATGAGCTGGATAGAACAGCTTACCGGATTTATCGGACTTCCCCACAACTACGCCAAAGCCAAGGTCAAAGCCATCCACCTGCTCTGCGGAACTCAGGTGAACTACTTCACGCCTGAGGAGCTCAAGAGATTTCTTGCCGAGGGCTGTATCCTCGATGCCGCCGCCGCAAAACTGCTGGCTGAGAAGAACCTTGCGCAGTACGTCGGAGTCAAGCCTGAGGCGCTCACCGAAAAGGCATCAGCCGGAGAGTGGATGAAGGGCATGGATTATCCCATCAGAGTATTCGGAGATACAAAGTATAAACTTGTTCCGGTTGACAGCGCAAACGCTCCTGAATACCTCTCGGAGTTCCGTGACAACGATTTCTACCAGTCGGGGGTCTCCAAAAAGGTCTGCGACGGAGCGGCACTCTTCAAAAACTCACTCGGCGGCAAGGTGGTAACTGTACCGTTTGAAATAAGCGTAAGCCGCATCAGCGTGGTTCCTGAGCGTCAGAACTACATGAGAAAAATTTACGACCTGATGGGAGTGCTTCCGGCATGGAGCTGCGAGCCCTTCGATATCTACTTCCGCTTCGGAACGCTCGCCAACGGCAAACAGGATATCGCCGCCGTCTGCAACATCAGCTACGAGCCGATGGAAGAGGTGAATATCGGAGTAAAAAAAGTTCCGTCAAAAATAGAGAAGCTGGCCCAAGACGGAGGCTGGGACGAGTGTAAATTCACCGTCAAAGGCAATAAACTGGTCATATCCGACCGGCTCCAGTGCGCCGATACCGGAATTTACAAATTCACCTACTGACAAGCAAGCTGATAAAAGCATTACAGAAACAGGATTTTGAAGTAATTATACGCAATCCAGGTAAGCAGAGCCGGAGAATATTTTACGCTCTCTGAAAAAGTGAATACACAATCCGAAGAGTAAGTACTGCTGCCCCGGTAAAGTTTATTCCGGTGATAAGTGGCAAAACAGTCGGAGGAGTAAGTGCTGCTGCCCTTGTAGAACTTGCCGTCGCTGTAAGTTGCTATGCAGTCCGAGGAGTAAGTGCTGTTACCCTTATAGATTTTACCGTTGCTGTAAGTGGCAGCACAATCCGAAGAGTAGGTGCTGCTGCCTTTGTAAAATCTGCCGCTGCTGAAAGTTGCTATGCAATCCGAGGAGTAAGTGCTGTTGCCCCGGTAAAGTTTGCCATCTTTGTAAGTAGCAACGCAATCCGGGGAGTAAGTGCTGTTGCCTCGATATATACGCACTTCATCAGCATGGATAAACACAGCAGCCGCAACAACCGACAAAATCAGGATGACCTTCTTCATTTGATTGCTCCATTTAAAATTTTCATCTGTAATAATATACCATATTCAAATATTTTTTCAAATTTTCAGACCGTCATCTTGCCGCAACCCCAATCTTTTACATATTTCACATAAATCAGGACTTTATCAAATAAAAAAGTTCCCCGCTTTTCTTGAAAGGGTGAGGGGGGCGCGGGGGGAGCGGGAAAAATTCTTTTCCCGT
>JAFVZB010000049.1 GCA_017508385.1 Lentisphaeria bacterium | reverse complement strand
TTACATCTCACCACTCTTGACAACTCTGGTATCTATTGGTTAAAGTTGATGATTTGACTCTCTGCTTACGATTTGCTTACACGAAATGTAAGCAAAATGTAAGCAAAATTGTAAGCAACAATCAAAGATACCACAGTTTTTTCAAAAGTCAAGCCCGATTATGAGCCTGATAAGCTGCCACTGCTCTACCCCGCAGATATAAACATGCGATTAGATGAAAATCTCCATATCAGAGGACAGCAGCCTGTCCTCTGATATGGGAATAATATTTCTTTACTACTTGCCTTTGCAGCCAATTCGTGTTATATTACGATATGAGAGGTGAGAATATGACAGACAAAGAAATATTGAAACAAATCAAGGGTGCCGACAAAGTCAAACCCTATGCAGTTGACCACCAGGCTATCCGACGTGGTAAAGCGAATCTTGCATTAATGATGACTCTGACCACCGCAGACCACTACGACTGGTTCATCGGCAAGGTTCCATCACACAATTTCTTTGAATACTGTGGATACCGAGTCTACAGAAGAAATGTCTCCAAACCTCCCATTACCATACCTCAAACTGAAATCGACAATTTAAATAGGCTGGAAAGAAAACTTGCTGAAATACAAAAGAAAAATCCTTATGCAAGTATCCCAGGTCCATGTGAGCACCAAAAAGAATTGGTAGCCAGCATACATCGTCTGACTCCTCTTATGTTGGCATGTGCTGCCAATTTGTCCATGTCCCGCCATAGCCTTGGCGACGGCGGATCTCTCCCTTTCAAGAAAAGCGGGGAAACATTTTTATTTACCTTTATCTGCCCGTGTCGGGAACAGAGCCTAACAAAAATGTCCGGCGGAGTGCCGGACATCTTTGGAGTTATTTGCCTGCGAAGAAGCGGATCAGGCGGGCTGCGTGGGCTGCACACTCATCCACTACCGGATCGTAGTATTTGTCGATCGGAAGAAATTTTCCGTCGAGTTTTTCCAGCTCACGGCGGCTGCTCTTCAAGTAGGTATCCATAAACTCGGTGGCTATGTTGATTTTGGCTATACCTGCTTCTATCGATTTGCGCACGTCAGCCAGCGGAGTTCCTGACCCTCCGTGCAGAACCAGAGGAGTTTCAGGCAGTGCATCGGCTATCGCCTTACAGCGGTCGATATCCAGTTTGGGTTCCGCTTTGTAGTAGCCGTGGGCGGTTCCGATGGAAACGGCAAGCGCATCCACTTTGGTCGCTTCGGCGAAACTTACTGCCTCTTCCACCTGAGTCAAGGCGGTTTCGTCTCCCTGAGCGACGTGTCCGATTTCCGCCTCGCAGGAGGCGTTTGCCTTGCGTGCCATCTCAACGGCTATGCAGGTGTTGGCAACGTTTTGCTCAAAGGGCAGACGTGAGCCGTCGTACATCACGGAGTTATATCCCCACGCAAGGGCGTCTCCGACCTGTTTCAGCGTGTCTCCGTGGTCGAGGTGCAGTGCCACGGGAACGTTGGCACGCTCCGCCAGACGCAGAAGCATTCCGGCAAGATCGTACGCTTTATTTGAGTCAAAAAGACGCATATAAAGCTGGATTATCACCGGCTGTTTTTCAGCTTCCGCCGCCTGAAGCACTGCTCGGGCGGTCTCGTAGTTGGCGATATTGAATGCTCCCACGGCACGCTGTTCTCTGCGTGCGGCAGGGAGTATCTCTTTCATTGTAACAAGAGCCATGACAACTACCTCTTTTACAGTGATTTCAGAACCAGCTCTTCGAGAGTTTCGACCTTGAGTGAGGTGTAACGTTCAAGAGCGATCTTGGTGTAGGCACTTGCTGTCACGACTCTGTCGTTTTCAGGGTCATCGACCTGCTCGACGACACGTTTGGCGAGTTTTTCCACCAGAGCGGCATCGATGCGGGGCAGGACGACTGCGCCCTCTCCGCAGGTGAAGGATTCCTGCTGATCCGGAACATCGAGGAAGTCGCAGCTTGCTCCGAGGTGCTGTTCCTCAGCTCCGAGTTTTGCCAGAAGCTCGTGCGGGAAAGTCAACTCGTTGTAGTTGCGCAGATAGTCGCTCTCAATGTAGTAGAGTTTGCCCGCCTGCTTGCTGATGTTGAGTCCGCAACTGAGGAAATACTCGCTGGTGTGCATGACATCGGCGTTGATTTCAATTCCCCACTCGGCGGCATCGACTTTCAGTGCGTGATAGGCTGCCGGATTGGAAACTACAACACTCTTTGCTCCGGAAGCATTGATGACTCCGGCAAATTTGGTCATGGCGGCTTTGGCATCATCGGCGAAACCGAGCACTTTGAGGGCACGTCCGATGCATCCGCAGCCTGAGACGGTGGCGAAGCTGATGCCGGCTTTCTTCATGATTTCGGCGAAAACCCTGTCGGTTCCGGCTTCGGTGCTGTACGGGTCGGCAAAGTAGAGCACGTCGGCTTTGCCGGAAAGTTGCCAGTCAGCTCCGGCAACCAGCTCGTCGCGGATGGCTTTGATGTTTTCCGGAACGTATCCCATTTCAACGATATCCGTGCGGGCGGCGATGTTGAGGGAGTTTTCGTCAAAGTGATTGACACAGTGACGGGTACAGCAGCGGCTGAGGTCGGAGCGGTAAAGCATGGCGATATAATCGGGATTGCTCCACCACTCGGGGTGCATGGTCGCTCCGTAAATCATCACGGCTCGGACTCTCGGAGTATCTGCTTCGGCAAACGTGACGTTGGCTACCGGAGAAATGTGACGGCACATGAAGCAGAAACGGCAATTCCTGATCGCATCGGTATATTTATCAATATTCATCATTAAAATCCTTTGAAACCTAATTTACCGGGGTTCATAATGTTGTTGGGATCGAGCTGTTTTTTGATGCCTTCCAGCACCGGCATTGCCGACCCGTAAAGGTCTTTGACATAGCGTCCCAGCTTGAGACCGACACCGTGGTGCTCGTTGATGACACCGCCGTTGGCGATAGCCGCACGGATAGCCATATCCCAGACACGGTTGTAGAGTGCGGCTGCTTCTCCGGGGTCGGCTGGAACATCTTTGCCCTCAAAAATGAAGCGGGCGTAAAGCATACATCCCCACTCGTACCAGTGTGAAAAGTGACCGATGAAACGTGCCTGCGGGAAATTTTTCTGCACCACGTTCTTCATCGCCCAATAGACGTTTTCGATGTCGCTGAAAGTTGCGACGGTATCGAGAGTTCCGAACGCCTGCGGAATGTGGAACATGAAGCCGGGATAGAAGAATTTGTATTTGTTCTTCCACCAGTCCATACCGCCCTGACTGCCGTAGTCCTCGCCGTGGTATTTGTTTTCCATGATTTCACGGGCGTACTTCATCTGCAGTTCGACGATCTCTTTCGGACCGTCAAAACCGAACACGAGATATGCTCCCTGATCGAGTTTCTTGCCGAAAACTTTGCTGACGTGGGTGAGAGTTTCGGTCTCATCATAGAGACGCATGGCGCACGGCTGCAAACGGCTGCGCATGAGCTCGGCACCGGCACTCATGGCGGTGTGGAAATCTTTGAAAACGTAGGCTCTGAACTCGCGTGCCTCGGGCATGGGATGAACTTTGAGAGTCACTTCGGTGATGACTCCGAGAGTACCCTCGCTGCCGAGGAAAAGCATGGTGAGATCGGGGCCTGATGCGTGACGGGGCACGGGCAGAGTGCGGATGATCTCTCCGGTCGGAGTCACCACTTCGAGGGACATGACCATATCTTCGATCTTGCCGTATTTGGTTGAAAGCACACCGGTTCCGCGGTGCGCCAGGAAACCTCCGATAGTGGCGCAGGCGATCGATGCCGGCAGGTGCATGGTGGAAACTCCGGCTTTGTTGCACTGCCACTCGAGGTGACGGGCGATGATACCGGTCTGGCAGGTGACGGTGAGGGAGTCTTTATCTATTTTGATAAGTTTGTTCATGCGCTTGGTGTCGAGGATTATTCCCTCGTACACGGGCAGTGCACCGCCCTGAGAACCTGAACCTCCGCCCCACGGAGTGACCGGGATGCGATACTGGTTGGCGATCTTCATGATTTTGGCGACCTCCTGAGCCGAACCGGGATGAACGATGAAGTCGGGTTTGGGAGTCGGCATTCCGCGATCATGCCACATCTCAGGGATCCAGTAATAATCGATGGAGTGACCGAGTTTGTCATCATCGCAGGTGTGGACGAACTCTGCACCGATCGCATCGATCAATTCAGTACGGATCATCTCGTACATATAACTGTCTTTGGCTACCAGCATTTTTTCTCCTTTTTGTTATGCTTATGCAGTTGCAGTTGTTGTTGTTATAGTTATTTTCCGGCTCTTGCGGCGTATATCGGAGCAAGAGCATCGTGGATCGCTTTGTACTCGGCAAAAAGTTCCCTGTACCGGGCGGCTTTTTCCGCTTCGGGAGTGCATTGCCGCTCTATTTTCAGACAGTGCCTGACCGCTTCGGCACTGCTGTTCCAGACTCCGATACCGGTTCCCGCCAGCAGAGCAGTACCGAAGGAGGCATCGCCCACGCTCGGGATGGATACCGGAAGATCGAAGATGTTGCAGACTATCTCACTCCAGAGACGGCTTTTTGCTCCGCCGCCGATAAAGAATATCCGCTTTACGGGAAGTCCCATCTTTTCGACGAGTCCGTAACAGTCGAGCAGAGAGAAAGCCACACCCTCGAAAAGGGCACGGATAAAGTCGCCCTTGCTTGAGGAAATGGATACTCCGGTGAAACTCGAACGCAAATTGGCGTCCCAGTACGGAGAACGCTCACCTTGCAGATACGGGTGGAAAAACACTCCGTTGGCTCCGACGGGAGAGTTTTCAGCCAGCTCATCCATCAGGGCATAGACCTTCTTCCCTGCCGCCTGAGCTTCGGAACACTCCTGCTGACAGAAGAGATCCCTGAACCATCTCTGGCAGAGAGCGGCGGCGTTGGTGGCGGCTACGGTGTACCACATTCCCGGAATGACGTGGGAATAGGTGAGCGTTGCCGGATTTGGATACGCTCTGTCGGTCATGACATTTACGTTGCCTGCGGTGGCAAGTTTTATTATGGCATCGCCGGGCTCGATGGCACCTGCTCCGTAATCCTCGGCGGCGGAGTCGGATGTGCCGCATATCACGGGAACTCCCTCACGCAAGCCGGTGTCGAGAGCCGCCTGAGCCGTGACTCTTCCGGTCTGAGTTGTCGGAGTCACAAGTTCAGGAAGAACATCACCTGATATTCCGGCAAGCGAGGCAAGCTCAGTTGACCACTGCTGTTTTTTCATATCGAAAAAGAGTGTTCCCTGCGCCTCGATACAGTCGGTGACCGCCACTCCGGTAAAGAGATAGCGCACATAGTCCTTGACGAAGAGGATGTGTTTGACTCTCTTCATCTCGTCAGGAGCGTTTTTCTGAAGCCACATCAGCTGCGGCAGAGTCCAGGTCGGAGTCGGCATCTGGTAAGCGGTGCGGAATATGAGATCCCGCATTCCGCTCAAGGCGGCGCACTCCGCAGTGCTGCGCTGGTCAGTCCACATGATCGTGCGGCGGAGCGGAACCATTTTTTCATCCAGCAGCACGGCGTTGTGGGTCGAGCCGTCGAAAGAGACCGACTCGACTTTTTTCAAATCGACTCCGGAAGCGGCGAGCGTTTTCAACGCCTGACAGCAGGCGGAGTACCAGTCGGCAGGCTCCTGCTCAGACCAGTTGGAGTGCTCGTGGTAAGTGGTGTACTCCACGGAACACTCTCCGACGGTCACGCCGTCGAAAGTTATGGCGGTGACTTTGCATCCGCCGGTGCCGAAGTCGATGCCTAACAGCAGTTCATCCATTATTTTATCCCCGCATGGACCGGGTCTTTTGAGGAGACAAGGCCGCGTCCGCTGTCACCCGCCATCACCCAGAGGTAGTACATCTGGTAACCGGGAGCTCCGCAGAGCGGATGATATCCCTCGGCGATGGCTACGGTATCGTTGTGCTTGACGGTGTAGGTTTCGTCGATGGAGCCGTCGGGCTGATAGACCTTCTGGATTCCGAATCCCTGCTCGGGGTCGAAGCGGTAGAAGTAGGTCTCTTCCATATCCAGCTCTTCGGGCGGATCGTTGACATCGTGGCGGTGCGGAGGATATCCCGACCAGTTTCCTGACGGAATCATTCCTTCACCGATATAGAAGTGCTCTGAATCGAATTTTTCATCCAGAATTATCTCGGAGGTGCGGAAGAAGTTGCGTGCTCCGATCTCAATGTGCCGGGTATCTTCGGGCATTATCATTGTCGGCGCCGCCGTGTCACGGGTCGCAGGTGAGCCGTTGAAGGCAAGCTCGACATCGCTGAGCGCCTCGATGGTGTATTTTGTGCGGTGCGGCATATAAAGACAGTGCGGCTTGCCGGTGAACGGATTTTTTCTGCCGTTTTCAACAGTGAAGCTCCAGTTTTCCCCGTATGCCTTGAAGTTGCCGCCCATGAGTACGAGGGCGACCTCCATTTCCTCAGTGTCAGCGGAGTAGAAAGTTCCTGCGGCAAGTTTGATGAGTCCGAATTTTGTGAGCCGCATATCGTACTCGCCGACATCGAAAACTTTGTTGTATCCCTGAACCGGGTCAAGGTGGATGAGCAGATTTTTATCGTTCATATTTACCTCACTTGATTATGGTTGGTTGAATATCCATGTTGCGGCAGAGAGCGAGCAGAGCCTCTGACTGATCTCCGTACATCAGAGCGTAGTGGTGCTCCCAGCCGTTGTTGATGACCTCTTT
>JAFVZB010000048.1 GCA_017508385.1 Lentisphaeria bacterium | reverse complement strand
GGGGCGCGGGGGGAGCGGGAAAACTTCTTTTCCCGTTGAAAAGAAGTTTTCCCGCTCCCCCCGCTTCCCATTACCATATCAGAAACAAAGCTAATAAACAAAAACCGACCGGAACGTTGTGTCGGGGAAAGCCGTTCCGGTCGGAAAACAAGGAGAGCAGTTTTATTTATCCTATCAGAGATGTTCCTATTTTGAGAACAGTTCCGATTTGATACACTATCAATGTCGCTGTGTAGGCGAGGGTAAAGAGTGCTCCTGCCTCGATGAAAGCCATCTTCCACGAGTTGAGTTCACGCTTGATTATGGCGAGCGTGGCGAGGCACGGTATTGACAGCAGGCAGAAGAGCATCACGCAGAACGCCTGGAGCGGAGTATAATGTTTTATCAGCTGTTGACGCAAGCCCTCGGATTCCTCATCGGCTTCGCCCTCGGCGTAAAGAATTCCCATCTGCGCCACGAAAACCTCTTTGGCGGCGAGAGCTCCGATGGTGGCGGTGGTGATCCGCCAATCAAAGCCGATCGGCTTGAACAGGGGTTCGAGAGTTTTGCCGACACGTCCTGAAATGTTGTACTCCATCTTTTCAGCCATCTGAGCGTTTTCGAGGGCGGAGAGCTTTTCCTGAGCCTTTTGGAGGGCTTCCTCACTTTGCTGTTTAGCGACTTTTACCGCTTTTTGAGCCTCTTCTATTTTTGCATCGTAGTCAACACTGAACTCCTTCTTTTCTGGGAAGGTGTTGCAGATGTAGAGTATGACGCTGGTGGCAAGGATGATGGTTCCTGCTTTCTGGAGATACATTCTGCCTCTATCCCACATGTGCAGCATCAGACTCTTTGCCGTCGGCATACGGTAGGGAGGCAGTTCCATGAGATAGACCTCTCCGTCACCCTTGAAGAGAGTTGACTTCATCAGTTTTGCCGCCACCAGAGCCACGATGACTCCGATGATGTAGATCACCCACATCATGAACGCCTGATACTTGTGAGCGAAGAATGCAGGAATTATCAGGGCGTAGATCGGCAGACGTGCTCCGCAGCTCATGAAGGGCAGCACCATGATGGTGACGGTACGGTCACGCTCGGATTCGATGGTTCTGGTCGCCATGATCGCAGGCACTGTGCAGCCGAAGCCGAGTACCAGCGGAACAAATGAGCGGCCCTGGAGTCCGAATTTGCGCATCACGCCATCCATGATAAAGGCGGCTCTCGACATGTAGCCGGAATCCTCGAGCAGGGCGATGGCAAAGAAGAGGAAGAGGATGTTGGGCAGAAACACGATGACTCCGCCCACACCGCCGATGATCCCATCGGTGACGAGACTTCTCAGATATGGCAGTTTATCCTCACTCCAGATATCTTTTATACTTTCGCCGAGGAATGCGAAGAACTCCTCTATCCACCCCATGAAGGGCTCGGCGCAGGTGAAGGTGAAGTAGAACGTCAGGTACATTATCGCAAGAAAAATCGGGAAACCGAGAAACTTGTTGGTCATCACCATATCTATCTTGTCGGAAATTTCACGCCTTTTGCCCTCGGTACAGCTGATGGCATCACGGCAGGCTCCGGCGAGCATGGCGTAGCGGCGGTCTGCCATGAAGGTGTCGGCTTCGATGGCGTGCTTATCCCAGAGGTGCTTTATCTCTTCCTCGACCTTGGGGTGGACACTTTTCAGGGCTTGGATATTCATTGCCGAACTGTCATGTTCCAGAAGTTTTATCGCAAAGAAACGTGACGGAATATGCTTGTATTCAGCAACATTGAGAGCATCTATCTCTGAAGCGACTGCGTTGATGGCATCGTCGATATCTGCACCGTAGCTCAGCATGGGTACTCCGTGGTCTTCGAGCTCGGTGAGGGTTTTCGCCAGCTGTTCGAGCAGTCTTCTTACTCCTGAAGCCTTGTTGCCGACCGTCTGGACTACCGGTGAGCCAAAGTATTTCTCGAATTTCGGAATATCAAATTTGAGTCCTTTTTTCTTGGCATCATCGCTCATGTTGAACGCCAGCAGCATGGGAATGTGCAGTTCGGCAAGCTGGGTGGTCAGATAGAGACTTCTCTGCGGAATGGTCGAGTCGATGACGTTGACGATGAGATCTATTCCGGGAGTGGTGAGCTCTTTGAACACCACGTCTTCCTCGGGGGAGCTCGATGAGAGAGAGTAAACGCCCGGCAGGTCAACGAGCTCTATTTGCATACCGTTCAGCGTGAAGTTGCCTGATTTGCTTTCAACGGTGACTCCCGGATAGTTGCCGACGTGCTGACGGGCTCCGGTGAGCGAGTTGAAAATGCAGGTCTTTCCGCAGTTCGGATTGCCGGCGAGGGCGATTTTGAAAGTTTGTTTCATCGTCAATCCTCTTTCTTCATCATGATGCTTGCGGCATCATCTTTGTGCAGTGCCATGCTGGTTTCCATGACTTTCACTCTGATGAGTCCGCCGAAAGGAGCGTGGGCTTCAATGACCAGTTCAGTTCCGGGGACGAGTCCGACATCGGCGAACTTTTTGCGTCCGCGGGTCTTGGGCACGACTTTTACGATGGTCGCAGTTGAGCCGACCGGAAGCTCGGCAAGCGATATCTCTTTTTCGGTATCGACGGTGTGTTCCGGAGCTTTTCCGGAGCAGCCGCACTGGCAGGAACACTTGTGGTCTGACATTTTTTCCAAAATCCTATTTTGTTTCAGCAGGCGAACTTTTTGCTGTTTTGCTCTTCTGCGAACTTGAAAATCCGCCTGTTTTCTCTCTGTTCAACGTATAATATAGCGTGTCAAATTTGCTTTTCAAGTAGCCTTGCCTAATTTTTTGTGGATTTTCTCCGGCATTTTTTACTTGAATGAGGAAAAATGCAGTATATATTAACGTTGAGGATTTGTTTTCAGACAGGAAATTTGAAAATTGCGTTGCTTCTGGGTAAATTTGAAAAATCAGCGTTACGTTGAGTACCACGACAGAGAGTGGGGAGTTCCGCTGCATGATGATATAAAACTTTTTGAACTGCTCATCCTCGAGTGTTTCCAATCAGGACTCTCGTGGGAGTGTGTGCTCAACAAGCGTGACTCGTTCCGTGAGGCTTTCGAGGGGTTTGTTACTGAAAAGGTCGCCTCTTTCAGTGAGGAAAAGTGTCAACAGCTCAGGGAAAACAGCAATATAATCCGCAACCGTCTCAAAATCAAAGCGGCGGTCACCAATGCCAAAGTGTTTCTGGCAATACAAGAGCAGTTCGGCTCTTTCGACCGCTATCTTTGGAGTTTTACCGGAAACAAAGTCATCGTCGAGCCGTGCGACAGGTGCACGACATCGGCTCTGTCGGATGCCGTTTCGGAAGATTTGAAAAAGCGGGGGATGGCTTTCGCCGGTTCCACTGTGGTGTACTCATTTCTTCAGGCATCCGGAGTCATAAACGGTCACACAAATGAGTGTTCATTATCACCATTGAAAACAGGTAAGGAAAATCATGGCTAAGAAAATTTATGCAGTAAACGGCAGTCCGAGAGAGAACGGAAATACTGCCCGGATTTTGAATTCATTTCTTGAGGGAGCCGCAAGTGCCGGGGCTGAGACGGAAATCATCCACCTCGGACGTTATCAGTTTTCCGGCTGCCGCAGCTGTTTCGCCTGCAAGCTCAAGGGAGGCAAAAGTTATGGCAAATGCGCTGTCGAAGATGCGGTGACCGGAATCCTCTCTGAGCTCAGTCAAGCCGACGGAATAGTTATGGGCAGCCCTATATATTTCGGAGCTGAAAGCGGAATCTACCGCAATTTTCTCGAGCGTCTCTTCTTCCCCTATCTGAAATACAGCAACCCGCCGTCTTCCATAGCTCCCCGTAAACTTGAGATGAGTTTTGTTTACACCATGAACGTTCCCGCCGACGTGATGGATATGTACGGATACCGTGATTACCTCGAAAAGAGTCACAAGTTTCCGCAGATGGTCTTCGGCAGCAGTGAAGTTGATGTACTCTACGTCAACGACACATACCAGTTCGATGATTACAGCCGTTATGAGTCTGGTCTGTTCGATGCTGAACACAAGAAATCCATGCGTGACACCCTCTTCGTTCAGGATTGCTCCAAGGCTTTTGAAATGGGCAGAAAAATGGCTCTGAGAGCTTGAAATATTCCGCCGGAAGCGTATATTCTATAAAGACACCTGAATGGAGCAGAAGGAAAGACGACATGGCAGTGTTCAAAGGTTTTGAGCATGGAATGGGCATCGGCGGATGGCTCACCAATTACAAGCGGTTCAATGTTCTTCCGGTCGAAAAGCGTTTTGATTTGACGGTCGGAGATTTTGAGCACTTTGAAAGTTACATCACAGAAGATGATATCGCTTATATCGCCTCTCTCGGTATGGACCATGTGCGGCTCGGCTTCGATCAGGTGGTGCTCGAAGAGAGTCCGGGAGTTTACCGTGAGTGCATTTTCCGCAAGCTCGATGAGTTTGTTTCGTGGTGCGGAAAGTACTCTCTCAATGTCGTGCTCAATCTTCACAAGGCAATCGGCAACTACTGCGATATTCCGGAAAAAGTTCAGTTGATGACCGACAGCGGACTTCAGGAGCGTTTCATCGATCTCTGGCTCGAAGTCGAGGAGCGTTTTTCTGACAAGCCTTACATTGCATTCGAGCTGCTCAACGAGGTCAGGGATATAGATGCCGAACTCTGGAACAGTGTCGCCGACAAGGTGATTTGTGCTCTGCGAAACAGAAACAAAAACAGAACGCTCATTATCGGGGGAACTCACTGGAACAGTCCGCACACCTTGAAGGATTTGCGTTTTTACGATGATGAAAACATCGTCTATACTTTCCACTTTTACGCTCCGTTTGAGTTCACCCATCAGCAGGGAGTTTTGCAGGAGCATCCTCTTTACTACAACCGGAAAATGCCTTATCCGGGGGATATTGAACGCTATCGTGACTATCAGAAAACTCTTTTCAATGCCGAAGAGCCATATTCCGGATTTGACCGCATGGATATCAATTATCTGGCGGGCGAACTTGAAAGTGTAAGAGCGTTCGAGGCGCAGCATCCGACTGCGAAACTCTGGTGCGGTGAGTTCGGAACCATCCGTCACGCCAAACTTGAGTGGCGGGAAAATTATATGCACGACCTGATTTCTCTCTTCAAAAAATATAATTTGAGTTACTGCGTTTGGAATTATCTTTCGACTCCGAATGACGGCAACCGCTTCAGTCTGGTCGATGATGACAGCCGCAAAATTTTAAGTCAGCGTCTTGCTGATATAATTGCAGGAAAGCTCGATTGAATATGCGTATAGCTTTTGCCTCGTTCAGATATTTTCCCTACGGAGGGTTGGAAAAAGATATGTTGAGAATGGCAGAGTGTGCCGCAAAAAGAGGTCACGATGTCACTGTCATATCAGGTTCGTGGGAGGATGATTCGATACCTGACATTCCCGGACTTGATGTTGAAGTGCTCAAAGTTCCGGGTTGGTCAAACCACACAAGAGCCGACAACTTCTGCCGCAGGATAAATGAGCTTTTCAGGCAGCGTGATTTTGATTGCACCATCGGCTTCAACCGTATTCCGGGATGTGATTTCTACTTTGCCGCCGACAACTGTTATGCGGTCGAGATGCCGAAAAAACACAGCCGCAGCGTGTTGAAGATTTTTCCGAGATACCGCACCTATCTGGCTCTCGAAGAGCGGGTGTTCAGACCGGGAGCAGGCACGAAGATATTTTATATCGCTGAACGGCAGAAGAGTGATTACATATCCTGTTACGGAACTGAAGAGGAGCGTTTTATTCTGCTCCCCCCCGGAATGAATCCTGCCTGCCGCCTGCTTGATGATGCCGAAAGCGTGCGGAAAGAGAAACGGCGGGAGCTCGGAGTAGCCGACGGTGATTTTCTGCTTCTGCTGCTTGGCTCAAACTTCCGTCAGAAGGGCGGAGACCGGGCGATACGGGCGGTCGCAGGGTTGACTCCTGAGCTGAAAAAACGCACTAAACTTATTCTCGCAGGAGCAGATACTCCTGATTTCTGCCGCAAAATCGCTGAAAAGTATGCTGTCGCCGACAAGGTCATTTTTCCCGGCGCACGCAAAGATGTTCCCGAGCTGCTCACGGCGAGCGATATCCTGCTTCTGCCCGCCCGCAATGAGTCGGCAGGTTCGACCATCGTCGAGGCGATATCCTGCGGAGTTCCGGTGATCTGTTCGGCTGAATGCGGCTTTGCTCCGTACGCCTCTTCCGCCTGCGGCAAGGTGCTCTCTGAGCCGTGGAGCGATGAGCTTTTTTCCCGGGCGGTGGAGGAAATTGCAGAAAATTATACAGAACGTAAGGCTCACGCCGTTGCCCACGCCCGCACTGTGGATTTCACCCGCCGTGCTGATGAGGCAGTCGATGCTCTTGAAAATTTTGTCAGAACAAAGGATGCAAAATGATAGTTTTTGACCACGAAAAGTGTGTGAAGTGCGGCAAGTGCATTGCCGATTGCGGAACCGGAGTCATTGAGTTTGCTCAGGATGGATACCCCGAAGTTGCCGATATGGCAGGCTGTCTGCACTGTCAGCACTGCTTTGCCGTATGTCCGGCAGGAGCAGTGAGTTACAACAGTGTTTCGGCAAATGAGGTCGAGGGTGTCGATGGCATTGCCGATACGGCGGCACTGGAAAAACTTATGAAAAGCCGCCGCTCGGTGAGGCATTATCAGAAAAAAGATGTTCCGTGGGATGTGCTTCAACGCCTTGCTTCCACGCTTGCCTACACTCCGACGGGATGCAATGACCACAAGTTGAAGCTGATTTTTGTCACCGGTGAGAAAACGGAAGAGTTCCGCAAAAAGACCAATCAGATATTGTTGAAAATCATGCACAGTCCGCTGGGATGGCTGATGCCGAAAAGGTATAAACGCTTCTTCAAACGCATCGAAGAGGGCGAGGATGTGATATACCGCGGAGCTCCGGCGTTCATCGTGGTGGCGGTGCACAAAAAGTCTCCGTGCCGCACCGAAGACCCGCTGATCGCTCTCACCTGGTTCGAGCTGCTGGCGAACTCCATGGGACTCGGCTGCTGCTGGTGCGGATTTGCCCAGAGAGCCTTTCAGAAATTTTCCTCTCTGAGCAGGATGCTCGCCCTCGGCAAAGATTATCAGGTGGGCAGCGTTATACTCTTCGGATATCCCGATGTGAAATACCACCGCTGTATCAAACCTGAAAACTTTGAGACCACCATTCTCTGAGCACATAAAAAAGTTTTGTTCCTGATATGGTAATGGGAAGCGGGGGGAGCGGGAAAACTTCTTTTCAACGGGAAAAGAATTTTTCCCGCTCCCC
>JAFVZB010000047.1 GCA_017508385.1 Lentisphaeria bacterium | reverse complement strand
TTGATCAATTCCAAACGGTTTTCTTCATATTTTGTTGTCGATGCAGCGAATATTGTTGCGACGGCAAATAAAAGAGCCAATACAATAAATTTGAGTTTCATGAGCAGAATTTCCCCGTAGTTTTTGTTGGTTGTTATATCTTTACCTGCATTTAATTTATCACATAAGAAAGGTGAAGCAAATAGCAAAATGAATAATTTTTTGTCGTTTTGAATAATAATTTGATGTATGGCAACACTACTGTCCGGTAATTTTTACCGGACAGTAGTGAAGCAAAATTTGAAAATCAAAAGCTTTCTCGAGACAAGCGAAAACGCTGTAATGTCGCAAATTTGGGTGGCAATGATCCATTATCTGCTGATTGCCTATCTCAAATTTCTGCATGGATTCAAATTTGGGATGACGGAGCTGACAAATCGTATTCGCGATACCTTAATGCAAAATCTGTCTCTATTGGAAGTCTTGTCGCTCGACCGAAAAATCCTTGAAAAGCCGCCAAACTGGAATTTGCCCGTGCAAGAGGAACTTTTCAGCCCTTTACTGCTCTAAAATTTTTACCGGACAGCAGTGATATTCATTGACAATATATAATTGTTTTAACGCTTGCTGTTGGTTTCGTCGATGTACCATTTGTTGTGGTTGAGTCCGCAGAGTGATTCAACCATGGTGTCGAAAAACTCCTCGTCAGGATAGGGCAGCACGATGGAGCCGGCGAGCTCGATGTACTTCTCTCTGGAAATAACAACTTTGTAGGTGAGACTGTCGAAATCGCTATTCATTTCGTGCGCAGGATAGACGTAGTAGTGGTCATTGTGGCAAGTCCATGAGAATTTGCCCCGGTCATTGTCGCCGTAGAACTTGGATTTGAGCAGCTCGGTTGCGGTGTTGAGATGACGGAACACCTGCTGGTCACCATCAGGCAGTACCATGACGACACGCAGATATTCGATTTTGTTCGATGTACGGAAACAGTTCCAGACGGAGTATTTTCCGGCGGGTTTGTTTTTTTTCAGGTTTATTTTCACCATTGCTTTGCCGCCGTTGAGATTGACGCATTTCTGTATCTCGTTGTCGGCAATTTCCGATTTGTTGAGCGGAGTGATGTCTTTTGCCGTCACAAGTTCGATGCCGGGATGGATGACAACAACGAGTTGTTTTTCAGCTCCGTCATCGACGATGGAAACTGACTCAATGCCTTTCACGTCGCCATCGGGAACAGAGAGGGTGAGCGTTCCGTTTTGGAGTTCAGCTTTGAGTTTGCCGGTTGTCTTGACCGTTGCTTTGTCTGAGATACCGGTTACATTGAAACTCTTCTTTTCTCCCGGAGCAATGGCAGTCGTGAGCCGCTCAAAACCCCTCTGCGCTCCTGAGCGGATGACTTCTCCCTTGATGTCGATATCTTTGGCATATTTGCGGTACTGCATGGTAACTTTTACGTCAGCATTGTTTTCAGCAGTGTAAATCAACTCATTTTTGCCGGGAGCAAGTTTTCCGGTCATAACACGGGGATTGGTTATCATCTGGGTCATGGCGTTGAAGTTTGCCACTTTCTCTATCGGAGCATTGACTCTGATAAGATACTCGCGTCTGGCGCAGACAGGATAGAACGGACGGGCAGTTCCATCGGCATCACGTTCGAGTTTTCTGAAAGTCTTGCCCCGGTCGGTGGAAATTTCAAGCTCGGCAAACGAGCCATCCTTGAGCTTCGCCGCATACTCGGCGTAAACTATCGGGTAGCAGGAAACGACGTTGTAACAGAAGTTTGCAGCATTTACTTTGGTAAATGTTTTTGCAAACTTTGCCGGAGTGTTGTTGAAATACAAAAATGTGCTGCCGTACTCGGGGAAAATACGCCTTAATTTGAGCACCGGAGCAGAATATTTGCTCTTTGCCACATGAACGAGAGCACTAACATCTTTGAGGTTTTTCTTTGCGATGTTTCTTGATTTGTAATCGGTGGTGTACTGGAGATCGTTGAATCTTCCATTGTTGGCAAACCACATCCGCAGGGTCTCACCCGGACGGAGTTCCATAGCTGCCCGCTCGGTGAACGCCGGGTACTGGGCAACGTATTCACGGGTTCCGAGGCGGATATAGCTGTCGCAGTCGCTTCCGGCACGGTCGAAGATACCGGGTTCAAGTTCGGTCTCACCGAGTCCGGCGGGAGTCACGTTGTCGAAAGAGGGGAAGAACTTCTGAGCCGAGAGGTCATAGAGCACGCTTTTGCCATCGACCCACGCCTGCTGGAAGCTGTGACCGTAACCGGCAGTCTGACTTGCCGGAATAAGTCCTGCGCAGGTGAACATATTTGCAGCCGTATTGTTGAGCGGACCGCACTCGAAGCCGCAATAGCTGTTGAGCATGGTGAGAGCCTTGTAGCAGGCGTTTTCAGCTTTGTCTGAGCCGGGCTCAAAATAGAGCTGGTGGCTGGCGTAATAGTCGCTCGCTGAGAGCATGAACTGGAATATCCTGTTCAAACGCTCTTTCTGAGTGAGTTTTGACAAATTCATTGAACGTCTGATATCGGCAAAACTGCGGGGGTCGATTTCTCCATCTCTGCGGATAAAAGGATGAATGACAGTTTTGTTTCCGGTGTTTTTGTATTCGATGAAGTCCATGAACACTTTGCCGGGAATATCGACGGTTTTCTTTTCGTTTCCTTTGAAGTCAAACACGAGCTGTTCGCTCTTTCTTGCTGCAACAAAGTCTTTGGCGTTGGGAACTTGAAGATAGTTGCGCTTGTCGAGGACTTTATCAGGATTATTGTCATCGGCAATCATCGGAGGAATGTAATCGATAGTTTTTCCGTTGACAGTGATTTTGCTGTCAACACGGGGGACTTCAGCCCAGGCGGTTCCTGAAATAAACTGCATACCTCCGCCGCTTTTTCCGTCAAAACTGCGGTTGAAATCAAAGAGCGCACGGGTCTCTTTATCAACTTTGAATGACGTTGCAGGAGTAAAGTTTTTATTGTATCTTTTTACGGACGACACGCGCAGAAGGTCGATCTGACCACGGTAGTGCGGGATTTTTGCCGTCACACCGCGCACACCGTTGCGGTCATTGCCGAGAGAAAATTGAGATGCCATATATTCATTTGCTATCCTGCGGTAACGGCGGTAGCGGGCGTCACGGATGAGCGGCAAATCAAAATCCACCGGGGTAAATGTGAACTTCGGGTCATCGAAAACTTTTTTGCCGTTGAGGAAAATCTGCATTCCGTTTTTGACACCCCACTGAACTGCAACGTGGCTCCATTTTTTTGACGGCAGTTCGCAGATGAATTTTTTCTGATAGTGCTTTCTGGTGTAGTCCTGAAAATCGACCGTGATGCTTTTGTTTTTGGGTGTGTATTGCAGAGAAAGACAGCTCTTCGTTCTTCTTACGTTGGGGGTCATCGGACCGATGACCGAGTGGGGGTCGGCTGAGAAAAGATAAACCGGAGTTTTGCTTTTTTTCTGCCATACCGGTTTGAACCATGCTTCTACCGTGCCTTCCCCGGCAGGATAAAAGAGTTCGTCGTAGTTTGATATCGTCTTTGCCTCAGCCCAGCACGCCTGAGAGTGGGTGGCATAGAAGAAGGTTTTTCCTTTGCGGCCTTTGGTGGTATCGAAAGCAAAATCGCCGGTTTTTCCGGAAATTCCGGGTGCAAAGAATTCGTCACGGTATTTCGGGAACGGTATCTCTTCTGCCGCTCTGACCGAGAGACGGCTGATTTCAAACTTCGGCAGCAGAGCTGTTTTATCTTTGATTTTCATTCCGTTTGAGCCGATTCGGTGAGGATATCCCCGGGCTTTGATTTTGAGGGATATTTTTGCGGCTTCCGGATGAAATCTGCCGCTTTCACGATGGGCGGTCAGGACATTCGGCGGACGCATCAGTGTCAGCCAGCGGGGGTCAGTGAGACTTTCGCTCAATACTTTGCCTGAGTCATCCAGCTGTTCAATGAAAATGATGCCGGGCCAGGGCTCGGGAGTGTAACTTTTAAAATCAAGTTCAAGTTTGGCTCCGCAGCCGGCAACACCTTTGGGAACATCAACGGTGCATGAGTAGGTCACCTCGCCCAATGCGGAGTTTTCAAAAAGCATTTTGCCGTCAACGGTTTTGACCGTTCCCCGTCCTGTTTTTTTCCATGCTGAGGCGTTGGTCAGGACTCCGTCAAAGAGGTTGATTTTTTTGTTCTGGACAGAAACTTTGCCGTTGTCAGTGATTTTACAGTCGAGTGCGGAAGTTCCTGCCGGAACGTTGAAACGCAACGCAACGCTGCCCTGCTGTTTGCCCTCCAGCAGAGTTACATCAAGTTGTTTTTTGCCTTGTTGTGTTGTCGCAGTAACTTCAAAACCGCAGTTCTTGCCCGCATTGGCGAGTTTTGCAAGTTTTGCACGGCTGATTTCCACCTCGTAAGGAACGCTGACTTTGTTGTTGATGTTCCACTCGAGCGGAAACGCTCCGAGCGACAGAGCGCAGACAAATGAAGCAAAACATACCGGAGCAAGTTTTTTCATAATGCGTTTTCCTTTTATATGCGTTGTTTGCAAAAAACATATTGGGGTTAAAATACAACAACTTATATGAAAATGCAAGATGAAAACAGGCTGGTTTTTAAGATTTCCTGAAGATTTTGTGCGTTTATTTGCTGAATTGTGCTATCTTTTCAAAGAGATTTCTGAAAATGATATCCCGGTTGAGAGAGTAGGCGTAACGCATTTCATGGCGTGAAGCATCTGATGTGTCGTAAACGGCATCATCACCGAGTTTCGGTGTCGGACGGATGATCGAACTTACCGCCTCAGGACAGACGAACCATGCGACCGTAACGATATCCCAGATGACCCGGCTGTCGTTGTCGAAAGCAATCATCTCTTCACTGGTGTGCTTGTAGAGATACTCTCCGATTTTGCCGGAGTCTTTGCACCTTGCCCGCAGTTCCGGTTCGGTGGTGAGCAAATGGTCGGTCACCATCGAGCAGGGGAACATGACAAAGGGAACTCCCGAATCAAAAATCACCTGAGCGGCTGGAACATCCTGATAGAGATTGAATTCATCATTTTTGCCGTGCCACTCAAAAGCGTGTCCGCCGAGCCAGACTACCACGATGTTTTTGATAATCTCCGGCTTGAGCAGGATTGCTGAAGCGACATTGGTGATAGCTCCGATGACGAGCACATAAAGGAGCTCACCGTCTTTTTCAGCGGCATCTGCGAGCTCGATTATACGGCGTGCTGCATCGCTTTCGACCGGAGTTTCAGCTGCAGGCAGATAGCAGGGGGAACCACGGAAAACTTTGCCGTCAGCAGGAATATCCATGAGAGAAAAAATGTTGAGAATTTCCTGATAGCTTTTTTCCATTCCGTCTGCCGGACCGGTGGAGTGGGTGTTGAAGAACGGAGCCGCAGTAACCGCCTGCAAGTCGATCTTATCCTTTGCAAGCAAAGCGAAAGTGAGGGCGAACTGGTCGTCGATTTCATTGTATGTATCGGTATCGAGGACCGCACGGACTTTTTTTTCCGGAACTGCAAGTCTTGAAAGTCTCAGCTCTTTTGAAATGTGGGGGTATTTCATAAAATATTCTCCTGTTTTGAGATGTTTGATTTGTACTTAAAATAGCACTGTTTTATGCTTTTTCAAGTAATGAATACGATGTCATCAATGTCGCACTATTGATTTTAATATGATTCGGGTGTATATTATATAGAACGTAAAATAAAGGCTCTGTTCCCGACATGGGGAGGTAAAGGTAAAAAAAGTTTCCCCGCTTTTCTTGAAAGGGTGAGAGGGGCGCGGGGAGAGAGGGAAAACTTCTTTTCTCGTGAAAAGAAGTTTTCACGCTTTCCCCGCATCATCTGCCCATATCAGGAACAAAGCTGAAATAAAAAGTGCCGCAGGCGGCAGACTCCGGAGTGTAACGTGTTAAGTACAGCTGAAAACAGCGGAAAAGTAAATACAGCAGAGCGTGAAGTGGTCATCGGTAACAAGATGGGACTCCACAGCCGTCCTGCTGCCGAAATAGTCCGTATGCTGTCGGGTTTTTCAGGAGATGTGTCACTTTCCCGGGTTGACGGCAGAGGCGAGGCGGCTGATTGCCACAGCATTCTTTCGATGCTTATCCTCGCTGCCGGCAGGGGAACACGTCTGAGTTTGCGGGTTTCAGGTGACGGAGCTGACGGAGTTTTGGAAAAAGTCGGCAGCTTCTTCGACCGCAACTTTGATGAAGAGAGCGAGTAAATCATGCAGAGAATGAGTCTTCGTTTTGACGGTATAGCTCTTGCTCCCGGAATCGCCATCGGCAAGGTGATGGCTCTGCACTCGTCCAACCGCAACCTTGTTCCTGAAAAGCGGCTCATTGAAGAGAGTTCCAAAGAGCTTGAGCGTTTTGCAGATGCCCTGAAAGAGACCGAAATACAGCTTGCCTCTCTGCGTGATGAGTTGAAAACCAGACTCCATGAAAAGGAGGCGGGAATTTTTGATGCCCATTTGCTTCTCTGTGCCGACCGCGCGATACTCAACGATGTTAAAAAGCTCATCGAAAATGAAAAATGCTGTGCCGAGTACGCCGTTTATGTGGTCAGTGAAAAGTATTTTGAGGTATTGAAAAATCTTCAGGATGCCTATTTGAGCGAGAGGGCAGGGGATATCCGTGATGTCGCCTCACGCATCATATCCAACTTGACCGATTGCGATATCCGCAGCCTCGGTATGGATGATAAGCGCATCATCGCTTCGCATACACTTGTGCCCTCCGAGACGGCGACCCTCGACAAAAAGAAGATACTCGGAATCATCGTTGAGACCGGCGGCGAAACCAGTCACACCGCCATTCTCGCCCGCAGTCTCGGTTTACCCGCAGTTGCAGGTATTCCCGGTGAGTTGATCGACTCTCTGCAAATCAATGACCGGGTCATCGTTGACGGATTTAACGGCAGAGTCATACTCAATCCCGACAATCATGCTGAGGAGTCCTACCGATTGAAGGCTCAGGCGGCAGATCAGCTGCGCAGTGAGCTTGAGCAGGAAAGCCGTCTCTTCCCCGATACCACCGATGGTTTCCGTGTTCCCATCGCCGCCAATATCGAATCGCATCTGCAAATGGATGAATCACGGGCCAGCGGAGCCAACGGTGTCGGATTGTTCCGTACCGAGTTTCTCTTTCTCAATCAGGTGGTTCCTCCGGATGAAGAGAGTCAGTTCAATATCTACAAACAGCTTCTTCTTGCCGCCGATGATGCTCCTGTGACCATCAGGGTCATGGATATCGGCGGAGATAAACTTCCCCGTGCCGGAAGTGTCGCTGTCGAGGATAATCCGTTTCTCGGTCTGCGCGGGATACGTTTCTGTCTCTACGGCAGACGTGACCTTTTCGAGACCCAGCTGCGTGCGCTGCTGCGTGCCGGAGTGTTCGGCAACTTGCGGGTGATGCTGCCGATGGTCTCATCCGTGGCAGAGGTGCTCGAGACCCGTGAGATAATCCACGCTCTTCAGGAGCAGCTTGCCTCCGAAAACAAAGAGTTCGTTTCCAACCTCTCTCTCGGAGTTATGATCGAAACTCCGGTCGCCGCACTTCAGTCGGAGCACCTTGCCGGACTGGTTGACTTTTTCAGCATCGGCACCAATGACCTTGTGCAGTACACCATGGCGATCGACCGTGGAAATGAACAGGTGGCATATCTTTACCGACCTGCCAATCCTGCGGTATTGAAACTTATCCGCAACGTGGTCGAAGTTGCGGAGTCGCACCGTATCCACGCCGGAGTCTGCGGGCAGATGGCGGCTGATCCGGTGCATGCGCTGCTTTTGCTCGGACTCGGAGTCCACGAATTGAGTATGGCTCCGGCGGCAGTTCCCGTTGTACGCCGCGCGATACGCAGTGTTTCCATGTATGAACTTGAACAACTTGCCGCAAAGGCACTCGGTTCTGCGAGTGCGGCTGAGGCTTCAAAAGGAGTTTATGATCTGCTTATGAGCAGGGCTCCTGAGTTGATAACAGAAGAGTAAAGTTATGAAAAAAATATATCTTTCGGGTCCGATAATGGATGAGCACTCCGGAACAGCCAGAGAGTGGCGCAATGCCGCTAAAACTCTGCTGGGGAGTGAGTTTAAAACCCTCGATCCCATGCGCCGCAAATTCGTTGACCGTCAGGTTGACAGCGCAAACGAGATCGTGGAGTTCGATTTGCAGGATGTGCGTGATGCCGATATAATTCTGGTCAATTACAACAAAGCCAGTATCGGAACGAGCATGGAAGTGTTTTATGCTTCGTACAACCTCGGCAAATTTGTCGTAGCTTTTTCGCCTTTTGAATACCGTGACTGCAGTCCGTGGATGGCACGCTTCTGTACCAAGATACTGCCCACGCTCGAAGATGCGGTATCCTACATCAAGGCAAATTTCGGAGAATAAATCATGATTTTTATATATAATTTGCTGCTGCCGCTGGCATTTCTTTTCTTTGTGCCGGGGCTGATACTCAAATACCGCAACCGGGGCGGATGGAAAAGTACCTACGGCGAGCGTTTTGCCCGCTTCAAAAGTGAACGTCTCGAAGAACTTGCCAACTTCAAGGGTGCGATTTGGATACACTCCGTAAGTGTGGGTGAAACCATGATCTCTCTCGGGTTTATCAAACGCTACCTCGAGCGTAATCCGGAACAGAAATTCATCATATCCACCACCACTACCACCGGTCAGGAGCTTGCACGCAACCGTTGTCCGAAAAACACAGCCGTCATCTTCTGCCCGATCGACTTCAAATGGATGGTGAAGCGCACATTCAATATAATCCAACCCAGCCAGCTGGTGATTTTTGAAACTGAACTCTGGCCCAATCTGCTCAACGAAGCGGCAAAACGCGGTATTCCGGTCTCTCTGGTCAACGGCAGAATGAGTGACCACTCCTCAAAAGGTTACCGCAGAGCCCGTCTTTTCTTTGCTCCGGTATTGAAGTGTCTCTCACTGATATCAGTACAGACAGAGGCTGATAAAGAACGTTATCTTTCAGTCTGCTCTGAGGCTAATGTTGTAGTGTCGGGAAATATGAAATTCGATCAGGCTCCTCCGGAAAACATCGAAGACCCCGGGCTTGATGGCTATTTCGGCTCCGGTGAGCGCATCGTTGTGCTCGGCGCAAGCACCCATCCCGGCGAAGAGGAGCTGATATCAAATGTCTGTCAGGAGCTTAAAAAGGAGTTCCCGACCCTGAAACTGGTGCTCGTTCCCCGTCACGCTGAACGTGGAGCAGATATTGCCGCATCTCTCGAGAAAAATAAAGTTGCATACGTCCGCCGCAGTCAGGCTGCAAGTGCCGCAGAGCCGGTGGATGTGCTCCTTGCTGATACCACAGGTGAGATGTTCAAGTTCATCAACTCCGCCGATATCGTCATCATGGGCAAGAGTCTTGCCGGTCACGATGAGGGACACAATCTCATTGAACCCGCTCTGCTCGACAAGCCGGTGGTGACCGGCAGTGTTTTGCGCAATTTCCGTTTCATTCAGGATGTTCTGCAAAGTGCCGATGCTCTGGTGAGTGTTTCTTCAGGTGAAGAGTTGGCGGTGAAGCTCCGTGAGCTCATTTCCGATGCCGAGCTGCGCCGCACGATAGGCAAACGCGGCGGAGATGTCATCCGTCAGCATTGCGGAGCGATGGATAGAACCATAGATCTGCTCGAAGGACTCAACAACAACTGACAGGAGTTTCTGCCTTATGACTCTGCCTCAGGCGGCATGGCTGGTGTACGATCTTGCCAATGCGGCACACGCATTGATCGTGAGAACCGTCTTTGCTCCGCTGTGCATCAAAGTTTGCGCTGAGGGAGTCGCTTCTTCAGGAGATGCCACAAGTTACTGGGGACTCGTTGCCAGTGTTTCCGGAATAGCTGCCGGAGTTCTCTCTGTTCTGCTGGGAAAGTTTTGCGACTCCCGCGGCTGCCGTAAAAAACTGCTGATGTTTTTCGTTTTCACCGGAGTCCTTTCAACCTGGGGATTTGCCTTTTGTTCGCAGGGAGATTTTTACTCCGTGCTGATGATAGCGTTCGTCAGCCTCGGCTGTTATTTATGCGCCAACAGTTTGTATGATTCACTGCTTCTTGATGTCGCTTCGCCGGAACAGCGTGATAAAATGTCCGTGACCGGTTACGCTCTGGGGTACATCGGCGGAGTCGTCCCGTTCATCGTCTGTCTGGTGCTCGCTTACCTGATGGATGACAAGGCCGCCGCAATGCGCATCGCATTTTTTATCGCCGGTGCATGGTGGCTGCTTTTATCCCTGCCGCTCTTTTTTCTGGTCAGAGAAGAGAGGCGTCCGTCTGATGACAGGAGCTTTATCGATTCGGCAAAAGAGGTGTGGTACAACAGCAATGTCCGATATTTTCTTGTCGCCTATTTTCTATATATAGATGGAGTCGGTACGATCTATCTTATGGCGACTCCGATAGCGGTCGATATCGGAATCAGCCAGACTGCACTGCTGGCAACCATACTCGGTTTGCAGTTCTACGCTTTTCCGTGCACTTTGCTTTACGGAAAATTTGCCCGTAAATTCGGCAGTGTCAAAATGATAAATTTTGCCATCGCCTGTTATGTGTTTGCCTCTCTGCTGGTAGGATTTATGCCGTTTATCGGTTCAAAGGCGGTCAAACTCGCCATATTTATCGCTCTTGCAGTCATCATCGGCAGTTCACAGGGCGGAATACAATCTTTGAGCCGCTCGTTTTACAGCCGTATAATTCCGGCAGAAAAATCTGCTGAGTACTACGGTTTTTACAACTTCTTCGGCAAATTCACCACCGTGGTCGGTCCGCTGCTTGTCTTTATCACTGTCAGGTTGACAGGGTATTCAGAATTTGGAATCATGCTGCTCGTTCTGCCGTTCATCTGCGGTGGAGTCCTGCTCAACAAAGTGGCAAAACAACTCGGATAGAAGATGGGTACTTATCTGTTAAAACGTCTTTTGCTTGCCGCATTTACGCTTCTTGCAATTTTGTTTGTCAGCTATTGCCTGCTGAGACTTGCTCCCGGCGACCCGACCCGCAGCAATCTTTTCGGCAATGACTCCGCCGGAATGGCAGTTGATTCCGAAAAGGGAGGTCTTGCCGGTAATCAGGCGTTGCGCCGCAAGCTCAATCTCGATAAACCGCTGGTCGTCGGATTTTGTCTCTGGCTCGAAAACGTGGTCTGCCACGGAGATTTCGGAGAGTCCGCAACTGTTGACCCCGGGCGTCCTGTGGTCGATTTGATAGCAGAGCGTCTGCCCGTTACGCTGATGCTCAATATTTTTGCCGTGGTTCTCACCTATTTGCTCGCTATTCCGCTCGGAGTTATGACCGCTGAACGTGCCGGAAGTTTCAGCGACAGATTGTGCGAGTTTCTGCTTTTCGTGCTCTACTCCCTGCCTGTGATGTGGGTGGGACTCCTCTTGCAGGCGTTTTTCTGTGAGGGAGGAGTGTATGAGGTGTTCCCGCTCAAAGGAGTCGGAGTCGATGACCCCGACCGTTTTTCGATATGGCGTTTGCAGCTCGAGTACTTCAAAAGCTGTATTCTTCCCGTCTGCTGTCTCGCCTACGGCGGTTTTGCCAGTCTCTCACGCTACGCCCGCTCCGGAATGCTCGAAGTAATCGGCAGTGACTATATAAGGACTGCGCGCGCGAAAGGACTCAGTGAGTTTTGTGTGATATGGAAACACGGTTTCCGCAACGCAATCGTCACCATGGTGACGCTCTTCGGAGGATTGCTCCCGGGGTTGATTTCAGGAAGTGTGATAGTTGAGTATATTTTCAATATTCCCGGTATGGGTACGCTTTCGCTCTATGCGCTGTCGAGCCGTGACTATCCGTTGCAGATGGCACTTTTTGCTTTTTCCGGAGTGTTGACTCTGGCTGGAATTTTGATAGCCGATCTTCTCTATCTTGCCGCCGACCCGAGGATCCGTCTTTCCGGAAAATAAAATGGCAAAATTGGTGTTAAAAAGGTGATTTCAGCCCTTTAACACCGAAAAAATGCAAAAAAATGCGTTTTTTTTACGATTTTGATTTGATAAAGTGCCATTTAGGGGTTACATTAACAAAACGCAATGCTGTGATTCCGGGAGAATTGTAGCTTTGCGGTGGTCTGTGACGTACTTTTGACGCCGCAAACCGCAGTTGAAAAAGAGTAAAACAAAAACAAAACAACAATAAAAATCGGATCATCCGGGACCGGAACAAATCTGCGTCGCAGCACGGGAGTGCGAAAGCCCGGCGGCGGCAGGGAAGCGGAAGAGGGATGGTCGTTCTTTGGAAAGAAGAGCGGGTGATTCAGGCGGTTGGAACATGTTTGCGTTGGTCCGCAGATGTGGGAATGCCGTCAACTAACAGGAAAGCCAAACTATGGAAGTAAGAGCATTGACCAAGAATGTGCGTATTTCCCCCGAGAAGGCGCGTCACGTTTCGCGCGTTATCCAGGGAAAGAGCGTGGTCGAAGCGCTGGCTATCGTCGAGCTGAGCCCCCGCAAGGCGGCTGCCCTTATCGGCGCGACGTTGCGCTCGGCTGTTGCTAACGCCGAAAACAACTGCGATGTGAATCGCAAAGCGTTGTTTGTCAAAGCAGCGCTGGTGAGTCCGGGACCGATCATCAAACGTTTCCGTCCCAAGGCTCGTGGTTCGGCCGGCCGTATCCGTAAACGGACCAGCCACGTTGAAGTTATTCTGAGTGATAACTAAGGAATAGGAGTTAATCGTGGGACAGAAAGTAAATCCGATCGGATTGAGAACTGCCTTGACCCGTGACTGGGCGTCACGCTGGTTTTCCGACAAGAAAATCAACGGCCGCACTCAGTTCGGTGAGTGGCTGCACGAGGATCTTGCGATCCGTGACTTCATCAAAACCAAATTTGCGGCAGCAGCAATCGCCCGTATCCAGATCGAGCGTTTTGCCAACCGCATCCGTGTCACCGTTGTTTCCGCCCGTCCCGGTCTTCTGATCGGCAAAAAAGGTGCGGAGCTCGAGACACTGCGTGCTGATGTAGCCAAACTTGTCAGCGGCAAAGAAATCTTCGTTGAGGTTTCCGAGCTTCGTCGTTCCGAGACCTGCGCACAGCTGGTCGCGGAGAACGTTGCACAGCAGCTGGAACGCCGTATCGGCTTCCGCCGTGCAATGAAACGCGCCATCCAGGGCGCGATGGATAATGGTGCCGACGGCATCAAAATCAACTGCGCCGGACGTCTGGGCGGCTCTGAGCTTGCCCGTGAGGAGCAGTACAAAGAGGGCCGTGTTCCGCTTCATACTCTGAAAGCGAATATCGACTACGGCTTTACTGAGGCAAACACTACCGCCGGAAAAATCGGCGTGAAGGTTTGGGTGTGTCACAAAGACTCTGCGGAGGAAGAGAATTATGCCGTTAATGCCAAAAAGGGTAAAGTACAGAAAGGTTCAGCGCGGAAGTAACGCCGGACTCGCCACCACCAACAACAAGTTGGATTTTGGCGATTACGCATTGCAGACGCTGACCCGTGGGTACATAACCAATAATCAGATTGAGGCCGCCCGTGTCGCTATCAACCGTCATTTGAAACGTCGCGGCAAGGTGTGGATCCGTATGTTCCCCTACCGTTCTTTCACGAAGAAACCGTTGGAAGTCCGTATGGGTAAGGGAAAAGGTGCTGTCGAAGGTTGGGTCGCCCCCGTCCTTCCCGGCCGTGTGTTGTTTGAAGTTTCCGGCTGCAGCGAAGCCGTGGCGAAAGAGGCAATGAGCCGCGCCGCCAACAAGCTGTGTGTCCGGTGCAAATTCCTGTCCCGTGACAGCAAGTAAGAGGCATGGTTATGAAAAACAGTGAAATCCGTGAAATGACCGATGCTGATCTCGCAGCAAAGATCCAGGATCTGCAGCGGGAGAAATTGAATCTTAAGATCCAGTCCCGTACCGGACAGCTTGAGAAGACCGCGCGCGTTCGTGAAGTCCGCCGCGATATCGCCCGCTGTCTGACGGAAGA
>JAFVZB010000046.1 GCA_017508385.1 Lentisphaeria bacterium | reverse complement strand
TTATTGTCCCATTTGTTGTGAAGAAAAATTTCCGGCGTCCGGCTTCGTTTCACTACGCCGCGACAAGGCGGCGCAAAACACTTTCCTTGACTCACACTGCATCCACCGATGCTAATAAGCCGTTTTGCGTTTTGCCGCAACTCCAATCTTTTACATATTTCACATAAATCAGGACTTTATCAAATAAAAAAGTTTCCCCGCTTTTCTTGAAAGGGTGAGAGGGGCGCGGGGAGAGAGGGAAAACTTCTTTTCTCGTGAAAAGAAGTTTTCCCTCTCTCCCCGCATCATCTCCCCATATCAGGAACAAAACTTTTTGAAAAAAAGATGCAAAAACATTTGCAAAAACTGATAATCGTACTATCTTTCCTTTATGACAGTTTTTTCAGTGTTTTTTCAGGAGAATTTTTATGAAATATGATATCCGAACCATGCCGTGCGACCGGGTGTTGGTCTCACCCTCTCTTCTGGCTGCCGACTTCTGGAACCTCGAGCGTGAAGTCAGTTGCGTCTCTCAGGCGGGAGCAGATATGCTCCACCTCGATGTGATGGATGGTCACCTCGTGCCCAATATCTCTTTCGGAGTTCCGGTCATCAAGGCTCTGCGCAAATACAGTGAGCTGCTTTTTGATACCCATTTGATGATTTCCCATCCCAAAAAGTACGCCCGTGCGTTTGCCGATGCCGGAAGCGACCACCTGACGTTTCATCTTGAGTCAGAAGATGATGTGTCTGAAACCATAAAAGAGATACGCTCCTGCGGCTGTACGGTGGGAATATCAATCAAGCCTGCGACTCCTGCCGAGGCGGTTTTCCCGTGGCTCGATAAAATCGACATGGTGCTGGTGATGACCGTTGAGCCGGGATTCGGAGGTCAGAGTTTCATGGCAGACATGATGAACAAACTTGCCGCTGTCAAGCGTGAAATCAGACGCCGTGCCCTGCCGGTCAAACTCCAGACCGATGGCGGAATAGATGAAAAGACGGTCAGAACCGTTGCCGCCAACGGCAGTAATGTGGTGGTGGCGGGAACAGCCGTGTTCCGCCATCCTGAGGGAATGGCGTGTGCGGTGGAAAAATTGCATCAGGCATCTCAACTGCTTGACAGTGAACTGTAAGGAGCTTTATCATGGCAGCGTATAAAACAACTTGTCTTGCGCAGATCGAGAAAGAGTACGGTGCAAAAACTGCTCCTGAATGCGGTTGGAGTCTGGCGAAGAATTTTCCCGGCGGAGTCTCTGCCGAGGAAAAACACACCCTTGAACACTGCTCGGTTTTCGACCGCTGTCACACCATGCGCATCCGAATCACCGGCAAGGATGTGCTTGCAAAGCTCTCGGGCGTGACAGGTTTTGAAGTCGTACCTGAGCTTGCCGTGATACGCGGAGAGTTTTCAGGTGACGGTTTTACTCTTTTATCCATGGCAGAAGATGACGTTCTGCTGCTTGCCGGAGATCGTTCAACCGTTGAGACACTCACAAAAGAGCTTGCCGACCTCGAATTTACCGATTTATCCGAGGTGCTCGCCCAGCTGGATATTGCCGGAGCGGAACTTGAAAGCGTGCTTGGCGATTTTGATATTCAGCCGGAGGAAATTCCCGATGAAAACAGTATAGTCCGCAGAGCTGTGGCTGAGGTCAACTCGATAATGGTGCGGAACACGGCTCTGCCCGTTCCCTGCGTCACGCTGATTTTTACATCCGAGTACGCCGAGGGAATGTGGGAGGAGTTCGTCGAAACTTTCCCGGTGAAACCCGCAGGTTTTGCCGCCTGGAACGCCCTCGTCAAGAAAGCCGAGCAGGGCAGCGATACAGAATAACAATTTGATAACAGGAGATATTTTTTATGGAACAGATTACTAAATTGGTGTGGAATCAGGAGCTCCCCGAAGAGCTGCTCGAACTGGTCGGAACTCTCGGTGAGGAGTATCCCATTTCCGACAGCGGCAGAGGTCTGAAACTCTCTTTCAAGCGCATTGAGGGTGAGGGTATCGTATCCAACGTCATCCGCTCAAGAGGAGCCGTGACCATCGAATACAACAGCATCGCCGGAGCCGCCCGCGGTATCGGTTCAGCCCTGAGCAAAATCGAAGCAAAAGAGTCAACTCCGTTCAAGACCCTCGGAATCATGCTCGATGTCTCACGCAACATGGTGATGAAGGTCGAACACATCAAAGAGTGGATGCGCCGTCTGGCTCTCTGCGGTTACAACATGGTCATGCTCTACACCGAGGATGTTTACGAGCTCGAGGATTATCCCAAGTTCGGTTATATGCGCGGAGCTTACACGCTTGAGGAAATTCAGGAGCTCGATGCTTACGCCTCCAAGCTCGGCATTGAACTTGTCGGCTGTATCCAGACCCTCGGACACCTCGAGCAGATACTCGGATACAATGATTTCAGACCGGTAAGAGACACCGAGCGGGTGCTGATGGTCGATGCTCCGGAAACCGAAAAGCTCATCGACAGCATGATAAAGTTCTGGAGCAAGGCTCTTTCAAGCCGCCGCATCCACATCGGTATGGATGAGACTCACGACCTCGGTCGCGGCAGATTTCTGGATCACAAAGGCTATGAGAGTCCGTTCAAGCTCTTCAACCGTCAGCTGACACTGGTGAGAAACATCTGCAAAAAGTACGGCATGGATCCGATGATCTGGTCGGATATGTATTTCAGATTGAGCAATCCTGAGCAGAATTATTACTATCTCGGAGAAATTCCGGCAGATGTCAGAGCCGCCATTCCGAAAGATGTTCAGCTGGTTTACTGGGACTACTATCACAGTGACGAGGAGAGCTACACCAACATGATCGAGCGGCACCGTGCCATCGGTTATGAGCCGGTCATGGCTTCCGGCATCTGGACTTGGCTGAAGGTCTGGTACGACCACGAAATGACCCGCCGTACCGTCATTCCCTGCCTTTCAGCCTGCCGCAAAGCAAAGCTCAAGGAGGTGTTCTTCACCATGTGGGGCGATGACGGAGCTTACTGCAACTACGATTCCAGCCTCGCCGGTATCTGCTACGCCGGAGACCTCTCTTTCGGCTGCGAGGATCAGCAGTTGACCGCCATGCGCTTTGAGACCATCTGCGCTCCCACCAGCTACGAGGCGCACCTTGCCGCTTCGGAACTTGATGCCCGTCTCGATGATGTCGAGGGCAAGGAGTATCTTGTCCCAGCCTCAAATCTCATCTGGGATGATCCGCTTCAGGCTATCGTCTGCGAAAACTTTGCCCGCCGTGACCCCGAGTTCGACCTGAAACTGCTCGACCACTACGAGGAGCTCCTCTGCCGGGTACTGCCCGAGTTCGATGCCGACGGAGCAGGAAGTCTCGAGCTCGCCGCCGATGCCGCCGCTCTCATCATCAAGAAGCTTGAGCTTTACGGAGCACTCCGCACCGCCTACAAAGAGGGCGATATCGTGGCTCTGCGTGAAATTGCAGTCAAACTTATTCCGGCGGCGATAGCGGCGGCGACCGAGTTCGACTCCGAGTTCAGAGCCCAGTGGCACGCCATCGCCAAGCCTTTCGGACTTGAGCGCATCCAGGCACGCAACGCCGCTCTGATCGCCCGTCTCGAGGAGACCGCTCTGCGCATAAACGAGTACATCTCAGGAGCGATCGAGCAGATCGAGGAGCTCGAAGCCTCGCTGCCCCGCAGTGTCGCTTATGAAACTATCAACCGCTACAAAAAAGCCTCATCAGGCTCATTCATAATCTGAGGGGGAGGCTGAGTATGCTGCACGTTATTGCCAGAATAGAGCTGGTTGACGGAGCTCAGGAAAAGTTCCTCGAGGTGCTGGAAAAATATATTCCGACCGTGCGTTCCGAGGAGGGTTGCATCCGTTACGAGCCCTGCCTCGACATCGAGAGCGAAACCCGGGCGCAATTCGTCACCATCGTCGAGGAGTGGGTCGATGAGGCGCACCTCAAAAAGCATCTCGCAACCGAGCACATGGCACAGTACCGTCAGGAGGTTGCTCCCCTGCGTAAAAGCACTCTTCTTTACAAGGTCGAGACCGCCTGAACAGCGTAAAAAAAGCTTTGTTCATGATATGGTACTGGGAAGCGGGGGGAGCGGGAAAACTTCTTTTCAACGGGAAAAGAAGTTTTCCCGCTCCCCCCGCGCCCCCCTCACCCTTTCAAGAAAAGCGGGGAAACTTTTTTATTTACCTTTACCTACCCATATCGGGAACAGAGCCAAAAAAAGCCGTTCCTCAAATTCGGGAGCGGCTTTTTTGTGTCGGCGTTATCGGAGTTCTCCAAAGAGAGATACACCGCCTGAGCGGGTTATCTTCACCTGGCGCAGAGTGCCTGCTTTGATGGTGTCGTCGGGTTCAAAGTGAACTACGATGTTGTTGTCGGTTCTGCCTGTCCAGCGGGCATCGTTGCGTGCGCTCACCCCCTCGGCGAGCACAGTCACGGTCGAGCCCACCATGCTTTCAAGCCGGGAAACTATACGCTTTGAGAGGTCGTCGAGCAGTATCTGGTTGCGCTCCTCTTTGACGCTCTCAGGGATGCTGTCGGGAACTTCAGCCGACTTCGCTCCGGGACGGGGTGAGTATTTGAAGATGTAAGACTGCTCAAATCCGACATCGTTCATCAGCTCTCGTGTCAGAGCAAAATCCTCATCGGTCTCGCCCGGAAATCCCACGATGACATCGGTGGAAAGGGTGAGGTCTTTTATCGCACTCTTGAGCTCGGCAACCTTTTCACGGTAGGACTCATTGGTGTACTGGCGGTTCATCGCTTTGAGGATACGGTCAGAGCCCGACTGCAGCGGCAGATGGATATTGTGACATATCTTATCTGATTTGGCTATCGTCTCGATGAGGCGGGAATTGAAATAGCTGGGGTATGGTGAGGTGAAACGTATCCGCAAAAGTTCAGGAATGGTTTCCAGCTCTTCGAGAAGCTCCGCAAACGGTGAGTGGTCGGGCGCAGGCGGACGGATATCTCCGTTAAGTCCGTAAGCCGCCACGTTCTGCCCCAACAGCAGAATTTCTCTTGCTCCCCGGGATACCATCTCTCTTGCTTCGGCAATGATATCACCCTTTTCACGGCTCAGCTCTCTGCCCCGCACGTAGGGAACGATACAGTAACTGCAGAAGCGGTTGCATCCCCGGGTGATGGCTATCTGACCCTTGATGGAGTTCCCGTAGTGTCCGTCGAGTCCGGTGAGCACCTCAGGACTCGGTTCGGTCAGGGCGGTTTTCACCCGCTCACGCTTGACTTGCTCTATCACTTCGAGCAGCTTGTGCAGCTGACCTGTTCCGAGCACAAAATCGAGGTGCGGCAGCTCTTCGAGCAGGGTGTTGCCCATGCGCTGAGCCATACATCCCATGACTCCGATGATGAGGTCGGGATTCTGCTTTTTGAGCTTGCGCATGAAGCCGATTTTACCCTTGGCTTTGCGCTCTGCGGCATCACGCACGCTGCAGGTGTTGAAGAGCAGGATATCGGCTTCGGCTTCAACATCGGTGATGGAGTAACCGGCTTTGACCAGATCGGCGGCGAGAGCATCGCTGTCACGCTCATTCATCTGGCATCCGTAAGTTTTGATAAATGCTTTCATCATCTTGTAATGGTCAGGTGGTCACGGTGTATAAGCTCGGATTCCGCACTGTTGCCCAGAAGATTGGTGACGTCGGCGGACTGCATTCCGGCAATTTTGGCGGCATCGGCTGAGGAGTAATTTATCAAGCCCCGGGCAAAAGGTTTGCCGTCAGGACCTGCGATTTCCACGGTGTCTCCCCGCTTGAACTCGCCTTCGACTCCGGTGACTCCTGAGGGAAGCAGACTTTTGCCGTTCTTTTCGATGGCTTTTGCGGCTCCGGCATCGACGGTGATTTTTCCGGAAACCCTGCTGAAAAAGGTGAGCCAGCGTTTGTGTCCTGAAAGGCGGTTCGACGAGGGCAGAAAGAGCGTGCCGATATCCTCGGCGTTGAGGATTTGCTGCAACACATTTTCCTCTCTGCCGTCGGCTATCCAGAGATACTCACCGGCAGAGGTGACGATGTTGGCGGCACGGAGTTTTGACTCCATGCCTCCGATGGAAAAGTTGGCATCATCAGTGCCGCCTGCGAGCTTGTAAACGGCATCAGAGAGCTTCGAGACTACTGGTATGCGCTCTCCGAGAGTTCCGTCTGAGTTGCGGTCACGCAAGCCGTCAACGGTGGTGAGCAGAATGGTCAAACCGGCTCCGGTGAGCGAACCGAGGAGTCCGGCAAGCGTGTCGTTGTCGCCGAACTTCAACTCATCGACCGACACCGGGTCGTTCTCGTTGACGATGGGCAGCACGTTTTCAGCCCAGAGGGCATTGACACAGTTCATGACGTTGAGATAGCGTGAGCGCTTGCGCAGGTCTCCTGCGGTGAGGAGCAGCTGGGCGCAGGCAAAGCCGTGGCGTTTGCACTCCTCGGAGTATATCTCCATGAGGGCACTCTGACCCACGGCGGCGAGAGCCTGACGGCGTGAGAGCTGTTTGGGTCTCTTGTCGAGCCCGAGCACTTCCATGCCCATGCCGACGGCGCCGCTGGAAACCAGCAGAACCTGACGGCCTGACTTTCTCAGAGCGGCGACTCCTGAAACGATATTGGCGATAGATTTACGGTCTATAAGCAAGCGTGTTCCGGCTTTGACGATCACCTGCCGGGATGATTCTATGGCAGCTTGGCGGTTGTTGTCGCACATAATATATTCCTGCAAAGTTATAAAATTGGTATTACAACAATAATATACCATTTAACACGGAGCTTTTCAAACAAATTCGTAAAATCTTATTGCTTAAATTGATGAAAATTATTAGTCTGTAAACATAATGGGTTGATTTTATCCCTTTGACGTGGTATATTATAAGACTGACAGAGAGTGAATATCCGTCTGATGGCGGATGAGTTATGTGATTTTTGACAAACGAACAAGAGGAATACAATGGTTAATGTCGACACCTCCAGACGCGGGAAGCGCCGTGTGGAGTTTACCTGCAGTGCCGATGCCGAATCATCAGTTTTTGTTGCGGGCAGTTTCAACGATTGGGACCCGAATTTCTCAGAAATGAAGTACGACCGGGAACGGAAAGTTTTTGCCTGCGAAGTGAAACTCGCTCCGGGAACGTATGAGTACAAGTTCGTCGTAAACGGAGTCTGGGGACTCGATTGTGAAAACGACAACGTTTCAGCCAACGATTTCGGAACGCTCAACAGCGTGGTTGAAGTAATATAAGTTTCAGAAAAAAGCAGAGCCGTCCAAAAGTGGGCGGCTTTTTTGTTATATTGCTTTAGCTGAAGGCTCGGTTCCCGACACGGGCAGGTAAAGGTAAAAAAGTTTCCCCGCTTTTCTTGAAAGGGTGAGATCCGCCGTCGCCAAGGCTATGGCGGGACAGGGGGAAAAGAATAACGAAGCCGACGTTCGGCTTCTTTTCTCGTGAAAAGAAGTTTTCCCTCTCTCCCCGCATCATCTCCCCATATCAGGAACAAAACTTGGCTAAAAAAAACTCCGACCTTATGATCGGAGCTTTTCTGCTTTGATTAGCGGCGGTGTCCACCGTGGTGGTGATGTCTCGGCGGCGGCGGAGGAGGCATTCTGTGGGGACGGTGGTGATGACGCGGCGGCGGAACGACCACTACCGGCGGCGGAGGAGGAGTCACAACCACAGGAGCCGGAGTCACGACCACGGGAGCCGGAGCAGTTACCACAGGAGCCGGAGCCACGACCACGGGAGCCGGAGTAGTGACCACGGGAGCCGGAGTTACGACGGGAGCCGGAGTTACCACAACGGGACGGGGAGCGATAACATTCAAGCTTGCTCCGACCAGATTAACGATATCGGTAGCCAGTCTGACGCCGCTGCTTCCGCCTCTGTGATGATGGTGATGGTGAGGACCTGCGAAAACAGCGGTTGCGCAGACCATGACGACGGTGATTGCCGTAGTTTTGAATACCTTGTTCATTTTTCTCTCCTTTCCCCTTGCAAAGGGCTTGTTGTTGGTTTTCTGACCATATAACGTAAAGAAACCTTGATTTATTTTGAACTAATCTATTTTTTTTAACAAAAAAGTGAAAAAATTTTTGTCTGTATAGAAAATAGCATGGTATTGAGGTACTTGCAAGGCAAAATAAAAAATAAACCCATTTTTTTCCTGACTCCGCACTGTTTGACAGAATTACCGGAGTATCACGCTGTTACCCCTTGGAGTGGAGGTCAGCTGTTTCTGAGGGTTTCGAGTTGTTGCTCGCAGACCAGTTTTAATATCGGATTGAGTATCAGGTCTATCTCTCCCTGCATCAGTTTCGGCAGGTCGTAGCTTGAGACGTTGAAGCGGTGGTCGGTTACCCGGTTTTGCGGAAAATTATAGGTGCGTATCCGCTCGCTGCGATCTCCTGTGCCTACCTGTGAGCGTTTGTCCGCTGCCTGTTTCGCCGCCTCCTCGCTCTGCTTCTTTTCCAGCAACCGGGCGTACAATATCCGTATGGCGATCTCTTTATTGCGGTGCTGCGATTTTTCCTGCTGGCTCGCCACTGAGAGTCCGGTCGGAATATGGGTCACTCGCACTGCGCTGTCGGTCGTATTGACGCACTGTCCTCCGGGACCGCTTGAGCGGAATACGTCGAAACGCAAGTCCTCGGGCTTGATATCGAGCTCAACTTCCTGCGCCTCGGGCATCACTGATACCGTGACGGTCGAGGTGTGGATTCTTCCTCCGGCTTCGGTCGAGGGTACACGCTGGACACGGTGCACTCCGCTTTCGTACTTCATTTTGCTGTAAACGTCGCAGCCGGAGAGGGAGAACGAGACGTTTTTGATGCCTCCGAGGTCGGTGTCGCTCTGTTCGAGTATCTCGACCTTCCATCCCTGATTTTCGGCAAAGTACAAGTAGGCACGGAAGAGCTCGCTGGCAAAGAGTGCCGCTTCATCTCCTCCGGCGGCGGGCTGTATCTCGACGATGATGTTTTTGGAGTCGTTGGGGTCGGGCGGCAGCAGTGATATCTGGATTTCCTCCTCGAGTGCGGAGCAGGCTGTTTCGAGCTGTGAGATGTCGCTTTCGATAAGCTCCCTGAGTTCGCTATCCTGCTCGTCGTTGAGCATCAGGCGGTTTTCTCCGAGCTCACCGAGCGACTTCACCCAGCGGTCGAATTTTTCCAGCAGTGCGGAAAGCTTGCTGTGTTCCTGATTGACCTTGCGGAAAACATCGGTTTTGGAATAGATATCAGGGTCGGCAAGCTCCTTTTCGAGCTCAACTGACCTGACTCGCAACTTTTCGATATATCCAGCAATGTCTCCCGGAACCATTAAGTCAACTCCTCATGGATGTTTTTGAAAATTTACCTAAACTAAAAAAGGCTTGCCATTACGACAAGCCCTTTTTGCGAAAGTAACTTACGCCTTCTTGTAGCGACGGTTGAATTTGTCGATACGGCCGGCGGTGTCAACGAATTTCTGTTTGCCGGTGAAGAAGGGGTGGCACTTGGCGCAGATGCCGACCTTGACCTCGGGACGGGTGGACTTGATGTGCCAGACTTCGCCGCAGGCGCAGGAGACGGTGGCATCCTGATAAGTCGGATGGATGTCTTTTTTCATTTTCTGTTGCTTTCTTTATATGATTGGTTAATTAAAAATCAATTGTCAGAGTTAAAATATAGCACAAATAACCGTTATTTCAAGGGGATTTTACGCAAAATATCACTTATATTATAATAAACATCCCCAAGTTGCGCAAAAATCCGCTTTTGAGCATCCCGTATCTGAGCAGGAAGAGCCGTTTGCTGAAAAAGTTTTTCTCTCTGAAAGTCATAAGTTCTGCCAGGAACTCTTCGGTTTCCGGCGGAAGTTTTCCGTGGTGTATGTGGTAAAACTCCTCGGCCTGAGCGATGTTCTGCATGAAGCGGGAGCGGATTTTTTCTCTGCCTGACTTGAGCAGATTCCCAAAGTAGCGCACTCCGTAATTTTGAGCTCCGAGCACGTTTTTTCGGTGCTGGCGGTAGAGCAGCGTGGAGCGGTTGAGCAGCTCGATTTTTCCGAAAGCGCAGGCGGTGAGCATCAGGTAGTGGTCGTGCATGACCGCCTTGCCGGGTATCGGAGTGCTCTTTTCGATGAGCCTGCGGTTGATGAGCATGGAGTTCCCCGAAGCGACATTCTGCACGGTGAGGCGGGGGAAGGTCAGTTTCCGGGTGTCGAGGTGCTGGTGGCGGAACATCGATTCAGCGAGCACGTTGAGCTCTTCATCCACCACTTTTGAGTCGGTGAACACCAGTATCGGAGTCTCTTTGCCGTGTTTTTTTTCTGCTTTGCGGTAACACTCGAGCGTGCGGGATATCTTGTCGGGCATCCAGACATCGTCGTGGTCTGAAAACATCACTATTTGAGCTGTTGAGAGTTCGAGCAGGCGGGAAAAATTCTGACATGCTCCGGCTTTGCCCGCTTCGGCGAATGTGACTTTGCCGGGATATTTTTGGCAGAACTCCCTGATGATTTCAAGCGTGGAGTCGGTCGAGCCTCCGTCACGGATGAGTATTTCAAACTCCTGAAACTCCTGCGCAAGTATCGAGTCGAGCTGTTGTGCGAGATACTTCTCAGAGTTGTATGTGGCAAGCAGGATTTGTACGGTCATAAAGTCACTTGGAGCCTTTGAGTTTTTTAGCGTGTTCGAGAGCGGCATCGCCTCCGCCGAGCATACGGGCGAGCTCGGTTTCCGAGTTGGTCAGCATCACCGCTTTCGAGACGGTTCTGCCATCGGTCACCTGCTTGGTCACCTGAAAGTGCCTGTCAGCCTGAGCCGCCACCTGAGCGAGGTGGGATATGCACAAAATCTGATGCTTTCTGCCGAGGGCTTTGAGTTCGGCTCCGACTCTGTTGGCGGTCTCTCCGCCGATGTTCATATCGATCTCGTCGAAGATGACGGTGGGTATCTCGTCGGAGTCGGTGAGCACGGTTTTGAGGGCGAGCATCAGGCGTGACAACTCACCGCTGCTGGCGATTTTGCGCAGCGGAGCCGGAGTCTCACCCGGATTGGCACTGAAGAGCAGCTCAAGTTTATCCGTTCCCGCAGGAGAGCAGGGGGCATCGGTGAAATGAGCCTTTATTTCGCTTTTGAGGAAGCCGACAGCCTGAAGTTTTTCCGCCACGCTCGAGGTGAATTTTTCGCAGTTCTCTCTTCTTGCGGCGGCAAGTTTACGGCAGACTCCGTCGAGTTTTTTGCTCAACTGCTGCTCTTTTTGTTCAAACTCAGCAAGTTTTGACTCGGCGTTCCTGCCTGCTTCGAGCTTCTCAGCGGCTTTGGAGCGGATTTCCAAAATCATTCCGATGTCAGGAGCGTATCTGCGTTTGAGTTTGAATATCTCAGCGAGTCTTGCTTCGGCTGAAGCCAGCTCTTCGGGGTCGATATCGACCTTGTCGGCGATGGCTGAAATATTGCGGGCGAGTTCCGAGACACGGTACTGGATGTCGCTGCATTCGGCGAGAGACTCCGAGGCGAGCGACTCATCTATCGAGGCGAGGTTTGAGAGCTTGTGACAGACGGTTCCGAGCTGGTCTGCGATGGAGTTTTCAGCTTCATTGAGCATATTGGCAAGCTGATTTGCGGTGTCGATTATCTCTTTGGCGTTGGCTCCGGTTCGCTGCTTGGAAACGAGCTGCTCTTCCTCTCCCTCAACCGGAGAAACGGCATCTATTTCGGCGATGGTGCTTTCGAGGTGCTCCATCTCGGCGGCGGTCGGCAGGCAGGAGTTGAACTCCTCTTTTTCGGCTCTGAGACGGCGCAGTTCGTCGTAGATTTGAGCGCACTCATTGCAGAGGTCGTCGAGTCCGAGATAGTGGTCGAGTAGTTCGAGCTGGCGGGCGGGACTGGTGAGCGAGAGGTGCTCATTTGCTCCGTGCAGGTCGATGAGACGGGCTCCGGCGAGGGATATCAGATGAGCTCCGGCAGGAGTATCGTTGATGAAGTTGCGGGTGGCATTGGGGGTTATCACCCTGCGCAGAGAGAGCTCACCTGTTTGGATGTCGAAGGGAACTCCCGCTTCGTCGAGCAGTTCCGCCATGGAGGAGCGCATCTTTTCGGGTACGGTGAAACACCCGGTGACCGTGGCACGGGAGCATCCTGTTCTGATGACCGAGCGGTCAGCTCTGCCGCCGAGCAGGAAGGCGACAGCACCCATCAGAATTGACTTGCCCGCTCCTGACTCTCCGGTGACCACGTTGAAGCTGCTGCCGAATTCAAGTTCGCACTCTTCGATGAGAGCGTAGTCGGTAATTTTTATCAGCGTGAGCATACCAATCACTCCGCGGTGAGGGTTTTATGCAATTCTAGCAGGGCGAGTGCGCAGGTGCGGCGGCGGATGAATTCACGCTCACCTCTGAGGCGCAGTTCAACGCTTCTGGTGCTGCCGTTGAGCGAGATGCCGACGTAAACGAGTCCGACCGGCTTTTCAGGAGTGCCTCCGTCGGGCCCGGCTATTCCTGTGACCGATATTGCGGCATCGGTGCCGAGCTTGCGGCATGCGCCCTCAGCCATGGCGATGGCGGTCTCTGAGCTCACTGCTCCGTGGGAGTCGAGGGTGCTCTTCTGAACTCCGAGCAGGAGCTGCTTCATTTCGTTGCTGTAAGTCACGGCACTGCCCATATAGACGCTCGAGGCTCCGGGAACGGCGGTGATGAGCGAGCCTATCATGCCGCCGGTGCAGGATTCCGCCGTCGAGAGCGTGAGTTTTCTCTGCTTCATTATTGAGATGATTTTCTCTTCGAGCGAGAGTTCACCCGCTTCAAGAGCTCCCTCACCGACCGCCTGCCGCACCTTTTCGAGCTTGGATAACACCTCGTCACGGTCACTGCCCGAGAGATAAAAACGGCATCCCTCGGGAGCAGCGGTGTAGGCGCAGTTGAGGTGCCCGGGCAGTTCGAGCTGTTTCACCAGCGTGCTCAGGCGGACTTCTCCCGTACCGCAGGCGAGGAACCCTGCTGTGAACACTTTTGTGCCGTCCGCAAGAGCCTCAAGCTCGTCGAGCACCTGAGCTTTGAGCATGGGGATGAACTCATTGGGAGGCCCCGGCAGCAGATAGACCCGGCACTCTCTGCCGTTGAATTTTGACTCTATCGCAATGCCCGAAGCCGAGCCGTTGGGGTTGTCGATGACCCGTGCTCTTTCGGGAACTCTCGCCTGCCGCAGAACGAATTTCGGGCAGTGGCCCTTGTGCCGCTGTGCCCAGAATTTTTTCACCTTTTCCTCGAGCTCTTTTGAGGAGTTGAGTTTGAGTCCGAAAAAGCGGGAGGCGGTGTCGAGCGTGAGGTCATCGGTGGTGGCTCCCAATCCTCCGCAGATGATGACGGTGTCGGATTTTTCCAGCGCATTGAAGAGGGCACGGCTGATATCGCCTGCGCTGTCACGGCAGGTGTACGCCTCACGGATTTCCAGCGAGCGGGCACTGAGCAGCTCGCCGAGGCGGGAAATATTGGTGTTCACGGTCGAGCCGGTCAAAAGCTCGTTGCCGGTGAATATGCAGGATAGTGTCATGGTTTACTCCGTTGTATTTTCTGTGACCGGCATGTAGGCACTTGAGCTCGGAGCCTCTTTGATTTTGCGTCCTGCATCCTCAAGGTCAACGCCGAAAAGTTTGGTGAAAGCTCTCAGCAGAGCGTTGTAAGAGTCGGTTTCCGAAGAAGTTATGCGTGCCGCCTTGCGGTGTCCTGAGCGGCTGAGCACTCTTGAAAGCGGATTGTTGCCCGCCTCGTCGGGAGTGCCTTTGGTGAGGCAGGCGGCGGCGAGCATGTTATCCTCGAGAGCGGCATCGTAGAAGTCGCTTTTGAAGAGTTCAGAGTCGAAGTCATCGAGACGGTGATAGCGGTTGAGCTTTTTGTACTGGTCGAGGTGGTGTTCGATGACTGGAACCGAGCGTCCGGGGTCGTCGAGGTGATTTCCGAATGTACCGGTCGGGTTTATTCCACGGGCGGGTTTTTCCTCCAGATTGAACGGAATATTCATGTTGGAGTAGGGCGAGTGCATCAGTTGAGTCTGCCAGTTCGAGTACTCATCGCCTGAAACTTTGTCTTTGCCGCTTCTCGAGGCGAGCTCGGCGTTGAAGCGGGACTGCAGAAGAGTCTCATCGGCGTAGTCAGCCATCGAGCAGACCATGAGCATTCCGAGCGTGGCAAAGGTGATGAACAAAAGCATCAGCGCAAGCTCGATCATCGCCTGACCTGACTGGTATCTTTTTCTTTTCATATCCTCGGAGGCCCTTTCTGGCGGTTGTGGGTGCTGGGAACCAGCGGGTCGCCGATACATTTGCCGCAGTTGCATCCGGGAGCGTGCGTGGTGTAGCGTATGGTGGGGTCGCTATCCTCGTTGGTGACAACCTTTCCCTTGCCGTCAACGACGTAGTAAACGTACTTCGAGACGTAGTATCTGGTGGCGGTTCCTCCGTTGATGGTGTCGGGAGTCTGCATGCTTCTGCCTGCGGAGTGCCCCTTGGTGACCTCGGTACACCGTTTTGGCTCCTGGAGCCAGCCGAGTCCGCCGGGATTGGAGTCGGAGTAGGTGTACTGAGCGTAATTTTTCTCCCAGTTGAAGAGGAAACCTGAGTTCTTCTCATAGAGCTCCTGAGCGGTCTGTTTTGCTTCGGGATTCCAGCCGTAGTACCTGAAATCCTTACCCTTGGAGAGCTCCTGCAACGCCTCGAGGAACTCTTTGGCGATTTCAGGCGGAGCCTCGTGGTAGTTGAACACCGACTTCACCTTCTCATCCGCCAGCCAGACGAGAAAATCATCGAGCGGAGTCTTCAAACTTCTCAATACCTCAAATCCTGCGGGTATCGGCATGTAGGTCGGCATCAGCACCGCCTGCTCAAACACCGGCAGTACCACGGGAATGGATATGGGAGCACGCTCTCCTTCGAGTTCTCCGAGCACTTTGGCGATAGCTCCCGGGCGGTAACTGGTCGAAAATGTGTCGCTCTCATAATCGGCTCTGCTCCGTGACGGACCCACCGATGAGGCGGCGGTGGAGCGTTTATATATCAAGCCCGACTTGCTCTTGCTGAAGTTTTTGTGCGGTCTGAAACGCACTGCACGGTCAACGTCGAGCGACGAGGCTTCGGCGTAGGCGGCTGTACCCTCGTACTGGTACTTCTTTTTGACCTTTGACCTTAAAATATTGCCTCCGAACCAGTAGTCGAAGTGGTCGGTTTTGTAGTCGGTGTAGCGTTTGGCAAAGTAGTCGGGATACCACGAGTCGTCGTAGCAGAACCACTTCATGTCTCCCGGCAGGACTCTCGAGTTTGCGTATCTCGGATTTTTCGGGTCGGTCGCCACGGCTCCGTTGAAAGTCGGCTCATACTCCCAGTGACGCTCGGCGGAAAATCCGGTCTGCACACCGAGGGTAAAAATCTCGCTCTCATTGGGGAACGAGCTCAGATTGTAGTCGATATCCCAGTAGCGGGTGTCGCCGAGAACGTGGTCGGTCCAGGTGGAGTATTGTTTGACGAAACGGTAGGGCAGTCCGAGCCACGACGACTGGTCTGAGACCTTGCGCTTGCCCGCCTTTTTTATGGCGGCTATCTCAGCTTTGTGTTGGAGCAAGGCCGCATAGAAACCGCTGTTGCCCAGCTCGGGCGGAGAGATGGCAGGGCGTCCAGTTCCTCTGGCGTTGGGAAGAACCGCCACTCCCGAAGCAGCGATGCGTCCGACCATCGAAAGGTATGGCTCGAACCAGTCGTAGTTGTTGACGGGACCGGTCTTGCCGGCAGCCTGACGGATGTAGAGGCGTCTCATATAACTTGCCAGAGCGTGATCTCCCTCGCTCATTCGGTTTTTTATGGCGCGCATACCGTTGGCTTTCGCCGCCTGCTGAGCGGCTCCGTAGCCGATCATGGGACCGATGAAGCTCACTCTTGTCTGCATCTCGGTGAGCTGGTCTATTCTGCCCTGAATGGCACGGCGTCTGGCATCGGCGTTCTCTTCGTCGTCGGGAGGAAGCGGAATATCCCAGTTCTTTTCACCCTCAAGCAAAGTCACGCACGATTTGAGGATATTCAACTCACCGATGAGGTTGAGAGACTCCTTCTGCCAGCGTGCTCCTGCGAGAGCGGCGGATTGCTGAGCGGTCTCAAACTTGAACTTGGCACGGATGAGATTGTGGACGTCAAAAATCGAGAGGAGCAAAAGCAGCAGCACGATGAGCATGATGATGCCGGTTATCAAAACCTGACCTGACTCACTCTTGCATGTTGTGCGGAACGTTTTCATAGCATCAATCCTCGAGGTAAATATTCGAGTAGTTATACATCTTGACGACGGAGCGGGGATAGGGAGCCTGAGTTATTCCGAAAATTTTGCCGAGACTCTCATCGAGCAGGGTCATGAAGCGGATGGTGACCCGTGCATAAATATCCTCGCCGTTGAACTGACCGCTCACCTGAAGTTCGGGGTCGCCTGCGTTGGTGGGATGCCAGTACTGGTAACTTACTCCGCTGCCGTCGCCGTAGCGCATGTAGGCGTTGGCGTTGTCGAGGTCGTTTCCTCCGTGCCTTGATGGACCCGATGCCGGAATAGAAGCCACTCTCGCCGCCCTGAGCACCATCGGATCGTTGTATCCGGTGCTCTTGGCTTTGGCGGCGTAGTAGGCTCCGTAACGGCAGAAGAGCCGTGCGTTGCACCAAGTCCATATCTGGAGCAGGGCAAAAAAGAGCATACACAGTATGCAGATGGCGAACATCGATTCGACGATGCTTGCTCCGCGGCTGTGACCTCTTTGTGCTCTCATAATTTCACCGCTTCCTGTTTTCGACTGCGCTGACACTCATGCCTGCGCCGAGCTGGTTGATGCTGCCGGAAATGACTTCGGCGGCGGAAATGTCAGGGCGGGTCATGGTGATCCTGAGAGATGCTTGCGGATTTCCCGGCAGGGTGTGGAATACCATGCCTTTGAAGACTCCGTGACGGGCTCCTGCTTCGATGGCGACGATTCCGAGCTTGGGATTGACCGCCACGATGCGGCACTTTGAAAGCACCTTTCTTGAGCTCTCACTGCTGCTGTCACTGAGCGAGGCGACCTTGCCCGCCAGACGGATGACGCTCTGAGCCTTGAGCCGCAGAGAGGCGGCACGGGCAGGAGCAAGTCCGCTTTCGGCAATGAGCCGGTTCACCTCGGCGGCAAGCTCACTGCTTTCGACCGCCAGTTCGGAACTTGCCGAAGAAAGGGCATCGAGCATGGAAATCAGCTGTTTTTCACGCTCCTGAGAGCCGGCAATACTTTTGGTATCGACGACTCCGGCGAGGAAGAATCCTGCTTTCTCATCCTTCTGCGGCGCAGAAAAGCCGCTGCACGCCATCATCACGATGACCGCGATGTATTTCCAATTTTTCAATACGTTTCCCACGATAACACATCCCGTTGACAGTTTATAAACATCCGACATGGAATATATCACACCACGACCCATTTTTCAAGTGAAAAAATCACACACTCCCCGCGCACCATCCATTGTTTGCGGTGTATCGGTATGGTAATTACCGCATACATCATATATTCTTTGGGAGGTCTTATTTATATTATTCTTTATGGGACAACGGCGTTTGAGGGTTTCTGATGTCGCACAGACAGGGTTTTCGCTTTGAAAAACAGGTGTTTCGCCGCAGGGAGTTTCTTCGATGCAGGGTTGGGAAATACAGGGTTTGGAAACACTGGGTTTTTCTTTGCGCTGCGGAGTCAGGATGCTGTAAGTGTGAGTTCTGCCCGCACCACCGATACTGCGTTCAACGGCGAGCAAACCAGCTTTTTCGAGCTGTTTTATTGCGGAACGCACCCGGTTGGCACTGGAGTGCATCCATTTGGCAATGGCGGGAACGGATGCAGCACAGCGGTTTTGAGCTCCGCAGGCGATAGCGAGGCGGAAATAAAGCAGGATCTCATAAGTGCCCAATTCCGATTCAAAGGCGACAAGATACTTGCTGTGGATAAATGACGACATAGTTGATACTCCTTTTGGTTATTGTTGACTTGTTTTCTTGTGTGGAAACACTTACTTCTACCAATAGCATTATTTGTCAACATTTGAGCTCAAAAAGGCAGATTTCTGCGGAAGTTTGTCAGAGCCGTGAAAAGAGAGAACCAACCCATGTCGGGAACAGAACCTATAAAAAAAACCACACCCCTTTGGGGAGGTGCGGCTTGGAAAGTGCTGTTGTAACCGGATGATTACTTTGCCATGGCGGCGATCAGCTTGTCTGCCTGAGATTTTTTGTTGGCAGCGCGGTTTGCGTGGATGGTACCGACTTTGGCGGCTTTGTCGAGGATGCTGGCGAATTTGCGGGCGAACTCGGCGGCGGCGGCGGCATCATTGGCCTCGACGGCGGCACGGAGTTTCTTCTCGACGGTTTTGAGCTCGCTGATGCGGGCACGGTTGCGCAGGTTAGCCTCACGGCTGGTGCGGATGCGCTTGATGGCGGACTTCATGTGAGCCATAATACAATTTCCTTAACTTTAATATTTATAAAACAGTAATTTTTTGCAGTCGATATTTATATAAAATATCATAGCTTTTCAAAAATGCAAGTGAAAAACCAATCAAAAACGCTAAAAAGCTGTATTCCTCAGCGGTTTTTGCTGATGATATCTTTGTAAACGTAGAATGACTTCTTCGGACGTCTGGTCAAATCATCAGGAGAGCATCCGACGAGACCGAAAGTCTTGCTGTAACCGTACGCCCACTCGAGGTTGTCGAGCAGACTCCAGTAGAAGTAGCCTGCGAGATTTACGTTGTCGGTATCCCTTGCCTCGAGAGCTGCGTTGATGTATTCGGTGACATAGCGGCAACGCTGGTCGTCATCCTCGATACCGGAGCAGGCGCAGCCGTTTTCGGTGATGTAGATGGGAATGTTGTTGTAGCGTTTTGCTATCCAGTTGAGCAGCTTGCGCAGTCCCCACGGAAGCAGGTTCCAGTTCATCTGAGTCTTTTCCCATTTGGGGTCGCACCAGCTGTAAACCCGGGCGTCATCGAAGATGTTTCCGCACAAGGGCAGGTGTCCCTCTACCGGAGTGGCTGAGACGCACTTGGTGGAGTAGTGATTGAGTCCGATAAAGTCGGCACTGCCTTTGAGCAGAGCCTTTTCATCGGCGGAAAATTCAGGAAGCAGGTCGCCGAGCATATCCTTCATCACCTGCGGATAATCACCGTACACCACGGGGTCGGTGAACCATCCGAAGTCGAAGGTGACGGCACGGTCGGCGGCTTCGATATCCTCGGGCTTGCCGGTCATGGGCTCTTTCCACTCGGTGTTGTTGGTGATGCCGATGATGCCCTCGCAGTTGTTGTCACGGAAGAGCTTTACGGTTTTGGCGTGAGCCAGCAGCAGGTGGTGACCGACCAGATAAGCCTCTCTGCGGCTTCTGTGACCGGGAGCGTGAGAACCGGTACCGTAACCGAGCACGGAAATACACCACGCCTCATTGAAAGTTATCCAGTGCCTGACCCGGTCGCCGAAAGCATCGAAGCAGACCTTGGCGTAGTTGACGAAAGTATCAACGATGCTGCGGTCGAGCCATCCGTTGGCGCAGAGCTGGAGCTCGAGCGGCAGATCCCAGTGATAGAGGGTGACGAAAGGAGTTATTCCATTGGCAAGCAGGGTGTCGATGAGCTTGTTGTAGTAGTCGATGCCCGCCTGATTGACCTCGCCAGAGCCGTTGGGCAGTATTCTGGGCCATGCGATAGAGAAGCGGTAGGAGTCAACGCCGAGCTCTTTGAGGAGCTTGATATCCTCCTCGTAACGGTGATAGCTGTCACAGGCGATATCGCCATTCTCTCCGGCGGCGGTTCTGCCGGGAATTGAACAGTAGGCGTCCCAGATGCTCGGACTGCGTCCATCCTCATTGACGGCTCCCTCGATCTGATAACTTGCGGTGGCACTGCCCCAGATAAAATTCTTTTTTGGCATAGTATATTTCCTTATTGATTCAAGTTGTTGCATCCTGCGGCATTGTAAACGGCGGTCAGGAGTATTTCAAGCAGCTGCCTTGTCCATTCGACGTCGGCGGCGGCACGGTGCGGATTCATTCCGGGAGCGGTGGCGAGTTTGAAGTGCTGTCTCAAATTCTGCAAACTGTACGACGGCAGCCCGGGATAGGTGTCTCTTGCCAGTCTCAGGGAGTCCATAGTGGAGCCCTGCCAGACGGGGAAGCCTCCGCGGTGGAAACTTTCCTGAATAAAAGAGAGGTCGAATCTGGCGTTGTGAGCGACCAGAGTCGAACCTGCAATAAAGTTGTGGAAATCCTGAGCGATATCCTCGAAAAAGGGAGCGTCTTTCACCATGAAATCGGTGATGTTGTGAATATTGGTCGCCCGCTCGGGAATGTGAAATCCCGGGTTGACGAGGGTCGAAAAGTGCTCAAGCGAGCCGTCGCAGGAAATCCTGACGGCGGCAAGCTCCACAATACGGTCGTACACCGGACTCATTCCGGTGGTCTCGATGTCAAAAACTGTGTACGGACCTTTTGCGCACCAGATCACTTGGCGTAACCCTCGGGATGTTTGAGCTGCCATTTCCAGGCGGACTCGATGATTTTTTCAGCTGATTCGTACTGAGGCTGCCAGTTGAGCATCTTCCTTGCCTTGTCACTGCAGGCGATAAGTCTTGCCGGGTCTCCGGGACGGCGGGGAGCGATCTCAAAATTGACCTTCTTTCCGGTGACGGCTTCGGCGGCTTTGATGATTTCAAAGACCGAGAGTCCGTTGCCGGTGCCGAGGTTGTAGTGACCGCTCTCAGGAGCAGAGAGAGCAAGCTCGTGAGCCTGAGCGAGATCGAGGATATGGATGTAGTCACGGATACAGCTGCCGTCGGGAGTATCGTAGTCATCACCGAAGAGCATGAGCTTGTCGCGCTTGCCCCGCACCGCCTGAAGAATGATGGGGATGAGGTGGCTTTCGGGACGGTGGTCCTCACCGAAATTCTCAGTGGCTCCGGCGGCGTTGAAGTAGCGCAGAGCGGCGTATTTGATTCCGTATATCTGGCTGTACCACTTGAGCACCTTTTCAAAACAGAGCTTGGATTCACCGTAAGGATTGATGGGTTCCTGACGGTCGTGCTCGCTTATCGGAACTCTCTCAGGCTGTCCGAAGGTGGCGGCGGTGCTGGAAAAGACGAAGCTCTCAGCGCCTCCGGCGACGGCGGCATCGGCTAAATTGATGGCGTTCGCCAGATTGTTTCTGAAATACTTGGAGGGGTCGGTCATCGACTCACCGACAAGGGAGAAAGCTGCGAAGTGCATGACGGCATCGAACTTGCCTTTTTTGCAGACATCAATGATGAGGTCACGGTTTTCAAGATTGCCCTCGATAAAAGCGGCTCTGGGGTCAACTGCGTCACGGTGACCGGTGATAAGGGCATCGAAAACGGTGACTTCGTAACCATGGTCGAGCAGATATTCAGTGCAGGCACTGCCGATGTAGCCTGCGCCTCCGGTAACAAGAACTTTTTTCATTATATATACTCCTGTGAATTACAGCAAAAAAGTTTATAGCATAAGATACACCAACTTGCCGAAAATGCAAGTAATAAAAAGCACACAGCCCTTTCAGAAAGAAGCTGGGCGTAAATGACCCAAACCAACCCAACCCAAACCAACCCAAACCAACCCAAACCAAACCAACCACGCAAAAAAACACACCGCAAACAACAGCGTGCCAAATACCCTCCAAAAAGTACTCCGCTTTTTTTGAAAGTGGAGGGGGGCAGACAAGTCAACCAACCCAACCCAACCACGCAAAAAAACACACCGCAAACAACAGCGTGCCAAATACCCTCCAAAAAGTACTCCGCTTTTTTTGAAAGTGGAGGGGGGCAGA
>JAFVZB010000045.1 GCA_017508385.1 Lentisphaeria bacterium | reverse complement strand
ATTATTTCAGAGAGTCATTGATGCCAATGAGTCCGGGCAGCAGCAGCGATAAATCCGGATGTCTTTATATTTACCGGCAATCTGATAATAAAATGCTTTTCCGGGAAGAAGTGCCAATGATACAGATGGTCGGAGATATCAGATTTTATCAAGATGAACAAGGAAACACAGAAACCATCTCATCTCCGACTTGGCTGTGGTTTGATGTGGTGAAAAAATGATCGTTTGGAATATCGTTTACATTCTTTTTCTTTTATGCAATATTGCAATACTGCTCTTTGATTCTTTGTCAACGCTCATATTTCTGCCGTTATTGGTGATTCTATGGCTGGCGGGGGCTGTTGGGGCGATTATTCTGTTGGTCAAATCATTTCGCAAAAAGAAACGGAATCGGTATTTTGCTTTTATTCCGCTTTGCTGTGTTTTCCTTGCGATAACATTGCAGTTTTTGCCGTTGCCGTGGCACATCTGGAACGCTCAAATCACCTATCTTGGCAACCATAATAAATGGCAGGAAGTGATTAAAAATCCGGCAGAAGAAAATCTTATTTCCCGGACGGAACAGCGCACAGTTATCGGCTTTCTGCACGGGGAATCCATATTGACAAGATATGAAAAACGGATCGTTTATATTTCTGATGATGCTTTGCCGCAAAAAGAGATGTTTCCAATGGCAGAGAAAGTAACCGTTTACCGGAAACTTGTCCCTAACTGGTATTATTTGCAAGTGGAGTATTGAAAAACTTTAAATTAAAAATTTCAGTATGCTTTGCGGTAACTGCTCTGAGTTTTTCCGGCTGCAAGTAAAGCGATTTTCAGAAGTTTATTTCACAGCGAAATTCTGAAGTTTCTGCCTCAAAATGCGTTTCAGAATGGCGGGGAGCGATAAAAAAGCGAGCCGCCATTTTTTGCCTCTTCGACGGTTTGTAACAGAAGTTCTTAATGATTTCACGCTTAAAAATTCCGGCTTGCTCAGTGGTGGATAATAACCGTTGCGCTCGTTGCGTGAAATTCAGATAGTAAACTGCGGATGCGCATACGGAATTTTTTGTCTGAAAAATGATGCAAAATAAAAAATTGTGTAAAAAATTTTGCAATGCCGGTAGTATATAGTATATGCAGGTATTAAAATCTGAATAAAGTTGATTTTACAACGGAAATTTCCGATACTTCAACCTTATAACAGATACGTCTGCCTGACAAGATTAACTGAATTAACAACAAGGAGCTATTCTATGAATCGAAAGAGTACAGTATTACATTGTGTAAACCCCAGAGTCGTTCTCAATGAAGATGACGAAAATTACGAGGAAAAACTGAAAAAATTAATGGCAGATGCCAGTCCGGAATTGGCAGCGGAATTGATGGATAACGGATTGGCAACCAAACAGGATTTCGCAGAAAAAATCTCCAAATGGATCGATGAGGCTGAACCGTATGAATTGCAAAGTTATCTGTATGAAAACCTGGTGACGAAAGATGATTTGACAGAAAAGATTCGCACGTTTATCGAAAACGCAGACCCGTGTATGGCGGCTGAGTTGATACGCTGCAAATTTGCAGACAAAAATGATTTCGCAGACAGGATCCCTCAGTGGATAACCAATGCGGACGCAATTTCGGCTTCAGCTCTGGTGAAAGAATCTCTGGCTGATAAAAATGTTTTCAAAGACAGGATTCCAGGTTGGATAGCCAAAGCAACTTTTTTTGATGGGCTGGCACTGTTGATGGCAGATCTTGCCGTCAGAGATGATTTCACAGACAAGATTCCGCAATGGATTGCTGATGCCGATCTTAAATCTGCCGGAATAATGGTATTAGAAAATTTTGCCGTCAGAGAAGATTTTGCAGACAAGATTCCGCAATGGATTGCTGATGCTGATATGCCCAGCGCAGTAAGGATGATTCGCAGTAAATTTGCAAAAAAAGAAGATTTTGCGGATAAGATTCCCTCGTGGATAGCCAATGCAACTAAGTCTGATGCGATATATATGCGCCATTTCGGACTGGCAACGAAAGAAGATTTTGCAAACGCAACTGAATAAAAATTCACAAAGGCGGCCGGATTTTTTCCTGCCGCCTGATTATTTCTTCAGCGTGATTTAAGTTTGACATTCCTGAATTTTTCCATGCTGATGATTCCCTCATCATCCGGAATCATGCCGCTTTTGAACTCATAGCCCATTTTCTGATAAAACTTTACCGCTGTAATTGATGAGGGGATTTCTATACGGTTTGCCCGCAAAAAGTATTCGTCCTGTTCCAATGCGTTGATGATGGCACTGCCGATGCCCTGCCCGATCATTTCTGGGAGAACATAAATGGTCAGCAGGATACTTTCTTTTTCGCTCCCCCAATAAGGTGCAATCGAGCCGGTACCGACAATCTTTTCATCCGATACGGCAACATACATGTGCGCGGTATCCGCCTGACTTTTGATTTTTTCAAGTGTGAAACATGCACAATATTCTTCAATGAGTTCTGCCGGATAATCTTTGCCGTTGATCTCCCGCAATCCTCTGTGAATAATATTTTGAACAGCCGTGGCGTCAGGCTCGACAAATGGACGGATAAACAATTTTTCTTTCATGCATATACCTCACCTTGCAAATTATTTACTATAATATAACATTCTTCAAAAGAAATTCAATCTTCTGATGAAAAAAGCCGCAAGTCCGAACTGCGGATTTTCAGAAACGGTGCGACAGCCAATTACTGCAACAGATACGCTTTTCCGGTTTGCATTTTTGTTGTTTTGTGGTATATTATTATACCATGTATAATTGTTTTTTTCATGCGAAGTCCCAAAGGAGTAATTTGGGTTTCGTTTTATTGAGATGAGGAGGATATTATGAAAAAACTTATTGTACTTTTTCTGTTTGCGTGCTGTGCTTCTGTAATGGGGGCTTATCAGTACAATGTCAATGGCAATCAGGGATGGCTCACTTTCGATGGTGACACCACCCTGGCATTTGATCTGGTGCTCGAAAGCCGCAAAGATAAAGACAACGGTCAGGATAACTACATCGACCGCGGTCAGGGATACGCCGATTACGGCTGGTACAATCTCGATACCGGCAAGTCAGGCTCTTTCAACAACGGACTATCTGCCACTTTCACCGAAAATGACCGCATCGGCTTATGGGTAAAGGATAACGTCGGTGACGTTTACGTTTCCACCAAGCCGGAAAAAAGTGTTGCCGACAACATTATTTGGGGCAAGTCAAGAGAGATTGCCGGAGGTTTTTCCATCGCAGGCGGCAATTTCGGTTCAAACGGTACTCAGGAGTATTACACCTTCAAGGTCAATACTCAAAACACCAACGGCAACAATGCTCCCTCAGGTCAGCCTCTGCCCGGAATTCTGGCTGTCCTCGCAGTCGGCGGAGTTGCATTCGGTGCAAGAAAATATTATCTGAATAAGAAAAAAGAGGCGGAAAAATGAAAACTTTTTCACTCTTTTCCATTCTGCTTATCTCCGCTCTTTTTATTCCGGCTCACGCTGCGTTGCAGTACAGTTTGCAGTCCGGTACCGGTGAAGCATGGTTTTCAGTTGACTCCAAGCAGACAGTCTATGTTGATGTAAAAAAGAGTGACGGTTCTAATGTTTCCATCGGGGACTCCGTTATCAGCAACATCGGCTGGTACTATTACGATGACGTCGCAAATTACCGTCAGGGCGCAGACCGGGGCGGAAGAGGCGGCAGAGGTCCCGGACGCAATCAGGCGGGCTCCGCAAAATTGCCGCAGATACATTACGGAGATATGAAATCCGGCTCTCTCGGTGAATTCTCTCCCGGAGACAGAATCGTTCTCTGGGTTGAAACAACCTCGGAAAACGGCAAAAAAGAGACCTTTACAATGTATAGTCCGACCACTCAGGACAGTGACATCTGGATGCTGGGAAAATCAGGTGACAGCATCGTTTTCAACTGGGGTGATTTCGGAGTCGATTACGGTAAAAAATCTCAGAATGCGATAAATCCCGCAGGATTTCAGTTTTCCATTTCCACCAATTCTCCTCCATCCGGTCAGCCTCTGCCCGGAATTATCGCAACTCTGATTGTCGGCGGTGGAACGGTGATTTATCTCAAAAAACGCAAAAAACTCTACGAAAGCCGCTGAATGCAGCTCTAAAGTGTTGATTGAAACTGAAAAATGAATAAAGCAAGAAAAAAGCATATCATACTGCTTGCCGTCGTCCTGCTGATATTGGCGGGCTGTATCGGTTTGACTCTCTTTCTGCTTTTTTCCAACTATCAGAACGTCAGACTGTTCAGGCAGGCTCAGAGCAATTTTCTGCGCGGAGACAGGAGCTCTCTCGAACTTGCCGAAGCTCAGCTGCTCCAAGTCATACGCACCGACAGTGACAATGAGGCGGCATTCATCATGCTCGGCGCGATCGCCGAAAAGAAACAGCTCTATCCTGAACAGGTTTACTACTGTTTCAAGGCTTGCAGGCTCAATCCGCTGAGTGCGGAAAATAAAGCTCAGTATATAAAAAGCCTCTGCTTCGCCCGCTATTTTGACCGGTTGGAAAATTTTCTGGCACAAGAAAATTTTCCCGATAACCGTCAGCATCAGCTTCTGCTTTATGCCGCAGGACAAAACGGCAATAGCAACAAGTACAGGTATCGGCTCCGCAGGCGAGATGCTGACAACCGCATCGGTGAGCTGGCACTGCTTCTTTTCATACACAATCACCTGAGCGACGAAGAAAAACTTTTTGTGCTCGAAAAACATTTCAAAACCGATGATGTTTTTGTGAGGCAGGAGATTCTTGCCGCCAAAGCAGGACTGCTTCTCAAAGCAGGAGATATAAACAACTCCGAAAAGGCGTTGCGGGCGGCTTATGAGCTCAATCCGTTTGCCTTTGCTCCGCCGCTCGGCAGATTTTATGCTAATTTCCGCAATTTCGGAGACGCTCTGCAAATTTTTGAAAAGTATCTTGCAACCTATCACGATCAGGCAGTCGCCATGCAGACCGCTGAGATATACTGTCTGCTCAGGCAGAGTGAAAAAATTGCCGCTTTGCGCAAACAATATCAGGCTGATTCCGGAAGCGGAGCCATGTTGTGCAGCTACTACTTCGATGCGCTTACCGCTCTTGCCGCAAACGACATGAAACTTTTGAAAGAGTTGGTTGTTCCGTTGAGAAAAGCCATTGACACTCCGCTTGCAGCATTTATGTTTTTGTGTGCCGATGTTCAAGGAGCAGAGCCTGCCGCAGTAAAACAGAGTTACTCCTCACTGTTGGCACATCGCAATTATCTTGACCTGCAGAAGCGTGCGGATGCCATGGTTCTGGATTTTCTCAAACGGTCATTTTCAGCTGAGGCGGTAAAAAATGAGGCTTACCTTGCGCTTGCTGAGATCAGTTACCGCAGAATTCCGGACGCCTTCACAGCAAAAACACTTCTGCTTGCCGGAAGGGCAAAGGGGCAGAGTTATCCCGCTCTTATGCAAGATGCGGTAAAGCGGTTCGGGAAAGACCGTGGAATACTTAAACTCGCCATCGAATACAATTTGGTCAACAACTCTTCTGCTGCAGGAAAACTCATATCAGCTTACAAAGAGCTTTTCCCCGAAAGCAGCCGGGATATGCTTCGTTATGATATTGCGCTTGCAATAAAACAGAAAAATTTGGACTCAGCTTCAAAACTTTTCATGGATAACTTTTCTGCTGATATCGCTCCTGCATACTGGAGCTTTGCCGCAAGTTGGATGAGGGAAAAAGATTTGCAGTTTTTGAGCAAAGATAAAATCTACGGTCAATTCAGCCGGGCACTGCTTTTGCTCAAACAGGGAAAACGTGAGCAAGCCTGCGACATACTGGAAAAATCCGATGCGGGGAATAATTATGACCTGCTCTTTTTTGCCGCCCGTACTCTGGCGGAAAACAAAAGAAATCAGGCGGCTCTCCAAAAATACGCCAAGTTTCCTGCTGACTGCCCGCAGAGACGGGTGGTATTGATGAACATGGCAGAGCTTTTTACTGAAAACGGAGAGCTTGAAAAGGCTTCGGAGTTATCCCGTCAGGCTTACGAGATGGCTCCTGACCTGCCGGAAACTCAGCTTTGTTTTGCGGATAAACTCTTGCGCAACGGCAAGTTGTCAGTTATTCCCGACGTGGTGAAGCTCCCGGCAAACAACAGATACAAAAAACGGTTGAAGAGTTTGTGGATTTCAGGAATGCAGCAGAAAATCAAAGAGTGCGACCTGCACCATGAACGGGAAAAGACAAGGGAGCTTTGCCGCCGGCTGCTGTCGGTTGACTCAGAAAATAAAACCGCACTTGATTGTTTGAACAAACTCAACAAAATGCCGCAATGAATATCAAATCACATTGTAAAGACCTTTGGAAACATCCCCCCGGAGTGTTGTATTCAACGCTTCTGGGGCTCGTTGCTTTTTCGGCAGCAGTTCCGATGTTTTCCGCAGGAGCATGGGATTCTGCTCTGGTCGATTTGATAATGGCGGCGATGCTGATTTTTCTCATGCTGAAAAATCTTGCCTCAGGAACTCAGAAAACGCAACGTACTGTTGATAAATATGCGGCGTGGGCACTGGTTGTTTCAGCCAATATCCTTGCATTGGTTCCCGCTCATGAGTTTCCGGGAAGTCTGAGCACGGCATTCGCTTTTTCGTCGCTGATTTGTGCCTTTGTTCTCTACTTCAGCGGAGCGGAAGCGGCACTGCTCTGCACCGCTCCTGCGCTGTGGTGCTGTGTGTTCATTCCCTACCACAGCGAATTGATGCTGCTTTTGAGTTATCCCCTGCGCCTGAGTGCAACCATGCTGAGCGGAGTCATTTTGCGGATGCTCGGCATCGGAGCTGTTTATCAAGGTACATCTCTTACCCTGCCCGGTTTGAATATCGCCATAACCGATGCGTGCAGCGGAATAAATCAGCTTGATGCGTTTATTCTGATTGCATTTATTGCGGTCAGGATGATGCAGAGCAAAACGGTTTGGAAAATCGTACACTTTTCATTCATTGTTCCGTCAATAATCATCGGCAACTCTCTGCGGATAGCTCTTACCGTCATTCTCTTCAGGATTTGGGGAGAATGCGTTTTGCAGGACTCATGGCACACCGCTCTCGGATATGTTCAAATCATTCTTGCGTTTGCAATATTTTTAGCGGCAGGCAGGATATTTTCAGCTGACAACGGCAAAGAAAAGGAGCAGGAAAAATGTTAAAACTCCTTTTCATGCTGTCAAGTTTTGTTCCGCTTCTTTTGCGCTCACACTATCTGATTCAGGCGTGGAAGAGTTCGCGGCTCGACCACTGGGATTGGATATTTTATCTTGCGGCGATCCCGGCGGCAATTTGGGCAGTTCGCTCTGAAAGAAGAGAAAAATTTGATTTTTACGCTTTGCCAGTGCTCATTCCGCTGCTGGTGCTTGCTTTGTTTACTCAGCTCCACCATATCAATGCCCTGAGTGTTGCCGCGGCGGTCGGAGTCATCTGGGCGGCGGCGTGGTTCTGCTGTTCGTGGAGTTTTGCCTGTAAACTGTTTCCGGCTGCGGTCGTATTGCTTCTGGGAACTCCGAGTTCAAGTTATCAGCTTTCATTGCTTTTTATGTGCAGTGTGAGCGTTGCCTGGATGATAAAATTTGTTGCGATGCTGTTGTGTTTTATTTTAATATGGTGCAACAAACACTTTTGTTTGCAGGTCAAAAAAGGCACATTTCTCTTTCTGGCAGCGTGTGCCGGAACTGCTCTTTTACTTCTTCACACTAAAGAGTTGTATTTTGAGGGAAAAAGTTTCATTCCTGATTTTCCCGCTCACGCCGGAGAGTTTTGGGGCAGAACCCTTGTGCCTGACGCCAATACCGGACGTTTTTTTGCCACAAGTTCAGTGAAGCAGTACCGCTATACCAGAGGTAACGGCGACATCTCGGTGCTCGCAGTCCGCTGCGGAAAAAATATTCACGAGATACATCCTGCGAGCCACTGTCTGCGCACAAGTTTGTGGCAGGTGCATACCGAAAAAACGCTCTCCCTGCAGGATAACTTTGCGGTGACCGAGATCGATGCGCAAAAAGGAGCTCACCGTATTCTGGTATGGGTATGGTACAGCAGTGAGCGGTTTTCCACTCCGGGATTTCTCGGTTTCCGCAGGCACTTCAATCCGAAAGAGAGTTATTACACCTATCAGATATCCATCCCGGTACACGGCAGTATTGAGGCGGGCAGAAATGAGTTGCGGAATTTTGTGCGGGTATTGAAACCAAGGAGCATGAAATGACAAAATACGAAGAGATCATCGCATTGCGGCAGGAGTTGAAAAAACCATCTGTATTCCGCCACAATCACATTCAGCTCAGGATGTTGATATGGAATTTCACCATCGGGACATCAAAAGCATTCAAACGTCTTATGGATATCATTCTTGCTGTGTTGGCGTTTATTTTGGGCAGTCCGATCTTTCTGCTTGCAGCAATTCTGGTCAAAATTACCAGTCCCGGACCGATCATATTCAGTCAGGTGCGGGTCGGCAAGTACGGCAGGCACTTCAAGTTTTACAAGTTCCGCAGCATGTATATCGATGCCGAGGCCCGCAAAGCGGAACTTTTGAAGCTCAACGAATCCGGTGACGGAGTGATTTTCAAGATGAAGCGTGACCCCCGTATCACTCCCGTGGGCAGATTTATCCGCAAATTCAGTATTGACGAACTGCCGCAGTTTTTCAATGTTATTTTGGGTGACATGAGTCTGGTGGGTCCCAGACCTCCGCTGCCGTCGGAAGTAAGAACTTACACTCTGGAAGAGCGAAAACGGTTGAATATCACTCCCGGAATAACCTGTTTGTGGCAGGTTTCCGGACGGAGTGAATTGCCGTTTTCCAAGCAGATAGCACTGGATAAAGAGTACATCGCCAGCCGCAGTGTATGGAAAGATTTTCTGATACTCCTGAAAACGGTTCCGGCGATCCTGACGGGAAAAGGAGCGTGGTAAGATGAAAAATCTTCTGATAAATCCTTATAATCAGGCTCAGGAGTGGTGCAAAGAGTATTTTCCGGACCGCAGTCTTGGCATGATGCCCGTCGGCGGAAGATGTGCCGCTGAATATTTTATCGACCTTGCTCTGAGGTGCGAGGCAGATACAATGCTCCTGCTGGGTCCCACATACAATGAGCACCTTGCCGAGCACCTCTATGAGTATCAGCACGGAGAACTCGCGCTCGACTACCGTCGCGGAGGCGGTCACGATACAGTCAGCCATCTGATTGAAGTTTATGCCAAAGAGTGCGAAAATGATTGTCTTATCCTGCACGGCATGCTCATGCCGAGAGTGCATACGCTTGATGAGCTTATGAACAGCTTTGTTCCCTGCTCCGATGATGGCGTTGATGACGGAATATATTATTACAAAGATGGTAAACTGCTGAAAAGCAACATCGATTTTTATCTCATCAACTCTCTTGAAAGCTATTTTGAAGTAAATTTTCAGGTTTTGAATGATGATTTCTACAACCTGCCGGGATACTCGATAACTGACAATATCCATACGGGAACCAATGTCATCATCAAAGAGGAGTGTCAGCTTAACGGAGCACTGGTGCTTGCCGACAACACTCTTATCGAGCGGAAAAGTGTTATTCACGATGCCATCGTCGGAGAACGCTCTCTGGTGGATAAAGGGTGTTTTGTTGAACACTCCATCATTTTCGACCGAACCTATGTGGCAGGAAAACTTGAGATAAAAAACAAAATCGTAACTCCGGGACGCATCATCGACCCGTATTCAGGAGGTGTTCTTGAGCGCAACAGTTTCAGTTACGCATTTTCTCCGGTGCAGAACCGCTCGGCATGGATCTTGCGCTTGTGGGAACACTTTATCGCTCTCGTGCTCGCCGTTGCAGGATTGATTCCGTATCTGCTGATTTTGCCGTACTATCTCGGACACAAAAACTCACACTGGTGCTGGAAACTGTCTATGGATCGTTATCCCGGCTACTGGGGGGTTCTGTTTTTCCGCCGTGAGCTGGTCAAGAGCCATCCTGCCAATGAACACTACTGTTTTCAGATGGGTGAGATGTACGCACTGCAAAACACTGCGGAACAGCGTCGTATCTACGACTATTATTATCACTATCACTGCTCATGTTTTCTGGTACTGCAAGTAGTTCTGCGCAGTTTGGGAAAGAGAGGCTTAGCTACTTATGTTGAACGCAAACGCTCATAAAAATTTTACCGCTTCAGGTGACAGAGAGGCAGAATTGCTGCTGGAAAATGTGCTTGCGGAAACAGGCAGTATCCTTTCCGGCACAAACCTTTGTGTCGTTTTGGGAGGCAGTTACGGCAGAGGTGACGGCGGAGTACGTCAGGATAAAGAAAACGGCATTCTCTACAACGACCTCGATTTCTTTGTTTTTGCTGAACAAAATGTTTCCGGTGCCGACAAGCTGCTGAAAGAAATTGCGGAAAAATATGAAGCAGAACTGAAAGTCGATATTGATTTCAGCAGAATCATGAGCGTAAAAGATATAAAGAAAAACAGCAACCGCCTGATGATGCAGGAGCTTAAACGCGGCTATCATCCGGTATGCGGAAAAGATTTGCTCGCAGAGTATCTGCCGGAAATCCCTGCGGAAAACCTGCCTTATTCCGAGGCGTGCAGGCTGCTGCTCAACCGTGGTATGGGCTTGCTTCTGGCTGCTGAAAAGATATCGGCGGACTCAGATGAAACTGATTTTATTTTGCGCAATCTCTGCAAAGCCATCCTCGGTGCTGCCGATGCTCTGCTGATTTTCCGCAGGCAGTACCGCTGGTCGATGGGTGAACGGCTGGAACTGTTCAAAACTCTTGAAGTGCCCGAAAAGTGGAAAAATCTTTACAGTGATGCAGTTGAGTTCAAACGTGCTCCGAACCGCAACATAAAGTCCGACATGGCAGAGCTCCTGCACAGTGTACGGGATATGTTTGCCGGGTGCATGGAGCTTGTCTGCGGAAAAAATTGTGAGGCGATCTGTTTAAATTGTCGTGAAAGAGATGAGCTTTCGCTTAAAAACTATCTGAAATATTGTGTAAAAAGCAGGAGTTTTGCTCCGCTGCGGAGCAGATTCTTTGCTCCGGCAGTTGCATCGCTGCTGCCTGAATTGGCTGAGGCTCTTCAAAAGATTCCTGACAAGTCACCGGAAAAAAGCAAACTTTATCAGCACTGGCTGATTTTCAATTAAAAGGAGTATTATGGATACATTGGATAACGAATTGAACGTACAGGCAGAGACCAGGCAGATGCAGAAATTGCAGATGTATCAGAAGCTGGTTCTCTTTACTTTGATGAAATTCAAGTGGAGCATCATCACTGTTTTCATTGTGACCATCATTGCCGGAATATGTTTGAGGGTGATACAATTCAGTACCTCCCACCGAAAATATGAGGGAAGTGTGACTTGCTTTTACACTCCGAGAGCAAGCGAAGAGGTAAAGCCGCTGAGTATAAATCATGTGCTCGGAGTATTTTCCCGTCAGCAGATATTTCATCAGCTGGTAAAAGAGCTGCATTTGAACGAAAAGCAGAAAAGCGTCCTCAAGCAGTGCATCGAGGTCAAACTGCTGCGTGACCACAACGATATGTTTGTCATTACCGGAACCGGAGACAGTGACGAATATGTCCGACAGCTGGTCAACACATTTGTCGCAATCGGAATCCGCAACTACGAGGAGTACCGCACCGCAGAACTGAGAGCTTTTCTCAACTCCCGTGAGCGCAGAATGGTTGAAATTCAGAACTACCACAACAGTTTGATCGAAAAACTGCACGGACTGCACCGCAAGTATGGAATAATCCATCCGAAAGAGGAAATGGAGACGGTCAAGAAAATCCAGGGCGAGCAGAATGCCGCTCTCTCTGAGTTGAATATCAAGCTCAAAGATGCCAGGCACCGCTTCAAAGTTGCAGAGAAAAATTACAAAGTAATTCCTGAAAACGTCATCCTGCACCGTGCCCGTCTGCTTGAATACATCCGTGATTTGCGCAAAGCGTCAAGAGAGTACGAAAAGGCGAAGCTGATGTTTGCCGAGCGCAATCCCCGATATATTGAGTCTATGAGTGCATACGAAACTCTCAAAAGTGAGTTTGAGGCATTCAAAGTCAAAAACAACATCGTCCGTTTCGATGAAAACATGCTTCTGGGAATAGACGGAATCATCAACCGTTACAATGAAGCCGAGGTCACTCTGCATCAGCTTGAAATGAGTATGAAGTCCCTTCAGGCTGAGATAGCCATGGTCAGAGAAAAAGAGCATAAACTCCAGCACATGATTCCGGAACACGACAGTATCGAACAGCTTATGGGAACAGCCAAGAAAAACGTCTCTCTTCTGCTTGAGGAGCTGACCCGGGTACGCAGCAATATCGCCCATGTTCCCAATGATATAATCGTAAACGAGCGGGTGGTGAGTACAAAGGCTTTCCCGATGTTTCCGGTGAAAGTGCTTGCGCTCATCCTCATCGGAGGAATTTTTGTTTGCGGTTTATACGCCACGGCGATAGTTACGTACGATATCATCTGCGGCAAGTTCAGCGGTATCGAAGAGGCGGTGTTCCACAAGGATTTCTTTGATACTGTCGGAGTTATTCCGCATGAAAAAGCCAATTTCAGTGATGAACAGCGCAAAGTCATCAACAACGAGATGTTCTACCGCTTTCTTCTCAAACTCAAAAACACCCGCACCATCTTTTCGTGTTCTCTCGACGGTTCGTTCCTGAGTTCGGTGATGTTCGACGAGCTCTTCACCAAAGCCAAGCGCAACACGGTTCTGGTGCGGCTCATTCCTGAGTACGATGTTGAAAGAATTTGTTCCGACATGCAGAAAATCGGCAATTTTTACTACTCCGACAACGGCAACGCCGGAGTGAATTACACCGAGAAAAGCATTCAGCACAACATTGAGTACATGCATGGATTTTCTTCAGGAGACGGCAAGGGTTACGGCTACGGTTACGGATTTGTATTTTTCCCTGTCCGCAGTCTCTCGGTGCTCGAGCCTGATGAGATAAGTGCGCTCTACAATATGGTCAATGAGCTCAAAAAGCACTATCAGCTCATCCGTATATCCAGAGAAAAACCTTTTGATGCGTCGTGTATTCTGGTGAGGCAGCTTCATGATATCTGCGATGCCACACTGCTTTACATCGGCAAACGGCAGACTCCGCGCAGCGTATTGCGCCGGGTGCTGAAACTGCACGATGAGGCGCACAAAGTGTACGCCATTCTGACCGGAGTTACTGACGTGGAAAAAATTATTTCAGGAGATTACATCTGATGAAAAAACATTTATATTTATTGACTCTGCTCTCTTTTGTCTGCCTCCTCTGCGGATGCTATGACCGTTACACCGGCAACTTTGACCGTTTTCCCGATATCAACAATCTGCCGAGCGGAGTCGTTGATCAATCTGGATTGACCGATGAGGATAAACGCCGCCAGCTCGAGTTCCTCAAACAGCTCGACGCCCAGAAAGAGCCGGTGTACCGCATCAATGCCGGTGATAAAATAAGTATCAGAGTTTACAATCATCCCGATCTGATAATGGAGTCGCTCGTGACTCCCGACGGAGCCATCGGCGTGATGTTCGCAGGTCAGGTTCAGGTCGCCGGTCTCACGCTGGAAGAAGCCAGTGAAAAAATCAAAAAAATCTATGCCCGGTACATCAAAAATCCCGAACTCGGTGTCTTTGCCATCGATGTGAGAAGTCAGACTGCCACCATTTCAGGAGCGGTCAACAATCCGGGTATGTTTGTGATATCCAACGGTATGCGTCTTGCCGACCTCTTCGCCAAAGCGGGCGGTTCCGCCGTGCGTGACTTCGATGACCAGATGCTCGATGCCGCTGATTACCAGAACAGTATCATCGTGCGCAACGGCAAGATTCTGCCGGTCAATTTTTCTCTCGCCATCGAAAAAGGTGACCGCTGGCACAATGTTAAGCTGAAAAAAGGCGACTACATTTATATAGCTGTCCGCTCTGAGGCGATGTGCAGCATTATCGGCAGCATCAACAGACCGCACAAGAGATTGTGGGATCAGAATCTCGGAGTCCTCGAACTCATCTCTTCAGGACTCGGACTCAAAGAGCAGTACTGGCAGTACGGAGTCATCATCCGCGGCGGAATGGATAATCCCAGATTCTACCGCATCGATGTTGACGGAATACTGCAGGGCCGCTGCGCCAATGTCAGGCTGCAGCCGGGAGATGTGGTATATATTCCGCACGACAACATTTCGGAATACAACGTCTTTATCCGCAAACTTCTGCCCTCGGCACAATTCCTGAGCACCTTCACGTTCCCTGCTCTGAACTTCATCCAGTAAGCTGAAATATGAAATACCTGATTTTTCTCATCGCATTTGCAGGAGTACTTCCGCTCGGATATATACTTACATTGAACCGTAAGTATATGCGCTATGCATTTCTGGCGGTACTGCTTCCGGTGATGATGTTCAATCAGGTATCGATAAACTTTTTTTCACACGAGACCTATCGTGGGACCTCCCGGGGAATGGAGGTCTCGCTGGTTTATCTTGTCGCACTTGCCATGCTTATCGGCATGGTGATACTCTACCGCAGAAAGCCGATTCTTCCCGACCGGGGCAGCAGGATATATCTGGTCTATTTTCTGCTGTGCATTCCGTCACTTATCAATGCTGACAACACCTTGTATTCATGGTTTGAGCTGTGGAAGATGATAATGATGTATATCGTCTTTCTCTGCACCTACTACTATTTGTACTACACCCGTGACTTCAATACCGTGATGACCGGGTTCGGAATCGTTGCCGCAGTGACCTTTTGTTCTGTTGTCTTTCAGCATATCCGCGGAATACATCAGGCTAACGGACTTTTTCCGCACCAGAACAGCATGGGAATGTATATGAATCTGGTTGCTCCGATTTTTTTCGCCTACTACTTCAACCGCAACAAGGGGTGGAAACGTTTCCTGTTTGCCGCTTTCTTTCTGGTCGCCTCGGCAGCGTGTATGCGCACATACTCCAGAGGAGCTATGGTCTGTCTGCCATTCGGATGCGCCATCACGGCGTTGCTTTCGCTGCGTTACCAGTTCCACATGCGCAAAATACAAATCCTGCTGCCGATATTTCTCGTCTGTTTCTTCGGAGCTCTGCTGCTTCTGCCAAACATCATCAGGCGTTTTGAAAATGCTCCCAAGGAGTCGCTCATGACCCGTCAGTTTCTTGCCGCTTCGGCGTGGAACATGATGAAAGACAAACCATTTGCCGGAGTCGGTTTGAACAACTGGGGAATAAAAATAAATCCTCCGTACCCCTACTGCGAATACCGTTACGGCAACAAACGTATTGCCAAAGATTTCAAAGAGGGTATCGTGGAAACAAGTTATCTTCTCGTCGGAGCCGAGTGCGGTTTTTTTGCCCTGGCGGCGTTTCTGGCGTGGCTGGGGTACTATTATGTGATTGCCTGCAAGCTGGTGAAACAGTTGCGCCGCACCGGATTGTTTTATATTCCTGCAGGAATTGTCGGAGGCTTGACCGCCATATATTTGCAGTCCACTCTTGAGTGGGTGATGAAACAGCAGGTAAACTTCATTCAGATGATGATACTCTTTGCCGCATTGAGTATTCTTTACAAATACGCTCAGAAATTTGCATCAGGTCAGGCGGAGGTCAAAGCATGAAGATTCTGTTTTTACTGCTTCTTTCTCTTCCGGGTATGGCGGCTGATTATGAGTTTCTCACTCCGCAGGTTCTGGTGTTGAAAAATCCGAAACCATATAAATACACGTCCCGCAGTATAAAAAAAATGGGCAGCTGGAAAAAAGAGAATGCGCTTTTACGGGATAAGCAGGGCAAAATTTTGCGCAAGCCGGATATAACTTTTTTCAGCTATATTGTATTTGACAAACCGCTGAAACACAAAGAAAAAGTTGATATTTCCGGTATGACTCTGCAATACGATGCCGAAAAAGCGAGCACTGTTTTCAAGCTCAATCAGGTCGGCAACGGAGCAGCTCAAAAGAAAAAATACGCCTACATCGGAGCTTGGCTGGGAACTCTCGGAGCTCTGCCGTTAAAACATCTTGACGGCAAAACTTTTGAGCTCCGCAGAGCAGCAGATAATAAATGTGTCTATGAAAATACTCTGCGTTTGCGCAAGAGTGACCCTGAATATCAGAATGAGATTCCGTTCAGCGGTGAAGAGGTGCTTGAGCTTGATTATTCCAAATTCAACACTCCGGGAACTTATTATCTTTACGTTTCCGGAGTCGGCAGAAGCATGGATTTTGCCATCGGCAGCAAGGCGATTTCCGAAGCGTTTTATATCCACGCAAGAGGGCTCTATCACAAACGGTGCGGTATTGCCAAGGCGCAACCGTTTACTGCGTGGACAGCTCCTGCGTGCCATCCGACCGTTATCCGGGGGCGTTTCCCCGGCAATGCTGAACACTACCGCAAAGGCAAAGGTGAGAAAGAGTTCGGTTTCTTCGACCGCAAAGGCAACCGCATCGACGTTAAACACTTTGAGCTTATCAAACAAAATCCGCCCTACAAAAATGAGCCTGTATCAGCTCCGGGTGGATGGCACGATGCGGCAGATTACGACCGCAGACCCTATCATCTGCGTATCGTGAGCGACTTGGCAACGCTCTATCTGATGAAGCCGGAAAACTTTATTGACGGTCAGCTCAATATTCCGGAAAGCGGCAACGGTATTCCCGATATCCTCGATGAAGCGGCGTGGGGAGTGAAACATCTGCTGGCTGTTCAGCAAGCCGATGGCGGAGTCGGGACATGGTTTGAAACGACAGGTCATCCACAGCCCGGCGATGGTCTGCCCGACAAAGATAAACATACTTATTATGTATCAGCACCTTCACGCAACAGTTCTTTGGAATATGCCGCTGCCGCTTCAACGCTTGCTCTCGCCTTGAAGAAAGCCAATCGTTCAGCCGAATCAGAAAAATATTGGAAATCAGCGCAAAAGGCGTGGCAGTTTGCCCTGAATGATAAAAACCGCCATGCAGCGGTATTCCAGTACAACGGAAAAGTTATTTACTACCGGGAAGAAGCAAAACTTGCACAGGAACATTTCGTAAAATATGCGCTCAACTGGTACTTGCTCACCGGGCATGATGTTGCACGGCAGATTGTTTTCCGCAGTTCCGCCGAAGCCGAAGAAGCGTTCCGCAAAGATTTCTGGAAGTGGTCGCCTTTAACATGGATAATGCTTTTTGAAGCAGAAGAATTAAGCAGTCCTGTTGCAGACGAATACCGCAAAGTCATACTGCGTGATGCTGATAAAATGCTTTTTGAGCAGGAAAATGCCTATCCATACCGTACTTTGTGGTACGCTCACAACGCAGGATGGGTACACTCGATGGCGTGGGGCAATTACCATCCGCTGCGGCGGGCTCTGACATTGATTGCCGCTCACAAACTTACAGGGAAAGAGAAGTATCTCGATGCGGCTTATCTTGCCAACGATTTTCACAACGGAGCAAATCCGCCCGGCAGAAGCATGACTTCAGGTTTGGGCAGAGTATATCCCGCTGTATTCCTCGATCTGGTAAGCTATGCCGACGGCATCGGTGAGTTCGTACCCGGCATCACTCCGTACGGAAACACTTTCGGAATCGACCGCAACGCAGTGAAGTTGGTGTACGGCAAATCTGCCGGCAAGCTGCCGATATTCCGTCGTCACGTCAATCTTGAATTTTTGAGCGTTCCGTCAAGCGAATACAGCGTTTGGGAAACTATCGCTCCCGCCGTGGTCACAACCGGATATCTGCTCGAAAAACCGCATCTGCCCGAACAGAAGTGGAAAAAATTCCATCCTGCGGATGATTTCAGAAAACTTCCCGGATACCGGGCACTGCCATGAGGTGAAAAATGAAGCGCAAAAATATTGAAATATTCCTCTTTATAGATGCCCTCGGCTGGAAGATCGTGCAGGAGCACTTGTTTTTGAGCGACGCCCTGCCCTATCGCAAAAAGGTTACTATGCAGTTCGGTTACTCCAGCAGTGCCATACCGACCATTCTTTCAGGTAAAACTCCGGCTGAACACGGACACCTGGGATTGTTCCGTTTCGCTCCCAATTCTTCGCCGTTCAAAATGCTTTCACGCCTTGCACGGATATTCAAACCTGACTCATTCTGGAACCGCGGCAGGGTGCGTCACCACCTCTCGAAACTGTTGAAGAAAATCTACGGCTTCACCGGGTATTTCCAACTCTACCGCATGCCGCTGTGGAAACTCAAATTCATGGACTACTGCGAAAAGCAGAACCTCTTTATTGCCAACGGAATGGGGAATATCCCCAATCTGCACGACACGTTGAGCTCAAAGCAGGTCGATTTTCATATATCCGACTGGCATTTGAGCGACCGGGAAAACTATCTTGAAGCTGAGCGTGCCATTGAACACGGCAAAAACTTTCTCTTCGTTTACACCGCAAGTTTCGATGGAGCACTTCACGACAAAGTCGGTGATTTTCAAGCAGTCGAAAAGAGACTGCAGGTGATCGCCGAGGCGATATCAAGTTTGCGGAACAAAGCTCTTGAGTATGCGGAAAACGTTCACTTCACCGTTATTTCAGACCACGGCATGACTCCGCTTGCGGGAGCTGTGGATATCATGGGGGAAATCGAAAAGAGCGGTCTTGAGTTCGGTGTTGATTACGGAGCCTGTTTTGACTCCACGATGGCGAGATTTTATTACCTGAAAAACGGCTCCGAAGAGGTGATTTCAAAAATAATGAGCAAATTTCCCGGTCACTTTCTGAGTTGTGATGAAGAGTTGAAATACGGAATTTACCGCTCCGACCGGGCTTTCGGTGATGCCATATTTTTGCTCGATGCCGGAATACAGATAGTTCCCTCGGATATGGGCAGTGCTCCATTGAACGGAATGCACGGGTTTTCTCCTGAAAACGAACACTCTCATGCGGCGATACTTTCAAATGAACCGCTGCCGGAATACATTGAAAACGTCGCTGATTACTTCAAATTTATGGTCGAAAGGGTCGAAGCATTATGAAGATACCGTTTTTGAAAAATACCGTAACAAACTATTTTTCGTTGTTTGTACGGCTGGTACAGGGAATCCTTGTCACACGATGGCTCATCAGTCACCTCGGTGAGGCTCAGTACGGATTGTGGGTCATGTTGTGGAGCTTTTTCAGTTACGCTCTTCTGCTCGACCTCGGTTTCGGAGTAGCCGCCCAGAAAGTAACTGCTACTGAGCTTTATAAAAGGGATATCGAAAAATACAATCATACCATATCCAGTATCTTTTTCAGCCATGTGAGCATGGCACTGCTCATCCTGCCGCTGACGTTTGTCGGAGTGTATTATATCCGTGAGCTCTTCCACCTGCCCGCCGATGCGACAATAGAATATATCACCTTCTGCCGCAAAGCGTTGATTTTGAGCGGACTCGCCGCCACCGTGGTGTTTCCGCTCGGAGTTTTTCCTGAAATTCTCGTGGGTTTGCAGAAGCTCTACTTGCGCAACTACATGATCATCATATCCAAAATACTCGAACTCGCCGGAGTCATCGCCATCTTTACCTTCGGTCAGGGATTGTTCAAACTGCTCCTTTTCGTCATGCTGGTGATGGGAGCTACTCAGCTTGCGATGCTGGTGGCAGTCTGGAAAAGCATTCCCGGGTTCCGGATAAGATTTGCCTTTGACAGAGAGGTGTTCAAAGGTATTTTCCGCTTCTCAAGTGCAGTCTATATCATATCCATCGGACGCATGATATGGGAGCGCGGAATGTTTCTTTTGATCAGTATCTTCTGCGGACTTGCTCCGGTGGGAATTTTTCAGCTCGGCAGCCGTATTCCTTTTCTCATTCAGCAGATATCACTGCCCTATGTTGAAAACATCTCTCCGATATCCGCACTTCTCCACAGCCGCAACCGCACCATGCATCTGGCGCGCATTCTGATGCGTGCAATCCGCTGGGTGAACTTCTTTGCCGCCGGAGCCACGGTGATGGTGATGATTTACGCTCCGAGAATAATCCTGCTGCTCTTTAATGTTGAGAGCACCGAAGCGGCGTTCATCTGCCGTCTTATGGTACTGTTTGTTTACTTTCTGCTGGTCTGCCGCAGTATTCCTGAAAAGTTCCTCACCATGGCGGAGGAGCACAGGTTTCTCGCCAAAGTGCAGAGTTTTGAGAGTGTCTTTTTTATCGTCATATCCATTGCAGGACTGCTGATAAAACCGCATGAGCTGATCGTTGTCGGAGCGATGATCGTCACCAAGCTGATCGGAACAGCCGGTTTTATTGTTCCTCATCTCATCAAACGTACCAAGATGAAGTTCCGTTTCTTTTTGCTCTACTCGCTGTTTGAACCTGCTCTTCTGGCTATGGCAACCGGAATGGTCTGTTACTGGCAATACTATTTCCTGCGCGGTCAGATAAACGAGTTTTTCCTGTTGGCGCTGGCAGGTATTTCCGGTGTGCTCATCTATTTCCCTGCTCTCTACTTTATGATGTTTGACCATGCCGAAAAAGTGAGAGCAAGAAAAATCATCTCCAAAATAACCGGCAAACTGCGGAGGGCGTAACTTATGGAAATGCGTTTTGAATATATCGACGGTGTTCTGGTCGCCCATGTGCAGATGTTCCTCGACAATGCCGGAGCTGAAAACTTCAAGTATGTATTGAACGAGCGTATGAAAGAGGGCGAAAAGGTTATCCTCGACCTGGAAAAACTTATAAACATCGACAGTTACGGACTCGATGCGCTCCTTGCGATGGCGCAAAAAGCGTTGGAAAACAACTCCGTCATCAAACTGGCAAGAGTCAGTGCCGATATGCAGATCGTACTGGATATCACCAAAGTTTACCGGGTCTTTGATATTTATCCCACCATCGAAGAGGCTGTGGCAAGCTGTCAGGAGACAAAAGCATGATCTCGGTGTTAATGCGTTCCCACAACGATATAAAATATATCCGCATGACAGTGGAAGCACTGCTGAGTCAGGAGCTCGATGAAGATGTGGAAATCATCTCGTGCGACGACCGCTCCACCGATGGTACTGCGGAGTATCTGGCAAATGTTCCGCAGCTGCGGCGCATAGCTCCGCCTGATGGCAAATATGTGCCGGGAAAAACTTTGAATTATATGGTCTCTCAGGCAAAAGGTGATATCATTGTTTTCAACAACAGTGATGCAGTTCCTCAGAACCGGGAATATCTGAAAAAACTTACCGCTCCCTTGAAAGACGAAAAAGTTGATTGTGTTTACGGCAATCAAATCGCCCGCAGGGATGCCCGTTTTGTCGTCCGCAAAGACTATGAGCGTGCTTTCGGAGACGGCAAAGTTGCCGCATCGTGGGGAAACTTTTTTTCGCTCGTTTCTTCGGGGTTCCGCAAAAGTGATCTGCTTGCCAAACCCTTTGATGAAAACATACAGTATTCCGAAGATGCAGAGTGGGTCAGACGCCATTCCGCAAAAATCGTTTATGTTCCCGATGCAGTGGTGGAGCACTCTCACAACTATACGCTCAAAGAGGTCAGAAAACGCTTTTTCAACGAGGGGGTCGCCGACAGACAAATGGGCAAAAGCTCCGTGAGCTTGCGGCACTGTATGTGTTCTGTTGCCGCAGAAACATTGCGTGACTGGATTTACATTGTCAAACACGGAGCGTTCAGAGAGTTTTTCTACGCTCCCGTTTACCGCTTCGTTCAGAAAGCTAGTTATTACAGGGGAACTAAACAATGAAGATCGCCCATATTCTCCGCCGCTTTACTTTCTCGGAATGGGGCGGCACTGAAAGTGTTGTCCTGAACATAGCCAGGCAGCAGAAAGCTCAGGGCTTGGAGCCTGAGATACTCTGCACTGCGGCACTCGACAGAGTCGGAGTCGAGGAAACCGACGGCATAATCATCCGCCGTTTTCCATATTTTTACCCGTATTTCCCGATGCCGCAAAAGGATAAACTTGCTCTCGATAAAAAGGGCGGCAATCCATTTGCTCCTGAACTTGTGAAGGCTCTTGAAAACGGTAATTATGATATTTTTCATATCCACGCCGGAGCACGATTGGCGAACTGTGCAATAAAGCTCGGCAGAAAACTTGATACTCCCTGCATTATGAGTCTGCACGGCGGAGCGTGTGCCATCCCTGAAGCGGAGATGGCTCTCATGCTCAAGCCGCTCAAAAACAAATTCAGTTACGGCGGAATAATCGACCGTCTGTGCGGTTTGCGTCAGGCTCCCGAAAGCGCAGCTGATATGCTGCTTGCGCTGAGCCGTGAAGAGGTTGCCAAACTCTGCAGACGTTACCCGGGCAAGCGGGTCGAGCTTTTCCCCAACGGAATACTGCACCGTGAGCTGCCGGAAGAGGGTGAGTTCAGAAAAAAATACAATATTCCGACTGAGGCAAAACTTCTGCTTTGTATTTCCCGCATAGATTATCAGAAAAATCAGAAGATTTTGCTGGAGCTGCTGAAAAAACACTCCGACACCCACTTGCTGCTCATCGGTCCTGTTACGGCGGACTGGTATTACAAGGAAATAATTTCTGAGGCGGAACAGTTTGCGTTGACCGACCGTCTGACGGTCATACCCGGATTGGCTCCTGACAGCATTGAGCTGTTACAGGCGTTGAAGAGTGCCTGCTGCTTTATTCTGCCCAGCCGCCACGAGCCGTTCGGGATAGCCGCACTCGAAGCTCTCGATGCCCAAGTTCCGCTTATCGCTTCAAAGGTGGGAGGTCTGTGTGATTTCCTCGTTGACGGAAAAAATGCCATGTTGTTTGAGGATAACGATGTAAACGCTCTGCTCAAGGCGTACGACCGTCTTGAAACTGCCGGAAAAGAGTTGATTTCCAACGGGAAAGAGACGGCTTCCAGATACGACTGGCGCAACATCGCTTCAAAGTTGAGTGATATTTACCGGGAGCTGTTGAAATGAAAAACATAGTCTATATCGGTAAATACAACGGCATCGTCGGAGGAATAGAGCGTTACATGCAGCAGAGTGCCGCACTGTTGCGCCGCAACGGGTTTACCGTAAGTTTGCTCCACACCGGAAACGGAGGAAAAGAGCAGAAAAAATTTGCCGCATCTTTCGACCGCATTGAAAAGTTCACTCCTGATAATCAGCTGATAAAGAGTTGCGATATCATTGTCATCCACAATATAATTCCGGAAGAGTATCTGAAATATCTTCCCGTAAACCGCACTCTGTTTTTTGCTCACGACCACAATATCTACTGCCGCAGACATCACTATTATACTCCGATCGGCAGAACCAATTGCAGCCGCAGTTACAACAAATTACGTTGTTTCATCTGCTCGCTCGGCAGGAATGAAGCTCCTCCGCTTGAAGCCTACCGCAAACTTCCCGCTCTGGTGCTCTCTGACTTCATGGCGGAAAATTTACGCAAAAACGGTTTTGACAGGGTGATAAAAGTTCCTGCGTTCATCAAAACTTCGGCAAAAGAACGCTCTTTCATGCCAAACGGAGTTTTGCGGATACTCTTTCTCGGTCAACTCATACGCGGCAAGGGTGCTGATTTGCTGCTCAAGGCACTGGCAAAGCTCGATATTCCGTTCGAGTGCACCATCGCAGGCGACGGAAATGACCGCAGAATGCTCGAAAATATGGTTGAAAAATTTGAAATCGGTGATAAAGTAAACTTTGCCGGATTTGTCAGTGAGCCGGAAAAGCTGTGGGATGACTGCGATGTGTTTGTCTTTCCGATCCGTTGGCAGGAACCATTCGGTCTGGTCGGTCTCGAAGCTATGGCGCACGGAGTTCCTGCTGTCGCATTTGAGCTCGGCGGAGTATCAGAGTGGCTCATCAACGGCAGAAACGGGGTTTCCGTTCCCGGAAGAGCTGATTTGAATGCGGCACTGAAACTTATGTATGAACAGAGTGAATATCTGCTGCCCGAAATGGGCAAAGCCGGGTTGTCTCTGGCAGAGGAAAAGTTTTCGGAGGAAATTTTTGTTGAAAAATTCAAAGCTGTATGCGGAGCACTGAAATGAAAATACTGCTTTCCGCAATTCCATTTGACAACGGTAAATCCGGAATATCCGTCTATATCCGTGAGGTGGTCAGGGCTCTGGAAGAACAGGGACACACTCTTACTCTCATCGTTGAGGATGACGGAGCAAAAGAGTTCGAGCGTTTTGAGCTTATAAGGATAAAAAAGCGGCGTGCACTCTTTTCCATGCTTTACAGTCTGTTCATCCTGCCGTGGCGCATCAAACGGAAAAAGTACGATTTCTGCATCATGCTCGCCGCCAACCGCAGGGTGTTTTGCCGTTATCCGATATTTACCATCGCTGTGGTGCACGATCTCTCGCAGTACCATGTTCCCGTGAAGTACGATAAATTCAGGATGTTCTACATCAAAAAAATACTGCCGCATTATGTCCGCAAAGCTCAAAGCGTGGTCGCCATAAGCCAATCGACAAGAAACGATTTGATAAACTTCTGGCATATACCCGAAGAAAAAATCACTGTGGTTTACAACGGCTTCACTCCGCCGGAAAAAGTTGAAACTGCAAAGGAAAAACAGATACTCTACATATCCAGAATCGAGCATCCGGGAAAAAATCATCTCAATTTGCTAAAAGCCTTTGAGCTCCTGCCGGAAAATTTACGCAAAGAGTACACTTTAGTCATGCCCGGTGCCGCCTGGAACGGAGCCGATGCCGTTTTTGAGTATGCAAAAAAATCTCCCTGTTCCGACCGTTTCAAGTTCACGGGATTCGTTGACTTTGCCAAAATTCCTGAGCTTTATGCGCAGAGCAGTTTGTATATATTCCCCTCGCACTTCGAGGGTTTCGGGCTCTCTCTGCTCGAAGCCATGCACGCAGGAGTTCCATGTGCATGCTCCAACAACTCATCCCTCGGTGAGCTCGGGAGTGGAGCTGCGGAGCTTTTTGACCCTGCTTCGCCTCTGGAAATCGCCGATGCCATACAGAAAATTCTGGAAAATGATGCTTATCAGAAACAACTGGTACAAAAAGGCAGAGAAAAATCTGCTCTGTTCAGCTGGCAGAATACCGCCAGGGGATTGACCGATATCTATCTCAACCGGACTGCCCGGGTGTTCGGAGTTCCATTTTTCTGCGGCACGATGGATGAGGCATTGGAAAAAATCGACAAAGCCGTAGAGAGCAAACAACATCATCATATCGCATTCATCAATGCACATTGTTTGAATATTGCTTATAAAAACAGTGCTTACAAACAAGTCCTCAACGGTTGTCAGGAAGTGTTTGCCGACGGCATCGGAGCGAAAATCGGAGCAATGATGCTCGGGTACGCAGTCGAAGAAAACGTCAACGGCACAGATATGTTCCCCCTGCTTGCCCGGAAGCCGTACCGTATCTATCTCTTAGGCGGAGCTCCCGGAGTAGCGGCAGCAGCGTTGGAAAAAGCAAAACTCCTCAACGGCAAGGCTGAGTTTATCGGTTGCGCTGACGGATTTTTCAAGGAAAAAAGCGAAGCAGAACTTTTTGCCGGGCTCAAAGAACTGCGCCCCGATATCATTTTAGTAGCAATGGGCGTTCCCAAACAGGAAATGTGGATCAATGAACACCTGCAGGATTTACCCGCATGTGTGGCAATCGGGGTCGGCGGTTTGCTCGATTTTGTTTCAGAACGAATCCCCAGAGCTCCGTTGTGGATGAGAAAATGCAACATTGAGTGGTGTTACCGGCTTTACAATGAGCCGTTCAGGTTATTCAAACGATACATCATTGGAAATCCTCTTTTCATACTGAGAGTTTTCCTGAGTAAATTACGGAGAAAAAAATGAGAAAACTTTTAATGCTTTTGGCAACTGCCGTTGTCGTTTTGACTTTTGCAGGATGTTCAACATCACCTTATGATTACGGAACAAACTGGCTGCTCAGGGAAAATGACATACCGCAGTATTACTCAAAATTCGATCTGTTCTACATCGGCAAAGCTCCGGCAGAGTACGGAGATACTCACGATATCCAATTCAACTGGACAAAGACTCATACCAATGATATTTTCGGACACGGTGTAAGAGTATTTTCTCCGGAAATACAAAATCCTGACACCGAAAATGTGGCGGAGGCATTGGAGTATTATCTGGAAAATTTCCACCAGCCCGGTCATCCGTTTGTACTGCTGGCTGAGGGAAAATCCGCTGATTTGCTCTATTCCGCCATGCAGAAGGTTGACGGAATAAATGTAAAAAACGGTTTCATTGCAGCCTACCTGCCCGACATGCAGCCGAAAACTGCTGAGCAGATAGCTGACGACTTTTCGTGGGATGATCTCAAAGCCGCCTCAAATGCTGACGGTTACGGTGTGATTGTCACCTGGGTGAGCTGCATCAATAACGAAAAAATGAATCCTGTACCTCAGGGTACTTTCAATATCAATCCGCTCAACTGGAAAACTGATGGTACTCCTGCAACGGCTAAGGAGAATATCAAAGCGGTATTCTATATGCCGGAACACAAAAATATCTTCTGGAGAAAAGTCGAAGAAAAGAATTTCTGCGGAGCAGTGATAAATCTGAAAAAAGGAGTTCTTGAAATCAGCTCTCCCACTCCTCTGCTGCACGTAACAAAAGGCAGATTTACCCTGAATTGCATCTCGATGTTTGCCGGAAATATTGCCCAAAACGCCGGACAACGAACCGAAAATCTGATAAAAGCCCGGGAGTGGAACAGAGTAAAATGAGTTTGTTTGATTATCTGCCCGCTTATGTCTTGAACCATGCTCCCAAAATAATAGCGGCGTTTGAGATGGATTTTTTGCGGAATTTATCTGCTTTCCAAAAGGTGCTCGGAAAGGGAGAAAAATTCACCATGCTTTTGCAGCTGGGGTGGTCGGCAGAGCTTCCTGAGGTGGCAAAAGAGTTGGAAAACCGTCTGGCAGAGGCAAAAGGTGCTTTTCCTGAGGCGAGATTTATCGTTCTTGCCAATGCTCCGGGAGAGGTGGAAATAATCAGCAAATTCAATGAGGTTCATCTTGCGAGCCACAATGCTTTTCTTGACCCGGCACGCTATCCGTTGGCAAAAAAAGGAAAGCGCAAGTTTGATGCACTTTACATAGCAAGAATAACTCCGTTCAAGCGGCATGAGTTGGCGGAAAAAGTGAAAAATCTGCATTTGATCGGCAGTTATTCGGAAAAAGAAAAAGAGTATTTCGAGCAAACGATCGTTAAATTCCCAAACGCCGAATGGAGCCGGAAAGTTCCATCGTTTTTCATCGGCAGAAAAATCTGCGAGGCATCCTGCGGACTTGCTCTGTCAGCAGTTGAGGGCGCAATGTTTTCCTGCGGAGAGTATTCATTGTGCGGCATTCCGGTGGTGAACACCCGCAACCTCGGAGGCAGAGACACACTGCTGCCCGATTTTTCACTACGTTACGCCGAAGACACTGCAGAGAGCGTTGCCGAAAACGTGGAATACTGGGTAAATAACCCGATAGACCCTGCTGAAATAAGACAAGAATTTCTGAATCTGGCAAAGCCTCAAAAAGAGCAAATCGAAGAGATCCTCAACACAATAGCCGGAAAAAGAGTAAAACTCCCCCACAAACTGAACATAAGATGCCGTCTGTTGCCGCACACCAAATTACTGCACGGAATCAGAAGAGCAAAATAAAAACCATTGCCAAAGTGGAGCTGAAGCTATTCGGCGGCTTATCGGATAAACAGGCAGTTTTTTTACGCTAAAGCAATATACATAAGCCCGGCGTGTTTTATGCCGGGCTTCTGTGTACGGGCGGGGGTGAACTATTTTATTCTTCCCGTGTAGGCTTCAACTTCGGAGTTGTCGATTTTACGGGTAAAGAATTTATTGGCGGCTTGGTCGAGAGCTTTATCCCACGGAGTTCCTTTTTTGCAGCGCAACTGGACGATTTTTATAATCAACTCTCTATTTTTCCAGTTGACTGATGCTTGTGTTTTGAATGCTCCGCCGTGCCCCATCGTGCCAACTTTTTCCTGAGCGTTGAGTCCGAGTGAGTAATTGCCGAGACCGGCAGGACGGGTTGTTTGGGCGAGATACTTTTTTACCGTCTCCTCTTTGAGGATACGGACTCCGTTATCGCCGACTCCGAGGTTCATCAGCATCTTGTAGAACTTGAGCTGGTCGGTTGCCGTTATCCAGAGACCTCCTCCGGCGGAGGGGAATACGGTCGGACCATTATGCGGAAGCGGAAAAAGATAGAACGGTTTACTGCGCCGTGCTTTTTTGCCTGCTTTTGCCTGATAAAGCGTTATCGCCCGCGAAAGCTGTTCGTCGGTGGGGTTGAATGTTGCATCTTTCATACCGAGTTTATCAAAGACACGCTCCTTGAGAAAAACTTCCCACGGCTGACCGGTCACTACTTCGACGATGGCGGCACCGATATCGATTCCGACGTTGGAATACTTGACTTTGGTTCCCGGCTCAAAAAGCAGCGGCAGGGCGGCCGCCTCTTTTGCGGTATCACGCAAGGAACAACCGGCACATCCTTTTTTATACTTTGTGGGGATCTCAAGTGGATAGCCTGCGGTATGGTTCATCGCCATGCGGATGGTCATGGCATTTTTTGCAGGAACTATACTTTTTTTGCCATCCTTATCTTTGACTGCCACTTTGAGATTTTTGAACTCAGGCAGATACTTCGAGACGGGGTCATCAAGAGAAATCCTGCCCTCCTCGAGCAAGATAGCGATGGTGACTCCGCAGAACCCCTTGGTCTGGGAGCACTGCATGAACATTCTGTCGAGAGACATCGGAATTTTTTTCTCGACATCAGCCCATCCGATACAAGCGGTCTCCTGAACTCCATTCTTATAAAAAATGCTGATGACACCGGGAAGCTCTCCTGATTCGATATAAGGCTTCACAGCTTCGGCGGCAAAATTGGTATTGCTCTCTTTCACATCAGCTTCAGCAACTTTGCAGCAGCATCCTGCAAGCAGCAGAGCAGATGTTGCCGCCAGGGCAAATAATGACTTCAAATTGGTTTTCATTCCTTTTTCTCCGGATTGTTTGAGTTTTCAGAACACTCTATAATATAACTTTTGACAAGCGTTTTTGCAAGTTGCACGGCGTTGAAAAACACTTGCGTATCCGGTCTGTTCCGGAGGGGATTTATATTTTGTAGGAGTTTAGTATTTCAAGTGCTGTGTCTGACGGTTTGTGATTTTGTTTTGCCGCTTCTTCAAAACATCTTTTCGCTTCTGAAAAATTACGGACTGCTCCTCTGCCGCTCAGGTAACATATTCCGAGACAATACAGAGCGTGTTGGTCTCCGTTTTCGGCGGCTTTTTGCCACCACATTACCGACTCGTAGTAATTCGAAGAGTCTTCTGCCGATTGATAACTCTGCAAGCCGAGGGCGAATTGCGCAGGTGCGTACTCCTGTTTCGCCGATTTACGCCACCACATGACTGCCATTGACTCATCTTTCGGAACTCCGGTTCCGTTCATATAACACTCTCCGAGAAAATATTGAGCTCGCGCATCTCCTTTTTCAGCGGCAGTTCTGTACCACTGGGCAGCTTCAAGCATATCCAGTTTTTCTCCATTACTCAACTTTCCGATTGCTCCCAGTACCAGCTGAGCCTGAATACTGCCGTTTTTTGCCGCCTTACGCAGCCATTTGATCGCCTCTTCTGTTTGGTCATCCTGCTGATTGTAATAGTGTATGCTCAGTGACATTTGTGCCGGTACATATCCGTTTTCAGCAGCGGTTTTCCACCACTCAACGGCTTTCGGAATATCTGCGGATACGCCGTTGCCGTTATAATAACACAATCCCAATCTGTACTGAGACCTTGCAACTCCGTTTTCTGCCGCTTTGTTCCACAATTTGATTGCTTCAGTCGGATTTTTTGCCACGCCCTGCCCCCCGAAATAACACACTCCGAGGTTGTTCAGGGCGTCATTGTTTCCTTTTTCAACGGCTTCCTTCCACAACTTGACAGCTTCTACCGGATTTTTTGGTACGCCTGCGCCGGTATAATAACATATTCCAAGTCGGTTCAGGGCTTTCACATATCCGTTGCCGGCGGCTTTGCGGTACCATTTGACTGCTTCGGCACTGTCTGCTGAAACCACTTTGCCTTTTTCATGACCGATACCCATTCTGTACTGTGCCCGGGCATATCCGTTTTCGGCGGCTTTGCGGTACCATTTGAAGGCTTCGGTGAGATCTTTGCTTCCTGTTTTTCCCTGCTCGTAAAACTCGCCGAGTGTGTATTCAGCAATAGAATATCCTTTTTCAGCAGCCTGACGATACATTTTTACGGACTCGGAAAGATTCTTTTCCACTCCTTTGCCGTATTCATATAACTTTCCGAGTTTGAAGCAAGCTGAAGCACTGCCTTTTCCGGAGGCTTTTTGATACCAATTAAACGCCTCGGAAAAATCTTTTTTCACACCTTTACCTGACTCGTAACATACACCAAGATTGTATTGTGCCGAAGAATATCCCTTTTGTGCCGCACGGCGATACCAATCAACGGCTTTTCTGTAATCCTGTTTTGTTCCGATTCCCCGTGAATAACACAAGCCCAACCGGTTCATTGCCCGCGGCATCTTTTTTCTTGCCGCCTTGCGATACAACTTGATCGCCTCAGCATGATTTTCCGGAACTCCATTACCATTTTCGTAACACGAACCAAGAGTAAATTGCGCCAACGCTACTCCGCGGGAGGCGGCTTTTTGACTCCACTTGACGGCTTGCTTAAAATCCTGCGCAACTCCGTTGCCTTCATAATAACAGAAGCCGAGCATACTCTGCGCCGTGATATTGCCTTTTGCGGCAGCCTTGCTCCACCACTCAACGGCTTGAGAAGAATCCCGTGTCACACCCTCGCCTTTGTAATAGCACCAGGCAATTTTATTTTGTGATAAAACATGCCCGTTTTCCGCCGCTTTACGATACCAGTGCGCTGCGAGCGAAATATCCCGGGAAACACCTTTGCCTGCCTCGTAGCACTTCGCCAGCATATATTGTGAAATGGCACTGCCGGCTCTTGCATCCTGAATATAATCAGAAGCTGTATCGGAATAAACCGGAACATTCAGTGCTAATAAAAATATTCCGGTCAATAAAAATTTTTTCATCCCTTAAACGCCCTGCAAAAATTTTTTGAGTTGTCTATGACGTAATAATATAGTCCGGCAGAGAGCACTTTTCAAGTGAATTTCCGGCACTTGATGCTTGAATAAAAAATCTGTTTTCCACTGTGAACTATTGCATTGTGCATCTTTTGAGATTATATTATGTTATATTATCTACCAAACGTGAAACAGTTTCAAACAGGTATTTTTATGAAAAAGAAGTTTGTTTTTTTGCCGGTTGTCTCTTTGTTATCCGCCCTTTTTTACGGATGTGTCTGCGGCACAATTCCTGACAGGGCTGAAGTGGCTGTTGATAAAAAACTCAAAGTCGGTTTCTATGTTGATGACGGCAGCCGCAGTAACGGTGCGTTTTACTGGGCACAGCTTCTGTTTTACTCTCCTCAGCTTGATGTCACTCTTCTTGATGGCAAAGATATCCGTGAGGGAAAACTTGACTCGCTTGATTTGCTGGTCATTCCCGGAGGTTCAAGCGCATCGCAGGTGGCTGCCATGCAGGAATCCGGCAAGAAAAAAGTTCAGGAGTTCGTCCGCAACGGAGGTGCTTATGTCGGAATTTGTGCCGGTTTCCACTGCACTCTTGACCGCAAGGAACGTCTGCAAATCATGCCTTACAAATATCGGCACGGAGCAAGTGGTTCGGCGGCGATTCTGGCGATGGAACTCTCTGACGAGGGCGGAAAAATTCTCGGCGTGAACCCGGGTAAATATCTGGTCAGATACAGTCTCGGACCTATCTCAACGCCCGCTCAATGGAGTCACGGTAAAGCTCAGACTCTGGGCGTTTACAAAAACAGTATTGGTCCTCAGGGCAGAAAGGGCGTAAACTTTTTCGGTGCTCCGGCGGTCATTTACGGCAATTTCGGCAAGGGAAAAGTTGTCGCCACAAGTTTTCATCCTGAGTCAAACGTAACTACTCATCCGCTGGCGTTGGGATGCATTTATGCGGTCACCGGAGTCAAACCGACTCCGGTTTTCCCCAAGCGCAATTACCGACCGGTAAGAGTTGCTTTCTGGACTCCGAGCACTATTGGAAAAGCTCCGATGCTGAGGATGCTTGAACTTGACCGTCATCCTGATATCGATATAATTCTCAGCTCAAAAACTGAACTCAATGCAGGTATTCTCAGGCACGTTGATGTACTGGTCGTTCCTGATGCCGCAGACAGGAAAAACATAGCTTTTGCAAAAAACAACGCTTCTCTGCTGAAAGAGTTTATGGATAACGGAGGCAAAGTACTGGTATCAGGAGCTGAAGCAAAAGCATTTGCCGCACATGAAAATCTGGTGGAAGTTCCCGCCGGAAAAAGTTTTGTCTCCGAGGCTTTGAAAAAACCTGCCCGCTTATCCTGCGCAAAGGCTCATGCCTGCAAATAAAGTCGGGCTCCGGGAATCTTTCTTCACACCAAATGGGACAATGACAAATAATGGCATATCCAATCGAGGAAAAATTAGTGATCGCAGTGGCTTCAAGTGCATTGTTTTCTCTTGATGAAGCCGACAGCGTATTCAGAAATGAGGGAATCAGAGCGTACAGGAATTACCAGCGGCAACATGAAAATGATGTACTGGCTCCGGGAATAGCTTTTCCGTTCGTGCGGAGATTTCTTGAACTCAACACCGTTTTTCCTGACCGGCAGCCTGCCGAGGTCGTGCTGCTTTCACGCAATGACTCCGATACCGGGATGAGGGTTTTCAACAGCATCGAACACTACAAGCTCGGAATAATCAGAGCGGCGTTCACCAGGGGGAACTCTCCGTTCAGGTATATTCCCGCCTACAACGTTTCGCTCTTTCTCTCTGCCAATGAACAGGATGTCACTGAAGCTCTCAGCAATGGTTATCCCGCAGGTCTGGTACTGCCCAGTGCCGCTGACGACGACACTGACGATACCGAACTCAGGGTCGCATTCGACTTTGACGGAGTTATCGCCGATGACAGTGCGGAAAAAATTTACAAGAGCAAGGGCATAAAGGCGTTTTACGACTCTGAAACTGCCAATGCCCAAACTGCGATCTCACCGGGACCGCTGGGTGATTTGTTCCGCAAACTCGGCAAACTGCGGACTCTTGAAGATGAGCGGGAAGAGAGCGACTCAAACTATCGGCGTTTCCTCAAAACCTCGATCGTCACCGCCCGCAGTGCTCCGGCACACCGCAGGGTGATACACACCTTGCGCAGCTGGAATATTTCCGTCGATGAGACCCACTTTCTCGGAGGAATGGATAAGGGCAGGATTCTGGAAACGCTGAAACCGCACATCTTCTTCGATGACCAGCAGCATCCTCACCTTGATGCGGCACAGAAATACACTCCGTCGGTGCACATTCCGTTCGGAACCCCGGAACAGTAAAGATATGTTTCGACTCCCCGACAGTCGTATCAGCCGTCGTCTTTTCGCTCTGTTTTTTACGCAACTTCGGGCAAAAAAATTTTGCAAAAATCTGATATTATCAGTTGACAATATCAAAATTGCATGGTATATTATTTTCAGCAAAGGAGGTACTTTATGGCTGTCTATTCTGAACTTTATGATTATATTCTCACCATGATCGAAAAGGAGCTCGGTCCCGGAAGCAAGCTGCCGGGAGCCCGAAAAATCGGCGAGCGTTTTTCCTGCTCTCTGCCCAAAGTGCAAGCCGTTCTCGACTCTCTCGAGCAGAGCAGAGTCGTCGAGAGCCGTGAGCGCAGCGGAACTTATGTAAGAGAAGATTATTACAATAACATCCTGCCCAAAAACATCGTGTGCAGCAAATTCATCACCGCCATATCTGACGATGACAAAAAACGTCTGCGGCAGGAGTTCCCCGATATGCACCTCTCGGAAAAATTTTCCAAGGGCGGGGTTGAAATCATCTCTTCATTTTCCATCCTCACCCGCCAGAACGACTATCAGGATTTGAGCTCGGTTTTTTCCGAATGTTTTCCCGACAGTCAGGCGGAGTTTTACATGGAGGCGATAAAACCGTTCATTATTGACGGCAAGCTGTGCGCCGTTCCGGTGATATTTTCTCCTCAACTGCTCTGGTACAACCCGGAGATATTCAACAAAGCTGAGACTCCCCTGCCCTCGAACAACTGGGGTGAGTCTGAATTTTTCACCGCCATAAGAACACTCCACCGCAGCATTGCAGGAAGGCGCATTATCAACTACTCTCCGAGATTTCACTCGTGGATCGGTTTTGTGCTCGCTTCAGGAGGTATTCTCTTCGACAAAAATATGCCCGACCCCGTTCTCGCCGACTCACTGCAAACTCTCGGAGCCTGTCTCAAATACGTCAATCTTCTGCGGGAACTCGACCTCGTTGAGGATTATGACGACACTCCTGCCCGCTCGTTTGCTCAGGGAAAACTTGCCATGTTCTGCGGTTTCCGCCAGTCATCTTATGTTTTCAGGGAACACGGCATCAACTTCACTCCGCAGGCGGTTTACATGCCCAACCTCGGCAGCCGGGAAAATCATCAGGGTGCCGCCCTCATCGCATTCAGAAAGGGGTTGTTCGATAAGGAAAAAATCAAAAGAATGCTCAACTTCTGGCTCTCAGACTCTATTCAGGAAAGTCTCGGCAAATCAGGATACGGTATTCCGTTCCGCCGCAGTTCGGCTCAGAAAACTCTCGACCCGACTGCCACTCCTGATAAATACTTTCTGGAAAAACTGCCTCCGCTGAGCTCAAACTATCACATTTACTCCGAAGAGCTCGGCTCGGTGCTTTCACGCTCGAGCCATCTGCTCAATGTGCAGAGACCGGAAAATGTTCCGCACTTTCTGCACGAACTTGCAACTACCATGAGATTTTTATACAAAATCAACCAATAGAAAGGAAAAAAATGGATTTTACCCGCCTCATTCTCTTTGCCGGAACCGGCAGTTACAACCACTGGTTGACTGCCGATGAATTCAAGCGTGTCGCCGCTGTTGCCGCCGATACCGGATTCACTCACATCGATCTGGGCAGCTCCGTTCTTGAACGCAGCCGCCATCAGCTCAACAACAACGGTGTCTGGTGCAAGGACTATGACTTTTACACCGAGTACACTGCGGCTTTCCCCGGATTTTTCAAGTTTTACGTTCCTGAAGCTCTGAAAAAATATCTTCCTGCCGATGTCGCAAAACGCAATCTCGATGTCATGCACGAGCGGTCGGAAATCCTGAGCCAATTCGGACTCAAAGGTGCCTTTTTCGGTGCTGAACCGCAGTTTCTTCCCGAAGCCGCATACGAAGACCATCCCAACTGGCGGGGTGCCCGCAGTGACTTTTCAGGACGCAGTCAGATAGCCTATTTTTCACCCTGCATCGACCAACAGGAAGTGCTGGCTCTTTACGCAGAATCCGCCAAAGGTATCTGCGATGCCGCTCCCAATCTCGACTATGTTCACATGCTTACAGGAGACTCGGGTGCGGGCATTTGCTGGGGAGAGCTTTACACCGGAACCAATGGTCCTGACTACTGCAAAGATATTCCTATGGCTGAGCGTATTTCCAAATACTGCGAGGTGTTGATGAAACCGATGAGAGAGAACGGAAATCCTGATGCCATGGCGATTCTGCACCGTTCAACTCCGTGGGGAAGAAGCAGTCCGGTACGCAAAGCGGCAGGAGCTCCCGGCGGAACGGTTTTTTCCGCCAGAGCCGCACTCGACAAGCCCGTCAGCTATGAGGACCCCGTCAGTATGCTTGAAGAGATCGCCAAGGCTCAGGACTTTGACAATATCATCATCAACGTCGAGGCTCCGCTGGTGCACATGGCGGAAAAATCACTCTACCCCAGACTCATCAAGGAGGCAATCAAGAGCACTCCCACGGGAACTCTCGATATCCTCAAGCGGGTCAAAGCCGCCGCCGCCGAACTCAGACCTGAGCAGGATGCCGAGCAGTTCGCCAATGCCATGCTGCTGGTAAGTCAGGCGGCAAGGGAGTACAGGCTTTTGAACTGCAATCTCTTCTACGGCAGCATGAGCGAGCGTTGGCTCACCCGTCCGTTTCTGGTGATTATTCCGGATATGGACGATGAGGAAACCGCCTACTACCGCAACTACATCTTCAACGTCAACGGAGAAAGGGCGTTCAAAGATATCCTCGACTATCACGGAAACCGCTGGGCAAGGTTCGGAGAGACTCCCGAGGCGGGCAGAAGCTCGGCTCATCTCTGCAATGATATCATCAGCAAACTTGAGCTTGCCATCAGTAAACTTGCTCCTGAGAGCGATGAGGCGTGGCGCATCAGAATGTTGAGAGTGCTCATCGTCAATATCCGCAACCTTCTCCAGTTCACCGGGATGCACGACCGTCTCATGGCAGGGGAAAAATTCGACAGCGCAACCAGAACCTTCTTCGGGCAAGTCATGCGCTCGGAGCTGGATAACTGCGATGAGGCGATCACCATTCTCGAAAACGGTCCCGGAAATGTCATGCCGCTGGCTGAGACCAAGGAGCGGGAACACACCTTCCAGTTCGGTCCTGACCTCGCCGACCAGCTGCGCACCAAAAAGCGGCAGATGGTCGCCCACTGGCACGATCTGGATGACATCCTGCTCGGAAAAAAGAGTCTGCCCGGCAAAGCTCAGTCGCACGTACTGTAAACAACGCTTAAATAAAAGCGGAGTGCTGCCAATTTATCACGGCGGCACTCCTTTTTTTTATTCTCACGGAAAACTGATGTTGATAAAACAGCTCCATCGAATTATGTTGATAGCGGACAAAGATGTTTTTGTCCGTAACAAACTTTAGAGGAGAAGTAATTATGAAAGAGAAAAGTCAACACATCAAAGAGCTTGACCCCGCTTCCGGAGAGTGCTGCAACACCCAACACTGCTGCCGCACCCCGTGGATATCAAAGGTGTTCGATATCCTCGGAGTCATCTTCATCGCCTCCGGTATCGTCATGCTGGTATCGTCGATTTTCACCGAGACCACGGCACTTTTCATGGTCTTTTTCATCTCGCTCTTCGGCACAGGATTTATCTACTCAGCCATCGCAGAACTTCTGCGAAGCAATGCCGAAATAGCTTTCAACACCCGTGCCATGCTCGCCATCAAACGGCATGAGCACGAGAAATATCACAGCGATGTAGAGTAAGATATCACCTGACAGGGCAGCTTGCTCTGCGCCGCAAGCAGAATAATATCGGCAACTGCCCTGCCCGGAACATCTTTTATTCAGAAGCGTTGTTCCTGATATGGGGAGATGATGCGGGGAAACTTTTTTATTTACCTTTACCTGCCCGTGTCTGGAACAGAGACTTGTTTTTTTAACGTACACCGGGGTTGTCGGCAAGTCAATGGGTCAGTTGCGGTTTTCCGCGCTGATTATGTCTATTCCGGTGTCGAGAGCGTTTTTCTGTATCACTTCTCCGAGGGATATCGGCGGCGTTACTTTTATTTTATACAGTTCGTTCAGCAGCTCTGCTATCTTCCCTTTCGGGAACGGTTCGCTTGTGCGCACCGGAAGCACCGGACGGGCACTATCCGTCGTCGGCACTACTGCTGTTACCACCCGGCGCGGGTCGGTCAGCTCTGTTATGGCGTAGGTTTTCCCTCTCGGACAGCGGTTTCCGCTCACCTCAGCCTGTGCCGGGTCGGCGGCGTATTCGGCGGTAAGGCGGCAGCCCTGAGGACAACTGATACATATTAGCTCTTTTTTCATAACAACTCTCCTCCGGTAAGGGCAAACTCCATCTCTTTACACTCCGCCGGGATTTCCAGTTCAAACTCAAGCATTTCCGCAGGACGAACAAACGGTATCAGCCGTTTTTTGATGATTTTTCCATCCGCTCTCGCCTCGAGGGTCGCTTTATTCGCCACGATGAGCGGACGGAAATAAAAACTCTGTTTTTCTCCGCGGGTCGCCTGTGTCGGCACGACGTATTTGAGTGTTTTTTCCACCGTCACCGGCACTTTGTCGGAGTTCTTTGCTCCGCTCAGGCGGCGGCAGATACTCCCGGCGGCACGCTCGGATTCCTCAGACACGAAGTCAACAAGGTCGTGGACGTGCAAGCCGTTGCCTGAGGCAAACACCATCGGAGTCGTCGTCTCGTAATCGTCATCGACGAATGCTCCGCCGGTTGCCGGATTTATTTTGACTTCAAGCTGTTTGGCAAGCTCGACCTCGGGAACGAGTCCGACCGAAAAGAGCAGTGTGTCGCAATCAACTTTGAAGGTTTTGGAAAAATCAGGCTTTCCATCCGCAAGCGGAGTGATATCGACTGCCTCGACCCGCTCTTTGCCGTAGATGTTGGTCACAGAGTGTCCGAGATAGAGCGGAATACCGAAGTCATCGAGGCACTGCACGATGTTGCGGGTGAGTCCTGACGGATGGCGCATGATTTCCACCACGGCTTTGACATCTATTCCGCACCATTTGAGGCGGCGTGCCATGATGAGTCCGATATCGCCTGAGCCGACTATCACGGCGCATTTACCGGGGAGATATCCCGAAATATTGAGCAGTTTCTGAGCTGCTCCGGCAGTGAACACTCCTGCCGGACGGGTTCCCGGAGTTATGATGTTTCCCCGGGTGCGCTCACGGCAGCCGGTGGTGAAGAGCACGGCTTTGGAGCTGATGTAACAGACTTTCTCTTTCTGAGAAAAGACTTTGAAAGTGAAGCTGCCGTCAGCGTTTTTCTTTGCCTCGACTGCCGTGGTTCCGGTCATGATTTTTGCTCCGGCATCGGCGGCGAGCTTTGCCACACGGCAGGCGTATTCGGGACCGGTGAGCTCCTCTTTGAAGTAGCGCAGTCCGAAGCCGTTGTGGATGCACTGTTTGAGGATTCCTCCCGGCTGGTCCTCACGGTCGATGATGATGGTATCGAGTCCGTGCTTTGAAGTCACACTTCCGGCACAGAGTCCGGCGGCTCCTGCTCCGACGACGAGGACATCGCATGAGATATTTTTCACAGTTTCACCTCCAGAGTGCCGAGTTTGCCTGCCATGATGCGGCTGTTTGCGCCGCGCTTGGTCAACTCCTGCATGGGTATGCCGCTCTCACGGCTGATTATTTCGAGTATTTTGGCGGAACAGAAGCCGCCCTGACAACGCCCCATTCCGGCACGGGTGTGGAACTTTACTCCGTCAACCGTGGTGTGTCCGCAGCGGACGGCATCGATGATTTCAGCCTCGGTTATCTGCTCGCAGCGGCAGACGATGCGGGAATAGCTCTCATCTTTTTCGCAGAGAGCCTGCACCTGCTCATCGCTGAGGTTGCGCACCTCGGGATGCCCGGGGTTTTCGTAGATGATATCGCTCTTTTCGACCAGCTCGAGTCCGCACTTTTTGAGCAAATCCTTGATGTAAACGCCGATAGCCGGACTTGCGGTCAAGCCGGGGGACTGGATTCCTGCCGCCTGGATGAAGTTGGGTACTTTTTCCGACGGAGCGATATAAAAATCATCTCCCTCGATAGCCGGACGCAAGCCCGCAAAGGCGGTGATGACGTCGCGGCGTGAGACTCCCTTGACCATGTTTTGGGTCATCGCAAGGATTTTATCGAAGTGCTCGCCCGTAGTGGCAGCATCCTCTTTGTCATCGACCATGTCGGCGGTGGGTCCGATCATCGTGGTTCCGCCCGGAGTCGGTATCACCAGCACTCCTTTGCTGGTCTTGGTCGGCACGGGGAATATCACCTTTGACGGACGGGCATCGCTGGTGCGGTCGAGCAGGTACTCTTCACCCTTCCTCGGACGGATGGTGAACTCCTCGGCTCCGCAAGCCTTTGACAGCTCGTCGGCGAACAGACCTGCGGCGTTGACCACATAGCGGGATTTTACCACTGAGCCGTCTTCGCACTCAAGGTGCCAGATACCGTCGGCAAATCTGCCTGAGACGACTTTGGTGTTGCGTTTGAACTCGACTCCGTTGAGCTGAGCGTTTTCCATCAGGGCAAAGACGTAACGGTAGGGCTCGATGGTTCCGCCGTTGGGAGCGTAGAAGCTGCCCACCACGTTATCCTGAAGTTTGGGTTCAAGCTCAAGAGTGCGCTCTTTTGAGCAGAGTTCCAGACCCTTCAAGCCGTTTCCGAGTCCGCGGTGGTAGAGTTTTTCGACGGTCTGCATTTCCTCTTCTGAAAACGCCGCCACCAGTATTCCCGTCCTCACATACGGAAAATGCAGTGCGTGCTGCATCGAATCTATCATCAGATTTCCCTCGACCTCGAGTTTCGCCTTGAGCGAGGTCACGGAGTGGTGGAAGCCGCCGTGGATGATTCCTGAATTGGCTTTCGACACGCCGAATCCGCAATCGGCAGCCTTATCGAGGACGGCACATTTTATATTGTATCTGCCGAGCTGCCATGCCGTTGCCGCTCCGGTAACTCCGGCTCCGACGATCACTGTATCATATACCATTTTTTTATCCTGTTTACGGTTTGTTTACCTGTTTGTTTACAAATATAAAACATGTCAGTAAATTTTTCAAGCTGATATGATAAAAAAAAGCGGAAAATATATCGTTTCCACATTTGAAAGATAACGTATATATGATATATTACCCTATACTGAAAGGAGTTTATTTTTCTATGGAAAGTTTGAGAATAATAGGTCAGAGAGAGATTTCAGGTGAAGTCAGGATCTCCGGAAACAAAAATGCTGTTCTGCCGATGATTGCGGCTATTTTGCTCACCGATGAGGAGTGCGTTCTGCACAATGTTCCCGATATCCGTGACGTGCGCTCGATGCTGGAAATCGCAGGAGTCCTCGGAGCTGATTTCACCTTTGAAAACAATACCCTGCGCCTCAGATGCAGTGATATCAAAACTACCACCATTCCTAAAAATCTCTGCTCGATGAACCGCACGAGCATTCTCTTTGCCGCTCCGCTGATTTCCAGATGCGGCAGGGCGGAACTCTATCCTCCGGGCGGTGACGTCATCGGCAGAAGAAGGCTCGACGGTCACTTTTACGGACTCACCAGGCTCGGAGCCGTCATGTCGGGTGACGAAACTTACAAATTTGATGCTCCCGAACGGCTCACCGGCAGAGAGCTCTTTCTCGATGAGGCAAGTGTTACTGCCACTGAGCAGATCATGCTCGCCGCTGTCACCGCTCAGGGCAGGACTACTTTATACAATGCCGCAAGTGAACCGCACGTTTCCGACCTCGCCAATATGCTCAATGAGATGGGGGCGGATATCTCGGGAATGGGCAGCAACACTCTGGTCATCAACGGAGTTGAGAAACTTCACAAGTGTGAGTACACCGTTATCGGTGACCACATCGAAGCCGGAAGTTTCCTCGCCCTCGCCGCCGCCGCAGGAGGCAGTATCACTGTGCTCGGCACAACCAAGCGCAACCACTGGATGCTCAGGCGTGTCTTTGAAAAGCTCGGCATAAACATCGACTTGCAGAGCGACAGGATCATTCTGCCGCCAAATCAGTCTATGGAAATACAGTGCGATTACGGCGGTCATATTCCGCAGATATCCGATGGTCCGTGGCCGCAGTTCCCCTCGGATATGATGAGCTGTGCCATCGTCGCCGCCACCCAGTGCAAGGGTACGGTGATGTTCTTCGAGAAGATGTTTGAAAGCCGCATCTACTTCGCCGACAAGCTCATCAGCATGGGAGCAAATGCCATCGTCTGCGACCCGCACCGTCTGGTCATCTCAGGAAAAGCCGATCTGCACGCTCAAGTCATGTCGAGTCCGGATATCCGTGCCGGAATGGCTATGGTCATCGCTTCTCTCTGCGCCAGAGGCACCAGCACCATCAACCATGCCGAAATAATTTACCGGGGTTACGAAAATCTCATTTCCAAGCTGCGCGGTATCGGCGCAGATATTGAAGAAATCAAGGAATAATATGAAAAATTTTGACACTTCCATCTGGCGTTTCGGAGCTAACTTTTATCCCTCCAACGCCATCAATCAGCTCGAGATGTGGCAGGAGGAAACTTTCTCGCCCGAACTCATTGACCGTGAACTCGGGTTCGCTGAGAAAATCGGTATGAACACCATGCGTGTCTATCTGCATGACCTGGTGTTCGAAACTGACAAAGAGGGGTTTTTCCGCCGCATCGACGAGTATCTTGCCATTTCCGCCAGGCACGGCATCGGAACCATGTTCACCATCTTCGATGACTGCTGGAAGAGTGATTTTTCTCCCGGCAGACAGCCCGACCCTGTTCCCTTTACCCACAACTCAGGCTGGGTACAGAGTCCGGGCAACCGTGCGGCTGATGATTTGAGTGAGCGTCCGAGGCTGGAAAACTATGTCAAGTCGCTTCTGGAACGCTTCAAACACGATGAGCGCATCATCCTCTGGGATTTGTATAATGAGCCCGGTAACGGCACTGCCGGTGAGCACTTTGCCGATGATAACAGGTTGAGGGGAAATCTCTCTCTGCCGCTTCTGAAAGATGTTTTCAAGTGGGCAAGAGAGATTTCACCAGACCAGCCGCTCACCGCCGCTCCGTGGCTCTTTACTGAGGAGTTTTACGAGCTCAACCGCTTTATGTTTGAAAACTCCGACGTGGTGACCTATCACGCCTACTGCAAGCCCGACCGCTTTATCGAGCGGCTCAATCAGGTGAAGTACATCGCCGACGGTCGCCCTGTCATCTGCTCGGAGTATGTCGCCCGTTCCGCCGGATGCACGCTCACCGAGTGTCTGCCCATCCTGCGTGAAAACAACGTCGGAGCTATCAACTGGGGTCTGGTATCGGGCAAGACTCAGACCATTTATCCGTGGGCAAGTCTGGTCGGCAAAGTTCCCGAGGGAGTGCCGTTCCACGATATTTTCAACCCCGACGGCTCGCTGCTGATGCCGGAGGAACAGGCGACTTTCGACAAGCTGAAAGGGTAAATCAGCTTTTCAGCACAATGTGTAACCTGCGCTTTGGAGACAACGTTTTATCTCGTTGAGCTGTTCAAAGTTGCGGGTTTCCATTTTTATGTGCAGGAAACAGCCGATGATGTCGGCGTGCTCCCTTCCCGGGTCGTGGCGCACCTGAATGACGTTTGCTCCGCAGTCGGCGATGATGGTTGACACCTCACGCAGCTGCCCCGGTTTATCCAGCATGGCTATTTTCAGCTCTGCCACCCTGCCCGATGAGAGCAAGCCGCGGTTTATCACCCGGGAAAGGATGTTGACGTCGATGTTTCCGCCTGAGACCACGGCACAGACTTTTTTCCCTGCAAGGTCGAGTTTTTTTGCCAGCACTGCCGCTACGCCCACGGCTCCTGCGCCCTCGGATACCAGCTTTTGCTTTTCCATCAGTGTCAATATGGCAGTTGCGATCTCATCGTCGCTCACGGTGACCATTCCATCAACGTATTTGCAGCAGAGCTCACGGGTGAGTGTGCCCGGAGTTTTCACTGCGATGCCGTCGGCGAAGGTGGAAACTTTTGCCAGAGTGACTCCGTGTTTTTCGGTGAACGCCTTGCACATTCCGGGAGCTCCCTCAGCCTGAACTCCGTACACTTTGCAGTCGGGCTTGAGCTGTTTGATGGTAAAGGCGACTCCGGAAGCAAGTCCGCCTCCGCCCACGGGAACGAGCACGGTATCGACCTCCGGGTACTGCTCGAGTATCTCAAGAGCCATCGAGCCCTGACCTGCTATAACATCCTCGTCATCAAAGGGGTGGACGAAGATGCCGTCATGCTCTTTGCAATACTTTTCAGCCGCAAGATACGCATCATCGTAAACTCCGTCAACCAGATGGACCTCTGCTCCGAGCTTTCTGGTCGCCTCGACTTTGGATATAGGTGCGATGCTCGGCATGAATATCACTGCTTTGCGCTTGAGTTTGCCGGCGGCAAGTGAGACTCCCTGAGAGTGATTGCCTGCGGAACAGGCGACTATCTCTCTGCCGTCGGGAGGAAGTGAGGCGATTTTGAAAAACGCTCCGCGGAGTTTGAACGAGCCGGTCAGCTGAAGATTTTCGGCTTTGAGGCGGAAATCACAGCCGTCAACCAGTCCGTTACTCTCTATCATATCGGTGCAGCGTGCCACACTTTTAAGCAGGTGGCTTGCTTTGTAAACTTTATCGAGGGTCAGCATAATCAGATAATGTCCTGAATTTTATAAAACATACAAGTAATATGATTTGCGGTAAAACGCAAAACGCATCTTTCCATCGACGGATGCAGTGTGAGTCAAGGTCGTGTTTTGCGCCCGAGCAGCGCAGGGAGTGTACGACTGTACATGACCGAGCAGCACAGAAGCAAGGCACGAGATTGACCACAATGCGTCCGTCGCCGGTATTCTTTCTTCACCACGAGTGTGGCAATCAGCATAATTTTGCTCCTTTGTCTGCTGAGGAAACCAGTGCGGCGTAACGTTTGAGGTAGCCGGTGAGATGGCGGTCGGGAGAGAACTTTTTACGCTCACGGCGCAGGGAAAGTGTCTCTTCATCGACCAGCAGTTCGAGTGAGCAGTTCGGGATATCTATTTTTATCAAGTCCCCCTCTTCGACCAGTGCTATCGTGCCTCCTGAGACCGCCTCGGGCGAGATGTGACCTATCGCCGCTCCCCGGGTGGCTCCGGAAAATCTGCCGTCGGTGATGAGTGCCACATCGGCATCGAGCCCCATTCCGGCTATGGCACTGGTGGGTGAGAGCATCTCACGCATACCCGGACCTCCTGCGGGCCCCTCGTTGCGGATGACGACACAATCGCCCTTGTGTACCGCTCCTGAAAGGATGGCTCTCACCGCATCTTCTTCGCACTCGAACACCCGGGCTCTTCCGGTAAACTGCATCATCTCAGGTCGGACGGCGCACCGCTTGACTATTCCGCCGTCGGGAGCGAGGTTGCCGTACAGCACAGCCAGGCCTCCCTCGTCGGAGTAGTGCCGTATCACCTCCCGGTCATTGACCCGGGCGTTGGCTATGACTTCGCCGAGCGTGGCACATGAGACGGTCTGAGCTTCGAGCTCAAGCAGATGGGATATCTCTTTCATCACTGCTGTAACTCCTCCGGCACGGTGGAGATCCTGCATGTGGTGCTTCCCCGCCGGAGCGAGGCGGCACAAGTTGGGAGTGCGTGAGCTGATTTCATTTATCATACGCAAATCAAAATCAACTCCGGCTTCGGCGGCTATCGCAGGCAGGTGCAGTGCGGTATTGGTGGAGCACCCCAGAGCCATATCCACCGTGAGGGCATTGTGAAACGCCTTTGCGGTCATGATGTCACGGGGACGGATGTTGCGCTTGAAGAGCTCCATGACCATCGCTCCCGCCCGCTTGGCGAGATGGGTACGCTGTGAGTACACCGCAGGGATCGTGCCGTTTCCCGGCAGAGCCATGCCGATGGCTTCGCAGAGACAGTTCATGCTGTTGGCGGTGAACATTCCCGAACACGAACCGCAGCCGGGACAACTTGAACACTCGACCTGAGACAGTTCCGCTTCGCTCATTCTGCCTGCGTTGACTGCTCCCACCGCCTCAAAGACGGTGTTCAAATCTTTTCCGTCGAGCGAAAGCATGGGGCCTCCGGAAACGAAGATGCCCGGCAGATTACATCTTGCCGCCGCCATCAGCATCCCCGGAACCACCTTGTCACAGTTGGGAATAAAGACCAGAGCATCAAAACAGTGCGCCTTTACCATGCACTCGATTGAGTCGGCAATGAGCTCACGGGATGCCAGACTGTAATGCATTCCGTCGTGCCCCATGGCAAGACCGTCACAGACGGCGATGGTGTTGAACTCCATCGGAGTGCCGCCGGAAGAGAGCACTCCGTCTTTGACCGCGCGGGATATCTGCTGAAGGTGGATGTGGCCCGGCACGACCTCGTTGAAGCTGTTGACTATTCCGACAAAGGGCTTTGCCTGCTGTTGAGGAGTGTAGCCCATTGCACTTAAAAGTGCACGCTGAGGAGCAGCGGATACTCCTGTCTTTATTCCCGTACTGTTCATTTTACTTGTTCCAATTCATCTTTGCTCTGAGTTCCGCACCCACCTTTTCAAGCTGGTGTTCCTTTGCCGCCTCACGCTGTCTGGTAAAGAGCGGTCTGCCGTCGGCGTTCTCTTTCAGCCACTTGCGGGCGAATGTGCCATCCTGTATCTCGGAAAGCACCTTTCTCATTTCCGCTTTGGTGGCATCGGTTATCAGACGGTATCCGGTGTTGTAATCGCCGTACTCGGCGGTGTCGCTGATGCTGTAACGCATGAATGAAAATCCGCCTTTCACCACCAGATCGATGATGAGTTTCATCTCGTGGATGCACTCAAAATAGGCACTTTCGGGCTTGTATCCGGCTTCGACCAGAGTCTCAAAACCTGCCTGCATGAGGGCGGTGACTCCGCCGCAGAGAACTGCCTGCTCGCCGAAGAGGTCGGTTTCGGTCTCCTCTTTGAAAGTGGTCTCGAGGATTCCGGCTCTGCCTGCTCCGAGAGCTGAGGCGTAAGCGAGAGCCAGCTCCATTGCGCTGCCGGAAAAATCCTGCTGAACTGCGACCAGACAGGGTACTCCCCTGCCCTCGAGGAACTGGCTGCGCACCGTGTGTCCGGGTCCTTTCGGAGCTATCATCACCACGTTGACGAACTCAGGAGGCACGATCTCTTTGAAGTGAACATTAAAGCCGTGGGCAAAGCTCAGAGTCATGCCGGGTCTCAGGTTGTCTCTGACATCATTTTCGTAGATACTGCGCATCTTTTCGTCGTTGACCAGCATCATCACCCAGTCGGCTTTTTTCACCGCATCGGCAGTGTTGAGGACTTCAAAGCCATCCTGCTTTGCCGTGACGGCACTTTTGGAGTTTTCGTAGAGTCCGACCACCACATTCACTCCGCTGTCACGCAAATTCTGAGCGTGGGCGTGTCCCTGACTGCCGTAACCGACCACGGCGACTGTGAGGTTGTTGAGGAGTTCTGATTTGCAATCGGCGTCGTAATACATTTTGCTCATTTTCTTTTTCCTTTATTTTAGAGCGTTGAGTTGTTGATGTCCCGGATGTTGTAAAACCCCGGCGATATGATTTGCGGAAAAACGCAAAACGCATCTTTCCATCGACGGATGCAGTGTGAGTCAAGGTCGTGTTTTGCGCCGAGCAGCTGAGGGAGTGTACGACTGTACATGACCGAAGCAGCACAGAAGCAAGGCACGAGATTGACCGCAATGCGTCCGTCGCCGGTAATTTTTCTTCACAAAAAACGAGACTGTTCCTTTATTTTAGAGCGTTGAGTTGTTTAATAAAACAACAGTTTTGACATCAAATAATTTTCTTAATTGTCTTGCCATCTGCTGTTGGATGGATGAGTCTCCGCAGGAAACTATCCGCATCACCGAGAGCGTGGGGTCACGGGTCTCGTGTACCGTCAGGCTGTCGATATTGTATTTGCGTTTGGCATAGAGTGAGGTTATGCGGTTGAGGACTCCGCAGTGGTTTGCCACTACCAGTTCAACAATAAAGCGTTCCATTTTTTCAATTCCTTTGGGTTATGAGGTCTTTGACACTGCCTCCCGGAGGTATCATCGGCAGTACGAATTCATCCATATCAAGTTGACAATCCAATACTAGCGGAGTATCGACGGGCAGCTTCTGCAAGGCGTTTTCAAGCTCGGATAAACAGGTGATTTTTCTGCCATCTGCTCCGAAAGCCTTTGCCAGTGCGACGAAGTCGGTTTTGCGGTTCAGCGTGGTGTGCGAGTAGTGCTTCTGATAGAACATCGTCTGCCACTGGCGCACCATGCCGAGGACTCCGTTGTTGAAAATCACTATCACCAATGGCAGTTTTTGTGATACTGCGGTGGCGAGCTCGTGGAGAGACATTCCGAAACTGCCGTCTCCGGTGAAGAGCACGGTCGGCTTGCGGTCATTGGCGATACAGCCTCCGATGGCGGCACCGAGTCCGAAACCCATCGTACCCAAGCCTCCTGAGGTGAGCAATGTGCGGGGGGTGCGGAAGGGGAAATACTGCATCGTCCACATCTGGTGCTGTCCGACATCGGTGGCGACTACGGTATCGGCGGAGCAGTGTGAGGCAACTTTACGCAGCAGGGTCACGGGAACGAGTTTATCACTCATCGGGAGGTCATCAAGTTTTTTGGCTTCGGCACACTCCTTTTCCCACTCAGGATGAGCCGTGCGGGGCAGTTTCTGCAACAGCTGCTGCAAAACGGTTTTGACATTGCCGCACAGCTCAACATCAGCTGAGGTATTTTTGTTGATCTCAGCGCAGTCGATATCGACGTGAATTATCTTTTTGCCCTCTTTGTACTTGGCAGTGTTCCCGGTGGCACGGTCGGAAAAACGGACTCCGAGGGCGATTACCAGATCACACTTGCTGAACACGTTTGCGGAGCTCCCGGTTCCGTGCATACCGCACATTCCGAGATTGAGCGGCTCATCAGCCGGGAGTGCGGTCAACCCCATCATGCTGAAGGTCACAGGTGCCGAGATGCGCTTTGCCAGAGTAAGCAGTTCATAACTTGCTCCGGCAGAGACGACTCCGCCGCCTGAGTATATCAGAGGACGCTCTGCGGAACTTATCAAACTGAGCGTTTCGGTCAAATCCAATTCAGGCAGGTCGTTGAAGAAGAGCTCCTGAAGAGTGTACTGGCTCTCTTCGCACACATCGGTCTGGATGCTCTTGGGGATATCCACCAGCACCGGGCCGGGTCTGCCGGATGAGGCGATTTTGAATGCGGCGTCGAGTATGCCGTTCAAATCTTTCACATCGCTGACGGCAAAGTTGTGCTTGACTATTTCCTGAGTTATTCCGGTGATGTCAACCTCCTGAAAGCTGTCACGTCCGAGCAGAGGAACTGCCACGTTTCCGGTGATGGCTACAAGGGGAACGCTGTCGAGGTAGGCGTTGGCTATGCCCGTGACCAGATTGGTGGCTCCGGGGCCGCTGGTGGCGATGACTACTCCGGGCTTGCCGGTGACTCTGGCGTATCCGTCGGCGGCGTGGGCGGCGTTCTGCTCGTGGGCGCACAAAACGTGGTTGATGCGGTGGGTGTTCTGATAGAGTTCATCATAGATGGGCAGGACTGCTCCTCCGGGATAACCGAAAACAGTATCGGCACCATTGCGGCACAACGCCTCGATTACTATTGCTGCTCCTGATTTCTTCATTTCTTATTCCCCATTTGTTGTGAAGAAAAAAATACCGGCGACGGCGCATTGTGGTCAATCTCGTGCCTTGCTTCTGTGCTGCTTCGGTCATGTACAGTCGTACACTCCCTCAGCTGCTCGGGCGCAAAACACGACCTTGACTCACACTGCATCCGTCGATGCAAATGAGCGTTTTGCGTTTTTCTGCAAATACTGTCGCTTGCATATTTTTCAAAATTCAGGACATCTTTCTTCATTTTATTTTGCTCTCTTATGTTAATAAAAAAACCCCGCCGGATTTTATTCCGACGGGGCTCGCTTGCTTGCTTTCGTTTGACTTCACGCCACGCCGGAACTGCCGATAATAATAATAACGGCAATAATAATGACGACGGCAACGGATACGACAACAGAACCGGAGACAATGAGTCCCGGAACAAATGAAGCGTTGTTAACTTCTGTATTCATTTTCTGTTATCCATGTTTTCCGTTAATAAAATCAAACCATAAAAAAACCCCTCACCGCTGATTACCGGTGAGAGGTCGAACTATCGTATTTCAAGTTTCGCTCAACAGCAGCAACCAGTCGTAACGCAACCGATAATTACGGCTGCGACGACGATAATAATAATGCTGATGTTGTTAAAAATCTGTTTCATTTTCTTCGCTTGTTAAATTCAAACCATGCTTTTAATATACCATGATCCGCAATCAAGTCAAGAGCGGAATCGTAAAAAAATCAAAAAAAGTTGCAGGCAGGTTGAAAAATTCTGGTTTCCGGGGTGACGTATGCCAGTTAGCATCGACTTGTCATCCATAGCTTCAGCGACGGATGACGGATGCCGCTTTTTTTCTTCACTGCGGACTGAAATAACTTGAAAAATTCTGGTTTCCGGGGTATCTTATAGAAATGCTATTTCCATAACCTATATAGAAAGAGAGATGTCAAAATGAATATCGAATGGGATAAACTCGGCTTTGCTTTTATGCCGACCCGCAGCAACATCCGCTTCCACTACGCCGACGGCAAGTGGGATGAGGGTAAACTTTGCAGTGACTACAACATCAATATTTCCGTTGCCGCCAACGTGCTCCACTACGGTCAGGCTATCTTCGAGGGAATGAAGGCTTTCGGATGCAAGGATGGCAAGGTGCGTATCTTCCGTCCTGACGAAAATGCCAGACGCATCAACGCCTCTGCCAGACAGCTGCTCATGCCGGAGTTCCCGGTCGAAAAGTTCGTCGAGGCGGTCAAGACCGTGGTCAAAGACAATGCTGATTATGTTCCTCCGTACGGCAGCGGCGGTTCACTTTACATCCGTCCTGTGATGTTCGGAACCACTCCGCAGGTCGGAGTTGCTCCCAGCAAAGAGTACGAGCTGGTCATCATGGTCATGCCCGTCGGTGCTTACTACAAGGGAGGAATCAAACCCGTCGATGCCATGATCTCCCGTGACTTCGACCGTGCCGCTCCGCACGGTACCGGACACATCAAAGCCGCAGGAAACTACGCCGCAAGTCTGCTCTCGGGCAAGATCGCCAAGGATAACCACTGCCCCGTGGCACTCTTCCTCGACCCTGCCACTCACACCTGCATCGATGAGTTCAGCACCAGCAACTTCCTCGCCATCACTGCTGACGGCAAGTACGTCACCAGCCGTTCTGACTCCATTCTGCCCTCGATCACCAACAAGAGCCTCATGCAGATAGCTCAGGATCTCGGAATGGTCGTCGAGCGCCGCCAGGTCAATGTCGAGGAACTCGCCACCTTCACCGAAGTCGCCGCCTGCGGTACCGCCGTGGTGCTCACTCCGGTCGGAAGAATTTTCGACGGTGACAAAGTTTACGATTACAAGCTCACCGAAATCGGTCCCGTGCTCGAGAAGCTCTACAAGCAGATGACCGGTATCCAGTACGGAGAGCTCCCCGACACCCACAACTGGCTCGTCGAGATCTGAACCTGATACAAACGCCGTGACCGCAGAACCGCAAAAAATTTGCCTGCGGTCATATTTTTTATTAGCAAAACACAAGCGAGCCACATCGGAAACTATTCGGGACAGCTCGTTTCCATCGATGGATGCAGTGTGAGTCAAGAAAAGTGTTTTGCGCCCGAGCAGCTGAGGGAGTGTACTTTTTGTACATGACCGAAGCAGCGCAGAAGCAAGGCACGAGATTGACCACAATGCGTCCGTCGCCGGTTCTCTTTCTTATTTACCTTAACTACCTGAGGAAATAAAAAATGATTATAATAAATTCAAGAAAAGAGTTGCAGAAGTTTGCCCTTGAACAGAAAAAACAAGGCAAAGTCATAGGCTTTGTTCCCACCATGGGCTTTCTGCACGATGGACACCTATCGCTTATTGATATAGCCAGAGCCAAAGCCGATATCGTCATCGTTTCCATCTTCGTCAACCCCACCCAGTTCGCTCCCACCGAGGACCTCGACCAGTACCCCAGAGACTTCGACCGTGACGCCAATCTCTGCGCCGACCGCAAGGTCGATGTCATCTTTGCTCCGACTCCTGAGGAAATGTATCCCGACGATGCCTCAACATGGGTGACCGAGACCGAGCTCTCAAAGCCTCTCTGCGGAGCAAGCCGTCCCACGTTCTTCCGCGGAGTCACCACCGTTGTCGCCAAGCTCTTTTTGCTCACCCAGCCCGACTTCGCCGTTTTCGGCCTCAAAGACGCCCAGCAGCTCTTCGTCATCAAACGCATGGTAAGAGACCTCGATTTCCCCATCGAAATCATCCCCGGTGCCCTCGTCCGTGACTCCGACGGTCTCGCACTCAGCTCAAGAAACCGCTACCTCTCAGACGATGAACGCTCAAGAGCTCTCTCTATCCACAAGTCGCTCCTCGAAGCAAGGGAACTCATCGAAAAACAGGGTCTCTCAGCCATCGGCTCCGCACTCGAAAACGCCAAAAATATCATGGCTTCCGCCGGAGGAAATGTCGATTACGTCTCCGCCCTCGATATCGATACCATGAAACCACCCACCCCTCACACCTCACAACTCCTCGTCGCAGCCGCCTGCTTCTTCGGAACCACCCGCCTCATCGACAACGAGCTTATTGATTTGTAAGTGGTGATGGGGGGTTGGT
>JAFVZB010000044.1 GCA_017508385.1 Lentisphaeria bacterium | reverse complement strand
TTGAAAATAAATGGGCAACCGGTTCCCAATGGAATTTTATACATTGATGGAGTCTTGTATATTGATCAATCCAGCAGATTAATGATGAGAAATATATTCAGACAATTATACATAATCAATACAGAGAATTTTCCGGAATATATGAAAGCACACATTTTTGCAGAAACCTTTGCAGATTTATTATGGAATTCGTACAGGGCATATAAAAGAGCAAAAACAGACAATGATTTTTATGAAAAAGTGAAAATCATTATGGATTTGAATATTTTGCGTCCACATGCTTATAGAACAATGAATCTGAATCGCATTATTAAGTGCAGATAAAGAAGATTTAAGGCAGGCGGATATAACACCGCAGTGTGCTTCAAGTGATTTTCTTTCTCCGGCGGAGGGCTAATGACCTCTTACAGCGGAGAATTTGGGGAGATTTTATGCGGATTCCGCGCATACTCTGACAGAAGATCACTCCAACTCTCATTTTTCATTTTCTCATAATATGAGCGGAGCGAATGCTTCATAGCGGAATGAAATGAAGCTGCTTCATATTGTGAAACGATAGTGGAACAATGCTTCATCTGAAAAGGCGTTTTATGAAGCACTTTGTGTCTTGCACGCCTCCGGCGTGTCAAGCACACAAAAGTATGAAGCGCAGCTTAAGCTGCATGAAGCGGCACTGCGTGCCATGAAGCGAAGTCTTTTCAGGCTTCATGTTTTTTTGCCCATTTTTTGGGCAAAAAAATGGGGTGGAAGACCGGACTCGAACCGGCGACCTCCTGGGCCACAACCAGGCGCTCTAACCAACTGAGCTACATCCACCATTTGCAGTATGGCATATAAGATACGCTTGTTTGGAACAAATTTCAAGCCGTTTTTTGCTTTTTTTCGCTTTTTTTGCCGTTTTTTCAAAAAAATACTCCTCTATTTTTCGTTTTATGTTGAATTTAACGCTTGCAGGAGTATATTATTGTGGTGCAATTTACAGGAACAAATTATGGCTAAGGACAACAACAAAAAAAATCCGATTTCAATTCCGGATATCAAGACTAAACGGCGCAGAGCTCTGATTCTGCTGTCGATCTCAGTCGTGATTATCTGCGCTGTCATTGCGTTTTTTATTTTACTCAAAAGCCTGATGTTCCAATCCAATCCCAGATTTGCTTTCAGGGAGCTCAGCGTTGCAAGTCCGGGATACTGGAACAAAAAGGATGCCGAACTTATCAGGTATCTTAAATTACAGAAGAACTCCAACATCTTTTCTATCGATATCAGAAAAGTCAGGAGCGATTTGCGCCGCATTCCCAGCGTTGAGGATGCGAGGGTGGTCAGAATTCTTCCCGACACGCTGCACATTGATATTACCGAACGCACTCCGAGGGCCATCATCAACTATCCGCGTTCACGCTGGGTGGTCGATGAAAACTGCATCGTCATGGAGCGCAGACGCTCGATCGCCACTCAGATAAAGATTCCTGTCATCACCGGAATACCTCACGGAAAACTTGCCGGAGGCGACCGACTGCCCGAAATCAAACCCGCAATCAATTTGATCAACACTATCATCAGGAATTTCCCCGATATGGAAATGCTGCAACTCTCGATTTCCGACCCTGAGCAGCTCGATTTTTACATCCGCTACCGCAACGGCTCGACCTACCATGTCATCATGCCAAAGGTCAACCGCGGCTTTGATTTTATGCTGCGTTCGCTGCAAAGTGCGATAATCCACGCCTACCGGCTCGGTGACCGCCGCACAACTTACAATCTTTCGTTTGACGGACAAGTTGTCATAAATTAATTAAAGATGGAGATATCAAGATGAAAATTCTCGTTGTCGGCTCAGGAGGCCGTGAACACGCTATTGTCTGGTGTTTGAAACAGAGTCGGCAGGCCGAAAAAATCTACTGTGCTCCGGGCAACGCCGGAATCGCCGCTGACGCCGAGTGCGTCAACATCAACGTTGATGAGCTCGAAAAGATGGCTGATTTCGCTGTTGAAAACAAAATCGACCTTACCGTTGTCGGTCCGGAAGCTCCGCTCTGCGATGGAATCGTCGATGTGTTCAAAGCCCGCGGCCTTGCCGTTTTCGGTCCTGACAAAGAGGCAGCCCAGCTTGAGGGCAGCAAGGACTATGCCAAACGTTTCATGGTCAAATACGGTATTCCTACCGCCAAAGCCGCCACTTTCGAGTGCGCCTGCAAAGCCAAAGAGTACATCAACAACGAATTTGCTTCCGGAGCCGACGGAATCGTAGTGAAAGCCGACGGTCTTGCCGCCGGAAAGGGCGTTCTGGTCGCTCCTGATGCCAAATCAGCCTGCGACTTTGTTGACGGATGTTTCGGCGGCGAGTTCGGTTCCGCCGGAGCGAAAGTGGTCATTGAGGAGATGCTGGTCGGCGAGGAGGCTTCAATTCTTGCTCTCTGCGACGGCAACACCATCATTCCGATGGTATCGAGTCAGGATCACAAACGTGTCTTTGACAACGACGAAGGTCCCAATACCGGCGGAATGGGTGCTTACTCCCCTGCTCCCGTTGTGACTGACGAAGTTGCCGAGCGCATCGACAAAGAGATTTTGCAGGTTTTCCTCAAGGGAGTGCAGAGCGAAAAGCTCAACTTCCGCGGAGTTATTTTTGTCGGCTTGATGATTTCAAACGGCGTTCCGAAAGTGCTTGAGTTCAATGTCCGCTTCGGAGACCCCGAGATACAGGCAGTTCTCCGCCGTTTCGATGGCGACTTTGCCGAGACTCTCAAGCTGGTCACTGAAGGACGTCTTGCCGAAGCCGACCTCATCTGGAGCGACGACCCCGCCGTTTCAGTGGTCATCGCCTCAGGCGGCTACCCCGGCAAATATGCCAAAGGCAAAGTTATTTCCGGACTCGACAAAGCAGCAGCAAAGGGAGCGGTCGTTTTCCACGCCGGAACCGCTTTCGATGCCGACAAAAATATCGTTTCCGCCGGAGGCCGTGTTCTCGGCGTTTCCGCCAGAGGCAAATCCATCGACGAGGCTATCAAAAACGCCTACGCAGGAGTTAAAGAAATTCATTTTGACGGCTGCTTCAACCGTTCCGACATCGGAGCAAAAGCCGCAAAATGGCTGAAAAAGTAGACACAACAACTAACAGGAAAGGTAAGAAATATGCTTAGAACCAAACATTTCTGTTTGAGTTCAAACAGAAAGTCCATGGACTTCACCCTGATTGAGCTTCTCGTTGTAATTGCCATCATTGCGATTTTGGCTTCGATCCTCATGCCTGCGCTTTCCAGTGCCCGTGCCCGCGGCAAAGCCAACCAGTGCACAAACAACCTCAAGCAGTGTGCACTTGCCATGCAGCTCTACATCGAAGACCACAAAATGATGCCGCTCTACTATATGGCTGGCAACGCACGTACATTCAGAGAGATGATCTGCAAAGAGAGCATGCAGAGATACGGAACTTCCGAACAGAAAAAACGTCTTGGCGGCAGTTACCTTTCGAGTGAAAAAATGGTGCTCTGCCCGGCAGTTTTCCCCTTTGTTCCATTGGATAAATCAGCTCCCGACCCGATCGGCTCTGCAAATATGGGATGGCATATTTCAACATACGGAGCATCTCTTCATGCAGACCACCACCCGACCTCCCACCCGGCTGGTTCAGACGAATACCTGAGAGAGCGTGAAACTCTTGCGTTCAAGATGGGCGATCGTGCTTTCGGAGGCATCTGTGTCCGTCCGTCATTTATCCAAAATCCGTCACGTTTTTACATGATCGCAGACGGCGCAAGTGTCAAAAACAATAGAAACTGCCCGTGGTACTGGCTCGACTTCGCCAACAGCGGTTTTGCAGGAAACCACAACGGCAGAGCCAACGTTGCGTGGCTCGATGGTCACGTCAGCACAAACGACCACGGTTCTCTCAGACAGCTGATGCCGAAAACGGCATCCTACGCCAAACTGTTCCTTGAGATAGGCAATTACAGCTGGATGCAGTAATACACCGCTTATCAATATGGCTGCGAAACAATGCGTTTTGCAGCCATATTTTTTGCCATAAGCTTTGTTCCCTCTCTCCCCGCGCCCCCCTCTCCCTTTCAAGAAAAGCGGGGAAACTTTTTTATTTACCTTTACCTACCCATGTCGGGAACAGAGCCTTGCCATAAAAAAAGCTCCGCAGTTCAGCGGAGCTTTTCAGTACAATGACTCAAATGGAATTATCAGTCGTCGATTTCACCATCTTCCAAGCCGAGCGGAAGCGGAGCCGGTCTTTCGCAGCGGCTCACGATATCGACCTTTGCGCCCGCTTTACTTGATTTGTCAAAGGCGAGCATGATTTCCAGAACGTGATTGGCAAGTTCGCCGTTTGCACGGTGCTTGCGTCCGTTCTCAAGAGCCTTAGCCATATCTGCAACGCCGATGCTCCGGCTGTTATCGGTGTAGCCGTAGGCGAGCGGAACATCCTGCCAATCCTCGTAACCGGGCTTGAAGAGTCTAACCGGACCGCCGAAAGTGTTGGGGTCGGGAACCTGCAAAGTACCCTCGGTTCCGTAAATCTCGATCGGCGTGTGTGAGTGTTTCCAGACATCGAAGCTGGCAATCACGGTGATGATCGCTCCGCACTCAAACTCGATGACTCCGGCGAGGTGGGTTGAAACGGTAACAGGATAGCTGTCGTAGGGTTTGTACTGATCCTGATACTGCTCTGCGACCTCTGCTCCGAAAGTGCGGCTCTCGTATCCCTTACCGGTAACGGCGGTGACACTCTTTGCCGGACCGAGCAAGTTGACCAGAGCCGTCACATAGTAGGGACCGAGATCAAGCATGGGACCTGCTCCGTAAGTGTAAAAGAAGGGAGCCTGTCCCCATTTTTCAGGACCTCTGCCCTGAACGATGGCAGTTCCGGAAAGAGGTTTGCCGATCCAGTTGTCGTCGATCATCTTACGGGCGGTCTGAAGTCCGCCGCCGAGGAAGGTGTCAGGAGCGCATCCGACCCACAATCCTTTGGATTTGGCAAGCTCGATAACTTTGCGGGCATCATCGGCATCGACTCCGAAAGGCTTCTCGGAGTAAACGTGTTTGCCTGCATTGAGAACGTCGATATCGATTTTTGAGTGCACCAGCGGAGGAGTGAGGTTGAACACGATCTCGATTTCCGGCATGGCAAGCAGCTCTTCGTTGGTCATCGCCTTGGCACCGTACAGCTCCTCTTTGGCGGCTGAACGTGAAGGGATGATATCACTGCAGGCGACGATTTCGATATTGCGGAAACGCTTTGCAGCTTTGAAATAGGTATCACTGATCATTCCGCAACCGATGATACCGCATTTAGTCTTTTTCATATTACACCTGTGCCGGAGTTATTTGTTGCCGACGGCAAGTCCGTTGGAGGTCATGTAAGCGTAGCTCTGGCGCAGAGCCTCTTTCATCTCGATCACGCAGTAGTCAAGCTCGACGATGGCGCAGTTGACCGACTCAGGAGTTGCTGCGATGATAGCAGGAATATCCATCTGACCGGTTCCGAGCGGACGGAGCTTGAGGTCACGATCCGGATAACCGTCAACGATTCTCCATTTTGCCTGATCCTGCTCGAAGCTGCCGTCTTTGATGTGCAGTGACACCATGCGGTCGGCAAACTTTTTGACCATCTCAGCAGGGTCGTTTGCTCCGAAGTTGCTTGACCAGAAAGCGTCGATCTGGAACTTCACCTCAGGAACCATCTCGGCGTAGATATCATATTTGAGTCTGCCGTCGATTTTCTCAAACTCCCAGCTGTGGTTGTGCTGGAAGAGAGTCAATCCGGCTTTCTTGAGATCAGCAATGGTGGCATTGACGATATCAGCGGTACGTTTGATGCTGTCGAGATCTTTGAAATCGTCAGGACCGAATCCGCAGGCGACCTTATCAAGTCCGAGTTCGCCGGCAGTGTCGATAACTTCGCTCACCGGACCGCGGCAAGCCCACGGAGTATGGCTGGTATATATCTTAAGACCGAGGTCATCGACCATCTTTTTGACCTCTTTGGGAGTATAGCCGAAAAATCCGGCAGGCTCGACCGCCTTGTAACCGACTTCAGCAGCAAATTTCAGCACGCCGGGAAAATCATCTTTCGCCATTTCGCGCAAGCTGTAAAGCTGAACACCAATTTCTTTGACCATTTTTCCATCCTTTATATTTATTTTTGACTGAAAACCCCCGAATGGGATTGACAATCTCGTTATTCCGTATTATTTTAATAGCGGAACAACTGTTGACTCTGCTATTAAAATAGCACTTGGCGACAACTTTTCAATTGACAAAAAGTACCATCTTTTAACTAAATGTAACCATCATGGAAAATCAGGATATAACTGCAACACTTCAACGGGCATGGTTTTACAACGCTGCCCATGTCAGCCTGCCGATAATTCCGCTCCAAATCCCCCGAGACAGAGAGCTGGTCGAACTGCTCACTGACGGAGAAGTTTATTTTGTCCATGAGGGAAGAACGAAAAAATTTTCACGGGGAACGATATTCTGGCACATTGCAGGAGAGCACACCATCTGGGATACTACTCCGGCATCGCCGTATAAATGTGCGGTTTTTCATTTTATTGTCAATAAGACAAAGCGGGTTCTGCCGAGAGTTTCGCAGTGGCGGGGCAGCAGCCAGAGCCTCGATGATTTTATCCGCTTCACCCGCAACTGGTACGAGCGGGCCCCGTATGACCCGAAACTCTGTGACTACTGCCGTTCGGTGCTCACCGCCCACGCCGGAGCTCCGGAAACGGTGAACAGTGCAATAGTGCCGGGATTGATGAATATTCCGGTAAAGAGCAATCTGATACCGCTCTTGAAATACATTGAGGAGCACATTTCCGAACCCCTTGACATAGAGAACATGTGCCAGATCGCCAACATCAGCCGGAACCACCTGTTCCGTCAATTCAAACGCTACCTTGATGCGACACCGCACAGCTACATTCTGGACCGCAGAATAGCCAATGCAAGAAGAATGCTTGAGGAAACGACATTATCCATCAAAGAGGTCGCCCAGGGTTGCGGCTTTGAAAACCTCGAAGTATTCTACCGCATATTCAGACAATACACCGCCATGCCTCCGGGACTCTACCGCAAACAAAGTTCATCCTACGAAGTAGTCCACCCGGAAAAAACAACCTACTGATTCCGTTTGCTGCAAAAAAAACGACACAAAAAAGGGGCTGTTGCAAAATGATGTGACCCCAAAAATTTGGACGGGTTAAATTATGTGGAATGGGTTCGGTATTTTACCGGGCTCATTCCTTTTAATGTTAAAGATACTCTTTCGTTATTGAAATAGCAAATGTATTCTTCAAGTTTTTGCTTGAAATCT
>JAFVZB010000005.1 GCA_017508385.1 Lentisphaeria bacterium | reverse complement strand
GTCGGACACATGATTTTATTCAAAATCATGTGTCCAGAGGTGCAGGGGACTCTCCCCTGCCGGGAGATTTTTAAGAGGCAAGCAGCCTCTTAAACTCCCTCACCATACGATGCTGAAACAATAAGGTTTTGCAACAGCCCCTTTGAACTTGAAATTCTGAACTGCAAATCAGTAGTTCTGAGCCTCGATCTCGAAGTAAGCCTGCGGATGGGCGCAGACCGGGCAGAGCTCAGGAGCTTTCTCTCCGATATAAACGTGTCCGCAGTTGCGGCAGAACCAGCGGTTCGGACCGACTTTCTCATAGACTTCGCCTTTCTCAATATTTGAGAGCAGCTTGAGATAACGCTCCTCGTGATGCTTCTCGATTTCGGCAACACGGCGGAACTTGCGGGCGAGATCAGCAAAACCCTCAGCCTCGGCAACGTCGGCGAAGCCTTTATACATCTCAGTCCACTCTTCATGCTCACCGGCAGCAGCGGATTTGAGGTTGGCGGCAGTGTCGCCGATACCCTGAAGTTCTTTGAACCAGAGCTTTGCGTGCTCTTTCTCGTTGTTGGCAGTCTCTTCAAAGATAGCAGCGATCTGCTGGAAACCCTCTTTCTTTGCGACAGAGGCAAAGTAGGTGTATTTGTTGCGGGCCTGAGACTCTCCGGCAAAAGCGTAAGCGAGGTTCTCAGCGGTCTTGGTGTTGGTGTAATCAGCCATTTCTCTCTCCTTGTTATTTTGGAAATGAATTTCGTTTGCGATATAAAAATATAGTATCGGTTATCAATTGTTGCAAGCGAAATTTTAAAAATATTTCAAAAAAGTATTATCCTTTGAATACGGGATTGAGCGGTCCGAGAATGCGTCCGCCGTCAACCGGCATATCGATACCGGTAATGTAGCCGGATTCATCTGCTGCAAGAAAAACGATAGCTTTTGCCACGTCGTCTCCGATGCCGGTATATCCCAGCCAGGTGCCGTTTGAGGGAACGTGATCATTCTGTATCAATCCGGGAGAGACGCTGTTGACAGTGATACCGTCTTTTGCAAGCTCCATTGCCATGGTTTTTGTAAGCATGATAACGGCGGCTTTTGCGACTGAATAGGCGCATCTTCCGGGCAGACCGCAAATTCCGGCAATGGAACTCAAATTTATGATCCTGCCGTACTTTTGCTTTTTCATTTCAATTCCGAATATTCTTGAAAGACGGAACACGCTGTGCAAATTGAGATTTATAATGTTTTCCCAGTCCTCTTCGGAAGTTTCAATGGCAGTACCTTTGGGCCAGCATCCAGCGTTGTTGACCAAGATATCCACATGACCGGCATCAGCAAGGATGTTTGCTGATGCAGAGGATATGGAAGCTGATTGGGTGACATCCATGAAATAAGTATGGACATCTGCTCCGGACGCACTTAATTCTCCGGCAAACTGATTGAGTTTATCCATATCAATATCAGTTAGGAAGAGTTTTACGCCGAAAGCTGCAAATTCTTTTGCTAAAGCGCGACCGATTTTACCTGCCGCTCCGGTGATGACCACTGTTCTCTGATTGAACGTCATTTTTTTCTCCATGTGAATATATATTTTTTATGC
>JAFVZB010000043.1 GCA_017508385.1 Lentisphaeria bacterium | reverse complement strand
CTTGATTATTGTTGGTTGAATATCCATGTTGCGGCAGAGAGCGAGCAGAGCCTCTGACTGATCTCCGTACATCAGAGCGTAGTGGTGCTCCCAGCCGTTGTTGATGACCTCTTTACGCACGGCATCGCAGCCGGCATCAAATTTGATTTTGAGCGGATTGCCTCTTACAAACAAATCGGTATCGAGTCCGTCACCGGTGGCGATGAGCATTCTGTAACCCTCTCCGTCACGGGTCTCGCCGAGGCGGGCAAGGGTGACTCTGCCCGGTTTCAGCGGAAATTCATTGGTGATGCCTTTGACTCCGCCTCCCTCAACGGTGGCACTGCAGCGCAACGTCGGCTGAAATCCCTCTTTGCAGAGCTTGCACGGAGCGGCTCCGCAGTGCCATGCCACACCGTACTCGCCCTCAGCGATGATAAGATCGCAGAAAAAGGGCATATCATTTGAGACCGTTTTGGCTATGCGCATCATGACTGCTCCGTAAACATCGCCCTCACAGGCGGTGACGAAACCGTGGTTGGTCAGGTGTCCGAGCGTGGAGCAGACGGCAATTCCGTAAAGGTCATTGAGGATCACCTCGGGCCAGCAGCGCATGGCGAAGGTATCGACCATGAATTTATCCTTGAGCTTCTTGACTGCTCCGAAGAGGCGGGCTGATTTTTCCAGCTGTCCCTCTCTCGGACCATCGGTCGGATGGCAGGGAGCATCTGACAGCAGGGTGTCGGTCGCATCTTTCACTTCGGCATCGGTGAGCCTTTCCGCAGTGGTAAAGAGTTCATGCTGGGTGATGATTTTCACCTCAGGACCGAGCTTGCGGCGCAGCAGCATCTCAGAGCAGCAGCTGGTGTAAAAACCGGGAACACGTCCGCCGACCAGACCGATGCGCATACGGCTGAGCTCTTTCATCGCTTTGGTGACCCGGATAGCCTGAAGCAGCTGAGCTGCCGCATCATCCGAACCCGGCTCGGCGTGCACATGGAAATAGGGGATATGCAGTCTCCACATGTGGTGGGCGTTCATATTGGCGGCGCAGAAAGAGTTGTTCTGCAGCCTGCCGCCCTGCGGGTCGGGCTCTTTCATGCTCCAGAGCACCACGGGAACGTTGAGACGCTGAGCGTACATCGGAGGAACGACTCCGAGAGAGAAGGTCATGAAGTGGGTAATGATGAGGTCGGGCTGAGCCTTTTCGATTTCCTCAAGCTGTCCGACCGCCTCATCTTCGAGAGTAAGCATCCTGTCTCCGCCGATGACTTCGACTCCGGGGAGACTTTTCAGAAAGGCGACAGCGTTGGCACGGGCGGCTTCCAAAGTATCATTTGTCCAGTTGACCTTCGAAAGCGGCATGTAACAGATTTTGAATTTTTCCTGCATTTCAACAACCCTTTATGTTAGTATTTGGAATGTTTTTTCAAAAACTTTGTTCCTGATATGGCGAGATGATGCGGGGAAAGAGGGAAAACTTCTTTTCACGGGAAAAGAAGTTTTCCCTCTCTCCCCGCGCCCCTCTCTCCCTTTCAAGAAAAGCGGGGAACTTTTTTATTTACCTTTACCTACCCATGTCGGAACAGACCCTTTTCAAAAACTCATCCACCTCTGCCCGGCTCGGGATACCGGTTCTTCCGCCTGATTTCAGGCACTTCAAAGCTGAGACGGCTGAGGCAAAACGCATACACTCGTACACATCTTTTGTCTCAAGATAGCGCACGCAGAATGCTCCGTGGAACACATCTCCGGCTCCGGTGG
>JAFVZB010000042.1 GCA_017508385.1 Lentisphaeria bacterium | reverse complement strand
GTCGGACACATGATTTTATTCAAAATCATGTGTCCAGAGGTGCAGGGGACTCTCCCCTGCCGGGAGATTTTTAAGAGGCAAGCAGCCTCTTAAACTCCCTCACCATACGATGCTGAAACAATAAGGTTTTGCAACAGCCCCATCCAGGCACAACATCAATCATCGTGGACGTCTCCGTCATCGGCATTTCCGGAAAGGTTTTTGAAGAAACAGTAAGCCCGCTTCTGACTGCGGTTGCCGGTGTACTCTTTTATTTCCGGACGGGTGTAGGTACCGGTGGTTTTGAGTTCCCGTGCCTTGTCGGAATCCTGCAAAGAGAAGTTGAGCATCGTGCTCAGCATGAAACATATTTTTTCATCCGTCACCGGGAACATGAGTTCGATGCGGCGGTCGAGATTGCGGGTCATCCAGTCGGCACTGCTGAGATAAAACTCACGCTCTCCGTTATTGTGGAAACAGAATATGCGGCTGTGTTCGAGATAGCGGTCAACGATGCTTATTATCCTCACGTTCTTCTCTTTTCTCAGCTTTTTGAAACAGCATATCCCCCGCACGACGAGCTGGAGTTCGACTCCCGCATCCGCCGCCTCATGGAGCAGCCGCACCATTTTTTCATCCGACAAACTGTTCATCTTGGCAGTTATGCGGGCGGGTTTTCCGGCACGGGCAAAGGATATTTCACGCTCAATAAGCTCCTCCAGACGGCTGCGCAGAGTGTACGGAGCGCAGGCAAAACTTTTCCAGTGCGGAGCTGTCGAACAGCCGGTCAAAACATTGAAGAGAGCCGCCGTATCACTGCATATTCCGTCATCGGTGGTCAATATTCCGATATCGGTGTACTGCTTTGCCGTTTTGGCGTTGTAGTTTCCGGTGGCGAGGTGGACATACCGGCGGAGCCTGCCGTTTTCCCTCCGCACGATAAGCAGGGCTTTGGCGTGGACTTTCAGACCGCTCACTCCGTAAACCACATGAGCTCCCGACTCCTCAAGAGCCTTGGCACGGCGGATGTTGTTGCCCTCATCGAAGCGGGCACGCAGCTCGATGACCGCCGTCACCTGCTTGCCGTTTTCCGCCGCACGGCGCAGGGCATCGACCACCGGACTCGTACTGCCGACCCGGTAGAGAGTCTGTTTTATCGCCAGCACATCGGGGTCATCAGCCGCCTCGTTGAGCAGACGGATGATGCAGTCGAAGCTGTGATACGGCAGAAATACCGGGATCGTTCCGTGCTTTTTGATGATGTCAAATGAGCTGCCGTTTCCGCTGAACTCGGGGACTGCGATGCTCTTCCACTCATCTTCGAGCAATTCGGGCATATTGATTTTGGAAACCAGTTCGGCAAACTGTTTGAGATAGATGTAACCATCGACCCGGTAACAGAATTCAGGAGCGATATCCAGACTCTTTCTCAGCCATGCGGCGAGCCTGCCGGTATCACGGCGGAAAAACTCCAGTCTTATCGCCTCACGCTGTTTGCGCTGCTGGAGCTTGGTGTGGATACTTTCCATAATACTCGCCTCACCGTCATCGGTGAATGTGAGATCCATATCACGGGTGATGCGGAAAATCAGATGGTCGGTGATGCGGCATCCGGTGAAGAGCTGGTTGAGATTGTCGGCGATGAGAGACTCGAGCGTGACGAAGAGCACCTCATCATCGCTCTTCCTGATTTCCCAGAAGCGGTCGAGCACCCCGGGGACCTCAACGAAAGCGTAGTCGGATTTCCCGTACTTCCCCTCAAGTTCCACCGCGATGACGATCGCTCCCGAGGTCAGCAGGGGGAACGGGTGGGCGGAATCGACGGCAAACGGAGTCAGCACCGGCAGTATCTGAGTTGCAAAAAGCTCCGCAAGTTCATCTTTCAAACTGTCGGCAAGATCGCACGACTCACGCACTCTGATGCCGTATTTTTCCAGTTTTTTCAGTATCGAGCCGAGCACATCCTGCCGTCGGGAAAGCAGAGAGGATACCTTTTCATGCGCAAGCTCAAGCTGCTCCGACGGACGCAATCCGGCAGGGTCGGGCAGATCGCATCCGCTGCGCACTTTGCGGCGCAAGCCTGCGATACGCACCATGAAAAACTCATCGAGATTGCTGTCGGTTATGGAAATAAACTTCAATCTTTCCAGCAGCGGATTGGCTTCACACCGTGCCTCGTCGAGCACCCTCATGTTGAAGTCGAGCCACGACAGATCTCTTGAGATGAATGAATTGGTATCCTCCATCACGCCTCCGGGAAAAAATCACATCTCAAGCATCCAGTGGAACCAGCTTGCCGCATCGGGATTATAGTAGTCGTAATTGGCTTTGGCATATTTGGCGATGCCCCTTGCGGTGTAGGCATCGACTCCGACCCGCAGAGTCACCCAGTTGCTGTTGTTCTTGGGGAACTCGGGAATAAATTTGCCCACTCCCCTGCCGTCAACGGCGAGGATGACTGCCTCACCGCGGTGACGTCCTGCAAGCATCTCCCAGATAGTCCTGCCCCGCTTGTCGAACTTGAACTGCAAGTCGCAGATGTCGGGATTTCCCGGACGCACGACGACCCGGCAGTCACGCAAATTTTTACTGCTGAAACTCTGGTTGACGTTGATCCACACCTTTCTGCCGCTGGGCATCTCGATCTCACGCTCGAGCTCGGTGGCTCTCGGATACTGCACTTCGCTGAAGATACCGACCACAAAGCGGGCGGTGTAGTCCTCGCTCATCGGATTTTCGCTTGTTCCGCCGAGCTCCATCGCCTCACGGAACTCCTCACATCCGCAGAGCAGAAACACAGAGACTGCGCAAGTCAACAACAATAAAAATCTTTTCAACATCAAAAAAACTCCTGTTTTTGCATATTTTGCGGGATAAATATCCCTCTTTTTGTTTGCCAATCAAATGAACTTAATGTATATTACACCCGAAACGGCAAATATTCCAGTCAAAAAGAGGAAATTATGTTAAATTATAGTGCATTGATGCGCGCTTTGGATAAAAATATCCGTTATCTGGTCATCGGAGACCCGGTCTCCCACAGCCGCTCGCCCGGTTTGCAGAATGCGGCGTTCCGGAGTGCAAACCTCGGCAGACCGTACGCCAGACTGCAGGTCGATGTCAGCGACCTGCCGGAATTTGTACGCTTCGCCGCTGAACACCTCAAAGGAGTCAACCTCACTGTTCCGCACAAACACGCCGTGGTTCCCCTGTGCGACGAGATATCGCAGCAGGCAAAACTCTGCGGCAGTGTCAACACGCTCAATATCATCGGCGGCAGAGTGCTCGGCGACTCGACCGACGGCCCCGGTATCGAATACGCCCTCTTCAAGGAGTTCGGATTTGTTCCCGGAGCCAAAAAGATACTCTTTCTCGGTGCCGGAGGAGCCTGCCGTGCCACGGCGTTCCACCTCGCTCTCAGAGGAGCAGACTCCATAATCATCGCCAACCGCACCGTTTCCAAGGCTCAGGAGCTGGCAAAAGAGATTTCCCGAAACAGCTCCTGCAACGCCTCAGGATGTGATATCGCTGATAAAACTCAGCTCAAAACCGCCCTCGCAGAGTGTGATTTGGTCATTCAGGCGACCAGCTGCGGACTCAAAGAGAGCGACCCGCCGCCCATCGACACAAATCTTATCACTTCAGATTGTCACTTCGACTGCTTCGACACCATCTACAAAGAGACTGCGCTTTTGAAAGCAGTCCGTGCCTGCGGTCTGCGGGGAGCAGGCGGCAAACAGATGCTCATCGGTCAGGGGGCGGCAAGTTTCCGCATCTGGACAGGCATCGAACCCGATATCACGGCAATGGAAGCCGGTTTTGAAGAGGATATCTCTCAGGAGGATACCGTATGCTGAACCTCAGTGGAATATACTTTTTTGCTTATGACTGGGCTTTCCGTGCCGGTCTGGAATACCCCGCCGTGCTCTTCTCGGTACTCTTTGCCGCCTTTGCCTTCGGAGCCTGCTGGGGAAGTTTTCTCAACGTCTGCATCTGGCGCATGCCCCGCCGTGAGTCGGTGGTGAGTGCTCCGAGCCACTGCACGAGCTGCGGTTACGATATCAGGTGGTACGACAACATCCCCGTGGTGAGCTATCTGGTGCTGAGGGGGAAATGCCGCAAGTGCCGCACTCCGTACTCCTGCCGCTACTTTGTGGTCGAAGTCGTCACGGGTCTGGCGTTTGTGGCGATTTTTCTCAAAGCCGCCGCAGTGAACCAGACTCCGCAGACGGTTCTGCTCTACTGGCTGGCGTTCTGGTATCTGCTCGGAGCTGCGTGGATAGATGCCAAACACCGTATAATTCCCGACGACCTCACCTTTCCCGTGCTGGTGATTTCAATAATACTTTCCGGAGTTTTCCCCGAAGCGGTCGGGCAGAAAGTCTGGTGGAAAGGAGTTGTTTCAGCACTCGCTTCCGCCGCCGCAGTATCGGGATTTCTCTATGTGTTCTCTCTCATCGGCAGGAAACTCGCCAAAGGGCGTGACGCTCTCGGACTCGGTGATGTCAAACTCTGCGGAGTCCTCGCCGTGACCATCGGCATTTTCGGGTGCTGTTTCTCGCTCTTTGCCGCCAGCATCGCAGGAATCATTTACGGAACCGTTCTTGCCGTCAAACGCAGACGCTCCATCGGCAGATTTGCCATTCCCTTTGCTCCGTTCATCGCAGGCGGAGCAGTCATCTGGATGTTTGCCGGCAATTGGATACTCGAATTTTTCCGACACATCAATCATTTACAGTGAGTTGACCAATGACCCGTGAGAAAAAAAATCTGCTGACCGGAGCTCTGATAGTCGTCATCGTTTACATCGCCACGCTGTGGCAGAGACCCATGTTTGCTCCGCAGGAGTTCGACTTCGCCATTCTTTCGATGAAGAGTTCAAGCAGCTTTGCCGCTGAACTTAACGGACTCTTCGGCAAAGCCCTCAAATTCAACATCGTTTCCGTGCGGCTGCTGCCAGCTTTGAGTGCGATAATATGCGCCCTCTGCGTGCGTGCCCTCGGCAAAAAGATGCACGGTGAGGGGTTCGGAAACATCTCAGCATTGATTTTTCTCTCGACCGGTCTCGTCTTTGCCTTCGCCACATCCTGTCTGAAAGAGATGATAAACACCATGCTCTTCACCCTCGCCGTGAGCTCGGCGTTTGCCGCTTTCGAGCTTGAAAAGGAGTCTCCGGAATACCTGAGATACCTGCTCGCCGCAGCAGGAGGATGTGCAACAGGTTTCTTCGCCTCATCGATGGGGCTCGACTCAATGCTGTTTCCCCTTATGGCGATAGCCTTTTACGCCATATTTGCCCGTCCGCCGCAGGCAAAACCGATAGCCGTGACCGGCTTCATCTGCGCTCTTGCCGTATTTTTTCTCTGGCAGATCGACCACAAAATGATACTGTTTTCCAAGTACGGAACAATCGATTTTTCCCGTGCGGGACTGCTGATTGCCGGCTCTTTTCCGTGGGTGCTGTTACTGCCGCAGGCGGTCATGGGGGCGATGAAGGACCGCAGAGAGTTTTTCCGCCGCAGAAGCGTGATTTTCTCCTGTTCGGCAATCGTTTCCGGAATACTGGTATTTCCGGTAGCGGGAATTTTATCTGCCGCAGTGATGGTCTCTCCGTTTGCGGCACTGCTCTTCTGCGAGGCGTTGAAAGAGGCGGAAAATGACCAAAAGGCGTTGAAAATATCGACATGGGCACTCAGGATCTTCTCGCTGCTGATTTTAATATTCACTGCCGCATTGGTGGTGACTTACTTTACCGGAACTCTTCCGGCAAAGCTGATGTACCGCTCAAAATACGAGCTCGCAGGTTTTGCCGTCGCCTGCGCCGCAGCTCTTATACAATTTCAAATCGCCATCGACGGGAAACCTCAGAACAAAGTCGGGAAACTGCTCCACATCGCAACCGGAGCGGCGGTGATGATGATACTCTTCCCGGGAGCGATACCCGACCCGATAAAGGCGAAGTATGCCCATGAAGACTTCTTTATCAGCACTGCCGGACGTTACATGGCTCCTGACGCAGTGATCTACGCTGACAAAGAGACCTTTTCGACTGCGAAATGGATTTTCCGCAAACACAAAGTTATCCTGCTGAACAAACGCAGCTGTTCAGCACTTGCCAAACGGCTGGAAAAGCGGAAAAATACTGCGATATTCATCTCATACAACAGAAAATTTCCGTTTCCCCTGCCGAAGAACAGAATGCTTTTTGTCAGAAGGAACCGGAGAGTGATACTCTGTCAATAACAAGGGAAACATAGAGGGAAACACCAAAATGAAAAAATTAAATCAGCTTGTGACAGCTCCGCTGCTCTATTATTTCTTTGCGTTCATCATCTTTCTCAACGGCAGACCGATGGGAACTCCGGACGAGTTCCGTTACGGACAAATTCCCAAAGAGATGCTGCTTACGGGCAACTTTGTCGCTCCCACCATGTTCGGACACCCCTACTTCGAGAAGCCCGTTCTCGGCTACTGGACTATCGCCGCAAGCGAATGGCTCTTCGGCTTCAACGCCTTTGCCGTGCGCCTGCCCATGGCGGTCGCCACCGGATTGACCGCACTCATGCTCTATTTTGCCGTCAGAAAAGCAAGCGGCAAAAGCGACCTCGCCAACTGCTGCACCATGTTTTATCTCGCCTCAGGTCTGGTGATGGCGACCGGAGTCATCTGCGTGCTCGACCCAATTTTGTGCTGTTTCACCACCGCCATGTGCACAACCGTCTTTTTCGCTCTCGAGGAGCGCAATTCGGTCCGGAAAAAGCTCTTTCTGCTCGCTCTCTGCGGAATATCCGCCGGACTTGCCTTTCTCACCAAGGGGCCGATAGGCTGGATATTCCCCGGCTTTGCCGCACTCGGGTACATCGTCTGGAACAGGCGGTGGAAAGAGTTGCTCATTCTGCCGCTGCCGATACTGCTCTTCTGTATCCTGACCGTTCTGCCGTGGGCACTTGCCGTCCACCGTGCCGATGCGGACTTCTGGAGATATTTTGTCGTAGTCGAACACATCCAGCGTTTCACCAGCGATGCCGGAGGTCAGCACTCCGAGCCCTTCTGGTACTTTGTTCCGGTGCTGCTGGGAGGAATTTTCCCCGGTGCCGTCGCCCTCGCCGGAGCTTTCAAACTGCCCAAAGCCGCCTTTGCCGGAGCATTGAAAAACAACGCCATCCGCTTTGCGCTCTGCGGAACAGTTCTGCCGTTCCTCTTTCTCTCGTGCTCCAACGGCAAACTGCTCACCTATCTTCTGCCCTCGTTCCCCTGTATCGGAGTTCTGCTCGGCTCGCTCTATTACCGGCTTCTGCAAAATGAGTCTGCGGTAAAAATCACGGAAAAAATTCCGTACATCTGTCAGAAACTCTTTGCCGTCACGGGCATCGCCGCCATCGTCGCCGCACTGTTTTTCCTGCCTGAGACTTTCTGCCGCTTCGCCTACACCGCAGGACTCCTGCTTTTTGCAGGTTCTCTCGTCTGCAAAAAATACAGTAAAACTCCCGCCGCCAAACAGATGGATGTACTGGCGGTCACTTTCGCTTTCATCGTGGGAGCCTCGGTTGCCGCACTTCCTGCCGAAGCCAGCCCGAGCAAGTTCCCCGAACCCGCACTCACAGCAGTTAAAAACGCCCTGCCGCAGCAGGAAAATGTGAGGATAGCCACCAACTCGGGATACATGCACGCTATGGTCTGGGTGTTCGACAATCAGGATCTCATTCTGCTGGGCAGAAAGGGTGAACACGATTATGCCATCGACCGTTACGCCGCCGAGGGCAGAAAGCCGTTCCACTTCCCTTATGAAGAGCTCGACAAAGTGATTTCCCAAGCCAAAGCGGATGGCAAAACGCTGGTGATTTTCTATGAAAGCAAGCGGCAAAAGCGTTTCCGCTCAGCAAATTTTGTTCCCGACAAGGTGGTGCTAACTGCCAGACACACGGGTGACATTTATCTCTCGGGCATCAGGAAAAAGTAATTTACTCCCTGATAAGTCACGGCATTTATCAGAACATACCCGGGCAGAGTGTTCCAGACGCTCGAAACAACAACGGGTCTCTTTTCCATGCAGAAGCGGTAGGCTTCACGGTCGTAATCGGGATATCCGCACTCAGTGAGACGGCAGAAGAGCGGGTGGTCAAATTTGCAGTCGGGCATCACCACCGCCCAGACTCCGTCGGGAGTATGGTTGAACACGCCCCGCTTTTTGAGCGGCTCGGGCAGATGGGTGCGGAGAGCTCCGAATATCTCAGCGATATTTTTTTCGTGGGGGAAAAGCAGAAGTCCGCGCACTCCGGGAACGTCCGCCGTACTGCGCTTGGAAATACTGCGCACTCTCAAAACGCTGAAATATCCCCTGAACACCATCGGCACCAGCAGTACCGCAATCAGCACGGCGGCGCAGATTTTACCTTTGACTGCTTTCTTTGAAATCAATGCTCTGATAACCAGAACAAATATTATCATCATCGGAACCGATGCCCAGTACAAGTGGCGCATACAGGGCACGGGGTAGTATTGATGCCAGGCTCCGAGAGCAAAGATGATCAGTGCGACAAGTGAACGCTGTTCTTTCCATTTGCCGGAAAGAAACAGTCTGCCGAGCAAGCCGAGAGTCAACAGCGGGAAGAGGGCGAAAACGGCATCAATAAAGCCGCGGTCACCGGTGATGAACGGGAAAAAGTTGGTGGTGATCTCCCCGTAACTGCCTCCGCCTGAACCACGGCGCAGAGCGAATGAAAAAGCCTGAGTCCAGGTCTGGATGAGATAGTCTTTCCACGCTCCGTAACAGGTTATCACTATGGCGTAAATGCCGAGCAGCACCGCCGCCGCAGAAAAGAAGCGCAGAGCAAAGCGCAGAGCATTTTTACGCTCACAGGAAAAATATATCACCGCAATAGCTCCGGCAGAGAGGAAAGCGGTCAAGCCGCAGGGCTGACGGAAACCGAACATCAATCCGGCACAGACTCCGCAGGCGATGTCGGAGGAGCTGTTTTTTTCAGGGTCATCGAAATAGCGGATGGCAAAATATATCGCCAGCAGAAGAAAGAAGAGAGCGTAAACGCTCGCCCACGGATGCGCCGTCACACAGCTGTCGGCTGAGAGCCAGAAGTACATGAGCAGACACAAAACCCGATACCACCACTCTTTTGCCGGGAAAAAGCGGCAGCATATCTGATAATAGACCACGACCGACGCCGCATAAAAGAGAGCAGTGAGCAGTTTGAGTACGATAAGCTCAGCTCCGAAAATTTTGATGAACGCCCCCTGCAAAAGCGGAGAGAGCACTCCGTACTGCGAGAAGAACTCCCTGAACACCGCCTTGCCGTTTGCCGCATCGACGGCTGCCTTGAACATAATTCCGTCGTGGTGCAAATCGATTCCGAGCAGCGAGTAGAAGCCGAAAAAGAGCAGTGCAAAAACGAACAGTGCAAGCGGAACGGTATATTTTTTCATAATTTGACTCCTTTCAACCGGGCGGCGTTGAGCACGACCGTAAGCGAGCTTGCCGCCATTGCCCCGGCGCAGGCGGCAGGATGAAGAACAGGACCTCCGAAAAGAGCATAAAAGAGTCCGGAAGCCATCGGGATAGCAAGTATATTGTAGAAGAACGCCCAGAAGAGATTCTGCTTTATCACCCTCATGGTCGCCCTGCTGAGGGCGATCGCCCGGGCGACCGACATCACATCATCACCCACGATGACGATATCAGCCGCATCGTGAGCCGAGGCTTCTCCGCTGCCGATGGCGATTCCGATATCGGCTTTGGCAAGAGAGGGAGCATCGTTGACTCCGTCACCGACCATGGCAAGAACACCTCCGTTTTTGAGCGAGCTCACCAGTTCAAGTTTATCCTGCGGCAGACACTCCGCATAAAAACCGTCAAGTTTCAACTCGTGCGCCACGGCGGAAACGGCTTCGTGACGGTCTCCGCTCAACATGAAGCACTCTATGTTCATCGAGTGGAGCTTTTCAACCGCCGCAAGAGCATTTTTCCTCAACGCAGTACCGAAAGCGGCAACCCCCGCATACCGCTTTCCGCAGGCGATACAGATGATGCTGTATTTTCCCGCTTCAGTCATGGCGGATATATCAACTGCGTTATCAGAGAGCAGTTTTGCACTGCCGAAAAGCCAAGTTTCGCCGTTGATGAGACAGCTTATGCCTCTGCCGGGGAGGTGCTTCAACTCTGTCACTTCGACATCGGCAGATATCCCCCTCTTTTCAGCTTCGGCTTTAGCCGCTGCGGCGAGCGGATGACCTATTCCCGCCTCAGCCGAGGCGAGATTGGCAAGCAGAACGGACTCATCAAAACCCTCCGCGGCATACATCTTTTCAAAGTGCAAAGTGTTGCCGGTTAGCGTTCCCGTCTTGTCGAAAGCGACACGGCTGATCTTGCAGGCAAGTTCGAGAGCCGGAGCACTCTTGATGAGTATTCCGCTCTTTGCGCCCCTGCCGATTCCGGCAATCAGAGCCACGGGAGTGGCGAGTCCGAGAGCGCACGGGCAGGATATCACCATGGCGGCAAGCGAAAAATTGAGCGAGGCATCGACTCCTGCTCCGGCAATCATGTGAGCGGCAAAGGTTATCAGCGACACCGCCATGACGAAACAGGCGAAGTATCCCGACACGGTATCGGCGACCCGTGCGATGGGAGCTTTCGTTCCCTGAGCCTGCCGCACCATTTTGATGATATTGGCAAGCATGGTATCACTGCCGAGCCGCTCGACCTGCATTTGGAATGTTCCTCCGGCAGAGAGAGTTCCGCAGGTGACTTTGTCGCCGCTCTTTTTTTCCACGGCGAGAGACTCACCGGTGAACATGGATTCATCCACCCAGCCCGAGCCGTCAATAATTTTGCCGTCGGCAGGAATGCGTGAACCGTTCACCACCTGCAGGATATCTCCCACAGTGACTTGAGACAGCGGAACGGCTTTGACCGCTCCCTCTTTCACCAGAAAGACTGTTTCAGGAACGAGAGCCGTGAGCGAGCGCACGGCATCAATGGTGTTGCGGCGCACCTTCGACTCGAGATATTTGCCTGCCGTAACCAGAGTGATTATCATTGCTCCGGAGTCAAAATACAAGTGGCAGTTTCCGTGGCGGAATATCAGCAGAAAACTGTAAATCACCGCCGCTCCGCTGCCGCAGGATATCAGAGTATCCATATCAGGAGCTCCGTGCAGGAGCGCAGGGATACCCCGCTGAAAAAACTTTCGTCCGGCAAAGACGACGACCGCCGTAAACAATATCTGCAAAGCTGTATTGAGCCACCCCGTGACAACGTGGCTCATCGACACAAAAAGCAGCAGCGCAGTGCACACCGCCGAGAGTATCAGCATCGGTCTTTCGGAGTTGCTCTCACTTCCGTTGTCAGCAACAGGCGGCTCATCATCAACCAGCCGCTCCGCCTGAAATCCGAGCTTGGCAACGGTGGATATGACCAACTCATCGGGAACGGTTTTTTCATCAGCGACAAGAACACACTCAGCAGAGGCAAAACTCACCTCGACGGACTCCACCGCTTCAATTTTTTTCAAACGCTTCTCAACGTTTCCGGAACAGGCGGTACAGCGCATACCGGATATTTTGAATACTCTTTTTACAGCCACAGCCAAATTCTCCATAGTTTTACAGCGTACACCCTATAAAATTACTCTGTTTTCGGCTTTTTTTCAAGCTCAAAGTTGACATTTTGTCAAATCACGGCTATATTTTAGCTCATCAACCAACCCAAAGGAACTGTTCCAGTATGTCAGACCAGCCGTTCAGCCGCTCACTTGCGGCACAAAAATCCGCCATCTGTGTAGTGACCGCAGCAAAAGAACTCGGACTCATCGAAGGAGCGATCGCCGTCGATGAACGACTCGCCGAAGCGGAAAAAGAGCTGATGTTGAAAATCATGGCAAGAGTCATGGAGCAAAAAAGCAGCTCCGAACTCACAGCCGACGAGATAAGCTCGATGTTCACCTTTGTTTACGCCCGGGCAGCCGAGGCGGTGACCAATCTTGCCAACAATCAGAAAAACGATTTCGACATGATGGGACTCTTTGACGGTAAAGTTCCGCTCTGCGCCGAAGATATCCTCACGGGCTACTTCAAGAAGCTCGACTTCCCCACGGTATGCGCCCGCAACTTCTGGAACTATTACGAAGAGGGACTCGACAACAGCGACCCCGCTCTGGCTCTCTTTGAGGCTCTCAAGTGGTGCTTCAGATTGAGTTGTCACCTTGCAGTCCGCTGTCTCGAGGAACATAACTACCGCTTTATCTGAGGCTGACAAGTGGAAAAAAAACTCAAAAGAGCAATGATAACCACAGCCGCGGCGGCACTGTTACTCAGGCTGATATACGCTTTGCTCTTTTCAGATACTCCGCTTGCGCAGTTCAACTCTCTGCCGGGGCTGGATATGGCGACACTGCTCGGATTTTCCGAGTGGGATAAATCGACGTGGCTCAATAAACCCCTCTTTGTTCTGCACCGTTTCGTGCTCTTTTTCTGCTACATAGCGATGGGCAAAAGCCACAACTTCATGCTGATATATATAGTGCAGTCGCTCTTCGGAGTTGCGGCATCCGCCTTTGTTGTGTGGGGAACATGGCAGATATCAAAGAGCATCCGTGCCGGAGTTATCGCAGGAGTCATTTACGCCCTCTACGGTCCATTCATGCTCTACGAGTGCGTTGCACTGCAGGAGTCGATCCTGACCCACACGCTTGCCATCGGCTTTGCCGTCTGGCTGTATTACCTCGACCGCAGGAGCACTCTTGCGGGGGTAATATCAGGAGTCATCCTCGGACTCAACTCTTCAGGACGTCCGGCAACTGTGCTGCTGGCGCTGGTTATGGCACTCTATCCATTGTGGCTGTGGAGAAGAGAAAAGTTTGCTTTTCTCAACGTCGCAAACCTGATATTTCTTGCGGCGGTCTGGCTGACGGCATCGCTTTTCAACGGATATTTCAGAGGGCAATTCAATCCGTTTTTCAACGTCATGCCCCATCTCATAGAGGTGCACAATCAAACTGCTCCTCAGGCGCAGGGAGCGGCAGGCGGCAGTGTGGTATCTTATTTGAACGTGCTTCTGGGAGCGGTAAAAAATGTTCCGTACCACTTCGGAATGAGGGAAGTCCCCGAAAATCTCGACTACGATGTCATCCGCACGATCCTGCCGATACTCTCACTGGGACCGCTCTTTGTCATGCCTTTTGCCGTTTCAGGAATGGTCACATCCGCCCTGCTGAAACGCAAAAACATGACGGTTCTCTATATCGCAGTTGCGGCGTTGATGCTCCCCCTGGCGGCAAGAGTTCCCATCGGACGCTACCGCCTGCTGATGATGCCGTTTTTCATCATCTTTGCCGCAATATTCATCGAAGAGCTGATCGTCAACAGACCAAAACGCCTCGCCATGACGGGAATACTCATCGGAGTTGTCGGAGCAAATTTATTGTGTGCCTCGCCACTTGTGCGCTCCAATCCTGCGGCATACCACTCACTCGCCATCGCCGCCGTAAAGAGCCAAGACGATGCCGACAGCTATTTTCAGAAAGCGTGGCAGATGAGCAATTACACCTACAAGCCCTCAGGAATAATGCTGATGCTGAGATTTATGCAAAGAGGAGACTTCGACTCCGCCGAAAAAACAGCTCTGCAAGACAAATCAAACGCACCAGAGTTCATCTTCTATCACGCAGTGGCAAAAACCGCCCGAAACCGTTTCAACGAGGCGAAAGAGCTGCTCCAAAAGATAAAAAATCCGCAAAAACTCGGAGCACTTTACCCGAAATATCAGCAGTTATCCGCATTTTTGCAGACGAAATGATAAAAAGCTCCCCTCTTACTCAGCCACGGAAAGCACCTTGCCGGTCAAGTGCAAATAACGCAGTAACTCTCCGGGAAAAGCTGAACGCAGAAGTTCAAAGCTCAATTTCAGGGCAACAAAAAAGCTCCCGGGGGTCGGGAGCTTTTTGCTGTCTGCCGTTTTACTTGGTGCGGCGGATCGAAAGAGCATCGGTAAGTTCGATGTACTTGGCGTAATCCTCACGCATCAGGTAGGCGAGCTGCTTTTTGCGCAGAGCAACCATGGCGAGAAGTCCGCGACGGGTGCTGTGATCTTTCGGGTTCGCTTTCAGGTGAGCGGTGAGCTCGATGATGCGGGAAGTAAGCAGGGCAACCTGAACTTCCGGACTTCCGGTGTCACCGGGTTTACGGGCGAATTTTGCGACGATCGCTTCTCTCTGGGCTTTGTCCATTTTAAGTTCTCCTTTTTTATTTTAACTCCCGGTAAAAGCAGCCTGAGGGTTTCCGGACTGTTTAGAAACTCCACCGCCAATACCGCGTGTCATATAATATACACCGCTTTTGCGATTTTTCAAATCAACGCTGCAGAATTACTTGCTCTGCATGAGTTTTTTGATGCAGACCATCCTGACGCAGATGCAGAAAAGCTCCATGGCGCAGGCGAGTTCCTCGACGGTCGGGAACGACGGAGCAATACGGATATTGCTGTCGTTGGGGTCTTTGCCGTAGGGGAAAGTCGCTCCGGCACCGGTCATGACGACTCCTGCCTCGGCAGCCATCTTCACCACCTCTTTGGCGCATCCGGGGATGGTATCGACGGCGACAAAATATCCGCCCTGCGGCTTGTTCCAGACGGCGAGTCCGGTTCCGCCGAGCTCACGCTCAAGAATCTCGAGCACGGTCTCGAACTTGGGACGCAGTGAGGCTGCGATTTTTTCCATGTGCCTGCGGGCATTTTCCGGATTTTTGAGGAAGTTCAAAGTGCGCAGCTGATTGAGTTTATCTGAACCGATGGTCTGGACTCCGATGCGCTTGAGCAGCTCTTTTCTCGACTCAGGACCGACAGCCATCATAGCGACACCGCCGCCCGGGAAGGTGATTTTGCTGGTCGAGAAGAAGTAGCAGGCACGCTCCGGATTTCCGGCGGCGGCGCAGCCGGCAAGGATATTTTTGAGTTTGTTTTCACGGTAAAGGTGGTGGACTCCGTAAGCGTTATCCCAGAAAATCCTGAAATCGGGAGCCGCACACTGCATTTTGGCAAGGCGGTCAACGGTCTCATCGCTGTAACAGATTCCCTGCGGATTGGAGTAGAGCGGAACGCACCAGATACCTTTGATACCGGGGTCATCCTTCACCAGAGCTTCGACCACATCCATATCCGGACCGGTCGGAGTCATGGGAACAGTTATCATCTCAAAACCGAACTCCTGAGTGATGGCGAAGTGGCGATCATATCCGGGGCTCGGGCAGAGGAATTTCAGATTTTTGCAATCTTTCCACGGAGCATTGCCGAGAGTTCCGAAGACGAAGAAGCGCACGATGGTATCGTACATCATATTCAAGCTGGAGTTTCCGCCGACGATTATCGAATCGGCGTCGATTTCGAGCCATCCGGCAAAAAAAATTGCGCATTTCCACAAGACCGGCAAGCAGACCGTAGTTGCGGGCATCAAACCCCTCCTCAGTCTTCCAGCAATCGGGAGTGCTCATCGCTCCGTTGCAAATATCAAGCTGCGCCGGAGCCGGCTTTCCGCGTGACATATCAAGCTTCAGACCACGCGCCCTGGCTGTCTCATACCGGCGCACCGCCTCATCGTACAACCGCTGCAATTCTGCAGGTGAACTGTTGCAAAGATATTCTGACATAACTATTCTGTTCCCACAATGGTGTGAATACTCTATTTCTGTCCAGTCCATACTTCCTGGACACATACCAAGCTCATAATATAGCACGCCATCATCTTTTATTCAATTACAAAAAGTAAAAAAGATTATGCTTTTTACGTTTCAACACTCTTATCCGACTGCCAGGTAACGGCGGATGATGATATAAAATTATCAATTTCTTGCATATTATTTATAATAAAGTCTTGAAAAAAACGCTTGATGCGCTAAATTATGTGTGTTCAATTTTGACGGCACACCGCTGTGTAACGGATTTGCGCCGCCGTGTAAAATGCAGAAAGGCAAAAATTATGAACAGTTATGTAGAGAGAGTCCTTGAAGGACTTACCAGAACCAACGGCACCGAAAAAGAGTTCATCCAGAGCGCAACCGAGGTGCTCTCAACTCTTTCCAAACTTCTGGATGCCCAGCCGAAGTACGAGAAGAACAAGATCCTCGAGCGCATGGTCATTCCTGAGCGCACCATCATCTTCCAGATTCCGTGGGTCGATGACAATGGCGATATCCGGGTCAACACCGGATACCGTGTGCAGTTCAACAGCGCCATCGGTCCCTACAAAGGCGGAATGCGTTTCCACCCCTCAGTGAACCTGAGCATCCTCAAGTTCCTCGGATTCGAGCAGATCTTCAAGAACAGCCTCACCACTCTGCCCATGGGCGGAGGCAAGGGCGGCAGCGATTTCGACCCCAAAGGCAAGAGCGACGGCGAAGTGATGCGCTTCTGCCAGAGCCTCATGCGTGAACTCTACCGCCACATCGGTCCCTCAGTTGACGTTCCCGCCGGAGACATCGGTGTGGGAGCCCGTGAGATCGGTTATATGTTCGGTCAGTACAAAAAGATCGTCAACAGCTATGACAGCGTGCTCACCGGCAAAGGACTCAACTGGGGCGGAAGTCTCATCCGTCCGCAGGCAACCGGTTACGGCTGCGTCTATTTCGCCTGTGAAATGCTCAAAACCCGCGGCCTTGATATCGCCGGACGCACCGTCATGGTTTCAGGTTCAGGCAACGTCGCCCAGTACGCCGCTGAGAAAGCCGTCCAGCTCGGAGCAAAGGTCGTCACCCTCTCTGACTCCAACGGAACCATCTACGATGCCGACGGTATCGATGCCGAGAAACTTGCTTTCGTCATGGAACTCAAAAACGTCCGCCGCGGCCGCATCAAAGAGTATGCCGATAAATTCACCGGTGCAAAATACTTTGAAAACGCCCGTCCGTGGCAGCTGGGCAAATGCGACCTTGCCATGCCCTGCGCCACCCAGAACGAGCTTGACCTCGACGATGCCAAAGCTCTGGTCGCCAACGGATGTATCGCCGTTTGCGAAGGTGCAAATATGCCCACCACCCTCGATGCCACCCAGTATATCCAGCAGAACGGTCTGATGTTCAGCCCGGGCAAAGCCTCCAACGCCGGCGGAGTCGCCACCAGCGGACTCGAAATGAGCCAGAACGCCATGCGTCTCTCATGGAGCGCTGCCGAAGTTGACGAGAAACTGCACGGCATCATGGTCAACATCCACAACGCCGCCCGCACCGCCGCCGCCGAGTTCGGCGAGCCCGACAACTATGTGCTCGGCGCAAACATCGCCGGTTTCCGCAAGGTCGCCGATGCGATGATCGATCAGGGTGTGTGATCATCCATCCGATGAAAAAGTGCTCCGCTTCCACGGCGGAGCATTTTTTTTGCCGAATAAACTTTCCGCCTTTTTAAGTTATGGCGAATTTTATTCTGCAAGAGCGGCGCAAAATCGACATTTTACCGCTTATTATTGATTTTTCTGCAATTTTATTGGAAAATACAGCAATTATGCCGTATATTTTGCAATAAACACCATAGTAAAACAGGAGTTGAATAATGAATATATCCGAAAGAGTATTGTGTGTCGAGCCGAGTCCGCCGCGCGCCATTTTTGATCTGGCGGCGAAATATACCGATGTGGTCGATCTGACCCTCGGAGACCCCGATCTGCCGCCTCCCGTGAACGTGCGTGAAGCGGCGTGCAAAGCCATCATGGAGGGCAAGACCCGCTACTCCGCCAACGCAGGATTGATCGACCTGCGCAAATCCATCGCCGCCGACCTCGAGCGCAGCAGCGGAATGAAGATCGACCCCGCAAGCGAAGTTATCGTTACTGTCGGAGCCATGGAGGCAAGTTTTCTCACCCTCTACACCATGCTTTCCCCCGGAGACGAGGTGGTCATCCACGCTCCCTACTGGATAAACTACTCACAGGTGGTGCGCAGTCTCGGAGCTACTCCGGTATTCGTTTACACCCGCCCCGAGGATAACTTCGAGCTGCAGATAGAGGATTTGGAAAAGGTCATAACTCCCAGGACCCGCCTCGTCGTGCTCAACTACCCCAACAACCCCTCAGGAGCCATCCTGCCCGAAAGCACCCTCGAAAAAATCGCCAAACTCGCCGTCGAGCGTGACTTCGCCGTCCTTTCGGACGAAATTTACGAGAGTCTGATTTACGACCGCAAACCCGCCCGCAGCATCAGAAGCTATCCCGGAATGGCTGAGAGAACCGTCATCATCAACGGAATGAGCAAACGCTTCGCCATGACCGGCTGGCGGCTCGGCTGGGCGATAGCTCCCAAAGAGCTGATTGCCGAAATGACCAAAATGCAGGAAAATATCGTGGCATGCGCACCGCTCCCGGCACAGTACGCCGGAATAGAAGCCCTGCGTGATGACTCAGGCAGCACCGCGATCAGAGACGAGTTCCGCAAACGCCGCGACGTCATCTACAACGGAATAAATCAGATAAAAGGATTGAAGTGTATGCCCGTGCCGGCAACCTTCTACGCCCTCGTTGACGTAAGCTCCACCGGATTGACCGGCAAAGAGTTCGCCTTCAAACTGCTGGAAACCGAAAAAGTAGCAGTCGTCCACGGCTCAGCCTACGGCGGAGAACACTACGATAAATTCATCCGTATCGCCTTCACCATGAAAGAAGAACGCCTCCGCGAAGCCCTGCGCCGCATAGAAAAATTCATGTCGGAATTCAAAAAGTGATGGGAGGGGGATGAGTACCCGGGGAGAGCGGGAAAACTTCTTTTTTTACGGAAAAAGAAGTTTTCCCGCTCTCCCCGGACCCCTCTCACCCTTTCAAGAAAAACGGGATACTTTTTTATGGCATCCCAGCCTCTCGTCTTTTAAGAAAAACGGGATACTTTTTACCCGGGAATCAGCACATGATATACTTTCCGATTGGATAATGGGCAAGCACCATGCATATTTGTGCCCGCAAATCTGTGATAACATAGCAATCGTCTGAGTAATACTTTTTATAGATTTCAAGGCTTTCTTTATAATACCATAACGCTTGGGGCAGATTTTTGTTGAAATAGTGCGCGTAGCCGATTAAATTATATACCTGCGCCACAGATAATTCTTTTTCGGGATACTGTTTGTATATTTTCAGACTCTTATTGTAATTTTCCAGAGCCTTGTCGTAATTTTTCTTTTCGGAATATGCGCCTCCAATACACAAGTAAGATTTGGCGATGGCAGGATGGTTCCCCCCATAGACCTTTTGGTATTGTTCCAACGCTATGTTATAATACCGGAGAGATTTGTCACTGCCGTTTGCCTCATTCAACTCAGCATGAACGTTACCGATAGCCATAAATGTATCTGCTATACTCGGATGATATTCATATATGCGCTGATAAATTCTCAAACTTGAATTGAAAAACTCCAATGCTTTCATTGGCTGATTCATATCAAGGTAAACGAGTCCAATATTATAATACGAATTAGCAATGCTTGGATGATTATCCGGCAGCAGGCGTTGGTCAAGTTTTAAACTCAACTTATGTAACTCAAGTGATTTCTCATACTTCTTCATTACATGATACACACACGCCATATTGCTATATAATGTTGCAACAATCGGGTGTTCTTCACCATAAAAATTTTTATAAATTTCCAAACTTTCATTACAACAGTAAAGTGCTGTTTCACATTCCTCAAGGCGAATATCTTCTGCAATCTCTTGTTCTGCTTTTCTGCAATAAAGATTACCGAACGATGCCCATAAAGAAGCCACCACTCTCGAATTTGAAATTTTCTCTATGTTTTCCAAGCACACATTCAGAAATTCGAGGGCTTTGTTAAAATTTTTCTGACGTATGTACATTTGCCCCACCACATCATATAAATGAAAAAATACCCCGGGTTCTTCTTCGAGCAATGAATCGTATTTCTTTGTAATTTCTTCAAATTTTTTTTGCGCTTTATCATAATCACCGATGTAAAAATATAAATCAAATATGGCGGTGTTAGTTAGCACAATGGCAGAATGCTTTTCGGAAAATGATTTTTCTAATATATTCAATGACTCCTGGTAACACCTCAATGCTTTGGCATACGCTCCGGCATTCGAATAAAAATCTCCCTTAGCATCGAGAAAACAATGGTTGAGCCAAGTGTTTTCTTTTTTGATCTCATCGATTTTTTCCAACTCGGCAAACAAAACTTGTGCATCATTCAAATAGTATTGCGATATTAAAACATCTGGTATCCAATTAAGGATGTCAATTAAATACTCATCTTTCCATGGCTGAGTTAGGATATATTGTGCCAATCCGGTTACGGCATTGGGATTTTTCAGGGGAACTTTCAACTCTTTTATGACAGCTGCGATGTCGGAAACAAAATCTTTTTGTTTATCTCTGCAAAGTTGCAAAAAGAAACTCCGGGTCAGACGATGCATCCGGGCAACCTGATTGTTTGTTTCTGAAACCAAGTGGTAATCTTTCAATGTCAGCCAAGCGTAATTCCATGATTTTCCACGGGAACACGACTTTGCGCCGTTGCGCTTCTGCCATAATTTTTCAAGAAGTTCGACACTGACCGTGCCGGGGTCAAACATGGCGGCGGCTGCGGCGAGTTCTAAAATCTCACTGCCGAGCTCCTCTTCTTGTATCATTTCAACACTGGGCTTCAAAAGCTCTTCCGGATTCAAGCTGCCATACTCACCGGCGGTTGAGTCGATTCCGAATTTCTTTTTCAACTCTTTGAAAATCTCTTTGACCGGTTTACCATATCTGCGGCAAGTTGCGATATATCCGGAAATCATTGAAACCGACCACGCATGACAGTTCAAAAAACGTAAAATTTTTCTGGCTTCTTCTGTCGTCTTGTGGTCATCTTCAGGAGGATTCAGGTCAAATGGGTCATCCACGGCGTGCTGGCGCAAAAGCTCCATTGCCGCTTCCTCTTCAAGGTTTTCAATCGCAAGAGAAGCAAGTCTGCGATTATTGTCCTCCGGAATCAGATTTTTCTTTGACGTAACGATGATATCAAGATTTTCCGGCAAGTTTCCATTCTGAAAAACCGTTTTCAATCCTGCTTGAGAAAGCAACTCTGCATCGACAAGGTTATCAAGCACAAAAAGTATTTTGCCCATTTTTGTCTGATGCCACACCCTTTCTTTGAGCAACGACAAAAATTCCGGATTTTTTAGATCATCATTTGTGAATCCCAACGCCTGATAAATGGGAAGATTGCTGCGCATGTCATGTTGATGAGCAAGCTTCTCCCACGCCTCATCCCAGCTTTTGACATTTTCCATCGGAATCCAGAAACATCCGCCGGGATAATCGAGAGCGTAACCGTTGGCGTATGCCCGGGCAAGTTCACTCTTGCCGCATCCGGCTTCTCCGTGGAGCACCGGAATCGAACCTGCCGCCACGCTGCTGAGTACACAAGCCTCTCTGATTTTGCACAAATACCAAACTCTGCCGACAAAATTTTCATTGCAGACGGGAACAGAAGATGTTATTTTTTTTAATTTTGCTGACTCTTCTATTATATTGCGAATGCGCTTTATCACATCCGCCTGTTCGAAACGCTCTTTTACATATTTCTCAGGATCAGGTTTTCCTTTTTCTGCCGGGAACCATGCGCCGGAACCCCGGTCATCCTGCAAATGCGCAAGAGCGTTGGGGATGCCTTTTTCCAATTTAACGTAGTAAAACGGCAGGGAGTTTTTATAGAGCCTGCCCTGTCTCATCTCTTTCTGAGCCCACCATGTGCGCTCGCGGGTACAGTATTCAGACTTCAAATAGCTTTCGGAAACAAGACAGATAAAAACACAACTTTCGTTGAGATTTTGGCGGATTTTCGCATTCCATTGATTGCCCAATTTCAACTCATCAGCATCAATAAAAACATCTATGCCGCCATCAAAAGAGTCTATTATCTGCTGTTTGATCTGGTCAATATATTCCCTGCCGAATTTATCAGCATCGGCATGAGCATAGCTCAAAAACACTTTGGGCTTGGTTTCCATGGGTAATCTTCCTTCAGCTTTGGGTAATATATTGACACAGAACAAAAATCAAAAGTCGTAGGGGAGTTCTTTTACTCCGTCTTCGATGAGGTAGGGCATTTGTTCGTGGACTTCCACTCCTTCGGAAATTATTTCCGGTGCCAGTTTGATGTATTTTAACTCGGCATCGGCGTAGAGAACTCCTTCGGGGTCGTAGAGTTTTGCTTCCACTATGAAAAATCTGCTGGTCTCTGAGAGCACTTTGCCTACTGATACCAGCTCTGTTTCGTAGGGTGCCGGACGGCGGTATTTGGTGGTGAGACTTGTTGTCACTCCGAAAAGCGACTCGTCTCCTTTGTACGCCCACAAGGCTCTGATGCCGAGCTCGTCGAGAACCGTCGTCACCATTCCTCCGTGGACTCTGCCCGGGTAGCTCTGGTGGTTGTAATGGAACTTGAACGGACTCATCACTCTGCCGTCTTCCATGCTGTAAAACGCTCCTCTGATGCCGTACGGATTATCGAGTCCGCAGACCATGCAGTATTTGCTGTTGCGCTGACGGGTCATTACTTTCATTTTACACTTACCTTTCCTGAAAATACATCACGGTAGTCTGCAAGGTTGCGCCTGAGCAAATTTGGAGTGTCAAGCGAATAAGGACAACGTCCTTTGCAGGCTCCGCAGTTGATGCAGTTGTCTATCTGTTCCATCTTGCTCTGCCACTCCGGAGTAAGAAAGTTTTCCGACGGAGCACGCCTGAGAAGCAGGCTCATGCGGGCGCACTGCGGAATATCTATCTCTGCCGGACAGGGCAGGCAATAGCCGCAGGCACGGCAGAACTCTCCGGCAAGCATGGCACGGTCACGGGATATCACTTCTGTTATCTCATCATCCATCTGCGGAGCAGCTGTGACATAAGAGAGAAATTCGTCAAGCTCATGCTCACGCTGTATTCCCCAGATGGGCAGAACGTTGTCAAACTGACCGATAAATGCCGCCGCCGCCCGGGAGTTGTTTATCAAACCTCCGGCGAGGGCTTTCATGGCGATAAATCCCACGTTTTTCTCTTTGCAGAGTTTGACCAGACCGAGCTCGACCTCTCCCGTCAGGTACGAAAACGGGTACTGCAAAGTGGCGTATAAGCCCGATTCCACCGCCTCTTTCGCAACGTGACTGCGGTGGCTGGTAATGGAAATATGACGGATTTTTCCGTCACTTTTCGCCTTCAGCATCGCCTCATAAAGACCGGTTCCGTCGTCAGGCTTGGGGCAAAATGGCGGATTGTGGAATTGATAAATATCAATATACTCCGTGCCGAGCTCACGCAGAGAGGTCTCGAGGTCTCTTTCAAAACTCTCAACATCGAGAGCCATGGTTTTGCTGGCGATGACTGTTTTTTCACGCATTCCGGCAAAGGCTTTGCCCAGCTTGCGCTCGCTGTCGGTGTAGTACCTTGCGGTGTCGAAAAAGCGGATACCGCCGTCATAAGCCTTCCTCAGCAGTCTGACGGCGGTCTCTTCGGATACCCGCTGTACCGGAAGTGCTCCGAATCCGTTTTTTTCTACCGCTATTCCGGTTGCTCCGAGAGTGACGGTACTCATTTTGCCCTGATTTTGAACACGGCTTTGATAACGGTGTTGTCAGCTTCTCCGATTCCGGGAGCGTGTCCCTCACCGGGCATGAAGATGGCGAAGTTGCCGACTTCGAGCGGCAGGGCGAGTCCGGCATCGGGCTTGGTGAAGAAAGCGACATCCTTTTCGGGATTGTATTCGCTGAGGCACTCGGCATCTTCGACGTCACGGTAGATGATGTGCTCTTTTCCGGCGAGAAGCAGCTGGATATCGATGTAGTTGCAGTGGGTCTCGAGCTTCACACCCTCACCGTCGAGGTGGGTGTTGTAGCTCTGGACTCCGACATAGACACGCTTGCCGTCAAGCTCGTGGCGTCCGAGCTCGGGAGTCTTTTCGGCGCAGGAGGCGAGGAACTCCTCGACAAGGGCAAATGCCTCGGGGTCGATGGATGCGTAATCGTTGAGGTTTTCAAGACGGTCGTAAATCATAGTATCACCTTTTTGTTTACAGTTGAAGTGTTATTTCTGAGGTTTCTGCTGTTTGTAGCAGGTCATCGCCTGCACGTTGCTCCAGAGAGTGCTGTCGAGCTCTATCTTCTTGCGGCTGCTGGTGGCAAGGGCAATCGGAACGTGGGTGAACTGACCTGCCCAGTGGCCGATCATCACATCGGTGCGTCCTGCCATGGCGGCGTGGACTGCTCCTGCGGCGAGCATGGCGCAGAACACGGCATCGCTGCCGACGGCTTTCACGCTGCGGATGGCATAGCCGGGGTCAAAGTATTTGACATTGACCTCGATGCCCTGCTCTTTGCAGTAGCGGTTGATCTCGCCTTTGAGGAAAGTTCCGATATCATTGTGCAGTTTGTTGCCTGAGGCATCGCGCCTTTCTTCGCTGCTGTTGAAGAGCTCCTGACCTGCTCCCTCGGCGACGAGGATGACTGCGTGGTGCTTGGCTTTGAGACGCTCGACGAGGTGGGGAAGAAGTGACTTCGTGCCCTCTCCCTCAAGAGTGAACGGAACTTCCGGAATAAGACAGTAGTTGACAAAGGGGTTTGAAAGTGCGGTGTACGCCGCAATGAATCCTGAGTCTCTGCCCATGACTTTGACCAGACCGACACCGTTGTAAGCTCCCTTTGCCTCACTGTGGGCGCAGGTGATGTAGGGTCCTGCCTGCAGAACAGCGGTGGCAAATCCGAAAGTCTGGTCGATGAAGTTGAGGTCGTTATCGACGGTTTTGGGTACGCAGATGACACTGATGGCAAGTTTTCTGCGCTTGATTTCCAAGGCGATATCGTGAGCGCAGCGGGCGGTTCCGTCACCGCCGATGCAAAAGAGCATATTGATGTTCATGCGCATGAGGGTATCGACGATGATGCCGGTATCTTCCTGACCTCTGGATGAACCGAGAATGGTTCCGCCCTCCTCGTGGATGGCATCGACCATTTCCATAGTGAGAGTCACGGGAGAGAGCTTGCGGGCGGGGTTGAGTCCGCGGTAGCCGTAGGGGATGCCGTACACCACGGGAACTTTGTAATCGTTTATCAAGGTCTGGGTGAGGAACTTGATAACCTCATTGAGTCCGGGGCAGAGTCCGCCTGCGGTGAGGATGGCGGCACGGCTCCAGGCGGGGTCGTGGAAAATTTTCTCCCGGGCTCCGGCACGCTCGAAAGCGGGAATTTCCTCATTATTTCTGATATACTGCGCAAGACGTTCGGCATCGGTCTCGTAACAGACGGTCTCACCGTCGGAAACGAACGCCTGTCCGACCACGGGAGAGGGCAGTGTTGCCTTTCCCAGAGTGCTGACGACAAAATCTTCTCTTTTCATATTTGGCTGCTCCGTTTATGATAATTTTGGTTACCTATACAATTTAATACCGCAAGTACAAAAATACAAATATTTATTGCTTAAAGTTTGATGAATTGTGCGTTATTCAACGCTTCATCCGATGGCAGGACCGCATAGGTGTGGAAACGCATATCGGCGGTGGAAATAATGCGGAAGAAGAGCTCACGGTTGGCGGCATCGAGCTCTCCTGTGACGTCATCGGCGAGCACCATCACGGGAGCAGGAGTTCTGCGCAGAAGCGTGTACTCGGCAAGGCGCATGAGCAGAGTCACCATCCGTATCTGCCCGGTCGAACCGAAGGTGCGCAGGGATTTGCCGTTGAGGTAGAGTTCAATATCGTCAAGCTGAACTCCGGTGAGAGTGCATCCGCGCATAAGCTCCCGGCGGCGCATCGAGTTGAAACGGCGCAGGAACGCCTCGGTATCGCCGTCAAAATCGGGTTTGTAACGGATGGAAAACTCATATTTTCCGCCGAGAAGCGAGCGTATCTGCTCCTCGAGCATCAGAACGGTCTCACGCCTTGCGGCAATGACAGCCGGAGCATTTTCAGCCATCACCACCTCAAACGCCCGCATGGCAGGCTCGTTCTTCATCTTCGCCGCCCGGTTGCGCTGGGATAGCGCACGCACATACTGCGAGAGCAGAGCAAGATAGTTGCGGTCGTTTGAGCTTATCAGCTGGTCGAGAAAACGCCTGCGCACTCCGGCTGAGCCTGAACCGATGGCGAAATCCGCCGGAGAGAAACAGACACAGCGGTACTCGAAGAGAAAGTCGCTTATTTTGCGGCATGGCATTCTGCCGATGAAGAGCTCACGGCTTCCTGAAAGATGCTCACGGACTCCGATGCGCTGTATCCTGCCCCGGCTCTCGATGGCAGCACTCAGCTCGAAAGAGTCCTTGCCGATAGTCACCATATCCCGTACCGGAGAGCGGCGGAAACTGCGCAGGGTGCTGAGAAATCCGATTGCCTCAAGAATGTTGCTCTTGCCCACTCCGTTTCTTCCGGTAAACACCACGTCTGAGGAGTCAAAAGCAAAGGTTTTTTCCTCAAAGTTGCGGAAATCCCGCAGAGTGATCTCTTTGATAAGTGCCATCGGTCGATGAGGTGCTGCTTATTTTTGCGATATGCGGTAGGTCATGACTGCTCCGATTATCTGGAATACGATATTCGGCAGCCACAACAGATATTGCGGATAAAGGTACGGGAATGACTCGAGACTCTCACAGAGAATGATCGAGAGGAAAAACACTCCGGCTAAAATCACGCTCAAAAACAATCCGACCGAGGTCTCTCTTCTGCTGGTGCGGATGGCGAGCGGCAATCCGAGAAGCAGAAATGCGATGGGCGAAAGCGCAAATGCGATGCGCTGGTTGAGCTCGATTTCCAGCTCGGTGGTATCTTTGTTCAGCTCCTTGGTGAGCCTTATTCTGCCCATCAAATCTGAGAGGCGCATATATTTCGGTCTCACGCTGACCCGCTTTTCGTTTTCAGCCTTGCCGTAGTGGTACATCAGCTCAAGCTCTTTGGTGAAGAAGCGGTCGAAGCCGTCGTCGGACTTGCTCTTATCGGTAACCAGACAGTCAGAGAGTTTGATGGTCATGATCTGCTTTTTCTTATCGACCACCACTTTCCCGTAGTCGGCGGAAATGTTCTGCTCCCACTCGTTAGCTCCTGAGAGGATATAGAGCTCAATGCCCCGCAAGCCGTTGTTTCCATCCTTGTCATCAACGTAAACAAGATAGTTGTCGAGGGTCGCCGACTTGCCCGGCTCAAACATCGCCATCGGCTGATTGATGACTTCTATCTTCATCATGTCACGGGATTGACCCAACAGCGGAGGTCCGAGCTCGACCTGCAAGTAGAGACAGAGCGCAGAGAGCGCAATGGTGATGATCAGGATCGGACTGGTTATCTGAAGAATAGATACTCCGCAGGCACGCATGGCGGTGATTTCGTTGTCAGCCGAAAGCCTGCCGAACACCAGCATCACTGCCACCATCACCGCCCACGGAACGGTAAAGGTGAGAACAATGGGCAGGATATAGAGTGTGAACTTGATGAAAGTGAAAAAAGATATTCCCTGAGAGACATATTCAAGCACCTGCACCAGACGTGCTCCGGTCATACCGAAAGTCAACACGGCGATCGCCATGAAGAAAGCTCCGAGAAATCCCCGGGTCACATACCAGTTGAGAGTTTTCACTTGTTATCACCCATTGTTTTGATTTATATTGTCAACGTATAACATACACGGGAAACTGCGCTTTCGCAAGCTGCAAAACGTTTTTTCTCATCAATAAACGATTTTTTTGCAAAATAAACTTGAAAAATACGCATTTTGAGTATAAAATATGTTGCGGAACAATTTTGTTCCGACAAAACAAGTTTGGAAAAGAGAGAGCCGGACTCAGGCAATCTCTCTTTTAAATTCAACTGCCTGAAAAGAGAAAAGAAAATGGAAAAACTTAATACTGCACTTATCGGAAACCGCGGACACTGGGGATATTTCAAAAACGCCGTCGAGAGGATCGACCGTATCAACTGGGTCGCCTACTCCCCGGGATGCTCCGACTCTCCCCAGCGGGTCATCGACACCGCCGGCGACATGGGCAAATCGATCAAGGTTTATGACGACTACATCGAGATGCTCGACACCGAAAAGCTCGACTGCGTCGTTATCGACGGACCTTTTGATCTGCACGCAAAAATGTGCTGTGAGGCTCTGAAACGCAATATCCACGTCTTCTGCGAAAAACCCATCGCCCTCACTCTCGAGGACCTTGCTGAAATCGAAGAGACCTACAAGAAATGCGCTCCGGGAGTTGAGATCATCTCTATGGTCGGACTCCGTGCCGAGCCGGGATTTCTCACCGCCTACCGTGCAGTGCAGTCAGGAGCCATCGGCAAAGTCAAGATGGTCAACACCAGAAAATCCTACAAACTCGGCGAGAGACCTGCGTTCTACAAAGAGCGTGTCACCTACGGCGGAACAATTCCGTGGGTGGGCAGCCACGCCCTCGACTGGGTGCTCTGGTTCAGCGGAGCAAAGAGCTTCAAAACCATTGATGCATTCCACACCACCTCTGACAACCGCAACCACGGAGAGCTCGAGATGGCGGCACTGGTGACCGCCGTCATGGATAACGGAGTTCTGGCAAGTGCCTCGATCGACTACCTGCGTCCCAGTACCGCTCCGACCCACGGAGACGACCGGGTGAGAGTCGCCGGAACCGATGGAGTCATCGAAGTCATGAAGGGAGTAGTCACCCTCATCAACGCCGACGGAGAAAAGGTATTGGAGCAGCTTCCGCAGCGCGGCATCTTCTACGATTTCGCACTGCACCTGCTCGACGGAGAAGAGGCACTGGTCAACGCCGAACAGACCTTCGAGCTGACCCGCGCCTGCCTCGTCGCCCGTGACAAAGCCGACGCCTACGGAGACATCGCCCGATAAAACACACGCTCAGGCGTAAAAAACGCAACTGCGTATTGAAAAACCGCTCTGTTTGAAGTATATTCTGTATAAGATATATCAACTGACAGAACGGTTTTTTGTATATGACTGACTCAATCATCATCCGCGGAGCGGAACAGCACAATCTCAAACACATCGACGCCGTTATCCCCCGGGATAAACTTGTGGTCATCACCGGACTTTCAGGCTCGGGAAAGTCCAGCCTCGCCTTTGATACCCTTTATGCCGAGGGGCAGAGGCGGTATGTCGAGAGTCTTTCGGCTTATGCACGGCAGTTTCTCGATCTCATGCAGAAGCCCAAAGTCGAGCACATCGACGGATTGAGTCCGGCAATCGCCATCGAACAGCGCAGCGGCTCGGGAACTCCCCGTTCAACTGTCGCCACTGTGACCGAGATATACGACTATCTGCGTTTGCTTTACACTCATATCGGACTGCCTCACTGCCCCCACTGCGGCAAACCGCTGGTCACCCAGAGTGCGCAGGCGATAACCGAGCGGCTTTTGAAGCTCAAGCCGCAGCTCAAAATGACCATCCTCGCTCCCGTGGTCTCAGGACGCAAGGGCGAACACCGGGATATCCTCGAATCTCTGCGCCGTGACGGATTTATCCGGGCAAGGATCGACGGAAAAACCGAGATGCTCGATGAGGAGGAACTGCCCGTTCTGCAAAAGACGCTCCGCCACACCATCGAAGCGGTCATCGACCGTCTGGTTACAGGAAAAATCGACCGTTCCCGCCTCACCGACTCCATCGAGACCGCCCTGCGCCGTGCCAACGGAGTTGTGACCATCCATCTCGATGGTGACGACCCTGATTTTGTCGAAGAAAAATTCTGCGAAAAGCTCGCCTGCCCCGATTGCGGAGTCTCTTACGGTGAGCTGCTGCCGAGAAACTTTTCGTTCAACTCTCCATACGGAGCCTGTCCTGAGTGCAACGGTTTGGGCATCACTCAGTACATGGACCCGGCAAAAGTCGTGCCCGACCCCTCAAAATCGATTTCCAACGGAGCTATTCCCAACTGGCGGCGCGGTCCGAGGCATCTGATAATCTACTACAATCTGCTGATGAGAAAAGTGGCAGAGCACCTCGGAGACCCCTCCATTCTCACGACTCCGTTCAACAAGCTGCCCGAAAGAGTGCAGAAATTCATCCTCGAGGGCAGCGGTGACGAAAACATCGTCTTTGATTTCCGTATGCACGGCAAGAAGTTCCACTGGGAAAAGCCTTTTGAGGGAGTGCTCGAAAATCTCAAGCGGCGCATGAACGAGACCGAAAGCGATGCCGTGCGTGAGCGTCTCGCCGCCTGTCTGAGTCCTGAAGTGTGTCCGAAGTGCAGCGGAGCCCGTCTCAACCCCACCACCCTCGGAGTCACCGTCGGCAACAAAAATATTGCCGAATTCAACACCATGAGTGTCGAAAGTGCTCTCAAATTCATCGACTCCCTCGAGCTTGACAAAGAGCAGGCGGTCATCGCAGGAGACGTCTTAAAAGAGATACGCAGCCGTCTTACTTTTCTCAGCGACGTCGGTTTGAATTATCTGACCCTCAACCGGGTGAGCTCCACCCTTTCCGGCGGAGAGGCTCAGCGTATCCGTCTTGCAACTCAGCTCGGATGCGGTCTTGTCGGAGTTCTGTATATCCTCGATGAGCCCTCCATCGGTCTGCACCAGCGTGACAACGACAAACTGCTCGCCACGCTGGAAAAACTGCGTGATGCCGGAAACTCCGTGGTGGTGGTCGAGCACGACCTTGACACCATCAGGCGTGCCGATTACGTTCTCGACCTCGGTCCGGGAGCAGGCAGCACCGGAGGCAGGCTCGTGGCGGCAGGCAAGCCTGAGGAAATTCCATCCTTTCCCGAGAGTCTCACCGGAGACTATCTTGCGGAAAGGCGCAAAATCGCCGTTCCCGACAAACGTTTCCCCGGCAACGGAAAATTCATCACCATCAAGGGAGCCAGGCACAACAACCTCAAGTCGGTCGATGTCTCGATCCCGCTCGGCACTTTCTGCTGTGTCACCGGAGTTTCCGGCTCAGGCAAGAGCTCGCTCATCAACGGAATTCTGGTGCGTGCCCTCAACGCCCACTGCAAAATACAGGACGATGCTCCCGGAGCTCACAGCAGCATAGAGGGTTTGGAAAACATCAACAAAGCCATCGTGATAGATCAGACTCCCATCGGCAGGACTCCGAGATCAAATCCCGCCACCTACACCGGAGCATTTGATATCATCCGCAAGCTCTTTTCTCAGCTCCCCGAAGCCAAAGTTCGTGGATACGGTCCCGGACGTTTCAGCTTCAACGTCAAAGGCGGCAGGTGCGAAGAGTGCAAGGGTGACGGTATCAAAAAAATCGAAATGCAGTTCCTCTCTGATGTTTACGTCGAGTGTTCCGGCTGTTCCGGAAAGCGTTTCAATGATGAGACTCTCACCGTGCGCTACAAAAAGTTGAACATATCCGATATCCTCAATCTCACCGTCGAGCAGGCAGTCGAGCTCTTTTCGCCCATAACATCCCTGAGCCGCAAGCTCAAAACGCTCGCCGAAGTCGGCCTCGGCTACGTCACTCTCGGACAGCCCGCCACCACCCTCTCAGGAGGCGAAGCCCAAAGAGTCAAACTCGCCGCCGAACTCGCCAGAGTTCCCAAAGGTCATACCGTCTATATCCTCGACGAGCCCACCACCGGACTCCACCTCGCCGATATCGACCAGCTGCTCAAAGTTCTGTTCAAACTGCGTGACATGGGCAATACCGTCATCGTCATCGAACACAACCTCGACGTAATAAAAACCGCCGACCATATCATCGACCTCGGCCCCGAAGGCGGCACCGCCGGAGGCACAATCGTCGCCACCGGAACCCCCGAAGAAATCGCCCGCAACCCCAAATCCCATACCGGACGTTTCCTTAAAGAGTATCTTTTTTGATAAGGAGGGGGTTGGAAGCGGGGAGAGAGGGAAAACTTCTTTTCCCGTGAAAAGAAGTTTTCCCTCTCTCCCCGCATCATCTTCCCGTATCAGGACTGCGCTGTACTTGAAATTTATTTGACGCACATTACATGGTAAGTGCCGTCGATCACCGTGGCTCCTTCGGTGTCGTGCTCGAAACCGGGGAAACGCTTATCCCAGTGAGAGAGCTGTTTGAGGTACTCTATCTGCGGAGCATTGGCGTTGCCGAACTTTTCTCCTGACATCATCATCGGTATTCCCGGAGGATAGGGAATGACTGAGTTGGCTGATATTCTGCCGGCAAGATTTTCTGCCGGAACGAGCTCCACTTCGTCACGCACGATTTTTATGTAGGCTTCACGGGGAGTCATCGCCATTTCAGGCAGCTCCTCGAAAGCGGCATTGAGTTTGGCTGTCGGATTGTGGGAAGCGATGTACTCAAACATCTGTTTCCCCAGATCACGCAATCCGAGCGAGGTATATCTTTCGGGGTGGTCACGGACGAGCTCGGGCAGTACATCTGAGAGCGGCAGATTGTTGTCGTAGGCTTTTTTGAACTCCAGAAGATTATTGAGCAGGGTCATCCACTTGCCTTTGGTGATGCCGATCGAAAAGAGGAACATCAACTGGAAATCGGTGGAGCGGGTCGGAACAATTCCGTTGCGGAAGAGCCAGCTTGCCGCAAGCGGAGCAGGGACGCCATCTTCTGAAACAGTACCGTCAGGATTTACTCCGGGAGTGAGAATACTCACCTTGATGGGGTCGATCATCGCCCACTGCTCTTCGATTTCACCGAAACCGTGCCACTCTTCGTTGCTGCGCAGGGTCCATACGGATGGCTCGGTGCAGAGCAGTTTACGCGGAGCATCGACAAAGTCGTATCGCTTTCCCGTCGCAGGGTCGGTGACTTCAGGAGCGTTCCAGACGGTGAAGAACCACGATTCACGTTTGGCAAAATCCCGGGTGAGTCTGGCGAGTGCCTGACGGAAATCGACTGCCTCTTCGATGACCTCCTGAGTGAGAGCTTTTCCATTATCTGCCATCATCTTTGCCGATATGTCATTTGAGACACATATCGCATACAGCGGACTGGTGGTGGCGTGCATCATGTACGCCTGATTCATGCGGGAAAAGTCGATTTTTTTGCGTCCGTTGCGAACATGGATATAGCTCGACTGCGAGAGTGCCGCCAATAGTTTATGCGTGGAGTGAGTGGCAAAGACGGTCGGCATATCTTTGGAGCGTTTGGCAGGGTCTCCGCGCATGGCGAAACGGCAGCGGTACATCGGATTGAAGCGGGCGTAGGCGTACCACGCCTCGTCGAAGTGTATTCTGTCGGCGGAGCGTCCGAGCTCACGCTCAGCCTTTTCAGCATTGATGCAAAGTCCGTCGTAGGTGCAGTTGGTAACTACACTGTATGCCCGCTCGTCGCCTGTGTGAGCGCACTTGAGAGCAGCTATCTTCTTTTTGATGGTGTCGCTCTTCATCTGACTGCGGGGAACAGGTCCGATAATGCCGTAACGGTTGCGGGTGGGCTGCATATATACGGGAACGGCTCCTGAAATAATCAATCCCTGCTCGATGGATTTATGGCAGTTGCGGTCGCAGATGGCGATATCCCCGGGAGCGAGACACGCCTGCATGATGGTGCGGTTAGAGCCGCTGGTTCCGGTGACCACGGAGTAACTGCGGTCGGCTCCGAAAGTGCGGGCTGCGAACTTTTCGCTTGCATCAAAAGCTCCGGTGTGGTCGAGCAGGCTTCCGATGGAACTGCGCTCTATTCCGGTGTCGGTGCGGAAAAGATTTTCGTCGTAGAAGTCATAGAATTTTTTACCTGCCGGATTTTTGACAAAGCCCCTGCCACCCTGATGTCCGGGAGCCGCCCATGAGTATTCGTGGTTGCGCTCGTTGTACTGCCAGACCGCTTTCATCAGCGGAGGAAGCAGATTGGCACGGTAATTCTGGATGGCACTTGAAATGCGTCCTGCGATAAAAAGCGGACTGTCTTCAAAAATCCAAACGTACTCGTGAGCTCTGCGCATGAGCTCAACTGATATGGCGTTTGAAGTCTCGGCACGGTCTGCCAGCAGGAACACCGGAACTCCCGGCTGTTTGCGCTCCACAAGCTCGAGCAGACGGCTTGCCGCCGCCTCTTCGGGCAGATCGAACTCCATATCTGTGGATATCAAAAGAGCATCGATATCCATTTCGTTGCCCACCACCGGCATGGCTTCGCAGTAGCCGGGAATTCTGGTGACGTCGCAGTCGATATTGACCAATTCTTCAGCAAGCCGGTCGATGAGTCCGGCAAGGATATGGCTGTTTTTCACTGAGTTATCTTCAACGATGACCGCACGGTATCTGGAAATATTTTTCATGGTTTTGTTTTCCTGTCAGAGTTTGATTTTACCTGAGGCAAAGAGAATGATTCCCAGGAGAGATATTATGGCGATGAGCCATGCCGCCATCTTCTCTTTTTCGGACATGGCTGTTTCTCCCTGCGCCGCCGCCTTTTTGCGTGCAACCAAAAACACGGGGATTCCGATGAGCTGGAACACGAACGCCATCATAAGGTATTTGAGACCTCCGGCATATATCATCCAGATGGCGTAGATCGAACCTGCGACTCCGCAGAAAAGGGCAAACTTTCTGCTGATTCCCGGCTGTTCCGGGAAGTCGGCTCTGCGGGAAATTTGCCAGAGATAAAGAGTGCATCCGAGGTAGGGAGGCAGCACCATCACTGACGTGACCGAGAGCATGGTGTTCCATGCGTTGTTGGCGAAGAACACCAGAGCGAGAGTCAACTGCATGATCAGACTGGTCACCCAGAGTGAAGTCGAGGGGCTGCCGTTGGCGTTTTCACGCTTGAAAATTTCAGGGAATGTGCCATCCTGAGCCGCCGCAAAAGGTATCTGGGCGACCATGATGGTGAAGGCGAGCCAGCTGGTGAGCAACGCAACGATGACTCCCAGATTCATCACGACTCCGCCCCATTTGCCGTGGACAACATCGCTCAATATAGGAGCAGTCGAGGGGTTGGCGAGATTTGCCAGTTCATGCTGGCTCATTCTTCCGAACGGCAGAATGGAAAGTGCCGCATAAATGGCAAGACATCCGAGGAAACCGAGAATGGTGGCACGTCCGACATCTTTCTGGCTTCTGGCTCTGCCTGACACCACGACCGCGCCCTCGATACCGATGAACGCCCAGAGAGTCACCAGCATGGTGGAGCGCACCTGACTTGAGAGTGAACCGAGCGGTTTGAGTCCGAGTGACGGAATGGTCTCATTTCCGGAAAAATCCCTGATGAACACCGTGTACCTGAAAGCGGCGAACATGATGATGATAAAGAGGAATATGGGAACCAGTTTGAAAATCGTTCCCGCCACGTTGAGGAACGCCGCCTGTTTTACGCCCCGCATGACGGCAAAGTTCATAGTCCAGATGACGATGGAGCCGCCGATGATCGACCAGAGGTTGTTGCCTCCGGTAAAAACACCGGGGAAGAAATAGTTGAGCGCATCCATGAGCAGTACAGCATATCCGACATTGCCGAAGATATTGCTCAGCCAGTACGCCCATGCCATCTGGAAACCGGCAAATTTTCCGAAGCCAAGTGCGGAGTAGGCGTAGATACCGGTGGTGGCGTCGGGCTTTGCCACGGATAAAATACGGAAAGTGTTGGCGAGAAAGAAAATACCTGTTCCCGTCACCACCCAGGCGATAATGACGGCAAGAGCCGAGGCATTCTGAGCCATATTTTGCGGAAGGCTGAATATTCCGCCTCCGATCATGGCACCGACAACGAGAGCCGCAAGCGGAAGTACACCGAGTTTGCTGTTGTTTTCCGCCATACTTACTTGCCTCCGGGAACAAGGGTGAAAAAGTTGTACCTCACCGCCGGAAGCATGATTTGATTTCTGCCGGGGTCGAACACAAGTTCATATTTTGTTTTTTGTGTCTGCATGATTTTTCTCCTCTGCAAAGTGTTACCCCCGCAATTTCAATGTAAGCGAAGAGAAAAATTTTTCAAGACTGAATGAAGAGTTAATATTTTATTTGTAAGCTTTGTTCATGATATGGGGAGATGATGCGGCTGTTGCAAAACCTTATTGTTTCAGCATCGTATGGTGAGGGAGTTTAAGAGGCTGCTTGCCTCTTAAAAATCTCCCGGCAGGGGAGAGTCCCCTGCACCTCTGGACACATGATTTTGAATAAAATCATGTGTCCGACGCTTTTTTGGGGGATGGAAAATTGAGACTTCTGCTCTTTTTTCTGCGAATTTCTGCTCCCGGCTTCATCCGCCTCTTCCCTGCGTTCGGCTCCGGGCGGCATAGTAGCCGCCCCTGAGCAGCCT
>JAFVZB010000041.1 GCA_017508385.1 Lentisphaeria bacterium | reverse complement strand
AAGCAGATTGCTAAGGAGTGTTACGATAATGCAAAGAGATGTATGTTAAAAGAATATACATTTATTGATCTAGCAGAAGCTATGTGCAATCTTGAATCCTATTTGGACAAGAATTTCAATTTTCTTCAATATTCTCCCGAGGTGATAGAAATGACAGAAAAAATATTGTCATTTTCATCATTTTCAGAACTTAACGAGCAAAAAGACAATCTTAGGAGTGAAAATATGACAATTATAGGAATTGTATTCATCTTAATCGTTTTGGCTGTTATGTGGCACTTTTTTATTCGCAGTCGAAACGAAACTCTTATCAAAGCTGAAAAACTTTTACAGAGGGCAATATTGTCTAATTCTCAAAATCGTTCGTGGTGCAATAAAATCATAAAAACATTTTGTGAAAAAAACTGGAATTGGTCAACAGGAATAAGCAAGGCGGCATTATCTTCGGATGAGCAAAATGCATTCATTGAATATTTTCTATCTAATGGCACCACATTGAATGTGAGAAAATTGACAGCAGACCGAGGTGAATCATTTAATGCGACTACAATGAAATCAAAGGGGGAAACACTTCCTTTTGTGTATAAGACTCTTGAACCCGGAATAATAATTGACGACAATGTTGTTGTTAAATGCACCGTTTCAACCGCTTCTGCTGATTTTATCACTGTAGAGCAACTCGCAGATGAAAAACTACTGAATTACTGTAAAAATGCTGATTTTGATTCTTTTAATCTCAAAAAAATCACCTTCAGCTTAAACTTTTGTGATGCAATGCCGATTGTTTTTAAAGACAGCTTACCAGATTTGCTTTGTAAAATATGTTCTGCATCATGTGATAAATCGCTTGTGCAAACGAATATCTTACCGGGAGAAAGTTTTGATATGAATACAATGGAAGCCGAGGAATTGAATATTCCGGAACGAGCCGTTGTTGCCACTGTTATTTTTCAAGGACTTATGCGTGATAACAAGCTCATATTAAAACCACGCGTTACTGTAAAGGGCGAAATATAAAAAAATTTTCAAGAGGAGATATTGGTACTATGGCAGCAGAAGATACAAATACTGAAAACAACTACACAGCCGAATTAGTAAAAAAGACTGTTGATGTCCTTAATTCAAAAGAAAATATTGATTTGTTCACTCAATTTGCATGGGAAATATGCGGAGCTGAGTCAGATTTTTCCACCCCTGTTAAACTTGAAGAAAATGAAGCAAATCTCATCCAACCGGGATTAAAGGATATAATTTTCACAAAAATAGCAACCTTGGGACATCGTGATAAATTTCCTCGGCAATACGATTGGGAAAATTTGATTCCGACGCTTGCCGCAGATGAAGAACTTTTCTGGATTGCTCATAAAAAGACTGATAAAACCTTTGATTTATTTTTAGGTTTGAAAAACAATAATCAGAGAATTATACACTCATCTTCTTTTAAGAGCAGATCTGATCGCTTCCAAGTATTATGCGATCTATTTTCCAAAAGATCTTTCCCGGAGTCTTCTTTGGTGTATCAAACTCCCGATGAAACAGCGCGAGAGTTGAACTCAATTACAGAAATGCCCCATGCTTTTTGTTTAACCGGCATGCCATCTTATAAGGATTCTGATACAGACAAAGCAATTTCTGAACGTGATGAAGAAAAAAGACCCTTTTCAAGTATAAATGATATTTTGGAAGCGCATTTGCATGTTGATGGAGAGTTTTATATAGTTTTTTCAACAGCTCCTGCTCCTGGGAAATACATACAAAAAAGTTATAATGATAAATTTTCATTGAAAAATTTGCTTAAGCCACTGATTGAGCAAACAATGAATATCACCCAAGGGCATACATGGGGAACCAATAGTGGATTGAGTATTACTCCTGCCCATGAGACAACGTCTACTTCTGAAAGTGTTACAAAAAAACATAATTGCATAAAAGCGGCTTGGCGTTCCATAAAAGGAGGCGATAGTGCAAAAACATATTCAGAATCAACAACACACGTGCCTGAACTGAGGGTAACAAGCAGTGGTTCGCATGATGATCATAATACCAGCGTATCAGGTTCATACACAGTAACAAATTCGAAATTGAAGTTTGTAGATGAACAACTAGAAGAATCCCTAAAGCATCTTCAGCAAGTCCCCGGTACAGGTGGATATTTTTCAATAATTTCTGTTTATTCAGCAAATAAAATGCTGGGAGAAAGTTTGTCACGCTCACTCAAAGCTGCTCTTTCTGGGAGTCAAAGCTATTTGCATCCGATCCAAACCTTTGAAATTTCCGGGAAGAAAAATTATCCATTTTTAACAAAACCGGCGTATGAATTGCTTCAAGAAAATGGCTTCTGTCCAGATGTATTAAATTGTGAAAAAGCCTGCTTGATGTTCTTATTACCAGATGCGGATCTGCCAGGATTAAAACTTAAGAAAAGTGTTTTTTATTCAAGATCTGAAAACAACGAAAAAGCAAATATAAATTTGGGAACAGCTGCATATTTTTTGAATCCCATAAGTAAATCACCGCGAGCAGAACAACAGAATTTCTCTGTAGAAGATTACAAAATTCCAGAAAAAGACCTGTGCAGTCATGTTTTTCTTGTAGGAACTACGGGAAGCGGAAAAACAGAGCGAGCAGCTTTTATCCTAAATAATGCCGGAGAAAATTCACGTTTACTTATTCTCGAAACTGCAAAAAAAACGTACAGAAATAAAATAAACAGAGCAAATTCAAATCGCAAACTTTGTGTCTATACATTAGGTAATTCTCAAAATAATCCATTTAGAATAAATCCTTTCTTTTTTGAACCCGGGAGTAATATTAAACAGCATATCGCAGTATTAGCAGATGCTATTGCTGATTTGCTCCCGATGGAAGCTCTAATTGGTCCCAAATTGCGGGAAGCTGTAGAAAACTGTTACAAAAATTGTGGCTGGGATATTGAAACTGGAATTTGCAGTGGTACGATCTGTTATCCTGACATGTTGTCTTTTAATAGTGAGGTTAATAAAATCTGTCAATCGCTCAAAGACTACGGTCCAGAAGTTCGTTCAAATTATCGCGGGGCGTTATTGAACCGTTCACGGATTTTTATCGATGACGTTTATCAGGATATTTTTGCGTATGATGGCAATAAAACTATTGATCAACTATTTCCACCAGATACCGATGTAATCATTGAAATGGAAGATATGCCTCCGAGTGAAATCAATATGCCGGCTTTTATTATTTCAATACTTTTGCATCGTATTCGTGCATCTCAAACCTGCAAAGTAGCAAAAAATCCTTCTGCCAAACGTTTCCTCGTGGCAATAGAAGAAGCTCACAATGTCCTTGCTCGAAAATTTGCCGAAAAAACAGATGAGAGCCAATCTGGTAAAGGAGGCCATCTCGTTAATCAAGTTGTACGATTACTTGCCGAAGGACGTGGACTTAATATTGGAATTATGGTTATTGATCAATCAGCTAATACGATTGCACCAGCCGTAATTGCCAACTCAAATATGAAAATTGTCTTCCGACAGGAAGACGGTGAAGAAATAAAAACTATTGGTACGGCGATAGGTTTGCAAGAAGATGATTGGCCGGATTTACAGAAGTTGGGAACAGGAGAATGCATTGTTAAAAGCAAATCGTCATTCAAACCTGTAAAGCTCGCTCCATTGTCGGGTAACGACATGTTAGTTCAAAATACTCCGTATGATGATTTATTATATAAATCTTCAACAGTTTGTGCTCCATATATATATTGCGAGAAAATCTTAAACCACTTGTATGAACAAGGTGTTTATACATATTTTCAATGCAAAGAATATTACACCCTTATTGCACGAAAATGTTTATTTAATGAAGAACTCATTAAATATGTCGTTGGTAGATTCCTATTACAACACAACCTTTTCGATCTTTTAGATTATTGGATGTGTAATTATACACAGGACGGCTTCACAAAAATAATGTTGTTGGCTCAATATCCTCGTTCAGAAGAAGAAGAAAACAAAAATGAAAATGAAATAGCATTTCTGAATGCATTGAAGATGATTGTTGATCTGGAATTACCTCCAGTTGAAGGAAACGGCAATATTCTTGAAGGTGCAAAAATTATATGCAATAAACTTCGAACGGACGAAAATTCTAAAAAGATATTGGTGGCATTTTATGGGTTAATAAGACAGACAATCGTTTGCTCGCCGGAAGAATTCAACGCGTATAGAAAAGTAGTTAAAGAATATCTTGCAACACCAGACCTAAAATATATTCTGTGGGGATTTGATCAAGAAGAAAAAATGTATGAATTTAATAAAAACAAATTTGACTTGGAGGTCAAAAAATGGAACCGGTAACTGCTAGTTTGAAGGTTGCTGCTGAGGTTGGAAAAGCTATTGTTAAAATTTCCAAAGAGGTAGTTCAAGAAACCACCAAAGCAAGTAACAAGATGCAAATGGAAAAATTAAAAGAAAAAATTGTGAAAGAAGCGGAAAATCAGGCATTGGATGCAATCAACAACAATGCAGACGGTGATGATGGAGTTTCGTATGTAACGAATGCTACACGTGGAGCTATCGAAAAACAGAGGATGACTGGAGTAGCAGATGTCAAAGTTGGGATGCTAGAAAACGACATTCCCTTGGAGACAGAAGTTAAAGGGCCTGATCCAACTTCTGTAATTACTCCTTCAGATGTGTCAGACACAAAAATTATATCAGAAATGCCAACTACGCCTTCTGATTTTGCCAAAATCATTCGTCCTCCAGCGATTGATAGACCGGGAATTCCAGATCTTGATTTTCCATTCCCCGAGCTTGTTAGGGGGCTAACGCCGAGAAACGATGGAATGACCACCCATCCAGTGACAGATGTACCATACGTCCGAGAAGAGTTTCTTGACCCAGATACAGGAGAAATAAAAGAAGGTTCTTTTCCTGAGTTTGATTCTGTTTTTGAAACTAATCTTCCAGAAGGATTGTATGAGGCTTCTGACTCGGCACAGTTTGCGGAGTGCAATAAACAACTGCAAGAATGGGTAAACCAAAATCCTGATCAGGCTGCAAAAATATTTACTCCAGAACAATTGGAAGTCATAAAAAATAATCCGGTTGTAATTCAGGGAGCAAATGGAAAAACAATAATTGTCTGGAAAAACCCTCCAGGTCTAACATGGCATCATAACCAGAAACCCGGTTTAATGCAATTGGTTGATTCCAAAACCCATGCAGCAACAGGACACACTGGTGGACAGGCGATTTGGGGCAATAGTTCAAAAAAGAATGTAAACAAGGAGCAATAATATGAATAATATCACTTGGCTTTATGGTAAAAAACTTGAAAATCTTGACATTTTACTTTCTTTGGAAAAAAAGTACAATTTTTCTTTTCCGTCAGAATACAAAGATATAGTTTTGCTCAATGATGGAGCAACCCCAATTCCTCAAAATTTTACTGTTGCAGGGAAAGAAAAGGTATTTAACTATCTTGCTAAGGTCGCAGATATAGAAACAATATTTGCAAATATTTGCAGGGAATATAATTCAAAACAAATACTCGTGCCATTTGCGGATGATCCGGCAGGAAACCTGATTTGTTTTGATTATACAGAAGATAAAACAATTCCTCATGTTACATTCTTGAATACTGACGATGGGGAAATTATAGAGATTGCCAAAACTTTTAATGATTTCTTGCAGATATTAGTGTAAACTATTGTCTGTTTCTGAGGCGAAATCGAAATGAAAAAAATAAATCCAAGAGAATTAAAGCGTTTTGAAATAAAAACGCAGGAAGACGCCCTGATGATATTAGGATCGCTGATTGCTCCTGTGAAGATGAATCTTGAGAAATATGCTGAATATCGAGATGAGTTAGAACAGTTAGTGATAAAATATGCCGCCTTAAATGAAGATAAAGAAACACTCATTCCGGCAAATGAATATGAGAATATCAATGATAAGTTGCTATTTCGACAACGAGAAATGTTAAAATACTGTAGCGATCACCAAAAGGATTCTTTCTCTTATATGAGTGTACGGGGAGCCTTTGTAAAAAGAGGTTTTCTAAAACGCGATTTAGAAACACAAGTTTCGAAAATATTAAATGAATTTTTAGATATCAGAAATTGGTCTTTTCATAACACTCAATCGGGATATACGGCATCAAAGGAGGTCGCGTTAAAAGGAATGCCTGATTTTTTAAGGGATTTGGTAACAATAACCCCGCAGATAAATCCCATTATAATAAGTAAAATTATAAACTATGATTTTGCCTTCATTGCATCAAGTCTGATTCACGCGGATGAAATTAAAAAAAGATTTTCGCTCGTGATACAAGCAATGATGTCTGATTATGAAGAAATGTTTATGAATTTGAAAAATAGACCAATCTTTCTTTCGGGAGATGGGGGTATTCAATTTTATGAAAATTCAATCACCAAAAGACTATTAGATCACTCTACAGACAGTACTCAAATATCAATGGCAATTCAAAAAGCCAAATATTCTGGGAGTCAGGAAGATTTTGACAAGTATGCTATTTTTTCAACAAAAGAAAAAAATAAAGATACTGATGCAAGGTAAAGTCCAGTATTTTGTATACATTTGTGTTTACTGATTATCAAAACTAAGGTAACATCTCGTTTTTGAAAGTAATGTATTTTCTTATGATAATGCTCGCATACTCAATTGGCAGAAAATAGCAGAAAAGATGAGTTTTTTGAGCGTGAAAGTATTGCTATCATCGCTATTCTTGCCGCTGTCCTTATGCCGGCTTTGAGTTCGGCGCGTGCCCGAGCAAGAAGTGCGACCTGTTTGAATAATCTCCGTCAATTCGGAACATTCAATCATAATTATGCCGATGCAAACAACGGTTTTGTTGTTTCCAATCTCCCCATAGCCGGTGTAACCAACAACAATAATAACCGCTGGTTTATACGTTTTAACCGTGCCGGATATCTGCCTGGAGTCACCTCGTATTATCTGTGTTATAAAAACAATTTGATGACTTGCCCAGCAGTTCCCCGCAAAAAGTCAGATGAACCCACCCCTTATACGATCACCCGGTTTGTCCGCGACAATGTCAAGCGTATCTCCTACTGCAAATATCCGTCCCGATCGATTTTCATCGGAGAAACCTATGTGAACTCACACGGTGAAAACTTTGCCGCCGGAACCACATATTTGGCAACAGTCAACGACAACACCTGCAGGATCCCCGGCAATCAGCACTTAGGAGGAAGCAATGTTGTCTTTATCGACGGACACGCAGTTTGGGATCTGCGGGAACACATGCAGCTCTACGAAGGCTCGGGTAATTACTCGTGGCAAAAGGCTTGGAACAAAAACTTTGTATGGAATATCTGGGCTCGCAAATTGGAGTAAAAAACACAATGCTTCATAAAGTTATTCTTTCCGCTGCTCTTTTTGTCAGCGTACTTGCATTGACTGCGGCTCCAGCTATCCGTCAACCGTCAAAACCGGCGTGGTCTATTGATCTTACCGACAGCTGCCGGCGTGAAAACAAGCTGTTGCTTTCAGAAACACTTGACCGTACCCGTCGTTCCCGCAGTGATGATGCCGGAAAAATATTCAACTATTCTTTGCAATTCTCTGCACCGGAACGTCCGGCACCGTATGGTCTGCTGCTTGAGATGGATAATGCCTGTGTTGTGGAAGCTGTCACCGCAAACGGTCAAAAGCTCTCCCCGGCAAATCATCTGAAACCTTATTGGCTTGGAACGGAGCGGATATTTCTGCTGCCGCCGGGAAAAGAGTACCGGGTGCAGTTCCGTATCCGTCATCTGACACAACTTTACCCGAATGCTTTCGGAAGGATCACTCTGCGTCCGGCTGCGTTAAACGACGTTCTTTCGCTGGAACTTATCTCCGGCAAAAAAGATTCCATCCGTGTCATAAACTCCGGATTTCTGCCCCAAACGGCTACACTGAAAGCGGTCAGCACTGATTTTTTCGGTGTCCATCTGACCGAAGATAAAACTGAATTCACCATTGATCCGCAAAGCAGCAAAGTTGTTGCGGTAAAAAACAATACCGATTGCTGGAAAACGGAATACTCTCTGACGGCTCAAAACGGAGAGCGTTCCTGGAGTTATAACAACTATCCGCGCCCCGACCGCTGGTTTACCGCCCGCCAGGAAACTCTGCCTCTCAACAATGTCTGGGAAACTGCTCCCGGCGACGGCTCCACTGTACGCGGCGGTATTCCGGAAACCGGATGGAGCAAAGCAAAACGTTTTCCGCTGTTGCTGAACCACAAAAAAGAAAAAAGCCACTTCTTCTGGGTGCGCACCCGGGTGACTGTGCCGGAAAACTGGCAGGGCAAAGAACTCTATCTCGGTGTGCCAATGGTTCATTTCAAGGCTGATATTTTTATCAACGGCAAAGAGATCGGTGCGCTTCATTTGTGGGATACACCTGCGAAATTCAGTTTGACCGATCATGTTAAAGCGGGCGAAACATTTGAGTTGACGCTTTGCCTGACCGATTATATATCCACTCTTTTGCCGGAGGCAGTGATCCCGCAGCCGGGTGTCTACGATGCTCCGGCACGCACCCTGACAGCAGCCGTCGGACATTTTCCCGCAGGCGGCGTTCCCGGTTTGAAAGGAATTCCGGAACTGCTTGCGGAACCCTTTATCCGTACAGATCGGGCAGTTATCCGCACTTATGTTTCCGGCGACAAAAGAGTTGAAACTCTGTTGACATTCCGCAACAATTCTGAAAAAGAGGGAGATTTCCGTTTTCTTATACAAATTCTTAAAGCAGGTAAAAAACTTGCGGAATTTCCTGAAGAAACAATAAATCTGAAAGCAGGAAAATCGAGGGATATACAACGTGTCTATCACTGGACTCCGCCAGTCCTGTGGACTCCGGAAACGCCTGAACTTTACGAGTTGCGCGTCACGTTGAGAGATACTGCAGGAAAAGTTGTTGATCAGAGGCGCGAGCGTTTCGGATTCCGTGAATTCGGCATCAACGCCAACCATTTTACCCTCAACGGAAATCCTGTGCGCTTCTATGGTTTCAGCCAGACAACCCCCAAAAAAATGACCTGGCCGGCTGTACCGCAGCCACAAACGATAGTCCGCCATCATTTTCACGATGATGCATACTATATGGGGGGCATCGGTCATATCCACATCGGTGACGAACTCGGAATATTTATCAAAGGAGAAAATCTTTCACACAACGCCCATCACGGTCAACGTTTTGCCTATCAGGCTCCGGTTACATGGGAACGGCTCTTTTCAGAAATCAAACAAGTCAGTGGTTCTGTTGTCAACAGTCCTTCGCTCGCTTTTTGGGACATCGGAAACGAGAACAATTTTTCTGCGCCGGGAGAAGCAAAGAAAATGGGGGATTTTTTCAGCAGAATAGAAAAACTTGATCCTACCCGTCTTGTCACGATCAGCGGAGCTTATCCGCTTCCCGAAGGTCAGGGCGTCCGAATACTTGACACACATGGTATGTGCGCTCTCAATCGTGACACTTACTATTTCCTCAACCCGGAAAAACGTCCGGAAACGATGAAAAAAAGCGGGCGTTTCACTCGCATACCACATGGTGAAGATCCCGGCAACTGGGAAAAAGGCCGTTATTTCAGCCCAACCTACGATCATCACAAATACCGGAAAAGCCTGTTGCATTACGACAATTTACCAGTCTTTTTCAGTGAAAGCATGTATATGCATGCACATTTGCTGCCGGGACTTTGTGGTGATTCCAATTATACCCGCGGTGTCTTCGGAACATTTATGACGCAGCCCGTTTTACTGGGACGTCGCTATATGCTTCGTTTTACCCGCAAAGCTGATGTCGCCGCTGTGCTCGGACATGTTGCCCGTTTTCACGGCAGAGAGATATCTCCGGTAGCAGCATTTTCTGCTGATCAGCGGCTTCGCTTCAATTCAGATACTCCGCTTATCCTTGCGTATGACCTGTACAACTTCACTTCACACCCGCAGGATCTGACGCTTCAACTGACTCTGAAGGAAAATGGCAGGGTTCTGGCAGAACAGCAGAAAACTGTTGCGATGACACCTTACAAAACAGTTCCTGTCAAGTTTGACTTCGGCAAATTCAGTGCAGTCCGGAAAGACCGCCGCTTCGACCTGCTTATCAGTGTGACTGGTTCAACCGGAGCATTTTTTTCGGATTGGGAAGAACTGACGGTCTATGCTCCTCTCCCCTGCCGTCTGCCTGCAGACATAAACCTCAGTGTATGTGATCCGCAAGGGAAAATTTGCAGTTGGCTCTCTGAACGTAATGTACCCTTCCGCCGTCTGTCTGCTGTGACCGATTGGAAAAGCGGCGACAAAGAATATTTGATCATTGCTCCGGATACTCTCACTGATAACTCCCTGATTTCTGCCCTCGCCAAAGAGCTCCGCAAAGGAGGTCGAATTCTGGTGCTTGAACACCGGGAAGTTCCCGATCTGACGGCAGCTTCACTGCAAACTTTGAGCTACAATTCGGTGGGGGTCTATCCTGCCTTCCATCAGGAATCACCGCTATACGGATACATAACTCCGTCTGATTTGAGATTTTGGAATACGAAGGATGGAGACCTCGTAACGGCATTGCGTCCGTTGAAGCAACCGACACGGGGAGCTTTCCGGCTCCTTGCTTCCGGTGCGTATGCTGATGGCGTCAAAGCCGTCAGTACCGCTCTGGCAGATTTCTCTGTCGGCAAAGGTACAGTGCGGTATTCACAACTGAATTTGTTGAGGAGTCTTGATACGGAACCGGCGGCAGAACGTGTATTTACTCTGTTGATCAATAACCCGCCGAAACCATTCTCTGCCGGAAACTGTGCCGTGCTTGCATCTGAAAGCAACAGACGTCTTATGAAAGGACGTGCCGGAGTCGTGACATTTGCGGAATCTTTTGCGTCGTTGAAACTGAACTCTCTGAAAATGCTGATTTCAGATGGAAAATCACTTACAGCATTATCAGCCAAAGAATACGCAGATTTGAACAACTACCTGAAGCGGGGCGGAAAGATGCTGGTGCTTGATGCAGCTGAACTTACCTCTGAACAGGTGCGCCGCTTTACAGGAACGATTGTCCGCTGGGAAAAATTTGCGCTCGACCGCGCCCGATTCACCTCGCCTCATCCGCTTACACAGGGTCTTACCAGCGGAGATCTTTTCTGGACTTCCGGAAAAAGCGGCACAAACCGTTCCATTCGTCCTCTCAATGAAAATCAGCCTGTTTCTCCCGGTATCAATGACCCCGGACATCTGGTGCCGGTGGGCAAAGGGCTTATCGGTTTGACCAAACCGGGATATTTGACAATGCTTCCGGTCGGTAAAGGGGAGGTTGTTTTTTCTACACTGCGCCTTTTCGATTCTCCGGTTCCGGAGGCGGCTCGCCTGCTGTCGCAGTTTCTGACTGCCTCAGGAATCCATCTGGATCCCGGCGTCAGGAGTGCTGCTGCAGATCCGGATCGTGACGCCAGAGAAAACTGGCAGTATACACCGATACCGCTGGCAGCATTCTGCAACCGTGCCTTCAAGGACGATCCAAAGGCAAAGATACGCGGCTGGTCAGCGCAGGGGAGCTACGATGATCTTTCAGCTTTCCCCGTCGGCAAACAGACTTTGCGCGGAGTTTTATTTGACATTGCCGATCCCGATAAAAACGGCAACAAAGGTTTGATTGCACTTTCCGGAACCAAAGAGATCGGTGTGTTGCCGGCGCAGGTCAAAGATATTCCGGTCGGTAAAAAATTTGAACGGATCGTGTTTCTTTACGGTTCTGCCTGGGGAGCTCCGCAATTTACTTTCCGCATCAACTATGCCGACCGCAAGACTTGGATACCAGGGGCTCCGGATCCTTTTACCGAACTTACCCTGCGGCCTAAACTCGAAATAGATGATTGGTATCAGGTCGAAAGTTATCTCAATGGCGGAAGCTGTATGGCACGCGCAAAAGTTGCTTGGACAGGATTCTCCAAGGCGTCAAAAAAGCGTAACCGCCCTGTCGGAGTGTTTCTTTATGAGTGGGATAATCCGCATCCCGAAAAAGTGATCGATACCATAGATATTATTTCACCAGGAAAAGTTGGTTCGGGACAGGTCTTTGTACTTGGCATCACCGGAGCTGATCGCCGTTCGATGCGTCCGCTCAAAACACTGCTGCCGAAATATAATGCAAAACGGCTGCTCAAGCAAATTGAGTGGAGCAAATACGGTGCAGTCATCGACCGGGATGGTTCCATTCCGCTGATTTACCGGTCGTCGGATGGTAAGCCGCTTGCAAACATTCCCCGGTGGCTCATTCAGGGACGTGTGATGAAGAACGGCAAAAATCGTCACCGTCATCTTGAAGGAGCAAGTGCCAGACCGCTCAAAACAGAGTTTTCTGACTATTCTATCCGGATACAGTATCAAACATCTTACACCACACTGCAACAACAAATCAAATTCAGAGAAACGGGGATTGATGTTATCTGGCACATACGATTGAAAAAGAATCCTCCACCGGGTGTGCAAGGCTCGATGTTAATTCCATTTGGACTTGCGAATGCCGAATTTCCAACAATTGTCAACACCAATCCCCTGTTGATCTATTGGAGTGACGGAAGCAACGGTGCGCTATCATTCAATTCTGAATATAAATGGCACAAAGGTTATTACGGAAACAGAAAAAAAGTCATTTTTACACCTTTTTATAACAATAAATTTGAATGTGGTGCCGAGCGCACCCTGTCGATCAGCGTCAGCTTGCCGTAAAATGGAGTTTTTCTATGAACGAGACATCTCATGCCAATATAATGCTCAACGCTTACCGAATACAGACGGAAGAGCTTCGCACAAAATCAGCCATATCCCCAACTCTGCTCCGGAAAGCAGGAAATTATCCGGATTATTTTGATGCGCCGACTGTTTCAGATGAAAAACGGTGTGCCATTGATCCCGACTGGAAAAAATTTATCCAGCTGCCTCCCGGACTCCCAGCCGAAAGACTGCATTTTGTTTCAGCTCCAATTGCAGACACATTTGCGCGCATTCCAATTTACGACTACTATTTCCGGCAGATGATTGCAGAACTTCGAAAGAAAAATTATCAGGATTTTATCAAATTTGCCGGCTGTTTGAGTCATGCTGTGGGAGATGCAACTCAACCAGCGCATATCGGACCGGATGCAAATAATTTATTGTTGAGTCACATGTTGCCTGTACCGGATACTCCCGGGTTGGAAAATTTTCATTATCATACTACAGTTGAGGCAGTTACCGGTCAATGCGCCGATCTTCGTCCTCCCTGTTTGCTCGGACTTTCACCGCAGGAGGCTGCTTGGAAACTTGCTTCTGAAACCCGCAAAGCAATCATTTACTGCCGCCGCTTTATTATACCGATCATTCAGGCTATTTTTGTCAATGATCAGGATAAAGCAGAATCCTTGGCAGCTGAACCGGTTACGATAGCAGCACAACTCACAGCTGATGCCATTCATACGGCATACTGCATTGCAGAAGGAACCGCAGGTGATTTGCCGGATGAAGATCTTCGGCAACTGCCGCCGATAAAAGAGTTTCACGATTATGTCTACGGCGGAGTTGTTTTGGACGGCAATAAAAAAGTTCCGCCAAATAATGTCCCGGTTACTCCGGGGGTACTCAAGATCAATGGTGAAAACATTTCGATGCCCGGATTGGGAATGTTGCCGCACAGCGGTATGAATGGCGATAAAGTATGTTTTATGACCTGGCAGATTCCCCGCGGGGTTTTCAAAACATTTTCAGCGTGGGCAGGTCTTCATTCCCAAATCGGCACAGGAGCAGTGGAATTTCGTGTGCAGCTCGATGGGATCACCGTCTGGTCAAGCGGAAAACTGGAAGGCGGCAGCGAAGCAGTGAAGTGTGAAATAAAACTTTATGATGCTGAAAAACTCACCATCCAGGTATGGGCGGCAGGTGATGAGAGCAACTTTTGGAACAATCACTCATATTGGGGCAATCCGGTACTTAACAGATGAAATGTATCATTTGTTTGTTGCTGCTGTCCGGTAAAAATTTAAGAGCAATAATGGGCTGAAAAATTCCTCTTGGATTGGCAAATTTCAGTTTGGCGGCGTTTCAAGGATTTTTCGATCAAGCGACAAGACTTCCAGCAGAGATTGATTTTACATTAACCATTACTAAAAAACTCGCTGTATATCGATACCACTAAGAACAATGATATATAAATTTTTCCGGTCACGACAGTTCTGACAATCAAATGACACCTGCTAAAATTTGACAAAGCTGATAAATTCCGCTATATTATAGGTATTATGGATATTGCTCAATTTGAAAAACCGATTTCTCTGCATCTTTGCGGTTACGATTTTGATTGTGCTTCGGAATTTATCAGCTATATGCACCGCCATCCGTTTTACCAGCTCAATTTGGTATTTGCCGGCTATGCGGAAATGGAAAACTCCAGAGGCAGAGTCACAATTTCTGCAGGTGATGCTATTCTTACTCCTCCCGGAGAATGTCACTCGCTCAGGTTTGAAAACAGCTGCGATTTCAAAGACTACTCTTTCAAGTTCTTTATCAATGCTCCGCTGCAGGGTAATGTGGAACACTCGATTCTGAGCTCCGAAGAGTCGAGAACTCAGCAGCTGGTTTGGATAAATGCGATAGGTGAGATATTCCGTTCTATCGCTCCGCCGGAACTCTTTTTCACCACAAAAGAGTTCCCCATCGACTCGACAACTCCCGGAGTGGATATGCTCGAACAGCTCATCTGGGGATTCTGCCGCAGAATGATCAACGGTAAAAACTCCGCAGAACCGTGGCTCATACGCAAAATCAAAACGATCATCCGCACTCGAGGCGGCGCTCCAGTGAGCGTGGAAGAGTGTGCCAAGGCTCTCAAATGCTCTTCAGGACATCTGCTTTCAATGATACGCAAAACTTCCGGGATCTCAACCAAAGAGCTCATCGACCGGGAACGTATAAAGATTGCAATGGATTTTCTCGCCTACTCTGATATATCAATTTCTGATCTCGCACAAAAGATGGGGTTCAAAGATTTGATTTATTTCGACAAATTTTTCAAAAAATACGCGGCAGAAACTCCGAGAAACTACCGCAAGAGACACAAAGATATTTCGGAGTTGTGACAAATGACAAAATTTCTCCTTTTATTTGCATCACACATCAAATCCCGGTTATGATAGCCGGTTCTGTTTATTCTGATACTACACTTAGGGCACACTCTCAAATCAGGGAATTCCGGTATTTACGTCTGACGATCTCAAAACGTGGAAACCTGCCGGACACACCTTGAAAACGGTATATATCAAAAGATTATTTTACTCCGCATCTGGTGAAACAGTTTGCACAATCTTGAAAAATTGCAATTTTATGCTATATTATGCGCATAACATCAAAGAGTGACCTTTTCAGGTCTGTCAACCGAGGTCGGGAACCCACGGTGAATTATTCCTTCGAGGAATTGATGTGGACTTAACGTCAAAAAAGCTCCCGGATGCGCTCCTGAAGTGTACTCTTTGTGTTGATTTTTACAATTAACATGGAGATATTAAAAATGAGAGAACATCCGGTTGTTATTCATATTCCGCACAGCTCACACTATATTCCTGACTTTCTGCGCAGTGATATATTCCTGAGCGACGAAGAGCTTGAACAGAACTTTTACTCGTTCACCGATTGGAGAACCAAAGATTTGTTTTCTCATCATGCTTTTCCATGCCGCGTGATCTCAAACGTCAGCCGCATGGTCTGCGACATGGAAAGGTACAGGCGCGACGAACAGGAAAGCATGGCAGCTCACGGTTTCGGAGCTGTTTACACCAGCGACGCCTTTATGCGTCCGCTGCGCAGTTTCGACAGCGTAAAACGGGAACTTATACTCAAACTGTATTACGACCCGCACCATAAAGCACTCGAAGATGCAGTTACCGGAATGGTCAAAAAACACGGTAAATGCCTGCTTGTTGACTGTCACTCATTTTCAGGAACTCCCCTGCCCTACGAGCCGGAACAAAGCACAGAACGTCCGGATTTCTGCATAGGAACGGTTGACGGGAACACCACAAGACACTTGAGCAACACGGCGATCAGGACACTGCAAAGCGATGGAAACACCGTAGCAGTGAACTACCCGTACGCCGGCAGCATGATTCCGGGCAAATACTTCGGAGACTCAAGGGTTCAAACAATCATGGTAGAAATCAACCGCAGTCTCTATCAGAAGCAGGGAGAGCTCCTCTCAATATCAAACTACCGCCACATAAAAAACAAAATCAGAATACTGCTGAACAACCTGTCAGCTGCATTTTGAGATGTACCATTGCAGATAATGGTAAAATGGCAGAACAATCTCCTGAAAATGAGAAAAGTTTTGATACTCTTTACAACGTATATATAACAAAGGCAAAAGTATTCACAAAATGCGTGCATTTTATTTATCATAGCAAATACAAATATCTATAAACATGGGCTTGTGTGTGATTTTACAAACTTAAGATGGCAAAGAAACGTCAAAAAAAATCAATAACCTCCTTGAAATTTCTTTTATTGGGTGTTATTTTATCTATATTGTTATAAATGGGGGGAGAACTCATTTTTCAGCAGTAGCTTCTTGACAACCGTTATATTTCAGCAAATATTCCGAAAACCGACCAAGTAAAAAGTTTATTTGCTCTCTTCACAGGTGAAATGTGCCGGTAGGATTACTGTATACACAGGTCTTGCCGGGCGCTTTTTTGACATGAAGAGAGCAGGTTCTTGGTCGGACCTTCGGAATAGTGTTTGGAAGCGTTCGGTTTTTTTATTTGAACGTTACCAAACAGGCTGGATTTCGCAGCAGAAAGTTGTGGAATTACAGGTCGCAAAGGGGGGATGTGCAGCAAGAGTAAAGTTCAATAACGGTTCCCCATTCATCTTTTAACATTCCAAACAGCCGCGATAATCAAGCCCGATATCGCGGCTGTTTTTGTTTGTTGTTATAATGTTGCATTGGTAACTTAAGGGATGGAGCCCTGCAAACTATGGGACGATTCGGATTATTTATAGGCGTCAATGATTATGAGAAAGGCATAAAGCCATTGTCGTGCGCAAGAGAAGACGCTATGACATTGTACAGGATGTTCAGCGACAGAGGCTTTGATGCAATATTCATGCATGATGCTGATGTGACTGCAGTGAGTATTTTTGACAAATTGGAGATGTTTCGGCTTAAGAGCGGAGATATTTTTGTTTTTTATTTTTCCGGACATGGCTGTGAAGACCAAAATGAGCACTATCTGCTCTCTTCCGATGCCCGCAGCAATCTGCTGAACGCTCATGTTGGAATGATACCGCTTGCTGGAATAAAAGCGGCAACTGATATTCCGGGAGTACAGCGATTGTTTGTTCTCGATTGCTGTAAGGAGTCTCTGCTTGACGGAAGAGGTGTTGCGTTTTGTCCTGAGTCAAGAGATTTGAGTTTACAGAGTTTGCTTAATGCCCCCGCAAATCACCAGGAGATAATTCCTCCTCTGATTGCCACCTCATGCAGCACCGGCGAAAAAGCATTTGAAAATAAGAAAACCGGGCACGGTTTTTATACTGAAATAATCATTAATGCGCTTAAAGATCCGACAACCGACAGCTTTGAAAACTTGCGTAGCAGAATATCTTCAGGGATGCAGAGATTGCATACCGACAGAATATTACCACAGCGTCAAACTCCGTCATGGCTCGGAGACGTGGATGGTTGGAACCATATTCCTCTGTTTCCGAACTGGAAACCTGCACAGGCGGTAGTTGTTGATGAACAGAAAATATCTCCATCAGAGATAAAAGATTTCTCTGAGTGTCCCGACAAAAAACAGCCGACACCTGCCAATTATCCTTCGCCTGAAGAGCAGGAAATCACCCCTGAGGAAGTGAAAGAATACACGCGGCATGTCGACCGGATCAAAAAATTTTCTCAGATGTCACTGATTGAAAAAGACAGGCTATATATTAAGAAGGAGACGGACTCTGCGCAGGAAAAAGTCGGACAAGGAGAATTCAAACGTGCTTTCAGCCAAATATCAGCGTTGGCACAATGGTGTGATTCAATTGAACGCAAATACTCTTTAAAACAGCTTGAAGAAACTATTTCAGCAAGAGTAGAAAAATTGCGTTCCGTGCTTCCGGATACATTTGATTCCGCTTTTACGTTGGCACACTCCTATTTGCGCTTTGGATTTTTGGACGAAGCTGAAGCTGAATATTCATCACTCAATGCTATATTACAGGCTGAAGAAGTTCGCGCTGATAGTTGGGGTAGAGCCATTGAAAAAAGGTTTGTTTTCAGTGAAGACAAAACTGTGTTGAAGAAATGTATCTATAAGGACATTGAAACCGTGGATATTCCAAACGGTGTTACAACCATTGGAATGGATGCGTTTCGTGGTTGCGCAAACCTGACCAGCGTCAAGATTCCAGACGGTGTTACAACCATTGGAATGGATGCGTTTTATGGTTGCGCAAAGTTGACCAGCGTCAAGATTCCAGACGGTGTTACAACCATTGGAAATCATGCGTTTTATGGTTGCGCAAACCTGACCAGCGTCAAGATTCCAGACGGTGTTACAACCATTGGATTTTGTGCGTTTTATGGTTGCAAAAACCTGACCAGCGTCAAGATTCCAGACGGTGTTACAACCATTGGAGGTGGTGCGTTTCGTGGTTGCGCAAACCTGACCAGCGTCAAGATTCCAGACGGTGTCACAACCATTGAAAGTTCTACGTTTGAAGATTGCGCAAACCTGACCAGCGTCAATATTCCAGACGGTGTTACAACCATTGCAAGTTATGCGTTTTTTGGTTGCAAAAACCTGACCAGCGTCAAGATTCCAGACGGTGTTACAACTATTGAAATAGGTGCGTTTTATGGTTGCCAAAACCTGACCAGCGTCAATATTCCAAGTAGCGTTTCGAGTATCGGGAAGCGGGCTTTCAGAAAATGTCCTTGCCGTGAAAAACTGAAGCAACGACATCCAAAACTTTTTTGAATATTGGAAAATGGCGTTTGGGTAATATTAAAGGATAATTTATATGAAACGATACGGATTATTTGTAGGTGTTGATACATACAAGGATGGTATCAGTTCTTTGAGTTGCGCATGCAACGACGCACAAGAACTGAGCTTCTGTTTTGCCAGACACTTTGATAAGGTGGATCTGCTTCTGAATGAAAAAGCCAACTGCGGGAATGTTTTGGATCGAGTCATGAAGATAACCAATTCTTTGTCTCCCGGAGATCTCTTTGTCTTTTATTTTGCCGGCCACGGCAGGGAATTCCAGGGCGAACATTTCCTTGTCGGTCCCAGCGGGATGGCAAATGAGGCATTTTACCGCCAAGGAACGGTAACTGTGCCGGAACTTCTCGCTGCTTCAAATAAATCCGGACTCAACCGTCTTTTTATTCTTGATTGCTGTCGCACCGACCTTATCGCCGGACGCGGCGAAGCATTTGTTTGCCCCGATGCCCGCGACCTTTCCCTGAAATCAGCAATGGAAACCGTTGAAAAGGAGGGCGGATTGCCTCCCCTCATCATCAACTCCTGCAGCACCGGACAACAGGCGTTTGAACTGCAAAATGAAAACCACGGAGTATTCACTAAAGCTCTGCTCTCAGTATTGACAAATGCCCAAACTCCCGTGTCTGATTTCACCACGTTATTCCAGCAACTGGATGCAAAGATAAAAACGCTTATTCCTACCGGCAGAAAGCAGCATGTTTCTCCACAAGGAAACATAAATTTGTGGAACGACATTCCTTTGTTTTCAAACTGGATAAAGAAAAGCGAAAAGTTTTCAAAACCGATGGAACCTGAAGCTCTGAAAGCAACTGTTGCAAAAACATCATGTCAGGAAGACATCTCATTATCAGATGCAGAACGCCGCTCGTTTTATGTTGATTTTTCAAGGCTTGAAAAGGAAATTCAGTTTTTGGAAAAACGTGAAAACATACCTTTGCTCCTGCAAAAAACAAATGTTATTTTGAAAGAACAGCTTTCGAAACTCGGCAATACCGGGACCATTACCCGCCAAAAAATTGAAGAATTAAAAAGTATCAATGAAACTCTCACCGAGTATAAGCAAAAAATAGATTTTGCAATGATTTGTAATGATGAGTTGAAAAAAATTGATGAACATAAAAACTTTTTAACAACGCACAAAAACGACGTATCCGAACAGGCAGTGGACTTGGAAAACACTGCAATTAATGCAATTAAATGCGGTGATTACAATCTTGCAAAAGATTTTTTGCAAAATTCACGCACGCTTCTGGAAGAACAAATTTCAAAATTACTCTATCACGAAATAGAAAACCTTACAAAGAAAATCAGCAGTATCGGAGAAACTGTTTCCGGAGATAACAATATCATTATCAGCAATGGCAAGCATGCTTTCGAAGAGAAAAATTATCAGAAATCCCGGATGTATTGGCAGCAGGTTATTCAACTGTTGAATGACCAACTCAAATCCGTAAACGGCAAGATAGCAGAGGTTGATAAACTGGCAGATGAAATCAATAAACTGCGGTCAGAATTATCAGCACACTATGGTGTATCATTTTCTTCATTTTCTCCCAAGCTGGATGAATTTACCCGGGCAGAAAACAACCGGCAATGGTCAACAGCCTTGTCACTTGGCAATGAAATCAAAAAATTATTGACTGCCCGCAAAGCCGAAGAAAAGCGTAAAGCCGCCGAAGCTGCCCGCAAAGCTGAAGAAGAGCGCAAAGCCGAGGAAGAAGCCCGCATAGCAGAAGAAATAAGGCGCAGGGAACCAATGGAACGTAGAAAAGCCTGGTTATTCTTTCCCTTTTTGTTAGCATTATTGTGTTTGCCTTTAACCGTGTTAAAAGTAGATATTTGGTTATATGCTATTCTTTGTCTTATAAGCTTTTTCCCCCTTGCGGTAGGAGTAGGTATATTTGATATCGAAATGAAGTACATACATCCTTTAGTAAGTCGATTGTGTGTGATCATGATCTATGTACCTATGGTTGCAGCACCTTTTTTTGTTTATGGATTTAATGAAGTCCTTTTATTTCCTTATTTACTTGGGGGGATTGGGATGCTAAAGCCGTTTTTTTTTCTATGGTACAGTTGCGGAGCTGACGATGATCACAATTGAAAAATTAAAATATTACGATGTTCTTTCCAATAATGAGCTGGTACGGCTTCTGAAAGATGCGGATAATGATGCCTGGTCGTACATTTATGTGAGAGTTGTCAAGGCTGTCATCGGCGGAAGCACCAGAAACGGCATAGCCTACCGCCGCATATTGAAGGATAAAGGTTTGGAAGAGTGCGATATATGGTCCGACCTGTATGCTGAAATGGTCGGAAGAAATAAACTTGACCTATTCAAATCCGGCTGTCCTCTCATTTACTGGATGAGGATATATGTTATGAATATCATTCTGGGATATTGTAAAAAATTTCCTTCCCATGTGTCAGATGAGTGTCTGAAATTCATCTCTATAAGCAGAACAGCATGTCGTGAAATTGCTGAAGTAACCGAAATGAGTTTTGCAGAATTATGGAGAGAAAATCCGATGAGAGCGTATGTGTTCCTATTGAAAAATCAGGGGTGTTATTCTTCTGAGGAAATCAAGAATTTTTTGGGTTTGAAAAGCAGTAACAATGTCGACCAGTATCACTTGAGAGCCAAAAGCGATTTGGTAAAACTTATAACAAAATTTTCAGGAGATGCAAAATGAATTGTCCAGATATCGAAGAAATCATTCGTTTCGCATCCGTAACTCCAACTGAAAGTGATGCCGAACTCGCCGCCCATATCTGCAACTGTAATGACTGCTGCGAAAATCTGCATACAGCATTAGAGGCAGGATCTTGCGATTATCAGCCGACAAAAATTGAATTGATGCAAGTACACAATATCGTGTCTGCAAGGTTGAAAAAACAAGATAAGTTACAGGAAATCATCAAATGGATTTCTGAAAAACTCAGCTCTTGCGCTGTCGTCAGCCTGACATCCGGCGCTGTGCCGTTTGGGAACGCAGGGCAGAAAATAGCGTTTGCCAGTCCGCAAAATAAAAAGGCTGCCAATGTTTCGGCTCCGGAAGTTTGTTTTTCCTCGGATGTTTCTCAAGCATCACCGTATTACTGGAAAGCAATGCTGCGTTTTCCGGCTGTAATGACCAATTCCAGTACCCTGGATTTCTTTGTTTACACCGCAAATAATTCCCCTTTGCCATCCGGAGTGTTGTGTTTCAGAAGCATATATCTGCCGGTACACGACGGACATACCGTAATTTCTGTCGAAGACTTCAAAAAAAGTATCAGCGGACAGGGTATCAGTATATCTTTTCCCGATAAATATATTTCCCATGGAGACATCAGACTGCAATGAACACGCTGCCTAAATCAACAGTTGTACCGAATTTTATTCCCGAAGCAACCAATCAGGGTGAAAGAGGAACTTGTGCTGCATTCAGCACCATTGCCCTTCTTGAGTATTACCTGCAGAATAAAGTAAAACTCAGTCCGCAGTTTCTGTATGCCTGCTGCAAACTGTCTGAAGCTCAGGAAGATGCCGAGACGGCAGGCGCATCAATAGAAGAGGTTTTCAACTGCATTCAGCAATTCGGTGTGCTGCCGTTCGAAGATTGGCCATATAATCCAAATCAAACTGAAGATGAAGCTCAAATATCCGCTGAGCGCTTGGATGAGTTTCAAACTATCAGCTTGCCGGAGATAAATTTTCATAAATTATATACTCCGTCCAATATAGATGAATACAAATACATTCTGACCGGAGCAAATAACACAAAGCCGATGCCCATTGTTTTCGGATGCCGGGTATATTCTCCGATGAATATACATGATGACTGGCTCGAAGTTCCATTTGGTGCAGTTCCCGACGGCGGACATGCGATGCTTATTTACGGTTACAAAGATGCAGAGCATATTCCCGGTGGAGGATATTTTCTCGTACAAAACAGCTGGGGAAAAAATTGGGCGAAAAACAATAGCGGTCTTATAAAAATATCTTATCAATATGTAATTGACAATGCCTGGGAGGCTGGAACTATTATGACTTGTTCTGATGATAAAAACTCATCTCTTGAAACATCACTGATGCAAAAATATATCTCTGTCGCTACCAAAGATATGAAGGATGCCTTATCCGGAGTATTTGAAATTGCAGCCGGAGACTCCATTATAATTGACGGCAGAGGCAACGCAAGATTAAACACTCCTGAAAACCGGAATAAATTTGTCAGCAACGGTTACAGTTTCTGGCAAAAATTATCTCCGGAACTCGCGAGCGAAATCGACAGAAAAATGAATGATGCCCGGCAATTCGGCTCAGCTCTTGATGTCAATATCAGAGAAAATACAGGGAAAATAATTCCGGGTATAAATCTTCCTGTCTGGGTAAATTTAATTCCGCACTTCTTCAGCTTGAAATTCCGTGAGTACAAAGAAATTCGTGTCGACGGAGAGGAATTTTGCAACTTTTTGAGCCGGGCAGGAATTATTCCCGAAAAAGATACCGTGACGGAAGAGGATTTTGCCAAAATCGAGGCTGCAAACCTCTTCAGAATGTATGAGCTTTCCCGGGGATCAATAGTTTTCCGCTTTGTGGCTTTCTTTGTTACTCCCATAGATATACAGCAGCAAAAGATCATCCGGGCTGACAATTCAATATATGAGGCATTGAGATCTTTTGTCAAAACATGGGAAAAAAATACCGGAGCTGCTAAACCGAATTGCGCCTGTTGGATTTTAGCCACTCCGGAGGGGTGGAGCAACAACGATCCGGTTGCGCTCAAAGACAGTGTGCAGCTTCTCTGCCACTTGAATGAAAGCCGCCAATGGATCGTCAGGCATCTCGCACTCGATAATTACAGAAAAGTTTATCGTGATTTCGTTTATTCCCTCTATCCTGAAAAATCTGACGAAAGGTGTGACAGAGTAAAGAAATATATTCAGGGATACAACAGATATTCCGGAAACGTCACAGTTAAAAAAATCTCAAAAGAGTTGAATATTCCGGAAGAATTGGTCGCCAGCTGTTGTGACAAACTTCAGAAAACAGGCAATTTCCTGAATTATTTTGCAAACAGCGAGAAGGCTGTCCGGGTGCGCAGTGCTGAAGAAAAAAATGCAAAACTCATACGGTTTTCACAACCAGATTCATGGTTCAAAAGACACGTGAAAGGTTTTGGTGTCGCATTGATCGGAATTATTGGTATTCAGCTGCGCGGAATGCTGCTCCCTCCAAGTTTGCAGCAGGAAATGGGAAAGGGGTTGTCAGTTTTTATGCTTGCCGTATGCTTATATATAACAACATGTATTCAGGGATATTTTGAACGCAAATTGGATAAATAAATTACATAAGGAGAACTGAAAATGGCAATAAATGATATTCTCGCAGAACTTGTTACGAAAATGGGGTTGAAAGATTCAGAATATGACACGCTTTTAAAATCAAGTCTCTCTCTGAATTCCTCAATAAAAAACAATCAGGATAAACTCGATGCCATCAAAGAGGATGCAGAGGCTATAGAGGAACAAATCCGGATTAAGAAGAAAATATACAATGAGCTTACTTCAACTCTGAAGCAAAAAATTGTAAAACGAGAATTGATGTCGCTTTTGGCAACTTATAAAAGAAAAGAAGAGCTTATTGATATTATTTCCGACCGGATCGATAATGATCGAATTCTTTGCGACAAACTTGAAGCTGTCATGTTTGCGTTGAAAAATCCGACCCGGACTGAGGAAATCGAATCCGCTTCCGTTGATTATGACATGATGCTGGATGAATGGGATAATGAAAATTCCGCAATAAAAGATTTACAGAAGCGGCAATACCAAAGCAATGTCGAAGACATACCGCTCGATTTTGCCATGCAGCAGCTTGAAAAAGAAAAAGATGAGCAGTTTGAAAAAGAACTTGCTGATTTCTAATAAAAAATAACGCATCAATACAAGGAGAATTTATTATGGGACTGAGAGACTTGTTCAAATCCGAAAGAGAGATCCAAAAAGAAAAAGAGCGTGAAAGACGCAAGGCGATCCGGGAAGCTGAGCGCGCAAGCGATAGTGTGAAAGATAAAATCAATGATCTCAAAGCTGAACGTGATAAAGCATGGAACGAAGCAAGAGCTTATTTGCGCGACGGTCAAAAAGCTGCCGCACAGCGCTGCCTGCAAACCGTTCAGGCCAACGAGATAATGATGGGAAAACTGGAGAGGAAAAGCTGGGTTTTCAATCAATATATCACCAAAATGGGAATGGCAAAAACAGATCAGGATTTTGCGGCAGCGTTGGGAACTCTCAACAGTGTACTGAATGTTGATCCCGATAAAATAGAGGATGTCCTCATTGATGTCGATGACACTCTGGCTGAACAAGGTGAAATAGATAAAATCTGGGATAAACAGTATACCGCTGAGATGAATGGAATGTCCAAAATAGATACTATTCCATCCATCGAAGATATGATGAGCAATCTTGAGAAAGAGGTCATTGCCGATGTTTCAGGTGGAAAAATTGCGGGAATGACTAACGAACAGTCTTCATCTGTTGCAGCTCAGATAGGTGAAGGACGCCGCAAACTTAAAGATTTGATGAAGTAATTTTTTCTGAAAGTCAGGTGAAATATGAGCAGTTTTAATGCTGATAAAAAAAGAGAACACGAAAACGCGGCTGAAAAAGCGTTGGCAAATAATGATTATGCCAAAGCGTTTTTTCACACACACCAAGCTGCTGAATTTACATATAATCTGGCAGAGCAGAGTTGCGGAGATTTAGCCTTTGCATACCTCGAAGATGCAAATGAACTTGTAGAGATTGCCGCACAGCTCAAAGCAAAAATAATATCAGCAAGCTCAGTACAACGTTCAGCTGATGTGGAATCCGCGTCAGCAGGTGTTGATAATGCTGAACAGAAACAATGGACCGTTTCCGGTAAAAGCGACATCCGGCTTGATGATGTTAAAGGTCTTGCGGAAGCAAAGGAAATCGTCCGTGATGCACTCATCAATCCGGTCAATCATCCGGATGTCTACGAGGTATTGAAGGTAAAACCCGGAACAGGACTCCTTCTTTACGGTCCTCCCGGAACAGGAAAAACTATGTTTGCCAAAGCAATTGCCAACGAGATGAACACAACATTCATGCATGTGAAACTGAATGAATTGAAGAGTAAATATGTCGGCGAAAGTGAAGCAAATATTGCCAAAATGTTCAAAGAAGCAAGATCTTATGAAAAATGTGTCCTGTTTCTGGACGAGTGTGAATCAATGCTGCGCAAACGCGGAAATCAAAAGGTTTGCATGGTTGAGCAGTTTCTGGTTGAACTTGACGGATTTAATCCGGATAATAAGAACCAGCTGTTTGTCTTGCTGGCAACGAACCGTCCGTGGCTGATAGACAGTGCGATAACCCGCAGTGGACGTATCAGCGCATCAGTATATGTGGATCTTCCGGATGCCGAAGCGCGGAAAGAGATCATTTCATCTGCATTGAAAAATGTACCGCTGGCTGATGATGTTTCGATTGACAAGCTGGTTACATTGACAGAGGGCTTCAGCGGAGCTGAATTGTCACACAAAGAACAAGGCGGCGGTCTTTGTGATGATGCCCGGAAATTTGCTGCCCGCAGATGGATACTGAGACGCGAAGGAGTTGACAAAGAAAGCGAAGAATACATGCGGGTTGAGCCGGTGGCGTGGTGTGATTTTGAGCGTGCTTTCAAAACAGTTGTTCCAACATCGGTCAGGGATGCTGAAATCATTGCTAAAAACAAATGTTTCAAAGAAAACTCCGGTGCAGTAGATGACTCATCTGCTGACTCTGAAGAATAAACTTAAGGACAATTATTATGTCTGGACACATCGGTAGTGATATAATCAAGTTTATGGGAGCTTTATTCAGCATTTCTCTGCTCGGAAAAAAACTGCAATATATCAGCTGTATTTTGTTTGTGATTTATGTAGGCTGTTTGGGGTGGTTCTGGCTGGGACCGCAAAAACCACAACCGGACTCTCAGAGACGGAAGATTGCCGATATTGCTGTTCAAAAAATGACAGAGGAAATCCGGAACAAACGTGAAAATATCCGCAATGTTGCATTGCTGCATTTTTCCAATGATCCGACGGATTATGTTTCAGATACTCTGAGAAAATCCCTCAATGCTACCGGTGTCCTTACTATTCAGGATACATCTTTGGGAGAAAAGTTATCTAAAAGGCTGAATTTGCGCTGCAAAGAATACTCTTCTCCTGAGGAAGTGCAAAAGGAAATATCCGATCAGAACGTACAAGCGGCTCTCTGGGGCAGGGTCGATGTTTTTGAGTCCGATCGTGCGGGTGCTGTCCTGAAAGGTGAGTGGTATTTGGACGAAAAAGGAACCGGCAGGCGTATTGCTTCGGGCATAATCCATGAAGATTCTTCGTCTCCTGTTAAAAAAGCGATAGCCGGTGCTGTTCAAAATGTCAAAGACAGCAACCGCAAAATTGAATTTGCGGCATTGACAATGCCGTGGTACATGCGTTTTCTGGGTTTTGTTCTGATGATGCTGCTGCTTCCTATTGTTACGATATCTTTCATCAGAACCATGGTTGCAAAAAGTTCCAACAGGATAAACGCTTTTGTGCTGACGATATACACCGTTACAGATGCGATTTTTGCGTTTTTTATGGTGGGTGGAAGTTTTTCTGATTTTCTCCGGGTTTTGCTTTTTCTTGTTGCATTGGCAATAGCATTTTTTTACAATGTGCAGATAATGTCATTCGCGTTACGGCTGGAGAAAAATTAAGGAGTTCCGGGAATGATAGCTTTTGCATTTTTGTATATGGCAATACTTATTCCATTTGCGTTTTTTGCAGGTGGAATAATCACCTATATTGCGGGAACAAATCTTATTACCTTTTTTATCATGGGATATGATAAGTTTGCTGCCATCAAACGTTACTTGCGTATTCCGGAGCGTTTTCTGTGGTTGATGTGTGTGATTGGCGGAACCCTGGGCTGTATTCTTGCAATGCTTATATTTCATCACAAAACGGAGAAAAACAGTTTTCACCTTCCTGTAATCGGGATATTACTTGTTCAAATACTGATTTTATATTTAAATGGAGATATTTACGATGACAGATAACGATAAAATATTTATAAAGCGTTTGAATACACTAGGTGGTACTAAATTCGATGTTCTTCCGACAAGCTTGCCAATTGAAATAGATACTGATCTGCAGCATCCGAATTGCCCAGGCGGGATCAATGTACGTGCGTCATTATTGATAAATGTGCACTCGGAACATAAGGAATTCAAAGAGTGGGCATTACTGGTCATTACTGACAAAGTTACTTTGTCTGAATTTGCTCATTTATTGCAGAACGAAGACTATGGATTGGCTTCATATCTGCAAAAGCTCATTAACGGAGTTACAAACATTGGTCTTGTTTTGCGTTACGGAAAAGAGGCTGTCAGTTGGGAACCTCACGATGATGTGCTTCCTGCGTGGATTGAAATAAAAAAATTACAATATTTTAATGCAAAAGTGCTGCAGACTGAAGATGAGCGTCAGCAGGAGGAGTTTCTGAAAAAAATACAACTCCAGCAGCAGCAAAATGAAATTGATAAAATAGCAGCAGAAAACGAAGCTGCCAAAAAAGAAATAGAGGCACGCGCTGAACTTGCTGAGCTGAAACATCAGAATGATGTACAAAATGAAATTCTCGAACAGGAAATCAAAAGTTTACAATATGAGCTCGAGAAAGATAGATTGAAAAAACATGCTGAATTTGAAGAAGATGAATTAAAACTAAAACTGGATAGATTGCAATTGGAAAAAATTGCTGCTGCAACTAATAATGAATTGCTCCAGAAACAAATAGAAGAAAAAAATTGCAACATCCAATTGATAGCTATTCAAACTGAACTGGCTGAAACAAAATGCGAGAGTGAGCGTGGCAAATTAAAGATATTTGAAACGTATGTGTCGGAAATAAGGCAAGAGCATCGCGAGAATATAAAATTGTTGGACGGCATCTGTCAAAAGATACATAACGCTGTCGATGCTGGCAATAAACAGAATGAAAATTTCGAGAAATTACTTTCAAATCAAATGCAAAATTTTAATCATGCATTGAATGAGATGACCGGAAAGTGTGAAGAGATGCTGTGCAAAGCTCCCTCCTCGCCTGATGATCTTATTGATGTTGTCAGGACACAGCAGAAAATGCACTCCGTTGAACTCAAAAAAATATATGCCAGACAGGAAAATATTGTTTCTCCACGGGGCTTGGGAATAGGCGGATTTAAGTCTGCGGCAGTAAAAATAGGTGATGAAATAACATTTTCATTCAAGAGTGATATTTCCGGATATCTTACAATAATAAATTTCAGTGAACACATTTTGCTGATAGCTCCAAACTTTGTTGACGGTGTTTGTAAAGTAGATGCCAACAGAACCTATTCTTTCCCCGGGGAGGAGTTTTTGCCGGGGTTACGGGTGTGTCAGGAAAAACCGGCGGGCAAAGAACAACTGCTCATTATCATTTCAAAAGAATCGCTGGAAGATTTTTTTTATCAGCCGCACAGTGGAGATGGTTTTGATATTGTTCAGCCGGAACAGCTCCGGCGGATCATTAAAAGGTTGCAAACATTTTCAAAGGATAGCTGGGCTGCGGGATATCTTTCTTATACGGTAGTTGAATAAAAAAAGGTAAAAAACAATTATGTCCAGATATGGTCTGTTTGCAGGCATCAATGATTACCAAAATGGAATAACTCCATTGTCGTATGCGAGGGGAGATGCTTCCTGCATTTATAAGAAATTTCTTGCCGAGGATTACAGCGTTGATTTGCTGTTGGATAAAGAAGTGACACCGGATACTGTGCTAAGTACTCTCAAGCGCAGGAAAAGCGAATTCCGGAAAGGTGATATTTTTGTTTTTTATTTTTCCGGACACGGATGTGAAATAAAAGGAAATCATTACCTTTTGAGTTCCACTGCGGATGCTGGCTTGTTGGATTTCCAATTTGGTTTGATACCGATTTCATTGATATGCCAGTTGACAAACGTACCCGGACTTCAGCGTTTGTTTATTCTTGACAGCTGCCGCAGTGATTTACATGAAAATCACAGGGGGGTGGAACATTGTCCGGCATCGCGTGATCTTTCGTTGAAAAACCTGATAAAAGAAAATTCCGGTATGGATTTGATATCGCCGCCTCTTATTCTGACTTCATGTGGGACCGGGGAAAAGTCCTTTGAAAGCGAAGCTGAGGGCAAGGGGATCTTCACCAGTGCATTATTGAATGTAATTGGAAACCGGAAGATAAATTCGTTTGAAAAATTCAAACGTGAGTTGAAAACAACTGTTGACAGTAAGGTGGCGCAACTTGTTGCAGGACAGAAGCAAACAGTAAGCTGGAATGGTGATGTCTACCAGGATATCATTCTCTTTGACAGGTGGGCAAAACCTGAACCGGTAAAACCCGAAGTTCCGGAATCCGAACCGGTAAAGAGTGTTGTTGCTGAGGAAAAAATACAGAAAACAAAACCCGGAGTAACAGAGATAAAGGAGTATCTCCAACTCTCTTTGCGGCTCAAACAGTTTGCCGGGCAATTGTCGGATGAAGCTGATAAACAGTACTTCGAAGATAATTTGAAATCGGCAGAAACTCTTTATAATCAGAAGTGTTTTACTGAAGCGTATGCCAAAATGTCAGCTCTGAATGAATGGTGCCGGAAGACAGAAAAGAAGTATTCACTGAAGCGTATTGAAGATACCATTGCTGAAAAATTTTCCTCTCTGCAGTACTCTCTGCCGGATGATTTCAAAGGGCGTTTGGAATTGGCTCATCACTATTGGTTCAATGAACTTTGGAATGATGCAGAAAAGGAGTACAACGATCTGCTGTCAATATTAAAAACTGCGGAAGAAAAAGCCGCCGAAGCCGCCCGCAAGGCTGAAGAAGAGCGCAAAGCAGAAGAAAAGCGCAAAGCCGCTCGCAAGGCTGAAGAAGAGCGCAGGGCATTCGAAAACAGTCTTTCAAAACTTATGCTTCCCGGCAATGTTGCCCTTGAAATGGTGAAAATCAAAGCCGGAACGTTTACCATGGGCAGTCCGGATGGCGAACTTGGACGTTATGATAATGAAAAACAGCATCGAGTGACCCTTACACAGGATTACTGGCTGGGTAAATTTGAAGTCACTCAGGCTCAATATGAAGCGGTAATGGGTGAAAATCCCTCATGTTTCACAGGAGCAAACCTTCCGGTGGATACGGTAAGCTGGGAAGATGCCAAGAAGTTCTGCGCAAAACTCAATGATTTGTATTCAGGCAAACTCCCTGCCGGTTACTGGTTTGACCTGCCGACCGAAGCGCAGTGGGAGTATGCCTGCCGTGCCGGAACAACCACAGCATTGAATAACGGCGAAGATATGAAAATATCGTGGTTTGGCAAATCATCCAACTTGAATGAAGTCGGCTGGTATAATAAAAATTCAGATTGGATGGTAACACAGCCTGTAGGTCAGAAACTCCCCAACGCATGGGGATTGTATGACATGCACGGTAATGTGGAAGAGTGGTGCCGGGACTGGTATGACGACTACCACGGCGATGCAACCGACCCCACTGGTCCGTCTACCGGCTCGCACTGCGTGCGCCGCGGCGGTAGCTGCTCTAGTGACGCGAAGCGCTGCCGCTCTGCGTTCCGGAACTTCCAGGTTCCCGGCTACCGCTTCTGGCTCATCGGCTTCCGTGTCGCTCTTGTGCCGGTTCAATGATAGACATGCGCAGCGTAACATGACCAAGGCGGTCGGATTGATATAAGGTATGATAAGCCAAGCCGTCAAGGCAATATAAAAGGATATAAACTATGAGACGATACGGATTATTTGTTGGTGTTGATAATTATAAGAACGGTATCAGTTCTTTGAGCTGCTCCTGCAACGATGCCAAAGAGCTGAGCCTGTATTTCGCTCAACATTTTGACAAGGTGGACTTTCTTCTGGATGAAGATGCCCACTGCGAAGATGTTTTGGACAGGGTCGAAGAGATGACAAAATCTTTGTCATCCGGAGACCTCTTTGTCTTTTATTTCGCCGGACACGGCAGGGAGTTCAACGGCGAACACTTCCTCGTGGGTCCCAGCGGAAGAGCCTCAGCTGCCTTTTACAGAAAAGGAACGGTGACCGTTCCTGAATTATTGGAGGCATCCAACAAATCCGGACTCAACCGTCTGTTTATCCTCGACTGCTGTCGCACCGACCTTATCGCCGGACGCGGCGAAGCATTTGTTTGCTCCGATGCCCGCGACCTTTCCCTGATATCAGCAATGGAAGCCGTTGAAAACAATGGAGACTTACCTCCCCTCATCATCAACTCCTGCAGCACCGGACAACAGGCGTTTGAACTGCAAAATGAAAAACACGGAGTATTCACTAAAGCTCTGCTTGATGTGTTGTCCCAAAAAACACCGGTATCGGATTTTACCACATTGTTCACACAGCTTAATGCCCGGATAAAGACCCTGATTCCTGCCGGCAGAAATCAGAACATCTCCTCTGCCGGAAACGTAGACTTGTGGAACAACATTCCGCTGTTTGCCAACTGGGTGAAGAAAACAGAAAAGTCTCCCGAAGTTCCGAAAACTGAAGTTCCCAAAGCCGAAGAAGAAAAAGAAGCCGCCCGCAGAGCCGAAGAAGAGCGTAAAGCCGCCGAAGCCGCCCGCAAGGCTGAAGAAGAACGCAGATCCGAAGCTCCTCGCAAAGCCGAGGAAGAGCCTATAGTCGAAGAAGAGCGCAACGCTGAAGCCAAAGCTATTCGCAAAGCAAGGCAAAGAACAAAAGCATGGAGATTCATTAGGGCAGTTGGAACGGTATATTTTTTCTTAGATTTACTTTGGATATACATTTATCATGACGTGGCACGATATCTATTTACGGGAATAAATATATCATTGCCATTACTAATTTTTATAATTCGTGTTAAAAAAATCAACTTTACGTCATGGAAACATGTGTTTGCAGCAACGTGCGTACAGTTCATGCAAATCACGTTTTATTTATTACTGTTTGTAAGAGATTTTGGCTATCTTGCAGAGCTCGTTTTATTGCCAGATTTCATTTTTCCAGCTGCAACATCCCTATTTTTTGCTTGGTGGGCAAAAAGGGCAGAGGATCAGGAGTTCTTTGAATGATCACGATTGAAAAATTAAAATATTACGATGATCTTTCCAATAATGAGCTGGTACGGCTTCTGAAAGATGCGGATAATGATGCTTGGTCGTACATTTATGTGAGAGTTGTCAAGGCTGTCATCGGCGGAAGCACCAAGACCAGCAAAGTGACATCAGCGCAATGATGTCAAGCAAATAAATCCAGCCGTCATTGGATATTTTCATTCAGTTGTTTATCACTTACAACTAAAATATATCAATGGAACGGGAGTTTTTCGAGTTTGAAGTTTTTTAGCGACTCTTCGTCGTAAAATACTTTCATCAGAAATAATCCCTGCGGCGGGGCGGTTTCGGGGGCGTTGGTGCGGTTTTTTGATTCCAGTATCCTGGTCACTGCATCCGGTGAGAGTTTGCCTGCTCCTGCGGCTTCTATCGTGCCCATCAGACAGCGGATCATTTTGTAGAGAAAGCCGTTGCCGACAAAGGTGAGTGTACAATAGTCTCCGAATATCTGCTGTTCAATGCGGTAGATGGTGCGCACCGCATCGTCGATTTTACTGCGCTCGACTACGAAGCTCGAAAAATCATGGGTTCCCACCAATCTCTGTGCCGCCGCATTGAGCAACTCAGGGTCAAGTCTCCTCAGGGGACGCCAGCTGTAACGCTCGCTGAACGGACTGCTGTCACGCAGATTCAGCACGTAGGTGTAGGCTTTGCCGAGTGCATCGTATCTTGAATGAAACTCAAAGGGAACTTCCTTTATCGACATCACTTTGATGTCTCCGGGCAGCTGGCGGTTCACCGCCCGCAAGAGTTTGTCAGGAGCAATATCAGGTCTTTCAGGTGCAAGAAAACTCGCTACAAATCCCAATGCGTGAACTCCGGCATCCGTGCGGCTGCATCCAATCAGGTGGATCGGCTGATCCATATACATATAGGTCAGTATCTTTTGCAGAACCTCCTGCACGGCAAGGCGGTGCGGCTGTATCTGCCAGCCGCTGTAATTGGTGCCGTCGTAGGCTATTTCAAGCACGTAACGGTGCAGCGGAGTATAACTTGTCTCTTCAATGCTCATAAAATCACTCTTTCAGCAATATCGTTCCAGTAAAGCAAGCCGTCAGGAGTCAATCTGACGCTGTCTTCGTTTATAATATAGAACCTCTCGGGGATACTTTCCATCGCAGTACGGAATATTTCCCGCATTTCATCCCAACTTACGGCGTTCTGCTGCCATAAACTGCGGTTCCAGCCGGATACAGTGCGCAAATTCACAGCAAATATTTCACGGCAGCGGGCTTCGGGGATGAGGGTGTCTTTTTCCGAGAGTTCTCCGTCAAGCCAGTTGCGGATGTTATCGGAGTTGATTGAGCGGGTCACTCCGTCAAAACCTGCTCCTGAGGGTCCGAAAGCGGCGAGTTTTCCGCCTCGCCAGACGTTCACGTTGTGGCGGCACTCCGCTCCCGCTGCTGCGTAATTTGATATCTCATAGCGGTTTATTGAGTGCTTTTCAAGCTCTTGCTGCGCCGCTTCGTACATCGAAACCGCACTGTCGTCATCTATCAGAAACGTTCCGCCGAGAACACTCTGCTCCTCGGGGGTGAGGCTGTAACAGGAAATATGGTCGATGCCGCACTTCACTGCCTGCCCGATGTCTGAACGCCACATCTCAAGTGTTTGACCAGGAATTCCGTATATCAGGTCGCAGTTGAAGTGGTCGAACTTTTGCGTCTGAATCAGTTTTACCGCCTCGATTATCGCCGACTGACTGCAATTTCTGCCGAGGGTTTTCCTCAAAGCCGGGTCAAAGCTCTGTATTCCGAGGCTTATTCTGGTGACGAAACTCCTCAGCAGTTCAGCTTTTTCGGGTGTGAGCGTTTCCGGATTGCACTCGATGGATATTTCACAATCAGCATTGGGTCGCCAACACCCGGATATTATACCAAAGAGCCGTTTCAACTGCGCAACACTCAACAGTGTCGGAGTTCCTCCGCCGATGTAAATGGTTTGCGGATAGAGGATTTGAGACTCTTTCACATCCTTTTCCAACTTATCCAGATACCGTTCAACAACTCCGTTTTCCGCATTTGCTTCGGAGTAAAAGGCACAGTAACCGCACTTACTGCGGCAGAACGGAACATGGATATAGCAGTTCACGCCTGTAATCCTGCCAGAGCGTAGTTGACCAGAAACTTTATGCCGTTTGCCAGCATTCCGTCAGGAGCATCAAGCGCAGAATTGTGCAAATCGGGTGACTCTTCGCCTGAACCTATCCGCAGGTAAACTCCGGGGGCACGGTGCAGGAAGAACGCAAAATCCTCTGAACTCATCGCCGATGATGGTTCCCATTCGTAGGGAATACCGTTCTCTTCGAGTACCTTTTGAGCGAGCTCCACTGCCGCATCATCATTGATGGTCGCAGGATAATTGCCTGAGACTACCGCTTCACACTCAACCTGATAGAGTTTTGCTGTCGATTGACAGATATCTTTCAACGCCTCCACGAGCTTTTCTGCGGTCGCGTCGGTCAATGCTCTGATCGTGCCGGTAAACTTTGCGGTATCAGGAATGATGTTTGCCAGAGTTCCTCCTGAAACGGTCGCCACACTGATTACTCCCGACTCAAACGGAGTTATACGGTTTTGTACCGCTCCCTGAAGATTGACGACCGCCGCCGCCAGTGCGAGCACCGGGTTGCGGGCAAGGTCGGGGCGGCTGCCGTGCCCTCCCCTGCCGGTGAATGTGACTTCAAAATGGGCACTTGCCGCCGAGACTGTTCCTTTGCGGATGACCATTTTTCCCACCGGATATTTGGGTACGATATGCAAGGCGGCAACCAAATCGGGCGATGGCGCATCAATAGCTCCGGCTGAGATGAGCTCTTTTGCCATTGCCACATTTTCCTCTCCCGGCTGGAACACGAAACGCACTGAGCCCGAAAACTCATTTCTGAGCTTTGCCAACAGCTTTGCCGCTCCGCAGAGCATGGTCATGTGGGCATCGTGACCGCAGGCATGAGAAAACCCAGGATGCGTTGAGGCATAGGGTTTTCCTCCGGAATCGGGCAGTTCAAGGGCATCGATATCAGCTCTCAGGGTGACGTTTTTCCCCTCACTCCTTCCGTGGAGCATGGATACAGTATCGGTCTGTAAAAACGGCGGAGCTGTTTCCAATTCAGGAATATCACTGAGATACTCTCTTATACGCTTGCAGGTCTTGTATTCCATGCCTGCGATTTCAGGTATCCGGTGCAGATCGTGCCTGAGCTCAATCAACTCAGGCAACATATCTGAGATCATCTCATCTATATTCATTTTCACAGCTGATAAACCGTTTTGCCGTTGACAAGGGTGCGCTCAATGCGTCCGAACACAGACATTCCGTCAAACGGAGTGTTTCTGGCTTTGGATTTGAACGACTCCTTGTCGATGACATACTGTGCATCGGGGTCGATTATCACGATATCGGCGGCGTTGCCCTCTGAGAGATCAAAGTTTTTGATACCCATGACATCGGCAGGTCCGGCAATAAGTTTTTCCAGAAGTTTCGGCAGACCGATGACTCCCTTTTTCACCAGCTCGGTGTAGCAGAGCGGGAATGCGGTTTCAAGTCCGATGATGCCGAAGGGAGCGTAGTCGAACTCGACCATTTTCGCCGTGGTGGTATGGGGAGCGTGGTCGGTGGCGATGACGGTGATCGAGTCATCGGCTATTCCTTCGATGAGCGCAACACGATCTTCCTCACTGCGCAGCGGAGGATTCATCTTGTAATTGGTATCGAAGGTCTTGATTTTCTCATCGGTGAGCGTGATATGGTGCGGAGTCGCTTCTCCTGTGACTTTGATACCGCGCTTGCGTGCCTGACGGATGAGTTCAACACTCTCTTTGACTGAGATATGCTGCATGTGGATCTTCCAATCCACCATGCGTGAAAGTATGATATTGCGGGCGACTATGAGCTCTTCCGAGGCTCCGGATATTCCGTTGAAACCGAGAAGCACTGACCATTTGCCTTCGTTCATCACTCCGCCGGCGGCAAGAGTGGTCTCTTCGCAGTGGTCGAGGATGGGCAGGTCAAAACTCTTGGCGTACTCGACGATGTGGCGCATGAGAGCGTGATCCTGCACGCATTTGCCATCGTCGCTGAGGGCGGCGATTCCGGCACTCTTGAGTGAGCCGATGGGAGCCATCTCTTTGCCTTCGCTGTTGACGGTCATACATCCGCAGGGCAGAACATTGACCACTGCCTGCTGGAGTGCGGTCTGGCGCAGAAGCTCGATAGCTCCGACAGTGTCGGCAGCCGGCTTGGTGTTGGGCATGGCGACTATGGTGGTAAATCCGCCTGCGGCGGCTGCCATGGTTCCGGTGGCTATGGTCTCGGCGTTGGTGTTGCCCGGCTGGCGCAGATGCACATGGACATCAAGAAAGCCGTGGGTGAGAACCTTTCCCGCAAGGTCAATGACCTCGGGATTTTTGAGTTTTCCGCAATCTGCTATGCGGCCGTCGGAAACTCCGAGATCCCCTTTGGTATCAATGTTGCGCACGGGATCGATGATACGCGCATTCTTAAAAAGTATATCGCTCATTTCTGCACACATCCTGAAACTGAATAAAGGACTGCCATACGCACGGCAAGTCCGTTGGTGACTTGTTCGAGAATCACTGAATTGGGACCGTCAGCCACATCTCCCGCCAGCTCGACATCACGGTTTATCGGGCCGGGGTGCATGATAAGGACATCTTTTTTGAGATATTTGAATGAGTCGGCTTTGATTCCGAAAAAGCGGGAATACTCTCCGGTGCTGGGGAAGAAACTTGCGTTCTGACGCTCGTGCTGGATACGCAGCAGATTCACCACGTCGGCATCGGAAGTCGCCTCACGCAGATCGTGGCAGACTCGAACTCCGATGCTCTCGAACTCACGGGGAACCAGTGTGGCAGGTCCGGCGACGGTGACTTCGGCTCCGAGCTTCAAAAGTCCCCAGATGTTGCTGCGGGCAACACGGCTGTGGAGGATATCTCCGATGATGGCGACTTTCAGACCTTTGAAGCCGCCCTTTTTCTCTCTTATGGTAAAGAGGTCGAGCAATGCCTGAGTCGGATGGGCATGAGCTCCGTCTCCTGCATTGATGACTCCGCACTTGAGGTGTTTGGCGATGAAGCTCTGAGCTCCGGGAGCGGCATGGCGCATAACTACCAGATCGACCTGAAGTGCCTCGATGTTGCGCACGGTATCGAGCAGAGTTTCACCTTTGAGCAGACTGCTCGCCTGTGCCTGCATATTGACGATGTCGGCACTGAGCCGCTGTTCGGCAAGCTCGAAGGAAACTCTGGTTCTGGTGCTCGGTTCAACAAAGAAATTGACGACCGTCTTGCCGCGCAGGGCGGGGACCTTCTTGACGCTCCGCTCGGAGACCTTTTTGAATTCGGCGGCGGTGTCGAGCAGGTACTCGATTTCCTCACCGCTCAAATCGTAAAGGGTGAGCAGATCTTTTCTGTTCCATTGCATATTTGGTATGCTCCGTTATGTTAATGATAATTTCAATTCCACTCTTTGCAGTATATTCCCGGCTCATCCTCGAACTCGACCACGATCTTGTTCTCAGCAGGAATATCTATATCAAATCCGGTAAAGTCCGCATGGATGGGAAATTCGGGATTTCCACGATCGACCAGCACCGCCAGACGTATCACTTTGGGGCGTCCGTAATCGGTGATGGCATCGAGCGCAGCTCTGATGGTTCTGCCCGAAGAGAGCACGTCATCCACCAGCACCAGTATTTTATCGTTGACATCGAAAGGAATATCGGTCTCTCTGATGAGCGGCAGGCGTTTGCGGTTGGATATATCATCACGGTACATGGATATATCAAGTTTGGCAAGTGCAGGAGTATATCCGGTCTCGTTGATGATTATTTCCTGAAGTTTCTCCGCCAGCGGAACTCCGAGCTGCTGGATCCCGACGAAAGCATAATCCTCTTCAAGATTTATGTAACGGTTGTGGATAGCCATTGCCATCCGTTTGATTTCCGGCCACATCTTTTCAGCCGGTATCAGCTGTTTTTTACTGCTCATTTCGGTGTGCTCCAAAAAGTGGTGTATTTCCGGAGAAATAATATATCATTCCACTTATACACTTTCAAGTCTTTTTTTATTTATTTTGGAGCTTCCGTTTCTCTGCAAAATCAGCATGACTCACTTGAAAAATATCTGCTCAATGATATATTACACCAAATACATTTTCTATATATTCAAGGCTCTGTTCCCGACATGGCAGGTGAAGGTAAAAAAAGTTTTCACGCTTTCTTTCGCATCATCTGCCCATATCAGGAACAAAGCTGTATTCAAAGGAGATTTGCCATGAAATTTTATTACTTCAACTCGACCCACTGGGATAGAGAGTGGTATCAGCCGTTTCAGGAGTTCAGAAAGTATCTCGTCGATACCACCGCCGAACTGTTGAAAATTTTTAAAAACACTCCTGATTTCGAGCGTTTCACTTTCGACGGTCAGACCATCGTGCTCGAGGATGTAACTGAAATCCATCCCGAATGGAAAGATGAGTTGATGCAGCTCGTTTCATCCGGCAAACTCAATGTCGGTCCGTGGTACGTCATGCCCGATGAGTTTCTCTGCTCAGGAGAGGCTCTGATGCGCAACTTTTCCATCGGTCATCAGGTCGCTGATGAGTTCGGAGGTAAAGCCTGGAAGTCAGGGTACATCTGCGATATCTTCGGTCACATCGCCCAGATGCCGCAGATCATGGCGGGGTTCGGTCTCGACGGTGCGGTGGTTTGGAGAGGTTTCCCCGAGGATAAGGGCGGCAAGGGATTCTGGGAGTCTCCTGACGGAACCAGGATACCCACACTGCGTTTGCATCCGATGGCGGGTTACGGCAAATTCAGTCTCGAAGTGAGAGGCTGGTGGAACGAAAAACTTGATGAAAAATCCATGAAAGAGCGGCTCTCAAAGTGGATAGAAGAGAACCGCTATTTCTTCGGAGATACTTTCGTGTTGAGTGATGCGCTCGACCATGCCGTGCCGTCAGCAGATACTCCAAAACTGCTCAAGTGGATAAAAGAGCTTTATCCTGATGCCGAAGTCGTGCACACCGATTACAGCGACTTTTTCGCTTCAGAGTTTCAGAATGCCGCAGAACTGCCGGTATTTGCCGGAGAGCAGATAATTCCGGCAAGCGGCAACAACAACAACGGTGTTCAGATCCCGTTCACCCTCAGCTCACGGTATGATGTCAAGCGTGCCAACGACCTCTGTCAGAACACACTCGAGCTGCTCATCGAACCTGAACTCGCCCGCAGAGCCGCCGACGGAGATACAAAAAGTCTGCCGTTCCTGCGCTGTCTCTGGAAAACTCTTTTGAAAAATCATCCCCACGACTCCATCTGCGGCTGCTCCATCGACACAGTTCACCGTCAGGTGCTCGGAAGATTTGAGGAGGTTCAACAGCTCGCCTCGCGCATGGAAGAGGAGTTCCGCTTCATCGAGCGTGAGCGTATTTCAGGCAAGCCGATTTCCGCCGAACTCAAGGGCTCTGACGGAATTGATAAATCAGGTGACGAAATTGCCGATGACGGCAACTACACCCTGAGACTCTACAATCCGCTGCCGACCGCCATTGACTCAGTGCGTGAAGTCACCATCGCATTTCCCTCAAAAGAGCCGTACATTTCCCGTCCCGGCGGAATGTTTATCAAAGATACCATCAACTCTTTCAACATCTTCGATGTCAACGGCACTCCCCTGCCCTATGTCATCAAGAGCGTCAAGCGCAAGCAGGTCAGGGCTTTCTGCCGTCAGGATGTGCGGGATTACGATGTCTATGTCGTGGCGCTGAAGTGTCAGCTTGCTCCATCTGCATGGACAAGTTTTGAAATCAAACCTTCCAAATACGCTGTCCGCAACTGGGGAAGTCTGATCACCGGGATCCGTCAGGCTGAAAACGGAATAATCAGGCTCAACATCGCCAATGACGGCACTTTCTGTGTCACCGATTTGCGTTCAGGACGCTCATACGATGGTCAGAACGAATTTCTTATCGACCGTGACTGCGGCGATGGCTGGTACTTTGTTCCGCCCGCAGTCAATCCGGTCGTCTGCGGAACCGGCGATGTGACAATAAGACTGCTTTACGATATGAGCGACTATGCTGAATTTGAAGTCGTCAGACGTTACCGTGTTCCCGGAGAGCTGGTCTGGAAAGGCAGCATAAATGAACAGTACGTCGGCACTTATGAGAGCGACGAATACACCACTCTCGAACTCAGAAGCGCGATTTCGATATCCTCCGGCAGTGACCTTGTCAAGGTGAAAACCACCGTGGACAACACTCTGTGCGATGCCAGAGTAAGATTGAGGATCCCGACCGGTATTGCCGGAAAATACTTCACCAGTCAGGTGGCAGCGTTCCTCGACAACCCGATGGGCAGACCTCAGGGTGACAAGACCATAAACTTTGATGAGCCCGAAGTCATCGAGCGCAACTTCGACGGCATTGCCGGAAAACGTGACGACCAAGGCGGTATCGCCTTTATTTCCAGAGCCGGACTCCATGAGGTTTCAGGACTCGCCGGAAGTTACGACAATGCGCTCGCAGTGACCCTGTGGCGCAGTTTCCGCCGCACCGTGATGACCAATGGAGAAGTTGACGGTCAGCTGTTGAAGCATTTGGAATTCAACTACGCCATCAAATGTATCGGCAAAGATACCTGCAACGGAAAACTTGTTCAGGATATGCTTGATATGCGTGTCGATGTTCCAACAGACATCATCAAGAGTTCTGCGGTCATTGCCGAAACACAAAAACCGTTCTTTGAACTGAGCGGAAATCTGGTGTACTCCGCCTGCAAGCCCGCTTGGGATGGCAGTAAAAACGCCATCATCATACGTTTGGTGAACTACTCGGATAAAGAGGAATCAGCCGGAATACGTTTTGACCGCCCGATAAAATCAGCACAAATCTGCCGTCTTGATGAAACTCCGGTTGCAGATTTGGAGTTTTCAGGCAATTCTTTGAAAGTAACTTCAACCAAGTGGGCTTACACCACACTCAAAATCACGTTCTGAAACTGACAGGAAAAAAACAGAGAGCCGCAACGGTCAATTACCGGAGCGGCTCTTTTTGCAGGTAAATGCTATGTGAGGGTCATCCGCAGTATGCTGCCCCGGAATATCAATTTCCTTTGGGCTCGGCGTAGATGATCAATCCTTTGGCTTTTTCGCAGCCCTCGGGAAGTTCCACCCGGTGAGGCACGTTTGCCTGAAGATAAATCGTGTCTCCTGTGACCAGCTCCTTTTTTATGCTGTCGTCACAGATATAGTAGATCAGCCTGCCCTCGAGCAACACGAAAAACTCCTCGGAGTCGTGGTTCATGAAGTCACGCGGTGAGGCAGGAGTGTACTCAATGATGAATGGATCCATCTGTCTGCCGAGCTGACGGTGGGCGAGGGAAAAATAACGGATCCCGTACTTTTCGCCGTCATCACGCATAAGCTCTTCTCCGTCATCGAGACGACCGAAAAGGTATGGCGGATTTGCCGGACCGTTTTCGTTGAAAAGCTCTGAAACCGGCAGTCCGAGAGCATCGGATATCCTTGCAAGAGCCTTTACTGACGGAGTCTGCCGGAAATTTTCAACCTGAGAGATAAATCCCTTGCTGAAACCGCACTTGCGGGCGAGCTGTTCAACGGTCATTCCCTGCTGCTGACGCACCCGTCTTATGGTTTTGGCGAGTTCTACGAGGTTCACTTCTCAAGGACTCCACGCAGATAAGCTGCACGGTTGCTGGTGATGGCATCGACATTGAAGGTTATCAGACGCTCGGCGATTTTGGGGTCATCAACTGTCCATACGGCAAAGGTGAAGCCAGCTGCTTTCACTTTTTCAACGTATTCGGCAGTGAGATAGACCATATTGGCGTGGATATCGACTCCGTCAGCTCCGAGATAACGCAGTTTTTCGATGAGCTCATCAGCTGTATATTTCCAGGTTCCCTCCTGAGAAGTTTTGAAACCGGTAAGCCACAATGCTTTGCGCTCAGGATAACGCTCTTTGAAAATTTTAACGATGTCTTCGCAGAAACTTATCATAACCACCTGTTCTGCCGGAATATTGCTCTTTTCGAGCTCATCCACCATTGCAGTGATAACTTCGGGGTCGTTCTGTTTGATTTCCACATAGTAGAGACGGTCACCCAGAACCTTGAGGGTATCGGAAAAGAGCGGAATTCTGACGTCAGTGTACTCGATTTTTTTGTTGGAAGCATCAAGAGTCTGCAACTCATCAAAAGTTGTTTCCTCAATGACCATGGATTTGCCGCACGTGCGGATGGTATCTGAGTCATGGCAGGTCACAAGTTTTTTATCTGCGGTCAAGTGAATATCGCACTCGGAACCACTGGTTTTACGGTCAAGAGCAAGCTGAAAAGCTTCAACGGTATTTTCGGGAGCATCAAAGCTCTCTCCGCGATGTGAGATCCAAATCATTTATCAAACTCCTCTTTAGTTAACAAAATGCCCGCTTTTTTGTGGCGGGCTTTGAATAAAATCACTCTTCTTCCTCTATTGAGCATATACGGCAGTTGCGGCAGTCGAGACCGGCGGGCGGTATATACAGTTTGCCTGCTTTTATCGCTGCTCTGCGGTTGATGTAACTCTTTAATCCAAGTATTGCTCCTACGATAATGAATGCTCCCGGAGCGGCTCCCGGAAGCAGAAAATCTGTCGTCCAGCAGGTGATGATTTTGACTCCGAACACTGAGCCGGTGCCGATAAACTCACGGATACTGCCGAGCAATGTGAGGGCAACGGTAAAGCCGAGTCCCATTCCGATCGCATCGAAAATCGACTGTATCGGAGTGTTTTTAGAGGCAAACGCCTCCGCTCTGCCCAGCACGATGCAATTCACCACGATGAGCGGAATAAATATTCCCAATGCCTCATAGAGCGATGCCGGAGCATATGCCTGCATGAGCAGATCGACCACCGTTACAAATGTGGCTATGACCACAATGTAAACTGGTATGCGTATCTTTTTAGGAACTATTGAACTTATACAGCTGACCACAAAATTGCTGCCGATAAGCACAAATGTAGTGGCAAGTCCCATTCCGATGCCGTTGGTGGCACAGCTGGTGAGTGCCAGGGTCGGACAGGTTCCGAGCAGCAGGACAAATACCGGGTTCTCCTTCCAGATACCGCGGATAAGGTTGTTCATTGATTTACTCATTTTGCACCTCCGAACTTGGAGAGTATCTCTTTTTTGTTGGTCTCAAACGCCCGATTGATCTCGTAGGCAAGCACGGTCACAGCTTCACTGGTGATGGTCGCTCCGGTACGGTACAGGAACTCTCCTCCGTTCTTCTTCACATGCCACGTTTTTTCTCCGGCTCTCTTGCCATTGAACTGGTCGAGATACTCATTTGGAGCAAGTCCGGCAGGAGCCGGCTTGGTGATATTGAAGATGGTCTTTTTGAATGCACGGGTGCAGATATTTGCTCCCAATCCCGGAGTTTCATTATTCGCGGTAATCAACACGGCTTTGATTTTGCCGTCTACTCCGATACCCATGAGCATCTCAATGTTTCCGCCGTAACCCTTGGAAGAGGTGCAAAGTGCTGCAACTCCGACCAGTTTGCCTTCTTTTTTTGCTCCCATGAATTTGACACTCCAACCGGAAGCAGTTTTTGTCTCATACACCAGCTCTGCCGGTTTGTTATCAAACTCCGGAAGTACCTGACTTATCGCCTTTGCCTGCTGTGCGGCTTTAGCTTTGGCAATGGGGTCTGCAGTAACGTGAGATATCAGAGCGAGAACGAGGGCTGAAAGAAGTCCGATAACTCCGAGAAAAATTCCCAGTACTGCGATATTTTCGTTATCCCTCAGCTTCATTTTGCCACCTCTTTTCTTGCTTTGACGTAGCCGAACGGTCTGATACCGCAGAAACGGTCGATCAAAGGAACGAGGGCGTTCATCAGAAGAATGGCAAAACTCACTCCCTCCGGATAATTGCCCCAGAAACGGATAACGGATGTGACTATTCCGCAACCGACACCGAACACGATTGCTCCGAGCGGAGTTATCGGACTTGTCACCATATCGGTTGCCATAAAGATTGCTCCGAGCAGGAGTCCGCCGGAAAGCACATGAAAGAGAGGCATGGGAGCAAGTGCCGGAGAAATCGTGTGGATGACTGCTCCGAACACTGCAACAGTTCCGACAAAACACACCGGAATTTTCCAATTTATAAGTTTGAATGCCACCAGAACTATAAATCCAAGCAGAAGCGCAGGCACGCAGGTTTCACCGATACATCCGCCGCGGTTGCCGATAAAGCAGTTCCACAACATCTGCGGATGCGAATAAAATCCCTGCGCGAACTCTTCCTTATCACTCATTTTCACCGCTCCGAGCGGAGTGGCACAGGTGATGGTTTCAGCAGCTTTACCGCCTTTTTGGAGTATTATCCTCTGCTGAGGAGTGACAAAGTTTTCATATCCGAAACTCTTTTCAAAATTTCGGGGTGCCGTCCACATTGTCATCGCTGCGGGGAAAGCAATAAGCAGCCCCACACGAGCCACAATGGCAGGATTGAACGGGTTATTGCCTATTCCGCCATAGACCTGTTTACCGAGCCAGATGGCAAGAAATGCTCCGATAACGGGAATGTAAACCGGAACCGATGAGGGCATATTCAATGCCAGCAGAACTCCGGTGACCGCCGCACTGCCGTCGAGGATGGTGTTCTTCACCTCTTTTCCGGCAAGTTTGCACCACAACGCCTCTGCTCCGATGCAGCAGACCGTGGTCAGGATTATCACGCAAAGCGCACGCAAGCCGAAATACCAGACTCCGGCAATAACTGCCGGCAACAGCGCAAGCAGCACTTTATACATTATTTTACGAACGGTATCCGAGGTGGAAACGTGGGGAGAACTGCTCAGCACCAGCTTTTCAGCATCCGGCAGTCTTACTGACTCTGTGTTTTTTATCTCTTCACTCATATTCAAAATATCCCGATTTTACTTCTTCTGACTGCGGCGGCGGATTTCAGACTTGGCACGGCGCAGATGTTGTATGAGAGGACGGTGTGCCGGACAGACATACGCACACGCTCCGCACTCGAGGCAATCCATTACATGATTCTGAGCCGCAAGGTCGTAGCGTTCACTTTCTATGGCACATCCGAGCAGGCACGGCACCAGGTGCATCGGGCACGCTGACACGCATCTGCCGCAGCGGATACAGCTGCCTGAACCGTAATTAACTGCATCTGCTTTTGAAAGCAGAAGTATTCCGCTGGTGTTTTTGGATACCGGCACGTCATACGATTTCTGGGCAAATCCCATCATGGGACCGCCGAGAATAAGTTTGCCCGGGTCATCGGTCACGCCTTTTGCAAGCTCGATGACTTTCATTACCGGAGTTCCGATCCTGAGCAGCCAGTTGCCCGGTTCTGCAACGACCTCTCCGGTCACGGTAACAACACGCTCGATGAGCGGAATTCCTCCGACAACGGCATCGTACACCGCTTTGGCGGTTCCGACGTTCTGGACAACACATCCGGCATCCATGGGCAGACCGCCTGAGCGGACTTCCCTGCCGGTTATAGCGTCGATGAGCTGTTTTTCACTGCCCTGCGGGTACTGCACCTGCAGAGGAACGATTTTTACGCCGTATCCGTCGGCGATGGTCTGCAATTCTGTTATCGCATCGGCTTTATTTACCTCAATACCGATAAAAATATTTTCAACGCCGAGGATTTTTCCGACAATGGCTGCTCCCTCAAGAACTTTGCGGGGAGCTTCGACCATCAGACGGTGGTCGGCAGTGAGGTAGGGTTCGCACTCTGCTCCGTTGAATATCAAAGTATCAATAACTTTATCCGGCGGAGGAGAGAGTTTGACGTGGGTCGGGAAAGATGCTCCGCCCATTCCGACCAATCCGCACCGGGCAATGCGGTCAAGAATGGTTTTGGAGTCACTGTTGCGCCAGTCGATGCTTTCCATCGGTTCGACGGCTTCATCGAGATTATCTGACACGATCTCTATCGCCTGAGCAGGAACTCCCATCGGTCCGGGAACGGTCACGAGCCCTCCTACTGTTCCGCTGGTGGGAGCGTGCAAGTTGGCTGAAACAAATCCTGAAGCCTGAGCGATAAGCTGGTACTTTTTGACCACATCACCCTTGTTGACCACGGGTTCGGGAGCTTTTCCGGCATTCTGTCCGAGCAGGACAAAATATCTTTCCATCAACGGAGCGGTCTGCACCGCTTTTGCCGATGTGAGGTCTTTACCATTTCCGGAGGGGTGTATTCCGCCCTTGAAACTCAATACGGCATTATTATTTATCTTCATTTGGGGCAAACTCCGGATTATTGGTTTCTATTTCGAGGTGGCGTTTGGCAGTGAGCAGTGCTCCTGTGGGGCAGCCGATCGCCTCGACGTCGGCAGCGGTCGGAAGCTCGGCGGCGTCATATTTGACACTGGCAAGGAAACCTGATGTTCCGAACTTCTCAGCACTGTAACGCTCGCATTTGCGGCAGCCGAGGCAGGAAACTTTACACACCTTGCGCTTGTCGGGACCTTTGTCGGGGTTGTTGCAATAGACGTGAACCTCTGCTTCGGCAGGCACGAGCTTGATAACTCCGCGCGGACACACCGCTACGCAAGTTCCGCAGCCGACACACAGTTCACTGTGGACAACGGCAAGATTGTTGATTATTTCAATGGCTCCGAACGGGCACTTTCTGGCACAGCTGCCCATGCCGATACAACCGTAGGAGCATCCCTTCGGACCTCCGGCAACCAGCACGGCCGAGGCGCAATCGAGCACGCCGTTGTAGTTGGGAGTACGCACCATCTGTTCGACGTCGCCACCGCAGCAGACCACGGCACGGCGGGCGAAACTCTCACCGGCATCGATGCCGAGGGCACGGGCGATGGAACTCACCTGCTCGGGGCTTGATACCGGACACTTTCCGGGAGGATTTTCGCCGTCAACAACTGACTTGGCAAAGTCAGAGCATCCGGCTTTTCCACATCCGCCGCAGTTGGCTCCGGGAAGAAGCTCAGTCACCAGCTCCACTCTCGGGTCACTGTCAACTTTGAAATACTTGGCGAATACTCCGATGACAACTCCGAGCAGAACTCCGAGTCCGCCCATGAAGATGACTGCCGGAAGAATTATTGAAGAAAAGATTTCTGACATGATGTTTCCTCCTCAGCAGAGTCCGGAAAAACCGATGAACGCCATGGCAAGTATTCCTGCCGTGATGAGCGCAATGGGAGTTCCGGCAAGGGATTTCGGAGGATTGGAAAGCTCAAGTTTCTCTCTGATACTGGCAAAAAGCAGTAACGCAAGAGCAAATCCCACTCCGGAAAAACATCCGAAAATCGTCGCTTCAAGCACACTGTAACCCTGTTTGGCGTTGATGGTCGCTGAACCGAGCACCGCACAGTTGGTGGTAATGAGCGGCAGATAAATTCCGAGAGCCTGATAGAGCTTCGGACTCAATTTCTGAAGCATGATCTCGATCACCTGCACAAGGGCGGCGATGACCAGAATAAAAAGCAAAACCTGCAAATATCTCAAATCATATCTTCTGCCGGAAATCTCAAACACCAGCAGATGATTGTAGATCACAGAAGTAATACAACTCGATAATGTCATTACAAAAATTACAGCTCCGGACATACCCAGAGCAGTTTCCAATCGCTTGGAAACTCCGAGGAAAGGACATATACCTAAAAATCGTGACAACACAAAATTGTTGACCAGCACTGCCCCCACAGTCAGTTCTAAATAATTCATTTTCAACCTTCCAAAATTTCCTGATCACTCAGGATTTTCTACTGTTCTGCCGCGCAGGGCGGCTCCGATCGTTGCGGCGTTGACGAATGAGAGGTTTGCTCCTGCCGGAAGTCCGAGCGCAGGACGGCTCACCAACACTCCGCTGTTCGCAAGCATCTCTGCAAGATACGCTGCCGTTGCCCTGCCCTCCACGTCGGAACTCAGGGCAAGTATAACCTCTTTCACCTCGCCTGACGAAACCTTTTTCTGTAAACCATCTATATTGAGACGGCTCTCAAAACGGTCATCCACCGGCGAGATGTGTCCGCCCAGCACCAGATAGGTTCCGGAATACTGCCCGCTTGCCTCGACCGAGAAAAGCTGCGGCATCCCCTCCACCACGCAGAGCAGACTCTTGTCACGGCGGGGTGAACTGCATATTTCACACAGCTCACCTTTTTCCGCCATCGCACCGCATTCAGGACAACGCCACACCTTTTCAGGTATCGCCGATATGATGCCCCCAAGCATCGCAAGCGAGTCGTTATCCCGTTCAAGAAGAGCAAGCGTCATGCGTTCAGCCGCCCTGCGTCCGACGCCGGGAAGCGTTCTGAGTTCGTCGATCAACTGCTCGACAATCTCCGGATAATTCAGCATGACTTCAAGCTCCTTTATTCAACAGATAATCAGAAAAATCCCGGCAGTTCGATACCGCCGGTCATCTCTTTCATGCGCGAAGCGATTTCCTGCTTCGCATTGTTCAAGGCAGTGTTGAGTGCCATTACCATATCCTGCTCAAGCTCAAAGCGGTCGGCGGTTCCTCCCGGAACGATGGTCACCTTGCGGATAGTAAAATCTCCGCCGACGGTGACGCTCACCAGTTTTTTGGCTCCCTCAGAGGTGAACTCCATCTGAGGAAGCTGCTCTTTCAACTCGCCGATGCCTTTCTGGATATCCTTGTAACGGGACATCATCTTTGCCATATCACCGAGACTTGCCATTTTTCTCCAACCTTATTATGCCTTGGTTGAGTTGTTTTTGGCTCCGCTCGACAAGCTGCGGCGGGTCTGCCAAATGGCGATCGCAGGAGCGGCAATGAACATTGACGAAGCGGTTCCGACAATGACACCGAGCATCATGATGAGCACGAAGTCATTGATGGCAACTCCTCCGCCGAGGTAGAGGATGAACACCACGATGAAGGTGGTGATACTGGTCAGCATGGTACGGCTGATGGTCTGGTTGACCGAGAGATTGACCGTGTCGATGTAGTTTGAACAGACTTTCAAAGCAACATTTTCACGGATGCGGTCGAAGATAACCACCTTATCGTTGATGGAGTAACCGATAACGGTCAGCAGTGCTGCAACAACGGTAAGCGAGATGGTGCGTCCCATCAACAGATAGATGCCGAGCACGACAAACACGTCGTTCATCAGGGCGAGAACTCCGGTCATGGCGTAGGTGTACTCGTAGCGGAGCATGATATAAACTCCGATTCCGACAAACGCCAGTGCAACGGCGAGAACTGCGGCTTTGGTGAACTCCCAGCCGATGAGTCCGCCTACGCTGCTCTCAAGTCCGCCCTCGAATTTCGCTTTTGGGAAACTCTTGTTGAGGATAGATGCCAATTCATCTTTCGGACTCTTGTTTTCACCCTTCTTGGTGAGGTCTCCACGAATAAGTATCTCAACTTTCTCTTCGCCGTTGGCTGAAGCGATGTTGGCTTTGTAGGTGACGGTCGGCTCATCATATCCGGCTGCGACCAGAACTTTCTGTATCTGATCCTGAGGAACTTTTTCGGCGTAATTGAATGAAACGACTGTTCCTCCGGTGAAGTCAACACCGAGGATGCTGGTTCCGCGCACCATGATGAGCACGCCTGTGAACATGATGAACGCAGCGGCAACGATGAAACTCACCTTGCGGGCCTTGACAAAGTCGAACTTTCTTCTGCGCATGACACTGAGCATTGAAATGTGGTCGAACTTCGTAAAGCGGAAGAGATAGTCGAAAATCAGACGTGACATGAAAAGCGCAGTGAACAAACTGGTCAGAATACCGATCGAAAGAGTCACAGCAAATCCTTTGACCGCACCGGTTCCCACTGACATCAGGATGATGGATGTAAGAAGAGTCGTGATATTGGCGTCGAGCACTGAGGGCAGTGCGCGGTCAAAACCGACATCAACGGCGTTTTTGAGTTTCCTGCCTTTTTCAAGCTCCTCACGGATACGCTCGAACACCAGCACGTTGGCATCGACCGCCATACCGATGGTGAGCACGATACCGGCGATACCCGGCAGGGTGAGAGTACAGTTGAATGCCGCCATTGCTCCGAGAATCAGAACGATGTTGACACAGAGTGCGGCAACTGAGATGAGTCCTGAAAGGCGGTAGTAGATGACCATAAACACGGCAACTGCAATCATAGAAAGGATTCCCACCCAGATACCGTTGGAAATATTGCTGGCTCCGAGTTTCGGGTCGGTGTCAAACACTGCGTTGACTTTGATCTGGAAGGGGAAACTTCCGCTCATGAGGGCATCGGCAATGGTCTTTGCCTCCTCCTCGGAAAATTTACCTGTGATTTCAGCACTGCCGCCGGTGATGGCGGAGTTGATCGAAGGAGCGCAATAGAGTTTGCCGTCAAGCACGATCGCCATGCGTTTGCCGATGTTGTTGCTGGTGACCTTGGCGAAGTCCTCGGCACCCTGACTGTTGAAGCGCAGGACAATGCGTCTCTGACCGTACTCATCACGGGTCGCCTGCGCCATTGAGATACCCTTGCCATCCATCTCGGGACGGCGGTTGACCAGAATGACCGGCTCGGCGGGATTATCGCTGTTGCTCATAAGCTCGTATCCGATCGGAACCTGGAAGGTCGCAGGTGATTTCAGATACTCGGCAACCAGAGCGGCGTTGTTGTCGTGAACCATACGGAAATTGAGCTTGGCACTCATTTTGATGAGGTCGAGCAGTTTCAGTTTCTCGTCACGGGCGACAACAGGTGCACGCAGGACAACATAGCGTTTTCCTGAGGGAGCGATCTCAGCTTCAAAAATCTTCTGTCCCTCAAGACGTTTACGCAGAATTTCGATGGCGACGTCACGGTAGCGGTTGAATTCGTTATCCATGCGGGCTTCGATTTCGGCACGGCTCTCGCCTTTGCCCTCGGCGGGAACATCTGACAGCAAGCCCTCATCGGGAACCAGCTCAAGATAGAACTCAACACCTCCGGCAAGGTCGAGTCCGAGACGGATGGAGCCGGAAGCGTTTTTGCGGATGAGACTCATGACATCACGGTTGTCGAGAAGTCCGTCGCCCTTGACCTTTTTGGTCAGGTCGATTTTTCTGTTCTCGGCAGCCTGAAGCAGAACCTGGGACTGGAAGAGCTGGGGATTTGCCTCTTTAAGTTTTTTGGCATCCTCAACGAGTGCTGCAGCCTCTTTGTCGCCCGGGTTCTTGAGCATTTCCATAAACACCTGATAGTAATCACGTTCACGCAGCGGATACATTCCGATAATGAACAGGGCGATTACGAACACTGTTATACAGGTGCGCAGAAGCAGGGGACGATTTTCCATTATTTCTTTTCCTCCGCTTCAGGTTCAACAACCTCTGCAACTCCGTTTTTGGCAACTTCGATGCAGACATCAGGAGCAATCTCGACGATGAAGGACTTCTCTTTGACCTCACTGATTTTGCCGTAAATTCCGTTGGCAAGCATGACCTTTTTGCCGCGAACCAGAGCGTTGAGCATTTCCTCACGCTTCTGCTGCTGTTTCTTCTGAGAACGGCTCATGAAAAACATGAACACGATCACTACCAGAAAAATCGGAACCATCTGCATGATCGGATTCGGAGCTTTTCCGGCGGCGGGAGCTGCCTTCTCTGCGGCGGCGATAATCAAGTTGAACATTTTTGTCTCCTTTTACATTTGTTATATGTTTTATATATTGTATTATTTCTCAGGAACTCCGAGAAGAGAGATGTGCTTGTCAAAGTGACGGCGGATCGCCTCATCGTACTCTTTCTCAAATTTGTGCATCGCTTTGAAGAAACGCTCACGCAGTCCGCTGGTAAGGATCGGACCGTAGGTGATGTGCAGAAGCTGGCGGGCTTCGGGCATTTCCATCAGAGCGGGCAGCTCGGCATCGCTCAGGGAATCAACTGCCGGAATCTTGTTGATATCGGCAGTGATGTGGTAGAGCTTGAGCATATCATTGAAGTTTTCAAGTGCACACTTGTGCATATCACGGTAGAGCTCAGGCTCGCAGCGTGAAATAACTTCGACTGCGACCAGCCAGCTGGTTCCGGCGGTCTTGAGGTGCAGGAATCCTGCGGTCTCTCTGCCGACAGTCGGATAAACTGCAAACTTGTCGCTTCCCGAGTGAACGGAAATTTTGTAGTTTCCGTAGCTCTTGGCGATATCGGCGTGGCAGGCAAACTGGCGGTCGAACTCGGCGAGGTCACCAATATAGTCGATGGCTTTCTGGAACTCTCCGACAAAGCGGGGTGCAAGTGACGAAAACTCTATTCCGCGCAGACGCAGCTCACGGGCAATGTAAAGGTGGTGTGAGGGAAGTGTCGGACTGGTGGTCTCGTCGATGGAAATTTCAAGGTCGAACTCGTTTCCTCTCTTGCTCTGGAGATGTTTGTAAACTTCGAGCGCAAAATCAAGTGCCGCATCGTACATCACAGCGCAGCGTTTGGCGGTAAGCTCATCGACGTCAACAGTGTGATTTCCGACCACGAAACTCTTGCCTGCATAATCGGCTTTGACGTGGGCTCTGTTCTTTTCGGGCAGTGCTGAAAAAGCGGAATTGATTTCGTCACTGTTCCAGTCTCCGGCGGCGGCATTCATCACCTCTGAGAGATCGAGGGTTATCATCGGCATTCCTGCGGCGAGAGCCACATCGATGTCGCAAATCTTTTTGAGGTGGTCTCCGTCAGCTCCGTATCCATCACGGAAATCGCACTCGAACACCATGTAAGTGGCATCATCGACAACTCCCCGGAAGGTACGTCCGGTCATGGTCAACTCACGCATTGACTGCTGGGCAAGCACGGGAGAAAGGGCATATTTTTTGCAAGCCTGAATGTGTCCGCGGGTGGCAAGACCGAGGCGGTCTCCGCATCCCATCGTGGTACGCTCGAGGCGCAGGCTTTTGGGAGCACACCACGGAAAAAGTGCACGCAATGCTTTGGCGTTTGCCGCATCAAGTTCGCAAACAAGGGCTGCTCCGCCGTTGAAAAGCTCAATTTTTTCACCTGAAAATCCGGCAGGAACTTTTGCGGCGTTGGATGCCACCACCAGAAGGTTGCGCTTCTCACTGTTGCGGACGATCATAAAAGCATTGTTGCCGCTGACATGAACAGAATCAGGATAAACGGTATAATCACCGGAACTCATCACCATATTGGCACGCAGATTTTTATCACCGCGATCCAAACGACAAAGAACACTCTCTGCAATTGTTTTCATTTTGACTCCTTTTATACAATAACTTATGCGAATAAAATCACACACGCAAATAATATACCCCTTCGGGCACAGATATGCAAGGCGCAAGAGGCTAAAATCTCACAGCTTTTCAATGATGAAAGAGATATTTTATCAGTTTTTCCTTTATTTTTCCTCCGGAATAGCGTAAATTCAAATCGAACCACGACGATTGACGCATTATCGTTTTGTCGTGGGAGAACACCTGAAAGGTGAGTTTTCCGTGGTAAGCCCCCATTCCGCTTTTACCGATGCCGCCGAAGGGAACCCGGAAATTGGAAAACTGCATCAGGCAGTCGTTTATACAGAGTGAACCTGAACGTATCATCTTTTTCAACGATTCAACAACATTGTTGCGGCTGCCGAAGTAATACACAGCAAGCGGATCGGGATTGCGGCGGAGTACCCTCAGAAGTTCCGGAGTATCCTCAAAATACACGACTCCGAGCAGCGGTCCGAACACCTCTTCGGTCAACAGAGGATCATCTGCTTCGAGCTGGTCGAGAACAGTCGGCGAGATGCGGCGTGATGACGGCTCTTTCTCTCCACCGAAAATCAATCTGCCGCTGCAGCTCATGGTGTTGAGCCGCTCGTAAGCTCCGGAATCCACGACCTTGCCGCATCCGGAACTGTTGAGCGGGAAATCGCCGTATTTTCTGCGTATCTCATCCGAGAGCACATTAAAAAACTCTTTTCGGATTTTACTGTGCACCACGAGGTAATCCGGAGCAACGCAGGTCTGTCCTGAATTGGTGAACTTGCCCCAGACTATACGTTTTGCCGCAATTTGCAAATTGGCATCCGAATCGATGATGCAAGGGTTTTTACCGCCAAGCTCAAGCACCGCCGGAATAAGAAATTCTGCGGCATTTTTCATTATATCTTTCGCTCCTTTGATGCTTCCGGTGTAGAATATACGGTCGCACCCCCGGGCAAAAATATCTCCGCACTTCAACTCATCACGGAAACATATCACCTCGTCGCCGGTAAAGACTTCCTCAATGATACGCTTCACCAGTCCGACACACCTCGGAACACGCAACGGAAGCTGAAGAACGACCCGGTTTCCGGCGGCTATCGCTCCTGCGACCGGTTCGAGAGCAAGCAGAAAGGGATAGTTCCAACTTGAACCGATATAAACCATTCCGTATGGCTCGGGAATCACTGAAAACTTTGCGGGAAAGGCAAACCATGTTCCCCCTGCCCTGCGTTCGGAGGCAAGGTCGGGAAGATGACGTTTGAGATATTTCAGAGTCCTTGCCAGCGGCAGAAGTTCAAAAGCGTAGCTGTCGTAACGGCTTCTGCCGAGCTCTTCTTCGAGTGCCGCCAGAATCGGCTCTGAATATTTACGCACAGCAGCCAGCAGGCGGTCAAGGTAAAGGATACGGGTTTTCACATCAGGCACTGACTCCCGGGTACGGGCAAGCTGAATTGAACCATCTATTCTTGACAGGAGACCTGTTGCTGAACTGCTCATCCGATATATCTCCTGCCGGTTCTCGGACCAACTGAACAGAGCACATCATAATCGTGGCTGTTGCGCAATCCGGCGACCTCTGAAACGCTGATAAAACTGTTTCCGTCACTGCCGAAAATAACTGCACTGTCACCGGCTTTGCAGGGAGCATCACCGAGGTCGCAGGTGGTGTAATCCATGGATATCCTGCCGATGACCGGGCAGGAAACTCCGTTTATCAGAAAACGTCCGCGATTGGATTCCCCGAGCGGAAGTCCGTCAGCGTATCCTGCGGCGACTACGGCTATGCGGCTCTTTTTGCTCAACTTTACCGTGTGCATGTAACCGATACAACTTCCGGCGGGCAGTTCACGCACCTCGGCAACTTTTGCCGAGAACCGCAGTGCAGGTTTCAATGGAATATTGAGAGTATTGGCTTCTGCCATTCCGTACATTCCGATACCGCACCTTGCCATGGTAAAGGGGTCTGTGACCGACTCGGGATAGTTGTTTATTCCGTCAAACGCCGCAAAATGGATATCACGGCAGCCGGCAGGGAGCGGTGTTTCAGCCAAAAACGCTTTGAGAAGTTTCAACTGTTCCAAGGTGTACTCATCTCCCTGCTCTCCGGCACTGGAAAAGTGTGAGTACAACCCCACCACTTTCAGCATCGGCAGGGCTGATATCTCTGCAATTTGCGATGCCGCTGTCACCGGAAGAAGTCCGACTCTGCCCATTCCTGAGTCGATAACAAGATTGACTTCGGCAACTTTTTCAAGCTTCACTGCAACTGCACTGATACGCTTTGCCGCTTCGACACTGGTCACAGGAAGGGTGATTTCATTCAGAACCGCCTCTTCGAGCTCATCATCGAAAAATCCGCTCAACATATAAATCGGCTTGGTCTCACCGAAACTGCGGAGCTGCAATGCCTCCTGACAGGTGGCGACTCCGAAACCGTAACATCCGCATTCGCTTGCGGCGGTCGAAACAGCTTTTACTCCGACTCCGTAGGCGTTGGCTTTGACAACTGCGAGCAGACGGTGTCCGGGAACGGCTGAGATGATCGAATTGATATTATATCTCACCGCTCCCAGATTTACATCAAGAAAACTGCGAGGCTCTGCCATAAGAAAAACTTTCCGGCACAAAAAACACTTACTTGGCGTACTCGACAGAGCGGGTCTCACGGATGATGGTCACTTTGATCTGACCGGGATAGGTCATCTCTTTTTCGATGCGCTCACAAATCTCTTTGGCAAGCATCTGAGCCTCACCCTCGGTGACCTTTTCGGGAGTCACGACCACACGCACCTCACGTCCTGCCTGGAGTGCGAAGCAGGCTTCGACACCCTTGAACTCGTGGGCTATGGTTTCAAGCTGCTCGAGGCGTTTGAGATAGAGCTCGGTGGTCTCACTTCTGGCTCCCGGACGGGAGGCACTCAGAGTATCACAAGCGGTGATGAGGATATCATAGACACTGTCAGGCTCAACCTCTCCGTGGTGCGCCGCAACAGCGTGGATGACATCTTTCTGCTCGTTGTGTTTGCGCAGGAAATCGGCTCCGATCTGGGCGTGCGGTCCCTCGATCTCGTGGTCGAGAGCCTTACCGATATCATGGAAGAGTCCGATACGCTTGGCTTTCTTCTCATCGAGTCCGAGCTCGGCTGCGATCATGCCCATGAAATAGGCAGTCTCGAGAGAGTGCTGCAAAACGTTCTGTGAAAAGCTGTAACGGTATTTCAATCTGCCGAGGATGCTCATCACCTGCGGAGAAACTCCGGTAATTCCGGTCTCGAGAACGGCAGCCTCACCGACCTGGAACAACTCCTCGTCGAGCTCCTTGCTGATTTTACGCACCAACTCTTCGATGCGTGAGGGATGGATGCGTCCGTCGCTCACCAGACGCTCCATAAGCTGACGGGCGACCTCTTTGCGCACGGGGTCAAAACAGCTGATGACCACCGCTTCGGGAGTATCATCAATGAGAATGCTCACTCCGGTAGCAGCTTCGATGGCACGGATATTTCTGCCCTCTCTGCCGATGATGCGTCCCTTGAGCTCATCGGTCGGAAGCGGGATGGTTGTAGTTGTACGCTCATAGGTGCAATCAGATGCGTAACGCTGAATGGCGTAGGTGAGTATGCGGCGTGCCTCACGCTCACTGCGGCTCTTCGCCTCTTCAAGGATGTTGCGAACCAGCACTCCGGACTCGTTTTTCACCTCACTGCCGAGTTTTTCAAGCAGCTCTTTGCGCGCCTCTTCACGGGTGAAGCCGCTGATACGCTCGAGCTCGTCGATCTGGTTGGAAATATTTTTTGCCAGCTCCTGTTCACGGTTGCTCAGACGCTCACGCAGCTGCTCGATATCCTTTTCCTGACGCTCGATATTCTTCTGCTTGGTCTCGATGGATTCTGCTCTGCGGTCGAGAACCTCCTCACGCTGAGCAAGACGTTTCTCGTTGTTGGTCTGCTCACGGCGGCGTTCTTTGAGCTCCGCCTCACACTCCTCACGCATCTTGATGGTCTCGCCTTTGGCTGAAACCCTTGCGTCACGCAGCAGGTGCTCAGCCTCACGCTCGGCATCACTGCGGATTTTACTTGCATCCCGTTGAGCCGCACCTTTCTGCAGCTTCTGGATATAGTTGTTGATCATAATTCCAAGCGCGACACCTATCACGCTGAATATACACGCAACGGATATGATTACCGGTATATTCTCTCCCATTTTTCACCTCGTTTTACTGCTGTCACTGCCGGACAGACTTACACTCCAAAACTTCGTTCTCAGTCACCACGATATCCAATCTGACATCATGCGGCTCCCCGCAGGGAAGTTGTTCCGCAAGCTGGCAGGAAAAGATGACTCCCACTTTCGGAAGCCGACTGTTTTCAAGCAGACGGTCGTAAAAACCGCCTCCCCGACCCAGCCGCACTCCCCGACGGTCGCATGCCACTGCAGGTATGAGATAGAGCAAATTGGCATCGCACCAGGCCTTTCCGGCTGCCTCTATCTCTCTGCGGGGCTCCGTGATATTGTAGTGACCTGTTGTCAAATCACGCTCCCAATCACGGATCTCGACCATCGAATACGCCCCTTTTTCCGCATCGTAACGCGGAAGGAAAAAGCGTTTTTCAGGAAACAATGAAGAGAGATCAGGCTCTGCTCCGAGGGCGGAAAATCCAGCCACACACTCAGCTTGCTTATACACATCGAGCGCACGGATAAAGCCGCAGATTTTACGGCTGTACTCCGACAGCTCAACGCGTGAAAGCTCTCTGCGCTTTGCGCTGTAATGCTTTCTGAGCTCACTTTTTGCGGATAAAGAACCCACTTTCTCTCCTTTAGCAGAAAGCAACAGCCGGCAGTTTTTCAAGGCAGGATGAAGATATCAAAAAAACGCACGCAGACAGGATACGCTTTTCAGGGAGAAAACTCCTGTTTCCACCCTGTTCCCTGTTCTGCGCACCGCTTCTCTTGAAACGGCACACTGATATCTTCCATCAGGAACCCGCATTTTTTGCAAATTCCTGTAATTCCCCTGTTTTCCGCCAGACTGAAAACAATCTGTCATATATATTCCAAAGACCTGATAATCCAAGTCGTCAATATAAATATATCACGTTTTCAACAGCTGTAAAGTCTTTTTTTATATTTTTTTCACTTTTTTTTGATTTATCAGGTAATTTCAGTAAAAAATTGCTCCGTCCACGCCGTTATCAGCACTTTTTGCAAAACCGATATTGCAAATGTTTTCAACAGTGCTATATTAGAAACAGAACTGTAAATCAACTTCAGAAAGAGATTGCATCATGAGCAGAGAAAATATCCATAACATTCCCGAAATCGACTGGAAACGGACTGATTTATTGATCGCCCTCGCCCTCGAGGAGGATCTTGATGAAGCAGGTGACACCACCACACTCGCTGTTGTTCCTGCCAACGCAGTCAGCCGTGCCGTCCTGAGATGCAAGCAGGAGGGCATGGTCGTTTCAGGTCTTGCTGTCGCCGAAAGGGTTTTCAAAACCGTTGAGCCCGCTTTGCAATTCAACGCCTTTGTCAAAGACGGAGACGTTTGCAAGTACGGAGACCTGCTGGCTGAGATATCGGGCCCGGCACGGGGAATTCTCACCGCCGAGCGCACCGCTCTCAACTTCATCCAGAGACTCTGCGGAGTCGCCACTGCCAGCCGTCTTTACGCCGATGCACTCAAAGATTACAACACTGTGGTGCTTGATACCAGAAAGACTACTCCCGGGGTCCGCAATCTGGAAAAATACTCAGTTGCAGTCGGCGGAGCCACCAACCACCGCATCGGTCTCTTTGACCGCATCATGATAAAAGACAATCACCGTGAACTCGCCGCCGCCGAGGGTGACGGAGCTATCACCAGAGCCGTTGAGCGGGCAAGACGTGCTTATCCTGATTTGGAAATCGAAGTCGAAGCCGACAGTCTCGAAGAAGTCCGTGAAGCCGCAGAAACCGGAGCAGAGTACATCATGCTCGACAACATGGATGATGCCACCATGGCTGAGGCGGTGAAAATCGTCAACGGCAGAGCAAAACTCGAGGCTTCAGGCGGAATCACTCTCGAACGGCTCGCAAGAATCGGCAAGACCGGAGTTGACTATGTCTCATCAGGAGCCCTCACCCACTCGGTGAAGTCAGCAGATATTTCACTTGATATCGAGGTCGTGCAGCAATGATAGGCTCACTCAACGGAATCATTGACGAAAGCAGTTTTTCCCAGTGCACCATTGACGTAAACGGCGTGGGTTACGATGTGGAAATTCCGCTTTCGACTTTCGACAAGCTGCCGCTGCCGGGAAACAGGACAAAACTCTTCATCCACACTCAGGTGCGTGAAGATGCGATAACTCTGTTCGGCTTCGCCACCTCTGAAGAGCGGGAGCTTTTCCGCACCTTGATAAACATTTCCGGCATCGGCGGCAAACTCGCCTTGAACATTCTCGGAGCTATGCCGGTCCAGAACTTCTGCGCCGCCGTCAGTTCCGGAGACGTCAAGGCTCTTTCGCTCATCAACGGTATCGGCAAGAGAACGGCGGAAAGAATCATCGTTGAACTCAAAGGCAAACTCCCGGAAGGTGTGCAGGGAACAACTGCAGTTGCACTTTCAAACGCCAACACTCAGGATGCCGCCCTCGCCCTCGAAAAGCTCGGTTTCAAGCGTGATGCCATCAACAAGGCTCTCGGAGAACTGGTCACCGAACTGCCTCCTGAGGAACAGACCACCGAAAACCTCACGCTCAAAGCACTGGCAAAATTGCGGTTTTGAATTATGGAAATCCTCTTTGTCTGCACCGGAAACACCTGCCGCAGTCCGATGGCTGAACTCTACTTCAATTTCTGCTGTCAGAAACTCGGAGCCCAATCCCGTGCTCATAGCTGCGGCATCGCCACTGATGACGGCTTGCCGATTTCACGCAACGCCGCACTGGTCATGCAGAGTGTTGATATCGACTCATCGAATTTCCGCTCACAGATGGCAACAGATGAGCTTGTTTCCCAAGCCGACCTGATTTTCACCATGACAAGCTCGCACAAAAACGCCCTCCTCAGGCATTTTCCGCAGGCGCAAAACAAAATCAGCACCCTGCTGCCGAACTGCGATGTCCCCGACCCGTTCGGAGGAACTTTTGATATCTACATGGCAACTTTCAACTCATTCCGAAAACAAATCGAAGTGCTGGCAAAAACAATTGCCGCAAAGGAGAAATAAAAATGGAACTCCAGTTCAGCACCATCGCAGAGACTTCACTCTATTTTCTGGCACTGATAAATCCGGCAAGCAAGATATTTTTTCTCACCGCTCACAAGCCGGCACTCACCACTGCCGAACTGCGGCACATCGCCCGCAGAGCCTCGCTTTTCGCCTTCATCATCCTCGCAGGCAGTGCCGCTGGCGGAAAAGTCATTTTGGAAAACATCTTCAAAGTTCACTTGTATGCACTTCAACTTTCAGGAGGTCTCGTGCTGCTCTTTTCAGGTCTTGCCGCCGTTCAGAAAGGTGCTTTTTACCATGAGCAGGATAATCAGCACGTCTCGCATGATGAACTCTCGGTGGTTCCGCTCGCAGCTCCGCTCATCGCAGGTCCGGGAACCATTGCCGCCACCATCAGTTTTTCAATTCAGCTCGGATTTATCCAGACTCTCATCGCTCTCACTCCTGCACTGCTGATAAACCTCATTGCCATGTATGCCAGCAGGTACATCTCAAAGATGCTGGAGTTTCTGGTGTTCGTAGGTCCGGTCATCCGTCTTACCGGATTGGTGGTCATGGCTATTGCCATGCAGATGATGCTCACAGGTATCGGCGGTTTTATCAATCAACTGCCGTGACTCAAAAGTGGAAAATCATATTTTTCCTGTGCCCGAAGAGTCTTTTCATCATTGATGATGACGCAAAACAAAAATGATGACACTTTGTTAAATTCATGCTTGACATAAAGCAAAAGAGAATGTATTTTATAAAGATGTTATTGTAAAAAAGGCAGCCATTGTGTCCGTGCGGATATATTTTTATCCGCCATATAAGATGGGGAAGGTTCTTAAATCGTACACTGCGGCTACCCGGTGTTATTTTTGAGGAATACTGAAATTACCTCTAAACTTGGGGAGATTTTTTGATGAATCCTGAATTTGCTTACTTGAAAAAAATCGGTAATGAGCCGAACAACCTGATAAAAGGTCTTCAGCTCATACAATCGACCGAAGGATACGTTTCTGACGACGGAATCCGTGCGGCGGCTGAGTACTTCAGTCTGCCCGAGGTCGAAATCGAGGGCGTACTGAGCTTTTACGCCCAGTTCAAACGGGTCAAACCCGGTAAAAACCACATCTGTGTCTGCGATGGAACAGCCTGCCACATCAAAGGCTCAAGTCAGGTGCACACCTGGATCGAACAGGAACTCGGACTCAAACCCGGTGAGACCAGTGATGACGGCGTGTTTTCTCTCGAAACTGTCGCCTGTCTCGGATGTTGCAGTCTTGCTCCTGTAATGAGCATCAACGGAAAAGTTTACGGAAAACTCGATCGCAAAAAACTGGCAAAGATTTTGAAGGATTACGCTGAAAAATGAGTATCAAATTTTTGAGAGTCGGTGTCGCCAGCTGCGGCATTGCGTCCGGTGCTGACGGCGTAATGAATCTTCTGAAAGAGAAAGCCGGAAACACTCCGGTTATCGGGGTCGGATGTATCGGTCACTGCTATGCCGAACCCATTGTCGAAGCTGTTCTCGATGACGGCAGCTCAATATTCTACCGTGATGTCAAACCTGTCGATGCCGATATCGATAACATCCTCGCCTGCGGTGAGGAAAACCGTTTTGAAATTCCTGAAGCCCGCCGCAAAAAAGAGAAAGTCATGGTGCTGGCTCTGGCGGGTAAAGTTGACCCCACAAACTTCGATGACTACATTGCCAACGGCGGTTACGAGGGTCTGAAACGGGCTCTTTCGCTCACTCCGGAAGAGGTGGTCAACGAGATGAAACTCTCAGGTCTCCGCGGTCGCGGCGGCGGCGGTTTCCCCACCGGTATGAAGTGGAGTTTTCTCGCAGCAAAACAGGCTGAGGAAAAAATCCTCATCTGCAACGCCGACGAGGGCGACCCCGGTGCGTTCATGGACCGCTCCCTGATGGAAAGCGTGCCGCATCAGGTTCTCGAGGGTATGCTCATCGCTGCTTACGCCACCGGCGCAACCAAGCTCTTCATCTACTGCCGTGCAGAGTATCCCATGGCGATCAAGCACCTCAAGATCGCCATTGAACAGATTTATGAAAACAAGCTCAACGTTATCAACGGCAGAGCTCTTGAAATCAATATCAAAGAGGGTGCGGGAGCTTTCGTCTGCGGTGAAGAGACCTCTCTTATCGCCTCTCTCGAGGGTAAACGAGGAACTCCCCGTTTCCGTCCTCCGTTCCCGACTGACAGCGGATATCTCGGTCATCCGACCATGATCAACAACGTTGAGACCTATGGAAACGTTCCGGTCATTCTGCGCAACGGCGGTGCTGAGTATGCCAAAATCGGTACCGAGGGCAGCAAAGGAACAAAACTCTTCGCTCTCGCCGGAGATTTGAAGAATCCCGGACTCATCGAAGTGCCTATGGGAACTACGCTCGCAGAAATCGTGTTCGAGATCGGCGGAGCTGACCCGGCTGAAGTCAAGGCGGTTCAGACCGGAGGTCCCTCCGGCGGATGTATCCCGGTCGAGCTCTTCAACACTCCGGTGGACTACGACTCCCTCAAGGCTCTAGGAGCCATCATGGGTTCAGGCGGTATGATCGTCATCGGTAAAAACCGCTGCATGGTCGAGACTGCAAGATACTTCCTCGACTTCACCCACCGTGAGAGTTGCGGAAAGTGCACCTTCTGCCGCATCGGAACCACCAGAATGTTTGAGACCCTCGAGCGTATAGTTGCCGGAAAGGGCAAGCCCGAGGATATCACTCTGCTCGAAGAGCTCGGCAAAAAAATCAAAGCCGGTTCTCTCTGCGGACTCGGTCAGACTGCTCCCAATCCCGTGCTGGCGACCTTGCGTTACTACCGTCACGAGTATGAGGCTCATGTCAATGACCATGTCTGCGAAGCACTGCAGTGCAATGCTCTGGTCAAACTCAAGCTCGATCAGAGCAAGTGTGTGAAGTGCCGTATGTGCATCAAAAACTGTCCGGTCGATGCTATAAGCGATGATTTCGTAATTGATGCCGACAAGTGCACCCGCTGCAACAGTTGTATGGATGTCTGTCCGAAAAAGGCGATCAGCCGTGTTTCAGAGTAAGGTTACAATATTATGAGTATAGAATTTATCCTTGACGGCCGCACCGTGACGGCTGAACCCGGGCAGACCATCATGGAGGTCGCCCGCAATAACAATATAAATATTCCCGGTCTCTGCGGAGAAAAGCGCATCAGCAAGACCACCAGCTGCTTTGTCTGCGTGGTCAAAGATGTCAAAACCGGCCGTTTCCTGCCCTCCTGCTCCGCCATGCCTGCCCCCGGGCAGGAAATAGATGCCTCAGGTGCTGATGTCATCGAGATGCGCCGTACTGCGCTCAATCTGCTTTTGAGTGAGCACAACGGCGACTGCGAAGCTCCGTGCACCCTCGCCTGCCCTGCCCACGCTCCGGTCGAAGAGTACGTCAGAGCCGGACGCAACGGCGATTTTGCTGAAGCGTTGAAAATCATCAAGAAGCGTATTCCGCTTCCGATGTCCATCGGCAGGGTCTGCCCCCGTTTCTGCGAGAAGCAGTGCCGCCGCAACATCGGTGGAAAACCCGTTGCCATCAACGAGTTCAAACGTCTTGCAGCTGACCTCTACTATGATACTTACATGGAGGATATTGCTCCGGATACCGGAAAATCCGTCGCCATCGTCGGAGCCGGTCCTGCCGGACTCTCCGCCGCCTACTATCTGCGGCTCGAGGGTGTCAATGTCACCGTTTTTGAGGCAATGGAAAAGGCCGGAGGCATGACCCGTTACGGCATTCCCGAGTACCGTCTGCCCAAGAAAGCCATCCTCGACCGTGAGCTCGCTCACTTTGAGAAGCTCGGAGTCAAGTTTGAGTTCGGCAAAAAACTCGGCAGCAATCTCTCGCTCGATGAGCTCAAAGCCAAGTTCGATGCGGTCGTCATCGCCATCGGATGCTGGAAGAGCTCAGGAATCCGCTGTGAGGGCGAAGAGCTGGCTGTTTCAGGAATAGATTTCCTCCGCAACGTCGCTCTCAATGACAATGTTGCTCCCAATCCCGGAAAAGTCATCGTGGTCGGCGGCGGAAACACCGCTATGGACTGTCTGCGCACTTCGGTCAGGCTCGGCAGCAGTGATGTCAACTGCTTCTACCGCAGAACCGAAGCTGAGATGCCCGCCGAAAAAATCGAAATCGAAGAGGCAAAGGAAGAGGGAGTCAATTTCCACTATCTCGCCGCTCCGGTGAAACTTGAAAAGCGTAACGGCAAACTCGTTATGACTTTCCGCAAGATGGAACTCGGCGAACCCGATGCTTCGGGCCGCCGCAAACCGGTTGAAATCCCCGGCAGTGATTATGAGGTCGAAGCTGATACCGTCATCGCCGCCATCGGTCAGAAGACCGAGGCTCCCGAAGGATTGCCCGTCAACCGTTTCGGTTATCTCGAAGCGGCGAATATGGGAAACAAACTCTACTCAGCAGGAGACTGTCTCTCAGGTGCCGCCACTGTGGTCGAAGCTGTCGCAACCGGCCGCAACGCCGCTCTGGAAATCCTGCACGATATTCTCGGCAGAGAGTTTGAAAAAGAATCCTCGATCAACGTTTCAAGAGGTAACTGGCAGGAGCTTTCAGCCGATGACCTTGTGGTTCTGAGAGGCGACGAGCTCTCTCAGGATGCCCGTCAGGGGCTCAAACTCATATCACTCGAAGAGCGCAAGACCACCTTCAAAGAGACCACCTTCACCATGGAAAAAGAGCGGGTCATGCAGGAGGGCAAACGCTGCATCGAGTGCAGCTGCACCGATAAATCCAGCTGCAAGCTCCGTCAGTACGCCGATGAGTACGGCTGTGATGTCAATGCCTTTTCAGGCGAAAAACAACTGCCGAGCTACGATGTGCGTCATCCGCTTATCATTCAGGACCGCGGCAAGTGCATCAAGTGCGGCGTCTGCGTCAAAATCTGTAAAGAGGTGGTCAACAAAGGCTTGCTCAGTCAGAAAAAACGCGGTTTCTACACCGTTATCGGTACGGCTTTTGAAAGCGGATTCCCCGCCGCTTGCGCCGATTGCGGAGAGTGCGTAAACGCCTGTCCCACCGGTGCTCTCGGTTGGAGAAAAAAGAAATAATCCATGGCGAAAAAAGCCGTCATCTTAACTCTCGGCTGCCGTCTCAATCATGCGGATACCGCACTTTTGACCCGGCGGCTGCAACGTGCAGGGTTCGAGCTCGTTCCGCAGAGTTTCGCGGATGAGCCGGACCTTGTTTTGCTCAACAGCTGTGCCGTAACAGCCGAAGCGGTACGCAAAAGCCGTCAGATGCTCAGGCAGTTCCGGAAAAAACACCCACATGCCTGCATCGTGGTCTCAGGCTGTGCCGTGATGCACGCAGCAGATGAGTTGAGGCGTGACGGAGCCACGATAGTTTTCGGAAACAACGGCAAGAAACAGCTCGAAGAGTTTCTTGAAAACATGGCAGCAAAAGAGGATGAAACTTTTTATCCGGTATTCAAAGAGAATGCCACATCAAGTTTTCCCTTCCGCAGCCGTGCGTTCATCAAAATCCAGGAGGGGTGCAACAACTTCTGCACTTACTGCATCGTTCCGCACGTCAGAGGCAGAGAGCGGTCACGTTCGTTTGAAGAGGCTCTCGCAGACTGCCGTCAGGCGGTGGAACAGGGGTTTCCGGAAATAATCCTCACCGGAGTCAACACCTGCACCTACTCCGACAACGGCAGAACTCTCGGCGACCTCATCAGAAAAGTTGCCGAAATCCGGGGCGATTTCAGAATAAGGCTGAGTTCGACTGAACCTGACTTCAAAAACATCGGTTTGCTCGATGTGATGGCTGAGACTCCGAAAGTCTGCCGGTTCCTGCACATCTCTCTTCAGCACGGATGCAACAGAATACTCCGAAAGATGAACCGTCACTACTGCGCTGAGGAGTTTGCAAAATTCACCGCTCTCGCCAGAGAGAAGATGCCTGATATCCACATCGGAACCGATGTTATTGCCGGTTTCCCCGGCGAGACCGATGAGGATTTCAAAGAGTGTCTGCGTTTCACAAAGCAAATGGAGTTTGCCAACACGCACATATTTACTTACAGCCGCCGTCCGGGAACTCCGGCGGCAGATTATCCTGAGCAGGTTCCGGCAAAGATCGCCTCGGAACGGGCTGCTGAGTTGAGGCTTGCTGCCGAAAGCTCCGCACTCAAATTCGCCCGGAACATGGTCGGAAAAGAGCTCGAGGTGATTTTTGAACAGAACCGCAACGGCAGGCTCACCGGATGGAGCGACAACTATCTCGGTGTAACTGTTCCGGCAGGAGCTTTCCCCACCGGAAAAATCGTCAGAGTCACCGCAACGCTAGATAATCTCGCTCTGCTCAGGGGCGATGCACTCGAAAGCAATTTGTAATACAGGAGACAACTCAAGGCTATGAGCGGTAAAAATCTCAGTATCATCATCTCATGTCACGGCAATACTCCGTACTTCACCGATATGCTTGAGAGCTTTCTTTCCGGAGGATACCACTTCAAAGACACAGAAATCCTCATTTGCGATGATGCCAGTCCCTCCGGAGGTGACGGCGACAAAGCAAGACGGTATGCCAATCAGTACCCCCAGCTTATCAAGTGCATCCGCAACGAACAGAATCTCGGAGTTTCCCGCTCGTATCAGCGGCTCGTCGAGCTTGCCTGCGGCAGGTACATCATGCCGTTTGACAGCGATGATATATTTGTTCCGTTCGATATTGACGGAGCGATAAAAGAGCTCGACGAAAATCCTCAGTGGTGTGCAAGTTACGGCAAAAAGCTGCTGTTTTCTTCAGAAAAGGGGTTCCTCGGCAGCAGTCACGGAGGCGATTACAGCCAGTTCGCCCTTTTGCTCGACCCCAGAATGACTCACATCGGCATGCTCATAAGAGCCGCTGACCTCAAGAGCTCCCGTGGCTATCAGCTCGCCGACGGCTCCGTCTGCCGGGTCGCTGATGATGTTTGTATGTGGAGTGCCGTCTGCGCCAGAAAAGCGATGCATTTCCGTGATGAAATCAGAGGTTTATACCGCATCCACCAGGGGCAGGAAACCAAAGTCAAGGCTCAGCTTTTTGAACAGAGTTACGAAGTTATCCGCAACAACTTCCTTTCTGAGCACAGCCGGACCGCAAACAAAATCGTTCACGACAGGAGTTTTCAGCTGGCGGAACATGAACGCTTTGCCGCGGCGGTCATCTGCGGAATAAAGTTTATACGCTCAAAAAATCCTGCTGAGCGCAAGGCTTATCTCAATATCGCAACTCAGCTCTTCCCTGATGACTACGGCGTTGATGAGTACAGAATCAAAGATGCCATGGCGCAGAAGGATATCCCGACCGCAATGCTTTACACTGCGCTCATGCTGGAAAAATATCACGGCTCGCTCTACATCAGAAGTGTTGCGCTCAATTTCGCTGTTCAGCTTGCCGCAAATGATGTGTTGGCGCAGAAGCGGCTGCAAAACTCATCAAGAGAGTGCTTGAACCAATTTTTTCACCTTACCGACAGTCAGAAACAACTGTTAAAAAAAGCAACCGGCAGGGAGATTTGAATTATGGATAAATCCGGTTTCGATAAAAATATGCAAACTGCACAGCCCGATGACAGCTCAATAAGGTATTACACCGTCGATGAGTGCGAAAACTTCGTTCTCGAGGGACTGCCGTTCAGAAAAAAGGGCGGGAGTTTCAGGAGGATTCCTGAAAAACAGGAGCTCTTTCCGTACTCAGACGGAGTTGATACTTACGCCGACCACACCGCCGGAGTCTGCCTGCGTTTTGCCACTGACTCAGCCGATATCAGAATAAAAGCAAAGGTCAGGATGATCTGGAACTCAGGAGACATCATGACTTTCGGAAGAGTCGGCTTCGACCTCTACTGCGGAGAACCCAAAAAGAGTTTCTGCGTCGGTGTATCACGGATGAATTTCGATGAAGTAAAATTTCCGGAACACACTTTTTCAGCTCAACTTTACAACCGTCCGAATCCGAAAAAGAGTGTGCATGAGTTTCAGCTCAACTTTCCGCTTTACGCCGCCGTCGAAGAGCTTTACATCGGGTTCGAGCCGGATGCGGTGTTCGAAAAACCCTCTTTGCGCAGCAATCCCAAACCGATAATCGTTTACGGCACATCCATCGAACAGGGGTGCAGTGCCTCCCGTCCGGGAATGGCTTATACCAACATGATTTCCCGCAGACTCAATCGTGAAGTCATCAACATGGGGTTTGCAGGAAGCGCAAAAGGGGAAGAGTTTATGGCAAAAATGCTGGCGGATATTCCCGATCCCGGAGCTTTTATTCTCTGGTACGACTCTAATGTTTCCCCCGATGAACTGGCTCAGACTCTGCCGGGATTTTCGGATATTTTGAGGAATGCTCACCGGACAACTCCTATCGTCACCATATCCAAACTCCCTTACCCTGATGAGACCGCAGTTGACAGCAGTGATGATGTCAATTTTGAGGAGCGTCAATCAAGAACTGCCATCCACACTGAAAATATGGCAAGAAGAGTCAATGCCGGTGATGCAAGATTTCACTTCATTGACGGCAGAAAAATGCTTGACGAAAATCAGGGTGAATGTTTTCACGACCTCATTCATCCAAATGATTTTGGCATGACCAAAATAGCCGATGCGCTTACGCCGAGATTGGCTATTTTGACAAAATAATTATTTTGTCCAAAAAATCGTAAAATTGTGCAAACGTTTTGTACTTGCGCAATTACCTCTCTGAGTGTAAATTATACTGCGAACAATATTTTGTCCTGAAAAGGAGACGCATTCATTATGAGAGATAAACTGTTAAGAAGTTTGGAGCTGAATCTCAACTGGTTCAGAAACTCCGGTGTCATGCTTCCGTCTGACGGGTCGTGGGGTGTTGCAGAGCGGGTACTGCTCACAGGAAACAACTCCGCTCTTGACAAAATCAGAGTGGATTTTCCCACATGGACCGACCATGACGGCAAGTACAGCATAATCGAACACAGACGTGCCGACTGCTGCATGGAAACCGCTTTTCTCTTTATGCTCGCAGGTGACGAAAATACCGCTCGCAACATCATCGATTTTCTCTTCTGCCGCAGCGGTATGCTCAGACGTTTCCAAGACCCGAAATTTGAGGAAAATGAGGTGGGTGCGTGGTATTGGAGTCACACTTCACACTTCCGCAACTACTTTTTCGATGACAACAGCTGGATGTGCATACTCATGCTGGCGGTGAGCAGAATGCGTCCCGAACTCGAAGAAAAATATCAGCTGCGCCACTGGACAAAGGCGTGTCTTGATGCGTTTATTCCTGCTTATCACAAACGCTGGGCAAATGGAGAACCCGCTCTTCCGCAGGAGCAGGAGGGAGCTTTCCCCGGCAGGCTCCATCTGCCGCACTGGGGCTCGATGTTTGTCTTTGCCCTCTCCCGTGCCGCACTGGAATTTGATGACAAAAGATTTTTTGACATCATCGACAACTATCACGACTATTTGCTGAAAAAAGCCGACACTTTCACATCAAGTGAGTTCGCCTACGCCATTCTCGGAGCTACATCAAGTTTCCGCACCTACGGTGACGAAAAAAGCAGACTTGTCCGTGACCTCTTTGCGGAAAAACTGCTTGCCAAGATGGATAAGAAAAGCGGAAATATTCCGGCAGAGCACTATGAGACTCCTGTCGGAGCGGATCTTGCTGACACTATTTACACGCTCAACTGGTCACTGCTCGCTCTGCAAAATCTGGAAAAACAGACCGGCGAGAGCCAATATCGTGAGGCTTTTTTGAAACTGCTCACTCTCCTCACGGATATTCAGGATGTCTCTTGCGAAAGGCATCTCCACGGCTGCTGGAGAGGACTTTACGATATGAAGAACCGTCAGTGGGGCGGAGGTGACACCCTCGAGGGCGGTGCGGGAAGCATCTACACCGGCTGGACAAATGCTCCTATTTCCATCGGCATAATCAATGAACTTAACGGGAAATCCCTGTTGGATTACTGATAAAAAATTATTTTAAAATAAGGAAATTTTCAAATGAGTAAAATCAAAATCAATCCGGCTGCTAAGCATACGCTTTCACCCTATTTGCACATGCAGTTCGCCGAACCCCTGAGCAATGCCGATATCTCAGTCGATGCGGCGTGGAACTATGTCGAAAACTGCTGGGAGAAAAACTTTGTCAAACTTATCAAACGTCTTGCTCCCCCGATGATACGCTGGGGCGGATGTTTCGCCAGCTACTATCACTGGAAAGAGGCTGTCGGTCCCCGCAGTTCCCGTATCCCCATGCTCAATTTGGCGTGGGATGGCATCTTTTCAAACCAGATCGGTACTGCAGAATTCGTCGAACTCTGCCGCATTGCAAATTCAGAACCCATGATGTGTGTCAACATGGAATCCGACGGCCGCAAGACATGGGCAAATCCCGCTCCCGGAATGGATCGCTGCGGTTCAGCTGACGAGGCGGCTGAGTGGGTCGATTACTGCAACAATCCCGACAACAAGCTGAGAAAGTCTCACGGTCATGCCGACCCGCTGACCATCCGTTATTGGCAGATCGGAAACGAGACCAGCTATCGCTATCCTGAAGCCAACGGTGACCGTGTCTGGGTACATGACGGTTACAACAGCAAAGAGAACGCTGCCGCAGCACGCCGTTTCGCCACTGCCATGAGAAAAGCCGACAACAACCTCAAACTGCTGGCTTGGGGCGACGATGACTATGCTTTTGATATCTGCGAGGAGCTCGGAGACCTCATTGATCTTATCGCTTTCCACTGCCACTGGGGTTACTCCATGAACGACAAAGGTGTGGTGCTGGCTAAGAAATTCTACAAGCAAGACCCCGAACTCGTATGGAACACACTGCTCAGCTCTTCCAAAGAGCTCGACAGCAAAATCACTGCCATGAAAGAGCAGGTCAAACCCTACAACAAGCGGCTTGCCATGACTGAGGGTCACTTCTGTATCTTTGACGGACGTGACCGCGGTGATGTGCTTTCAACCTGGGCTGCCGGTGTGGCATACGCCAAAAACCTTAACGTAATCGCCCGTCACAGCGATGTGCTTGATATCGCAACCTGCGCCGACTTTTTCGGCAACCGCTGGCAGGTCAACGCCATGATGCTCCCGACTCCTGTCTATGCAGGAAAGGCTTACCTGATGCCGGTCGGCGAAGTCATGGGTCTCTACTCGGCTCACTGCGGCAAATTCGCCGCCGATGCCGTCTGCGACGACAAAGATATTGATGTCACCGCCTCTGTTGACGGAAACAAACTCTATCTGCACATTGTCAACACCAACGCTCACCACAGCGTGAATGTTCCGCTCGAAGTCGAGGGCAAAAAGGTGGTCAGAGCAACTGCGTGGGAAATCAAAAGCGATCCGTGGCACGAAATCAACCAGCTGGATACTGAGTGTTTCCTGCCGCAGAAGAGCGAAATCAACACCGACAACTACACCATTGCTGCTGCCGGAGTGGCTGCCATCGAACTGGAACTTGCCTGAGTAATAGAAATATCCGCCTCAGGCGGAGGCGGATATTTTTCTGCAATCTCAAAAGTCAAGACTCACAACAAAGGAGTATCACTGATGCCGAAAAAAATTTCTCTTCTCTTTTTTGCATTGACTGCAGCTCTGGTATGCTGCGCTTATGAAATCAGAGTCGTTCCCGGTTTCAACACTTGCAGTTACTATATAAAGAGCTCAAAATCAGACCTCAAATCTGTTGAATACGGCAGAAGAAACTCCGACACAAGGCACCCCGCCCTGCCCCCGATTTACGATGCCAAAGTCAAAGAGTATCGGGGAAGCATCGTTCATCTGAAAGAGAACACCGCTTACCGGATAACTGTCACCGGAAATGATGGCAGGGTGAAAACCAAAGAGTTCCGCACCCGCAGAAGCAAACTGCCGGTGGCTAAGACCATCGTGCTGGATGAGAAAAATTTTACCGGCAATCTCAAAATCAGCTCTCAGGGCAGCAAAAACGGATATATCCGTTATACCTGCGCTCCCGGGTTCGTGCTCAAAAATGATGGAAAAACTCCGCTCATTGAGCTTCAAAATGCCCGCTGCATCATTCTGGAAAATCTCACCATGCGCGGCGGACACCGCAACGCCGTGGTCGTTCACAACTCAAGAGATATCCACATTTCAAACTGTGATATCGCAGGTTGGGGACGCAAGGGCGTTCAGAGATTTGACCTTGATGGAAAATTTTACAGTGACTACGGTCCGAAAAAAATCAACAAAGAGTGTTTCAATTACGATGCGGCTATCGATATCAAGTGGAGCAACACAGTCACGGTTGAAAAGTGCTACATCCATGACCCGGTAAGCCATGCAAACAGCTGGTTTTACAGTCACCCGACCGGTCCAGCCGGACTCACTGTTTCCAAAAGCCGCAAAGTTGTCATCAGATACAACGATATCGTAGGCAGCGACCTGCACCGCTGGAACGATGCTGTCGAGGGACCGGGCAACTTTATTCCCAACGGAGGTATCGGCTTCGATGGTGACGTTTACGGCAACTACATGGCTTTCGCCAATGATGACGGTATCGAACTTGACGGAGGTCAGGCAAATGTCAGGTGTTTCCACAACAAATTTGAGCAGACTTTCTGCGGAGTGAGCGTGCAGGGATGTATGACCGGTCCGGGCTACGTCTTTGAAAACGTGCTCACCTACATCTCCGACGGTACCGGATGCGGAAATCAGGCTTTCAAAACCAACGCAGACCGTGCAGGCAAGTACGCCGTAAGCTACATCTTCAACAACAGCGTTTACACTCCCAACGAGACCGAACTTAAACTTCAGCCGGCGTGGCCCGTGATCGCAAAAAACAATATCCACTGCGGAATGTCCACTCTGGCGAGGCTGCCAAATCACAAGGGTTCAAGCGAGTGCAACACCTTTACGGTCAAAACCGAAGTTCCGGGAAAAGGAGACGTTTTCAACGATAAAAATGTCTTTGCCGACAACTTTGACGGACAGCTTTTTCTGGCGGAAAACAGTTCCGCAAAGGCAAGCGGATGTGTTATTCCCGGCTTTACCGGCTCAAAAAACGTTGACCGGGGTGCAAGACCCGATGGAAAAAGACGGATGTTCCCGGTGCGTCCGCTGCCGTTCAATGTCAGTACAAGTGAGCTCAATTTAAAAGATTTGGACTCAAATCAAACTGTAATTATGACGGTGGATAAAAAAGCCGCTCCGGTCAAATTCAATATCCGTATAAACAGCGCAATCAAGTGGCTCAGAGTCACTCCCGCTTCGGGAACCGTCAAGCCGGGTGAAAAACTCACTTTCACCGTTTCAATCGACAAAGCTGAGGCGAAAAAGTTCCGTTTTCTGCGGGGAGCGTTTCTTATCAGAACTCCGTCAGGATTATCCCGTCCGGTATCGGTCTATGCCGTCGGCATCCCGGGAAACATCACCCGTCCGCAAGTTGCTGACGGCAAATTCGTCTCTTTCATCGAGCCGGATGTGCCAAACTCAGGAGCAACCTTTGCCAAGGTCAAAGATGAGCTTGCCGACAATAAGCTCTGCATTGATTTTTCAACTCAGAAAGATGATAACGGTAAATACATCATCAAGCCTGCCGTATATCACTTTGAAGTTCCTGCGGATGGATTTTACAACATTCTCTTCAGAGTCAAAGCAATCTTCCCGCGAAAAACTCACGACAGTATCTTTGCCGCAGTTGATGGCGACCCGCTCCGGAACTGCTCCCTCATGACCGTCATTGACGGAAAATGGAAGTACCAGATGCTCAAACGTCCGGGACAGCTTCCGTTGGGATTCATGCTTAAAAAGGGCAAACACACCCTTACACTCGCTCCGAGAGAAGCCACCTATCTTGATCTTATCGCTGTCACCAATGATCCGGCAGTGTTTGAAGTCTGGTAATATTCACTTAAATAAGGAAAAATATCATGCGTTCAGAAAACTTTTTCATCACATCAGAAGGCAGACAGGCAAAACTTTATACCCTCACCAACACATCAGGATTTACCGTCACCATCACCGATATGGGCGGAGCGATCGTTTCAATACTCACTCCTGACCGCAACGGAAATTTGGTCGATGTCAATCTCGGTTATGATAAGCCTGAGACCTACGAGGCAAACCCCAACTTCTTCGGTGCTCTCATCGGCAGAGTCGCCAACCGCATCGGCAACGGTCACTTTGTGTTCGAGGGCAAGGAGTATCAGCTTGAGTGCAACGATAAAAACCGTCCTAACAGCCTGCACGGAGTCAAGTGTTACGGAAGAAGAATGTGGGATGCTCAGATCGTTGATGACACCACTCTCAAACTCCTGCTCACCAGTCCGGACGGTGACGCAGGTTTTCCCGGAGAACTCAAAATCGAAGTCACCTATCACGTCGGCGAAGACAACAGTCTGGAAATCAGTTACCGTGCCGTCTGCGACTCTCCGACCGTGGTCAGCATGACCAACCACGCCTACTTTAATTTGAACGGAGAGAGCTCCCTCAACTGTCTCGGTCATGAGGTGCGCTCAAGTGCTTACGCTCACACTGAGGTCAACGAAAACCTCACTCCGACCGGAAAATCACTGCCCACCTCAGGAACCGCTTTCGATTTGAGCTCGTTCCGCACTTTTGAGAGCATTTATAATCATCCTGAGCTGCCGATAGCTTTCGATGACAACTTTATCATCGGCGACAAGGCAGGTATCTTCAAGAAAGACGTCTTTAATCTGGTCTCAAAGAACACCGGAATCACCCTTGCCGTTGACACCGACCAGCCCGGAGTTCAGTTCTACATGGGGTACTGGCTTGATGGAACCACCGTCGGCAAGTGCAAAAAAGCATATCCCCGGTTCGGAGCTTTCTGTCTCGAGACTCAGCTCTGGCCCGATGCCGTAAATCATCCGGAGTTCCCAAGTGCAAAACTCGTTCCGGGAGAGGTTTACTCTCACAGAACCGTTTACCGCTTCGGAGTTGAAAAGTAACATTCGGAGTGCATCATGTTGGAACAGAGAATTTATCAACCGGCACTTCCTGCTCCGGAAAACGTCATCCTCAGCAAAAATGTGCGCATAACTTTACTCACTGACCGTTTTTTCCGCTTCGAGTGGAGCAGTGACGGCGTTTTTGAAGACCGTCAGACTCTCGCTGTCATCAACCGAAATGCAGGAGTTGTAAAACACTCCTGCAAAAAGAACGGTGACGCTCTTGAAATCGACACCGGAAAGGTCGTTATCAAACTCAAAGCTGATGGAAATAAATTCTCTCAGGAAAACCTTTGCGCTGTCTTCAAACTCAATGGCAGAGAGGTTGTCTGGCATTTCGGAGTCGAAGATGACCAAAATCTCAAAGGCACCGCCCGCACTCTCGACCAGTGCGACGGTGACCACTTCTTTATGGAAGAAAACGCCGAAGCTCCGTTCGCTGACAAGTTCGGTGCAAACCGTGACTACACCATCGACCTCGGCAAGGGATTTATCTCACGCTCAGGCTGGAGTGTGGTCGATGACAGCACCAATGTGGTCATAGTTCCGTCTCAGTACGGCAACGGCAAGTGGGTGGCGGCACGTTCAAAAGCCGACCGTCAGGATATCTATTTATTGGCATACGGTCACGATTACCGTGATGCTTTGCGTGATGCCTCCAAAATTTTCGGCAGTCAGCCGCTCGCTCCACGCTACGCTTTCGGTTACTGGTACAGCCGCTACTGGGCTTACAGTGACCGGGATTTTGAAAATATCGTTGACGGTTTCGACCGCTCGGCAACTCCAATCGATGTCATGGTCGTCGATATGGATTGGCACCTTGACGGCTGGACAGGGTACACTTGGGATAAGAGGTATTTCCCCGACCCTGACCGTTTCCTCAAGCACATGCACCGCAAGGGTTTGAGAGTTACGCTCAATCTGCATCCCGCAGACGGAGTAGGCAAGCATGAGGAGCATTTTGCTGCAATGTGCAAATCTCTCGGAGCTGACCCTGAAAAAACAGAGCGTATTCCCTTTGATGTCACTGACGAAAAGTTCATCAAAAGCTACTTCGAGATACTCCACCACCCCGAGGAAAAGCGGGGCGTGGACTTCTGGTGGATGGATTGGCAGCAGGGAAAAGAGACCGCCATCGAGGGACTCGACCCGCTGGCGTGGCTCAACGCACTGCACTGGAACGATATGCTCGACCGTGAAGACAATGCCCGTCCGCTCATCTTCAGCCGCTTCGGTGGAACAGGAGCAGGCAGATATGCTGTCGGCTTTTCAGGCGACACCTACTCCACATGGGCAAGTCTCGCCTATCAGCCCTACTTCACCGCCACCGCCGCCAATATCCTTTACGGCTACTGGAGTCACGACCTCGGCGGACATGTGCCCGGAATCATCGAGCCGGAACTCTATGTGCGCTGGATGCAATACGGTGCTTTCTCGCCTGTCATGCGCACTCACACCACAAAAAATCTCGATGCAGACCGGGAGTTCTGGGTATATCCGAGTCCGTACAGCCAATATCTGCGTGATGCCATCATCAGGCGTTACGAGCTTGTTCCGTACATCTACACCGAGTGCCGCAACACTGTCGATAACGGTGTGAGTCTCTGTTATCCATTATACTATGACCACCCTGAGGAGGAGAACGCTTACGCTCAGAACGAGGTCTTCAAGTTCGGCAGAAACATGATCGTTTCACCCGTGGTTGCTCCGGCTGACAAGACTACGCTTCTCAGCGGCAAGTCAACCTGGCTGCCGGAGGGCACTTTCTTTGATACCGTCAGGGGATGCACGGTCAAAGGCAGCACTACTGTGACCGACAAGTACATGATGAATGAGATCCCGGTATTCGTCACTGAAGGCGCGATCATTCCGACTCAGCGCAACGCAAAGCGTCTTGATGATGTTTGTTACAAACAGCTCTCTGCAACGGTTTATCCGGGAGCTTCAGGCTGCTACATGCTTTATGAGGATGACGGAAAAACCACCGGCTACACCGCAGGCAAGTCTGCATGGATAAAGATGCAGCACAGCAAAAACGGCAGAGTACGCACTTTCGATATCAAGCTCGAACAGGGCTCTTACGACGGCTTTGAAAACAGCCGTGACTTTGAGCTGCGCTTTGCCGGAGTCGTTCCGCCGCAAGAGGTCAAAGTCAACGGTTCTGCCGTTCCGTGGTGTTACGACTTTGATGAGCTCGAAAGCGAAAGTGCATGGCGTTACGATGGGGAAATGACCGATATCGTGGTCAAGTGCGGCAGCATCGACCTTATCTCAGGATGCAAGGTCGAAGTCATTTACAATGTGGATGATGAGTTTGCCCCTGCTTCCGGACTCAGAGGAGCGTTTTCCAGACTTCAGGAGATCGCCAATCTCAACAACACCATGATTTCCCGCTGGCCGAAGTGCGAAGAGCGGCTCGGTCAGAAGCTGGGTTCGACTGCCAGAAGAATATCTCTTGCTCCGGAAACTTTT
>JAFVZB010000040.1 GCA_017508385.1 Lentisphaeria bacterium | reverse complement strand
GGAGAGAGGGAAAACTTCTTTTCTCGTGAAAAGAAGTTTTCCCTCTCTCCCCGCATCATCTCCCCATATCAGAAACAAAGCTAACAAAAAAAGAGACCGCAAAATCGGCAAAAGATTTTGCGGTCATTTTTTTGCAGCTGCAAGCCGCAAGTTCAGAGCTTGGCTCTGAATCCTGATGCCGGGAGTCCGGCTTTGTTGAATAAGTTGGCGTCTATGGGATTGTTGTCCCAGGCGTAGCGTATCTCTGTCGGGTCGGAGACTTTTTCGCTGCTTACTATTACTTTTTCTCCGTTTATGACCGCTTCCGCCCAGTGGAAAATACCATCTTTTCCGGCAAGCGCAAAGCGGCGCAGTTTGTCTCCTTTGGCAATCAATCCTCCCCGGGAGTTGGTGAACTCGACTATCACCGCTTTGCCGCTTCTTTTCACGCTCTTCATCACCGGAGTTGACAGCAGCTCTTTTCTGCCATAGACCATTTTCATCGCCGCATTGTGCATTCGTTTTGCCACGGTCTGCTTGTCACGGGGGTGGATATCCACCGGGTTGCCCACGTCGGTCGTGACCACCATATCGGTCGCAGGCAAACTCAATGCCGCCGTCTGCGCCTCACGCAATGCCGCCCAGTTGCTTGCTCTCGGAGCAAGTTTTTCATAGAAATCAGCGGCGATTTTCATGCCCGGAGCGTGCTTTTCAAGGCTTGAAAGCTGGGCGAAGATGAACGGCATTTGCGGGTCGTTCCACTCTTTTCTCCACGAGTTTATCAAGGTGGCAAACCGCTTGGCGTATCTTTCGGCACGGTGGGCGTTGCCCTCTCCCTGATACCACAGAACTCCACGCACGGGAAAACGCTGAAGTCCGGCAATACTTGCGTTGTAAATCCCTGACGGATGGTTTTTGGTCGTATCGTACACCTCACGGGGTGACGGAGCAAATTTACCTTTGAGTTTGAATTCGACACGCATTTTCCAATCTTTCCCGGCGAGCATGATGCGCCGGGGCTCGTCGGCGAGATAGAAGTTGCGCTCTTTGGTGTGGAAACCTCCTGCTTCGGCAAAGTTTATCACTCTCACGGCGATGAGATTTTTTCCTGCCTTGACCAGATAGCCGGGGATTTTGTATCTGCGGGGAATCCAGCGCGGCTGGCTTTTGTTCATTCCGTTTGAACCCACGGGATAACCGTTGAAAAAGGTCTCGTCGCAGTCATCGACAAAGCCGAGCGAAAGTTCAAGGTCACGTCCTGCCATTTCCGGCGGAACATCGACGCTTTTTCTGAACCACAGCACCGCAGGAGTATAGACTCTGAAATCGCTGAAACGCAGCGGAAGATAGACATTTTGCCACTTGTTTTCGTCCGGAATGTTTATTTCCTGCCACCTTGCCGCCGCAGCGGATTCCTTTTGGTGACGTTTGAAAAACTCCGCCTGCCACGCCAGCTGTTTCCCGCCTTTGAGCTGCTGGAGCTTTTGGTAATCGACGGCAGGCTTTTTCGCCGCCAGCTGTGCTTCGATTTTGAAACCGTTGGAATCGAATGCCTGACGGCTTATCCACGGCTCGATGGAGGTTCCTCCCCACGAGGAGTTGATGATGCCCACGGGAACACCGAGGCTTTTCTGCAGCTCTCTGCCGAAGAGAAAGCCGATGGCTGAGAACCACTTTGCTCCGTTGGGAGTCGCTCTATCCCAGCCTGCACTCTCGATGTCTCCGAGCTTTTTGCCGAAAGAGACTCTGCGATTGACGTCAAAGAGCCGCAAATCGGGCAGATTTTTGGCGGTGTCGCATTCCGCCTGCCAGTTGAAGGCATCACGGAGCACGAACGCCATGTTCGACTGACCTGAGCAGAGCCAGACTTCACCTATCATCACATCCTCAAGGGTTCTCTGTGCTCCCTTTTTGCCGCTCACAGTAAGCGTATGCGGACCACCTGCACTCATGGCGGGCAGAACGGCTTTCCAGACTCCGTTTCTGTCAGCAACTGCGGTTGCGGAGTTTCCGGCAAGTGTCACGGTGACCTTTTTGCCGCAGGCGGCAGTTCCGGTGATAACGATATCCCGGTCACGCTGGAGCACCATGTGGTCGCCGTAGATGTTGTGGAGCTTGAAGTTTTCTGCAAACTCTGCGCTCAGAGCGGCGCAGAGCAGCAGCGACAATGTCAGGAATACTCTTTTCATTTTGCCAGCAGCACTTTTTGCATATCACGCTTGATAAGTTCTTTGCCGACTTCGGCGTTTCTGCCGTCGGTTCCTGCAAACATGAAGAAGTATGACTTGTTGCGGGGATAGAAGGTCTTTCCGGGGGTGAGTATTCCCTCAGTTCCGATGAGCACATCGGGATGATACTTGTTGTTTGAACCCCAGAAGAAGTTGAATTTGAGCCAGCAGTAAGTTCCGACACCGCCGAGATAGTTGCCTTTGTCATCTTTCCAGCAGTCGTTTTTGACCACGTATGAACCCATGACGGGACGAACATCTTTGAGGTCGGGTTTGAATGCCGGAGGAGTCTGTACCAGTATTCCCTTCATGTTGAAGGTACAGCGGGATTTGTTCTTGACCTTGATGACCTCAAACATCGCCCAGTTTCCTTTGACGGGCAGGAAGAATCTGGCATCTGCCTCGAAGAGATTTTTGCCTCTGACACACTCGGTGGTGAAGTTGACGACAATGCCGTCTTTTCCGTAGCGGGTCGAGACGTTTTTGATCTTTTTCGCCATGGGATAGACCAGACGTATTCCGTTATCCTGATGTCCTTTGAGGACGATGTAGAATTTGCCGAGCCGCTTGTTTCCGCACTTGAATTCCATCTCACCGCCTCTGCCGCAGTAGGCGATTTCGAGTTCGCCGTTGGCGGCACGGAATGCTCCGTTGCGTTTGAGTTCAAGTTTCAGATTGGAGTGCGTTCCTTTGGGAACAGCCGGAGTGTCAAAGAGCGGATACATCGCTCCGACGGCGTTGAGCGGCAGAGTCTTCGGCGGTCCCTCTCTGCGGGAGGCGTCGATATCTTTCTGCACTCTGGCAAACATGTCGGTCAACTCTTTGTAATAGACGTTCTCTTCGTTGACCAGACCGTAGTTGCAGCTCTCAGGATGGGTCTTTCTCACTCCGAGCTTCGGGTCGTCGGTGAACTGATACCAGCACATTCCGATCATATAGGGCAGAGAGAGCGTGGTGCGCAGGAAACCTTCGGCGGCGATGGCACGCTCACGCTGGGTATCGACCCGCTGACCTGCTCCGCGGGCATTGTTGCGGCCGCTGTCGTAAGCCATGTACGACCACTCAGTTATCATCATCGGGCGTTTGCAGAGTTTTGCCACTCTGTCGAACTCCGGCACGACCGGAGTGTAATAGATCATCAGCTCTTTGCGCTCAAAGTCATAGAGCGGATACTGGTTGAATGAGAGCACATCACAGTATTTGCCTGCGACCTGCCACACCACATCGGGAGCAGACTGAGTTCCGGCATAACGGTTGCCGAGCAGCATGTGGTTGGGATCGACCTCACGCAGTGAGTTGCGGATGACGCTGTAATATTTATCTGCAACGACTTCGAGAAACTTGTTTTTGAGCGCAGTCTGTCTGCTGTTTTTATGGGGAAGATTTTTCAGCGTTCCGAGTTCGTCGAAACTTTTGAGGGATTTGCCCCAGAATTTATTGAATTTGCTGATATCGCCGTTGAACTCCTTTTTGAGGAAGTCAAAGAGCGCAAGTTTCGCAGTGTGTTGGTTGTTTTTGGCAAGGACGGTATCAAAAACGCCGGTACCATCCTGATTGAAGTTCATGCCTTTCCAGCGCAGCTCGTTGTCGCAGAAGTAGCCGACGAAATAGGGGTTGTTGACATCGGCTTCAGCCCAGACTTTGTAACAGCGTTTTGCCCACTCTCCGAAACGGGGGTGGAAGGGGTTGGGAAGAGCGGTTCCGACGTGTCCTTTGTAGGGGCAGATATCGTACTCATCTCCGAGTGTGGCAAAACTGCTGCCCACGGTGAGGTTGATGGAAAACGGAAACTGGTCATAGAAGTTTTCATCGGCAGTCGCCGCATAGTTGAAGCCGAAGGAGTCAACCTTTTTGCGGGTGTATGCCGCCCACTTTTCCCAGGTGCCGAACTGCTTTTTCATGTTTTCGAGATAGGGGGAGTAACCGAGAGCCTCGCAGAAACGACCTCCGCGGTAGAAGCGGTCGATACCGCAGGCGAACATGGCATTGCCGAGCGGGTCGATGAGATGCCAGCGGCCGGTTTTATCCTGCTCGACCCTGAAGAATCCGGTTCCGTGACTCTTGTAGCTCTTGAGGATGTTTGCGGCAGGTTTGTACTTGGGCGTGCGGGGTTTGACCGGGTATTCCGGAGCTTTCAACTCTTTGCCCCATGCCGCAGCCGGAGCTTTCATTTCACTGCAAAGTGCCGAGGTGTAGAGAGCATAGGTCATGACGGGCAGACGGCTCTCTTTGTCGAGAGCTCCCTTCGCCTGCCAGACAACGTTGTTTTTGTCGTCAAAGACGGTTCCTGAAACCTCTTTCTGATTGACATCAAGTTTGAGGCGGTAACTTTTGTTGTGCTCCCACTGGAAATTTTTGCCGACAGTGACATCGAGTTTGAGACTCTTGAGATATTTTTCCCAGTTGAAGAGAGCGATATCAACAAAACGTTTGCCCTTGAGTTCGACAAGTCCGAGCTGCACAGCCCTGCGCCGCTCGTTGCACGAGCCGGGGGAGACGACGGCAACGGCGACTTCTGCACGGCTGCTGCTGCGGGTCTCACGGGGAGTCACGGTAAGTTCAGAGGTGTAGCTGTCGGAATACTTCGCCTGACTGTGAGTGAGATATCCGGCACCCGAGGTGTTGTTGATGGCACCGTCTTTCCAGTTCCAATAGATGAGTCTTGCGATGTGCATATTCCACTGCATCGGCTCGATCGACAGCTCTCTGAGCTGTGCGCCGCACAGTGACAATGTGCTTAAAGTGAGTGCGATGATTGCTTTTTTCATACCAATGCTCTCCTGATTAAAAGTTGTATTTACTGCTTAAAAATTTGCGTACATCATCAAAGAACTCCGTGGAATACGGACGTTGTGCGGCAACAAAGTGGTTGTAACACATCTTGCCGCCGTTTTCCCATTCAGCAAGCAGGAGTTTTGCGTTTCCTGAGTTGAGATTTTCGATCACACTTCCGGAAGCGTTGGCTTCGAGTTGAGCTGTGTTTTCGGCAATCAGCTCCATTTTCCCCGCCTCCGGGTCGCAGGAGTAAATTTTGAAAGCGATTTTCTTTGCTTCGAGCGTATCGTTGGCGTAACGGAGCCCGATCGTGCCGTCATCACTGCGGTCGAACATAAAACAGATATCCTGCTGGGATTGCTTTATCCAGTAGAAGGGCAGCTTGGGTTTCATTTCCGAGTCAACTACTGAATAGTTGAACATCATCTGCCACATATCGAGCAGGGACCACCAGATGACTCCGGTGCGCTGCCACTTGTTCATGCGGTAGTATTCGATGGCATCCTTGAACACCTCGGCGACGGTGAAGTTGATCGCAGGAGCTATTGTATCAAGCTCGGAGGCTTTGAAATCCCTGCCGAACTCATACTTGAGAGCCGCTTTGATTTTGCCCGTGCAGAGGGTAAAGTAGATATCCGACTGGTGTCCGCATCCGGGAGGATTGCTTGCCGGAGCTTGCGCATCCCAGAGCCGCTCGAAACGTTCACGCTCGGCTTCGACTATGGCAGGAGTCTCACTGAATGCGCTGAAACCTATCGGACCTGTTTCCGCAAGAAGCCTTGACGGATAGCGGCGTAACGAAGCGTGGTAGATGCTGTGGTCAACATACAAGTGCAAAGAGGGAGCCTTTTCCTGATAGTCACCCTCACGGTCACGGGCGAGAGCATCGCAGATGTACGGAGAGCTCGGCAGGTAGAAACGGAACGGGTCGAACCGCTTGATCATATCAGGAAGAGTCCTGCGGGTGATGATGTTGTCAGAGGGAACAACGCTGTCGGGAAATCTCACCGGACGGAACACGCCCTTATCCACCTCGTTGTCGCCGCACCACAAAAAGAGTGACGGATGGTTGCGCAGCTCTTTGATGATTGCCTTTGCCTCCTGCGCCATGAGCAGCTGGTTCTCTTCTGATTGCAGCGGAAACTCGCAAGCCATCATAAAATCCTGCCAGACCGCCAATCCCTGCTCATCGCAGTAGTCAAAGAAGCTCTGCTCCTCATAAATGCCTCCGCCCCAGACTCTCACCATGTTGCAGTTGCACTCTATGGCAAGGTCGAGAGCCTGCCGCAGACGCTCAGGAGTTATGCGGCTGTAAATGGCATCGATGGGTTTCCAGTTGGTGCCGCGGCAGTAGATTTTCTGATGGTTGCAGTGAAAAATGAACTCTCCGCTGCCGTCAGGAGCAATCATGTCGCAGTAATTGAAAATGACAAAACGGATTCCGGTGCGCAGCACTCTTGCCGCCAGCAGTTTTCCGTTTTCAAAGAGTTCGAGCTTGACATCGTACAAATTGGCTTTTCCGTAGCCTCTGGGCCACCAGAGTTCGGGATCATTCAGCTCGAAATTGTGGAAAGTATAGTAGTGACGGTTGACTTCAAAATCGTGAGTAAGAGCCTCTCTGCCCTCAAAACTCATGGTGATTTTACCCGTGAGGGAGCAACGTTTTTCCTCGGGGAAGTCAACGAAGAAGTGGATTCCGACGTTGGCGGTTTTCAAATCTTTGCTGACGTTGCGGGTGTAGATGTAGCAATCGTCAAAGCCGAAAGGAGCTTTTTCGATGAGTTCAACGCTTCTCCACAAGCCTCCGGTCAGCAGTCTCGGAGCATTATCCCAGCTCATCAGACAGCGGGTGCGGCGGATGTAGTTGGTGAAACTGTCAAAAGGAGTCCAGTAAGCCAGAGCATCGAGCTCCATGGTTTCGGCGTGGCGCACGGGGTCGGTGATGATGACTTCGAGCTCGTTTGCTCCTTCACGGAGCTCATCTGTCACATCGAACCGGTGGCGGATGAACATATTTTCCGCCCTGCCGAGCAGTTTACCGTTGAGCTTGATTTCGGCAATGGTGTCGATGCCGTTGAATACCAGAATGACTTTGCACTCTCTCGCATGAAGAGGAGCATTGAAAGTTGTGCGGCAGTGCCACTTGGCAACCTTTTCAAAAAGACGTATCTTTTCGGATGAGCCTGCGGGCATGATCTCTTCAAATTTGATGAGTCCTGCGGCGGCGAGGTCGAGCGCAAAGTTGCCGGGAACGCCCATCGGAATGGTGTGGGTGACTCTGCTTTCAGGATGCTCAAAAGTCACCTGCCAGTTGTTATCTATTGATATAAGCAGTTTTTCTGCGGTGTTCATCATGGAAAATGCTCCTTAAAATCCGGTGTAAACGCCGTTGCCGTCAACTCCGCTGTGGATGTGCATGAGGGCATCTTTGTGGTCGGCTTTGCTGCGTGAAGTAACGTGACCGTCAGCCATGGCGATGTTGGAGCGGTTTTCGTGGCGCAGGGCGATTCCGAAAGAGGAGTTGCTCCAGTCGGCGTGGATATAGAATGCGTTGACATCCTGACCGGGGTACGGACCGTAGCCGTCAGCCTTTTTGCTCTTTGCCGCCCATGCGGAGTCGGCATAGAGGATAAACTCAGAGGCGTTTTTGATCGCAGTAAGTTTGAGGTACGCTTCGGCGGCAGTTTTACCGCTGCGCCACGGGTCGCCCAGAGCGGCATCGTAGTAGCCGTTGCCCTTCCAGCGGCGCACTTTGGCAGAAGCTCCGTAGGCACGGAAATTTACCATGCCGTAGGTGTGTGAACCCATCTGGGCATCCCGTGCGGGAGCAACTGCGGCGGGGCAGGAAACAATGCTGCTCCAATACTGCGGAGCGTTACCGACCATATATTTGTCAAGTTTGAAAAATCCCGGAGCTTTCGTGCCGTAGAAGTTCGCCCAGTGGTAAAAACCTCTGCCTCCGGAAACCACCACGGTGTCACCGTATGAGTCGGCGTAGGTGTGTGCCGCAAGAGCGCACTGCTTCAGATTATTGCGGCAGGCGGTGTCGAGAGCCTTGACTCTTTTGGTGTTGACCGCAGGATTGAGCACAGCGGCAAACACGGCAAAGATGACCAGAACGACTACAAGTTCAACGAGGGTGAAGTTTCTTTTTTTCATGGGTGAATATCTCCTATTTTATTACTGAAAGAGCGAGTCCTGAAACTATCAGAAAGAGTCCTGAAACTTTGGGCAGATTGCACTTTTCGTGCAGAAAGAGCACTCCGAGCAGCAAGCCTATCGGCAGGCTTATCTGACGGAACGCCTGAACGAAACTCACGTTGGTGACCATCGGCATCGCCGCCAGCACCAGAGCGTAGGCGGTTCCGGAAAAAATTCCGGCGCAGTAGGGTTTCCATGAAGTGAAGAGTGAAAGAGTGATGCTTTTGCGCTCGGAACGGACTGCGAGCACCGTGAGTACCAGTGCCGTAAAAAGGAAACTCTCTCTGATATTCGAGTAGGCAAGCGGAGCGTGCCATCCGGGAATTTGCGGATTGTTGGTGATAAATGCCTTGACTCCCATACTGTCGAAAATGGTGTAGCCGGTAGTTCCGACGGCGGCGCAGATTATTCCCGGCAGTGAGCGGTTGATGTAGTCGCTCTTTTTTATTTTCCTGAACGAGTCGAGCGGCATGATGAGACATCCGGCAAAAATTATCAGCATGGAAAGCACTCCGGCGGCACTGAGCGGCTTGCCGAGTCCGGAAGCGGCAGTTATCACCATCGTGAGCACCACAGGCAGAGCCCGGGCGAGCGGATAGGCAAGAGAGACTTCACTTGTGCGGTAAGCGTGAGAGAGTCCGAGATTGCAAATGACTCCGCACACACCTCCGCCTGCGGCATAGAGGAAGATATCAGGAGACTGACCGGTCAGGGAAAAACGGGCCGTGGCGGCAAAGATAAAAGTAAAGAGCCAGTTCGCCGCCGACAGCGGAATGAACATAGCGTGAACAGGTTTGCTCTGCTTGACCATGAAGTGCCACGTGGCATGGAGCAGGGCAGATGTAAATATCAGTATAAAAGCAAAAAAAGTCATAGGTGATATTTCCCCTGAAAAACCCTCATTATAAGATATCTTTCAAGAGCCGAAAAAACAAATATTTTTTGCTTTTTTTTGCAACTTTGTGATGAAACGAACAGGTTAAAGTTTCAAATGGTCATTTTTGCGGAACACTTGTCATCACATCATAAAAAACGCCGGTCGGAACAGCAAGTTCCAACCGGCGTGCGGAATTACTTTGAGATTTTGCCGGTGATTACTGGCGGGGCGGACGGGGACGGGCTTCGTTGACTACCACTTTTCTGCCGCCAACGTCGCTTCCGTTGAGAGCTTCGACTGCAGCCTGCGCCTGAGTGTTGTCAGGCATTTCGACGAATCCGAAACCTTTTGATCTGCCGGTTTCACGGTCGGTCACTACGCGCGCCGAAGCGACTTCACCGTAAGCAGAGAAGATCTCTCTCAACTGATCCCGGTCAGTGCTGTAAGGCAGGTTTGCAATGTAAATGTTCATTCGTCTTGGTTTCCTTTCTTTTTTGTAAGACGTTGAGCAGTTTTTATAACCGCAATATATAATATAGCGCAACATCAACAAAAACAAGCAGTTTTCAAAAAAAAATGAAAAAATTTTTATGCAAGGATGAATTTAGGCTCTGACTCCATCAGCGCAGTGACCGCCCAGACGAGAGCATCGAGACGGTCAGGAGATGATGTTCCCGGTCTTCCGGTGTAATTTGCCATCTGCTCTTCGAGTTCAGGAAAGACTCCGACATGGCACACCATGTTGCGCTCGTATAAAGCTGCAACCGGTTCAGCACGCAGGATTTTGCCTCTTGTGGCACGCACAGCTTTGAAGCTGACATCAGGCGATGCGTTGCGCAGAACGGTCTCGATGAGATCGCCTCCGTTGTTGACCTCGCCGACTATGCGGTCAGCCTCGTATTTTCTGTAGAGTTCGACCGCCTTTTTCGCCCATTGTGCAGGAGTGGCACGGCAGCTGGCATCCTCGAGAATGTAGCATTTGCCATCGCAAGCTCTTCCGGCAGCGACAATTCCGGTGCGGTCACTGTTGATGTTCATGGTCACTGCGGGATCTACTCCGATGACAATGCGTTCCAATACAGGAAAGCTCCGTACCCGGTTACGCTCAATGGTTTGCTGTTTCCATAAGGATTCGTAATCATCATCTGCGAATTTTCCCTCAAGGAAACGCCGCTTCTGTTTTTCCGGCAGCGTGGCAAGAGTGTTTTCGATGTAGTGTTCAGGCAGATTATCCCGGTTGTCGGCGGGATTTATGCGCATGGAGACATAGTCCTGCGGATGAGCCAGCGGCATTTTGTCTGCCGGGTTGAACTTTTCGATGAACACCTGATAAGTCCAGTGGCTCTTCGACGGAGGGTTGCAGTCGTAGAACGCCTTGTTTTTCAATCCTGAAACCTTCTGCGCCAGACGGGTGAGAGCGGTCTGGATACTGTCGTAACTTATCTCTGAGCACTCATTGAAATAGATGGTGGCAAACTCCTTGCCGAGGATTTTTTCACTGCGGTCGGCATCATCGAGACCGAGCAGCCATATTTCCGAGCCGTTGGGGAAGAGGAAACAGGCATCGCTCCTGTTGAATTTCCAGTCGAGCCCGGGAAACCTCAGATTGAGCATTTTCGGCATGGTATCAAGTCCGACCGATGAGCGGACTCCTGAAAAGTACCTTCTTATCACGGCGTGGCGGCTTCCCGGAGCTTTCAATGCCCTGACTGCCAGCGCAGCGCAGAGGGTGAAAGTTTTTCCTGAACGGCTGCCGCCGAACAGCATAACGTTGTGAGCTCCGCCCGAAAGGAGCGTGAGAGCACTCTTCTGGGCGGAGGTGTAGGCAAAACTTTTTTTCCCGTTTCCCGAGGTTTTCTTTTTACGCCCCGGCATATCGTCTGCGGTCACGCGGCAGGTGGCGCAAAGTGAGAGAAAAGAGCCTTGACAGCTCAGGATTTCTCTTGATGATATCAAGGATTTTGCGGTGCACCGCCTGACGTGAGCATCCTCTGACGGCGGCTATCTCACTCACCGATGGGATATTTTCCTTGCCGGGACGGTCGTCGAAAAACATCTTGAGTATCTCGAGTGTGTACTTGTCGAGATTGAGCAGATAGCGGAAAAATGCGGCAAGTTTATCGACTCCGATGAGGTCGGTATCTTCGCTTTCGCATCCCGGAATATCCGCGAAGTCAGCAGTTTGCAGAGCCCATGCGGAAACGGCATCGTAATCGATGCACTCCTGCCGTGGTCTGCGGTTGTCGATGGGATGGGTGGTATAGTATTTGCATGATGCCCGGTAGCGGCAGTTTGCACATGCTTTCTCGGCACCGTAATTTCCGAAACAGCAGTTGTTGGCGGTAGTCATAATATATTCCTTGAAGTTATCAACCTCTTGTGAGGCGGTTTTGTCCTGTTCTGAAAAAAGCGTTGACCAGAGCGAACGCCCGTGGCGAGATGTGCGCCGGACATCCGCTCGGAGTATATCGGCACGAGCCGATGCCGTCGATGGATTCCGAGACGATCTCTTTCTCTTTTGCGGCATAATCCTCCTGATGGCAGAGCACGAAGATGGTCTGCTCAAAGAGGGCGGTTCTGAGTATTTCAGGAGAGTTGCTGCTGATACCGCCGACTCCGCACGAAGCGAGATCGGTAGCCGCCGTTTTGATTGCACAGCAGCGGATATTGCCGTCAAAAGAAAAGTATTTGTTTTTGGCGATGTGATTTTCAAAATATGCGTCACACATTGTGGAAAGCATAGGGGGATCTCCTTTGTTTCAGCGGGAAAAACGGAGCAGAATTTTCTTCTGCTCCGCAGTTGTCAATTATCAGCCGCGCAGAGCCTGAAGTGCAGCGGCACTTTTGGCAAGATTTGAAATGCGGCAGACACGCTGGCGGATGTTGCGGAACTCAAAGGTGAGTTCGCCCAGAGCCACACGGCGGATACCGTCAAATCCTTTGGGAGTGGCATCCTCGTCGGTGATGGCACGGTTTTTGAGGTTGGCGATGCCGAAACCGGCCGGGTCGATGATCCATGCGTCGGTATCCGGCACATCGGGGTCAGCCATGATGGTGAGACCTCTGCCGTTGACTTCGTTGACGATCACGGCAACGTACGCTCCGCGGCGGTCGTCGCTGCGCAGGATCTGCAGCTTGTCACGGTACTCGTGAGAGAGCACACGGGCCTGTCCGGGACTGCAGAGGATCTGGGAAGGCTCTCCGCCCTCGCCCATGACCATCTGAGCGGCATCGTTGACGATGTAGCTGTCGAGAGTTGCGCTTTCGGCGTTGATCGAGAGAGCGGAATCCCCGGTGGCGAAGCAGTAGAGACCGCCCGCTTCTCCGCGGACTCCGGGAGCCGCCTCGACACGTCTGCCGAAGAGGGCGACACGGTTGAGGTCACGGCAGAGGTCGGCGAGGGCGAAAGCGGTCTGGCGGTTGAGCAGATTGTCTGCGCTGCTGCCGAAATCCATGGCAAGAGCGGTTCCTGTGAGCACGATCTCCTTGCGGAAAATCTGAGTGGAGTTCCAGTCAACATTTCCGGCACTTCCGGTCTCATCGCCGTCACCGTTGAAAGTTCCCTCCGCCATCGGAGTTGAAACGATGATGTAGTTTGAAGCATCCACCGGCAGGGAGTCGGCGGTAAGACTTGAGCCGTTGGCGGCGGCAAGTTTCACTTTGACAGCGGTTCCGCTGACCTGCTCGACGGCGAAGAGAGCGGGGTCATCCCTGAGGGTGAGCAGAGTTCCGTTTTTGAGCTTGGAAACATCAGCTGCGTTGACGGTGATAACGCCGTTGGCGGCAGTGCCGTTGAAGGCACGTCCGGCGAGCTGGTCGTCGAGCCACTCGTGCTTGCGGTGGATGGCATCGCAGGTGGTTTTGAAGTTGCTGATGAAACGGGGCTCCTCGGCGACAACGGTTGAAAAGATGTCAGAGAGATCACGTTTGCGGTTTGAGAAACTGTAACTGTACAACATAATTTTGATTCCTTTCTTTGAGTGTTATGTTGTTGAATTTCACTGCATGCCTGCAGTTGCGGATACATTTTCGAGTTCTGAAATGATTTTGCCGATACGGTCGCCATCTGCCGGAGCGGCACTTTTGACTGCGGAGCTTATTCCGCTGCCGGAACCGCTTTTAAGAGTAGTCTCAAAGGATTCCGGCTTGGCGAGGCGCATCCTTTCGATGAAGTCTGAACACGCCTCAGGATTGTTGAGATCGACACTCTCTTTGGCGGCGAGATAGTCGAGGTAGTCGGGGTCGGAAAAACGGTGTTTCCCGGCGAGTTCCCTGACCATCTGACTGCGCAGCAGCCGGTCGCGGGATTCTCTGAGCTGATCACGCTCAAGCGTGACGCTGCGTATATCCAGCTCGAGTTGTTCCTTTTCGCTGAGCTTTTCCCGTTCAGCTTCGGCGACACGGGAGCGCAGTTCATCGAGTTCGGAAACGAGTTTTTCCGGGTCGAACTGCTCGAGCTCGGCACGTTCGAGAACGTTGACAGGCTGATTGTCAAGAAGTTTGAGAATAATGTTTTTTACGGACATGATCATTCCTTGTTTTGTTTGTTGTTTGCGGAAAAGTTCCCGGATATCGGAGCTTTTCCGTGTGGAGAGATTGCTGAAAGCAGTTCGGCTGCGGTCTTTTCGACTGCTTGGGCAAACTCTTTCTGTGTTGAGAGCGTCGAGAGCTGGAGCAATCCTGAAATAGCTCCGGTGAGGTCACGCACCACGAATTTGCGGTTGTAGATCAATTCCGGAACCTTCACAGCCGGGTCGAACTTCTGCATGAGACGCCATGCGGAAAGCTCTGCCTGCTCAAGGATATCTGCTCTCGCCGTGAGGAACTGGCAGACGTTCTGGAAATCCCACTCCTTCGATTCCGCAGTCTGCGCCTCACGGCTCTGATTCTGCACCGCCAGACCCACCACGTCGTAGAGCTCCTTTTTGAGGGCGAGGTTTTCACTGCGGATGACCGAGCTTGCCACTCCTCCCGGACTGATGTACCGGCTTATGCCCTTCTCTTCAGCCGACTCCACGATGGCGGCACTGCGGGCAACCGTCGAGGCGAAGCCGCTGCCCTCACGCTCGGCGAGCTGCCTTGCGCCCCGGAAAAAGGCATCCGAGACCACCAGCATACCGAACATCTGCTTTACCACGTTCATCTGGGCTTCTGACTCATTGTTGAGGATAGCTTCGCTGATGCGCACGACATCCTCAAACCAGTGGCGTGAAAAGAGTCCGAAGCCGTCGGGCTCGGTGACCGGTATCAGCGGAACCTCTCCCGTCGGGTTGACTCCTGAGGCGACTTCGACTATTCCGGCAGGAGTCGCTTCGAGCACTTTCCAGGAATCACGGCAGTAGAGACGAACTCTTCTCACGTTGAAAGCCTCACCGAAGGGGTCATCGTTGCAGTATATCCGCTCGTTGACGATCGCCCACTGAAGTTTTCCGTCATCGGCGTAAGACCAGTCGGTGACATCGAACGGAGCAAGCGCACGGCAGAACGGCCTCAGCTGCTGCGTTTTGGCTTCACTCAGAGATTTTCTGCCCTCGAAGCAGGGAGCTTCGACCCAAAGCCACGCTCTGCCGTAAACATTGAGCATGGTCGAAAGCTGGCGCATGACTTCACCTGTACGGTGTCCTGCACGGTCGAAATCCTCGACAAGTTCAGTGCTGGCATTGTACCTTGCCGGCTCAGTGGCAAAGACGTACTGGGTTATCCGCTGGGCGATGGCTCTCGGATAATTGAAGTAGTAGGCTCTTCTGCGCCGCTCGGCAAACTCGATGTCGATTTCAGAGATGTGCCGTATGAGGGCGGAGTCGATGTACTCCTCTCCTCCGGAGTAAGCGGCTCTGGCTCTTTCCCATCCGGCAATATTGGCTTTGTACTCCGGATGACGACGGTTAAAGATTATCTGGTTCATATTTTTTCCTTGTTTTACAATCCCTCTTCGAGTTCCGACAACTCGATATTGAGACTGTTGTTGTTTCTGTTTTTTTCATCCCACAGCTCAGGACGGCGGTTTTTCAGCCAGAACATCGCTGCCCGCACGTCCGGAGGAGAGAACTTTCCGTCAGGCTGTTCAAAGCCCACAGCTCTCTGAAAAAGAGCGTTTTCCACGGCATCATCATCACGGGCACGGCGGCACCCGGCGGCATTTTCGATAGTCCGGGCGAGCGGAGCGTGCCGCCGTACCAGCTGTTCAAGTCCGGCAAGGGTGATACCGAAACGTGCGGCAAGTTCTTCAAGAGAACCGCCGGAGCTGACATGGGAAAATACCATATCAAGCTGAGGCTGAATTATTTTTTTATACATACTCATGTTTTTTATTTTGTCAGGCAGACTTCTGTTTTTTGTTTACACTATTTGCAAAGTTTGTCAACATTTAAGCTCACGGAGCCGTGAAATTGCCGAACTTTGCACCAAAATTGCACGCATGCAATTATCCGCGCAAAAAAAGGGAGACTTTGAAACCGTGCAATTCGTTTTTTTACATCGCAAAACTTGCGTTTTGAGCAAGTTTGAGCTCAGGGAACTTTTATCGCATGACATCAACCGTCTGCTTTCTGGTAAAATATAATTGCATCCGTGCAATTTTGCAAGTCTGTTTTGTAAAAAATCTGCAATTTTTCTTGCAAATATGCAATACAGGTGTTACAGTATATGCAGGACACATATTATATGTAAAGGAGTTGCAATGAAAATTACCCGGGATATCTTGGAACGGTTGCGTTCCGCAGTCGAAAACAATGGCGGAGCGGTGTCGCTGGCACGCAAAAGCGGAGTCGATGCCGCCAATATTTCACGCTACCTCAACGGAAAAGTGAGCTCCATCGGAGACGATAACTGGGCGAAACTTGCTCCGTTCATTCAGTGTAAAATCGACTCTTTCGGTACCCGCAGTGCAACTGTATCCAACACTCCTGAGCTGCGTGAGTGCATCAAGGATGCGATGATGAAAAAGGGCATCACCACTCCGGCGGAGCTCACACGGCTGATCGGCTACGACAGCGTCAACACCATGGAGCGTCTGCTTTCCGGAAAACTCTCATGGTTCCCCGACATCCTGAGTCTGACCCTCACTCACCTTGATATAAATTACAGCGATATTCCGCTCAGCCCCGTGGAGCGTGAACTGCTCATTCCTCCTGACATCTACCGTTCGGGCGGAGTTCTGGTGCGTCCGGTTCCCGTAGTGAACTGGGCGAATGCTGCCAGCCACCTTTCGATGCTCAACTCAGATGAAAACGTCGGACGCTTCTGGGATACTGAAAACGCTGAGACGGTACTGGTTCCTGTGGGCGGCAGACGTGACACGATAGCGTTCCGGGTCTCGGGCATATCCATGGAACCGCGCATCTGCGACAGTGACGTGATACTGGTCGAACCGGCAGAATCGCTTGAGAGTGTTCCCTCAAACAAAGTCGTGGTCGCCCGCCTTGCTCCTGACGGCGATGTGGTCTGCAAGCGGCTGCGCCGTCAGGGTGACATGACCGTGCTCGCCAGCGACAACCCCGACGGCAGGATGATACACGTCACACCGCAAAATATCGACTGGATCGGCATTGTTGTGAGACGTATTTCTGAATTGTGACTTGCAATAACGCCGATTTACGGTATATTAAAACATGGTATTTTATTTTATAAAATAAACGGAGCTTTTCAATACGGAAACTGCTCCCGAAAAAACAAGGAATGTTGAAATGTTGAGTGATATTGAAATTGCCAGAAATTCCGTCATGCGCAACATCACAGAGATCGCTTCCGGGCTCGGACTCGGTGAAGATGATTACGAGCTGTACGGCAAGTACAAAGCCAAACTCACCAAAGTTGATGCTCCCCGCAAAGCCAAGCTCATTCTGGTCACAGCGATGACTCCGACCAAACAGGGTGACGGCAAAACCACGATATCCATCGGACTTGCCGACGGACTGCGTAAAATCGGCAAAAAATCCATCCTCGCCCTGCGTGAACCCTCACTCGGTCCCGTCTTCGGAATGAAGGGCGGTGCCACCGGCGGCGGCTACTCTCAGGTCGTGCCGATGGAGGATATCAACTTGCACTTCACCGGCGATTTCCACGCCATCACCAGTGCCAACAACCTGCTCTGCGCCCTCATCGACAACCATCTCCAGCAGGGAAATGCTCTCGGTATCGACCCCCGCACCATCACTTTCAAACGCTGTCTCGATATGAACGACCGTGCTCTGCGCAACGTGGTCATCGGTATGGGCGGCAAGTCCAACGGAGTGGTGAGAGAAGACCACTTCTGCATCACCGTTGCCACCGAAGTGATGGCAGTGTTCTGTCTTGCCACCAGTCTGGAGGACCTCGAAGAGCGTCTGGGCAACATCACCGTTGCGATGACTTACGATAAGCGTGAAGTCAAAGCCCGTGACCTCAAAGCTCAGGGTTCGATGACCGTTCTGCTCAAAGAGGCGTTCCGTCCGAATCTGGTGCAGACTCTCGAGGGAACTCCTGCCATCGTCCACGGCGGACCTTTTGCCAACATCGCCCACGGCTGCAACTCGGTCGCGGCGACCGACACCGCCATGCGCCTTGCCGATTATGTAGTCACCGAAGCCGGGTTCGGCAGTGACCTCGGAGCTGAAAAGTTCCTCGATATCAAATGCCGCAAAGCCGGACTTTCACCCGACTGCACCGTGCTGGTCGCCACCATCAAGGCGATGAAGCTCCACGGTGACGGCGATGTGAAGACCGGATTTGCCAACGCCAAAAAGCATTACGACAATCTCCACAACGAGTTCGGACTCAACGTGGTGGTCAACCTCAACCGCTTCGGCAACGATACCGAAGAGGAGGTTGCTCTCTTCCGTCAGCTCTGCGCCGAAAACAATATGCCCTGCTCGGTTTCCACCGGCTTTGTCGATGGCGGAAACGGCTGCATCGAGCTTGCCGAAAAGGTGGCTCAGGAGTCAGAAAACAAGTGCAAGCTCACCTATCTCTACGATTTGAGCGACTCCATTGAGGATAAAATCAACAAAATCGCCCGCAAGTGCTACGGAGCCGACGGAGCCGACTTTGCTCCTGTCGTCCGCAAAAAACTTGCTGCACTTGCTCCTGAATATGCACAGTACCCTGTCTGCATTGCCAAGACCCAGTACTCGTTCTCTGACGACCCGACTCTGCTGAACGTGCCGCAGGGATTCCGCATCACCGTCCGTGATATCGACGTCAAGAGCGGCTGCGGATTTATCGTTGCTTACCTCGGAGACATCATGACCATGCCCGGTCTGCCCAAAGTTCCGAATGCCGAAGCGATCAAACTGGTCAACGGCGAGACCATCGGACTCTTTTAATACTGAAAACAAGGAATCTTTTTTATGGAAAATAACAACTGGAAATTTGAAACGCTTGCCGTTCAGGCAGGCTACACTCCTGAAAACGGAGGTCCGCGCATAGTGCCCATCACCCAGAGCACCACCTACAAATACGATGATGCCCAGAGTGTTGCCGACCTCTTTGACCTCAAAAGCGAGGGATTTTTCTACACCCGTCTTGCCAATCCGACCGTGGACGCCTTTGAAAAGAAGATCGCCGCTCTCGAAAAGGGAGTCGCCGCAGTCGCCGTTTCCAGCGGACAGGCGGCAAACGCATTCGCCCTGATGAACATTGCCCAAAGCGGAGACCACATCCTTGCGGTGAGTGCACTCTACGGCGGTACGGTCTCTCTCTTCACCAACACGCTGAAAAAAGCGGGAATCGAAGTTACTCTCATCCTGCCGACGGCGACCGAAGATGAGCTGCAAGCGGCGATACGTCCCAACACCAAGGCGATTTTTGCCGAGTCACTCTGCAATCCGAGTCTGGTGGTCTGCGATTTTGAGCTCTACGCCAAAGTTGCCCACGCAAACAAAATTCCGTTCATCGTCGATAACACATTCCCGACTCCGTACCTCTGCAATCCGTTCGATTACGGCTGCGATATCGTGACTCACTCGACCACCAAGTACCTTGACGGACATGCGACCAGCGTCGGCGGAATCGTGGTGGAAAAGGGCGATTTCGACTGGGCAGGCTCAGGCAAGTTCCCCGAATTTACCGAGCCGGATGCCAGCTATCACGGATTGATTTATACCCGGGACTTCCCCAACGCTCCGTTCTCAGTGAAACTGCGTGTTCAGCTGGTGCGTGACTATGGAATCCCGATGATGCCGTTCAACGCTTTTCTGACCATGCTCGGCACTGAAACTCTGCCGCTGCGCATGGAGCGTCACAGTGAAAACGCCCTCAAAATGGCGCAGTTCCTCAAAAACCACCCCAAGGTGAGCTGGGTCAACTACCCCGGACTCGAGGATAACCCCGAGCATGCCAAGCTCAAGAAGTACCTGCGCGGAGGCTCAGGAGTTCTCTGTTTCGGAGTCAAGGGCGGTAAAGCCGCCGGCGAAAAGGTGATGAACGCCCTGAAACTTGCCGCCATCGTGGTGCACGTTGCCGATATCCGCACCTGCGTGCTGCATCCGGCAAGCATGACCCACCGTCAGCTCAGCGAGCAGGAGCTTATTGCCGCCGGAGTCACTCCTGACCTCATCCGTCTCTCAGTCGGAATCGAGAATATCGACGATATCATCGCCGACTTTGACCAGGCATTGAATCAGGCATGAAAAACGCCGAACTGATATCCAAAAGCGTTATCGGAGAGGGCAGATTTCTGCGCCTCTGCGACAACGTTTTCAGCGATGAGGAGGGCCGTGAACGTCACTGGGAAAGCGTGGAAAGAACCAACTCCACGGGAGCCGTGATGATCGCAGCCTTCCTCAAAGAGAGCCGCCGGGTGCTGTTTGTCCGCCAGTACCGTCCTCCGGCAGGAAAATATACCATCGAACTGCCGGCAGGCTTGCTGGATAAGGCAGGCGAAAGTGTCGAAGAGGCGGCACTCCGCGAGCTGTACGAAGAGACCGGATACGATGGAAAAGTGTTGAAAGTGCTGGCTCCGGCATACAGTTCCCCCGGAATGTCCCGTGAGACCATCACCATCGTGTTTGTGGAAATCGACGACACCCTCTACCCCGAGCCTCCCGAAGCGCATAACGATGCCGGAGAGTGCATCGAAGTGTTCGCCGTTCCGATAGATGAAATATCCCACTTCCTCGAAGAGCGGCAAAACTCCGGAGACGCCGTCGAAGCAAGAACCGCCCTATCCCCCTGGCTGATGCCCTCAATATTCAGCAGTTTGAAATAATGTGAAGTAAGTGAAGATGATGCGGGGAAAGCGGGAAAACTTCTTTTCCCGTGAAAAGAAGTTTTCCCTTTCTCCCCGCGCCCCTCTCTCCCTTTCAAGAAAAGCGGAGTACTTTTTTACTTTATTTCTTGGAGGGAGTGTTTTTTATTTCACTACTCCGAGGTAGGGCAGACTTCGGTAGAGTTCGTGTGAGTCGAGTCCGCAGCCGACAAGGTAGATGTCGGGAAGTGTGAAACAGCTCCAGTCGGCGGCTTTGACGGCGTTTTCCGGACGCGGTCTCTCTTTGGTGACCAGTACTGCGGTTTTTACCTCAGCTGCTCCTGCTTGCAGCAGTTTGCCGATGGTCTTTGACAGAGTAACTCCGCTGTCGAGCACCTCATCCACCAGCAGGATATTTTTGCCCTCAAGCGAGAGTTTCGGAGCGCATCTGAAAAGTAATTCATCCCCCTGCACATCATTGTGATAACTTGATGTTGCAATCACATCGACGGAAAAATCCAAATCGATACTGCGGGCGAGATCGACTCCGAAAAAGACTCCGCCGTTGGCGATGATGACCAATGTAAAATCCCTGCCTTTATAGAATTCGGTCAGCTCTCTGCCGACTTCGGAGATCCGTTCAGCGATTTTTTTGCGGTCGATTACTGTCTCGATCATTTTACATGCACTCTACTGCTGCTTTGGCAAATGCTGAACAGCTTACTTCAACAGCTCCCTCACAGAGACGGGCAAGATCGTAAGTCATGATTTTTTTGGCAATGGCACGGCTGATTCCGTTAATGAGGATATCTGCGGCATCAGTCCAGCCGAGGTGACGGAGCATCATCTCGCCCGAGAGAGCCAGACTGCAGGGGTTGACCTTATCCATTCCGGCGTACTTGGGAGCGGTTCCGTGAGTCGCCTCGAAAATGGCGTGGCCGGTGTGGTAGTTGATGTTCGCTCCGGGAGCGATACCGATTCCGCCGACACAGGCGGCGAGAGCGTCAGATACATAGTCGCCGTTGAGGTTGAGCGTGGCGATGACGTCGTACTCGGCAGGACGGGTGAGTATCTGCTGCAAAAACGCATCGCAGATGCAGTCTTTGACCAGAATTTTGCCCTCAGGAGCAACTCCGCCGCACTCATCGTAGGCGATTGCCACATCGGAGTATTTGCGTTTGACCAGCTCATAACCCCAGTTCTTGAATCCGCCCTCGGTAAACTTCATGATATTGCCCTTGTGAACGAGCGTGACACTGCGGCGTTTATTGGCGATGGCGTAGTCGATAGCCGCCGAAATAAGCCGCTCACTGCCCTCGACGGAAACCGGCTTGATGCCGATGCTTGAGCTCTCGGGGAAACGGATTTTTTTCACTCCCATCTCTCCCTGCAAAAAAGAGATGACTTTCTTCACCTCATCGGTTCCTGCGTTCCACTCGATTCCGGCGTAGATATCCTCGGTGTTTTCACGGAATATCACCATGTCGGTAAGTTCAGGACGTTTCACCGGGCTCTCGACTCCCTCAAAGTAACGCACAGGTCTCACGCAGGCAAAGAGGTCGAGTTCCTGGCGCAGAGCGACGTTGAGACTGCGGATTCCTCCGCCGACAGGAGTGGTGAGCGGTCCCTTGATAGCGATGAGACAGCGGCGGATGGCATCAAGAGTTTCCTCCGGCAGCCAGACCGGAGCATTGTAAACAGCATTGGCTTTCTCTCCGGCGTAGAGTTCCATCCACGAGATGCGTTTTTTGCCGCCGTAAGCCTTTTCGACTGCGGCATCCCACATATATTTTGAAGCCGCCATGATGTCAGGACCGACACCGTCACCCTCGATAAATCCGATGACCGGAGTGTCGCTGACCGAAAGTTTGCCGTCTTTACCGCAGGTAATGAAATCTCCCTGCGGGATCGTGATATGCTGGTAATCCATTATTTTCTCCATAAAAACTGTAAGTTGTAACGCTGATTTCAAAAAATACATTGAAAACGCAACTTTTTCAAGTCAAAGCGCATAAAAAAGCGATAGTCGTTTTGAAATTTTCTCTGAAAAGAGTTATATTATGCGCGTGATATTAATTAAGAAGGAATTTTTTCAATGGCAAAACTTGATCTGATAAGAAACTTTTGTATCATCGCCCACATCGACCACGGCAAGTCCACTCTGGCAGACCGTATGCTGGAACTCACCGGAACCGTCGCCAAGCGTGACCTTCAGGAGCAGCTGCTCGACGGAATGGATCTCGAGCGTGAGCGTGGAATTACCATCAAATCCCATCCGGTCAGGATGAAGTACGATCCGGGTGACGGCATAACTTACGAACTCAACCTTATCGACACTCCCGGACACGTTGACTTCACCTACGAAGTATCACGCAGTTTGAGTGCCTGCGAAGGAGCGATCCTGCTTATTGATGCCACTCAGGGCGTGCAGGCGCAGACCGTGGCAAACGTCGGACTGGCTTTTCAGCAGAACCTCAAAGTGATCCCCGTGATCAACAAAATCGACCTGCCTGCCGCCAATCTGCCTTTGTGCTACGAGCAGATGGAAGAGATCCTTGCTCTGCCCCGTGAAGAGGCCCTCTGTGTCAGCGGCAAGACCGGAGTCGGAGTCGAAGAGCTGCTCAAAGCGGTCATCGAGCGTATTCCTCCGCCGACGGCGAGCGACGAGCCCGGCACCGCCGGACTCATTTTCGACTCACAGTACGATACTTACCGCGGAGTCATCAACTTTGTGAGAGTGGTACGCGGCAGCTTCAAGCGTGGAACTAAAATCCGCCTTTTCAGCAACGAGATCGGCAGTGAGATCAAAGAGGTGGGATTTTTCAGTCCTGAAATGAAAGCTGACGAAGAGCTTTCCGCCGGAAGTGTGGGATATATCATCCCCAATTTGAAGAGTCCGGCAGATACCCGTATCGGTGATACTGTTACCGACCAGCTCAATCCGGCGAAAGAGCCGCTTCCGGGATTCCGTGAGATACGTCCCATGGTGTTCAGCGGAATATATCCCATCGACACCGCCGACTACGAGCAGCTCAAGGCGAGCATGGCGAAACTCCAGCTCAACGATGCCGCCTTTGTCTATCAGGCAGAGAGCAGTGCCGCCCTCGGATTCGGTTTCCGCTGCGGATTTCTCGGTCTGCTCCACATGGAAATCATTCAGGAGCGTTTGCGCCGTGAGTACAACATGGATATTTTGACCACATATCCGTCAGTTATCTACCACGTTTATCTCAAATCAGGAGAGCTCCAGCTTATCGATAACCCGGTTTATCTGCCCGACCCGAGTGCCATCGACCGCATCGAAGAGCCGGTCATCAAGTGCCGCATAATGATTCCGTCAACCTATATCGGAGACGTGATGAACCTCATCATGTCCCGCCGCGGAATCTGCACCGACACCCAGAGTGCCGATGCCGGACACGTTATTATCACCGCCGATATGCCGATGCACGAAATTCTCATAGATTTCCACGACAAACTCAAATCCATCACCCGCGGATACGGCAGTTTCGATTATGAGCCTGCCGGATACCGTGCAGGAAAGATGGTGAAACTCGATATTCTGGTCAACGGAGAGCCGGTGGATGCGTTCAGCTCGATCGTCCATGTTGATTTTGCCTATGACCGCGGCAGACAGATATGTGAGCGTCTCAAAGATGCCATTCCGCAGCAGATGTTCCAAATCGCCGTGCAGGCGGCTGTGGGCGGCAAAATCATCGCCCGTGAGACCATCAGACAGCTGCGCAAAAACGTGCTTGCCAAGTGCTACGGAGGTGACATCACCCGTAAACGCAAACTGCTCGAAAAGCAGAAAGAGGGTAAGAAGCGCATGAAACTTATCGGACAGGTGAATATTCCGCAGGAGGCGTTTGTCGCCGTGCTCAAAGCTCAGGAATTCAACCAGCAGGGAGGCAAATAAATAATGAATTCCATTTGGGAACTTTTGCTCGGAGTCGCAGGAGGAGTCCTGCTCTATTTCGGAGCCGATTATCTCGTTTCCGGAGGAGTCGGAATTGCCCGCAAACTGCGGATCCCGAGTCTGGTCATCGGACTTACCATGGTGGCATTCGGAACCAGTGCTCCTGAATTGACCGTGAGCATCGACGCCGCCCTGCGCGGCAAGGGCGATATCGCAGTCGGCAACGTCGTCGGCTCAAACATCTGCAACCTTGCTCTGATACTCGGTTTGTGTGCAGCGGTGAAAGCATTGCCGGTCAATAAAGCTGTGCTCAAAGTCGATCTTCCCGTGATGACGTCAGCCACGCTGGTGCTGGTGGGAGTTCTCTACTTTACCGGCGGAGTTCCCCGCTGGGGCGGAGCAGTATTGATAGTGCTTATGGCGTCATACATCACATTTCTTTTCATCAATTCCAAACGTAATGCCGAAGCTCAGGCAGCCTTGACAGGAGATATCGAAGATAACGGCGAAAAGAGCCTGCTGCGTTCACTTATTGAGTTCGGCTGCGGACTTGCCGCCCTGGTGTTCGGAGCAAAACTTTTTGTTTCCGGAGCGGTCTGCGCCGCCAAACTCATGCACGTTCCCGAAGCAGTGATTGCCCTTACCATCGTGGCGATCGGAACAAGCCTGCCCGAACTTGCGGCAAGCCTGATAGCCACCATCCGCGGAGAAACCGATATCGCAGTCGGAAACATCGTGGGTTCAAACATCTGGAACATTCTCTGTATTATGGGAATATCTCCGCTGATAAAACCGATCCGTTTGGAACACATTTCACCATTCGACCTCGGAGCAGTAACCGCAGTATCACTTTTGGCAATACCATTTTTCATTACCGGCAGGCGCATAAGCCGCGGAGAAGGCATCTTCTGGCTGTTATCCTACGGAACCTATCTGTTTTTGCTGATAAAGTAAAACCAAAACACAAGGGGCTGTTGCAAAACCTTGAAAGAGGTGTGCAACAGCCTTTTTCTATTGTTTGAAAGAAGCCAAGCCACGCAGTTCGGCTTGAGAAAACGGAAGGCTCCCGAACGGAGAAGAACGGAGTTGAACGGAGTGAACGGAGATATTGTATGTTGAAAAGTATTCCGCCCGCCATTGTCTACGCCACAACTTAGCCGTGCATTACGCCGCGAACAACAGCGTACAACATACCCAAACGCCAAACACCGCCGCAAACATCTGCGTGAGTTTGCGCGGCAGCGCAAAAAATATACCTGCTTCGCCGCATACGCATAGAAATACCAATAAAAAAACGCCCCATATCG
>JAFVZB010000002.1 GCA_017508385.1 Lentisphaeria bacterium | reverse complement strand
CTCTCTCCGTGCGATGCGCAAGGGTGGCTCCGCCCCTTTGACCCCGGACAGGGTTTGCACCCTGTACCCGTCGCGAGCCGATTTTTTTATCGGCTCACTCCTACTTTTGTATGTTGCTCGCCTTTGTTTGCGGTATTTTTCAGGCGTGGTCGGCTTCTTTATATTTGGCTCTGTTCCCGACACGGGTAGGTGAAGGTAAAAAAGTTTCCCGCTTTTCTTGAAAGGGAGAGAGGGGCGCGGGGAGAGAGGGAAAACTTCTTTTCCCGTGAAAAGAAGTTTTCCCTCTCTCCCCGCATCATCTCCCCGTAGCTTTTTTCCGGTCAGAGCACTATTTGCAACAGCTCTTGGAAGTGTTCTATGCGGTAACTCGGGGGAATTCCGCGGGAGTCTCCGAAGCCGTAGCTTGCGTGGATGGTTTTGAACTTGGCGTTGTTTCCTGCGTTGAGGTCGGTGTGGTGGTCTCCGCACATATAGTTGTCCTCGCTTGCGTGTTTGTTTTTCAAGTACAGCAGCGACTCCGGTGAGGGTTTCAGCGGAAATCCTGAGTTGCCTCCTATGATGTCGTCGAAGAGGTCGGCGATTTCGAGCTTTTTCAGAATGGTATTGGCGTCGTCGGTGGGTTTATTGGTCACTACGGCAAGTGCGCATCCATTCTGCTTGAGCGTTTCAAGCGTGCTTTTCACACCGGCATAAAGTACGGTCTTTACAACCAGGTGTGCGGCATAATAGTCCTTGTAGATTTTGAGTGCTTTGGCGTGCTCGATCACCTCCGCCGGAGCGGTGCGTCTGATGAGATCGACCATTCCGCCTCCCACGCACTCGATGACCTCCTGTCGGCTCATTTCGGATTGGCAAATCGCTTTTCTCAGGTGATTTATTGCTCCTGTGATATCATCTATCGAGTCGATGAGCGTTCCGTCGAGGTCGAAAACTATCAGCTTTTTCATTTTGTTTCTCTCTAAAAAAACAGATGACTCCGCAAAAACGGAACCATCTGTCTGTCGTTTGTTGTTATCTCGTTTACTTGGCTTCGGCGTTTTCGGCTTTCTCAGCTTTCTCTGCCTCTTCGAGTTTTCTCACCGCCTCTTTGTCGGCGAGGGAAACGTGTCCGTCAACCATACCGTTGTCGAGATAGTCAGCCTTGCGCTTGGCGAGGTCGATGAAGAGCCGTCTCAGGTCGATGACTCCGCCGGCGAAGAACCAGACAGTAGTTACGATCGCGATCGGAAGCGGTACGATAAGGTGGGTTATGTAGAAATAGTAACCCCACGCCTCGTTGCTCCACTTGAAGAAGATGTTGCATACCGCCACCAGCACGAAAGCGATGATGAACTTGTAAACGAAGGTGTAGATGAAGAGCGACCAGGCGATGGCACGGTCGCCTCTTGTGTAGTCAGGAGTGATACCGATGAGCTTTGACCAGACGGTTTTCCAGCTCCACTTGACGTGGATCTTCTTCTCGTCACCATCGAAGTTGTACTTGCCGCGGTGGAGCATTCTGTCGAGGTTGAACGGCTCACGGCAGGTGATGAGTGAGACCACGACGTAGATGGTGACACTGGTGACCGTGGCGATGAAGGCGATCTCGGTCGAGTTGATCGGGAACTTCACCGGATTCATCATCCAGACAACGTAGGGATTGAACGGCTCTGAAACGGTGGTCAGGAAATTGCCCACCTCATCGACCCATCCGTGACGCTCGAGGAAGGGATAGACCGATTTTGCCCAAGTACGCTGCATGGTGAAACCGCCTCCGGCGAGAAACATTCCGCTGAAGAGACTGCACCATGCTCCGGCGGTGGTTCCGAAGCGGCTGTAAAGACCGAAAGTCATCACTGAACCGGCACCGGTGATCCAGATGGAGGTCGAGATACTGGTAAAGAGCGAGATGTAGTCCATCTGCGAGAGATAGACACTGCCGAAGAAGAAGATGATGGCGACGACCACAGTCATCAACTTGAGCAATCTGATGTGCTGTTCCGGAGTCAGCGGGGTTTTGCGCAGCGGAACGATGATATCCTGCACGATGGTGGCGGCAGAGGCGAAAATGCGGCTGTCGTCGGTCGAGACCATGAGCATGATCATCAGCAGTACGAAGAGAGCGAGAATGGTCGGAGGCATCATGTTTTTCATCGCCACCGGCAGCATATTCTGATTGTAGAGGCTGCGGAACTGCTGGAAGAGCTGATTGGCTTCTCCCTCGACAGCCATATTTTTGATGAGCTCCTCACGGGTGGCATCCATGAACTGAGTCTCATAGTTGTTTTCACGCCGCAGCTGAGGCTGTTTTTCCACCTTGGGAACAGGCATATTCTTTGCCCGCTCGGTGATGGAGGCTTTGGCTTTGGGGTTGGCGACGATCTCATCAGCGACACGGGAAGTGAGCTCTTTGCGGATATTGTGTGCTTTGGGCAGGAAATTGACGTGGTTCATCGCGGTGATGATGCTGATGGCGACCAGCATGGTCATGATGGCAGAGAAACCGCCTCTCCATGTTCCGAGCATACCCGCCATCTTCTGTTCGTGCGGAGTGCGTCCGGCTCCGGAAGTACCGTTACCGTACCAGACCGCCTGATTGAACGGACGGCATACCAGCGATGAAAAGAGAGCGAACAAGTTGAAGTCACGCAAATTTTCCACATCGTAGGGGTTGATGAAACTCTCGCCGTCGGCACGATCGACCATCACCGGAGTGATTTCGCCGAACCATGAGAAGTTGACCAGAATGTAAACCGAGAAGATGACGAAGATGGGATAACTCATGAGTCCCTGGATACAGTCGGTAACAATAAGGCTTATCTGACCTCCGGTAAGGATGATCACCAGAGCCAGAAAGAGCACCACCGCCAGCAGGAGCATGAAAGTGGGCGCCTGCCATCCGAAGATGTTGATGGTGTGTGGGATTCCGAGCAGATAGATGAAGAAGCGTGCCGCCACGGCGGGACCGATGGTGTTGCAGAGCATCTCGGCGAAGGTGCGCAGCGTGGTGGCGAAGATACGCAGTTTGCGGCTGTAACGTATCTCGAGGAACTGACCGATCGAGAGAGCTTTGGTCTCACGGAAACGGTAGGCGCAGAATCCGGTCAGACTCAGAAACATGGATGTCGGCAGCGTGAGTGAGGCCCAGAATTCCATGGCGAAACCGGTGGCGTACTTCTGTTCGACGAGTGATACCAGAGTTACGACTCCGAGAGCGGATTCGACTCCGGCGACGGAAATAACGTAGCGGCCGGCGACACGACCTGCGACCAGAAAGTCACTTACTCCGCGGATGAACTTTCTCGAATAGACCGCAATTCCCATGATCATCATGAACGGAATAATGACGATCAGCCAGTGGATGATTCCCATTTTTTGTTTTTTCTCCTTACTGTATTATAATTTGACTGTTGAATTTCACTTGGAACTGCCGAGTTCGTTCTGCTGGGCGACGAGCATATCCGCTCCGTAGATTTTGCGCAGCTTCGGCTTCTCGATTTTTCCCGTCGGATTGCGGGGCACTTCGGCGAATATCACCTTGCGGGGTCTCTGGTAGCGGGGCAGATCGAGGCAGAAATCGTTGACCTCGCCCTCAGTAAGTGAGACTCCCTCTTTGACCTCGATGACGGCGGCGGCTATCTCACCCAGCCTTGAGTCGGGCAGACCTATCACGGCAACATCCTTGATGGAGTGGTGCTTGCGCAGGAAGTCCTCGATCTGGACAGGGTAGAGGTTTTCGCCTCCGGTGATGATAACATCTTTCTTGCGGTCAACGAGATAGATGAAGCCATCTTCCGACTCTTTCGCCATATCTCCGGTGAAGAGCCAGCCATCCCTGAGCACCTCATTGGTCGCCTTTTCGTCTTTGTAGTAGCGCAGCATGACTCCGTCGCCCTTGACGGCGAGCTCACCCACCTCTCCGGGCTTGATGGGCTGACGGTTCTCATCGACTATCATGGTCTGCCAGCCGTAACCGGCTTTGCCGATGGCTCCGACGTGGTCGGTGTTCTCGACTCCGAGGTGAACGGCTCCGGGACCTATCGACTCACTCAGACCGTAGTTGGTGTCGTACTGGTGATGAGGAAACACACTCTGCCACCGTTTGATGAGGCTCGGAGGCACAGGTTGAGCTCCGATGTGCATGAGTCTCCAGTGCGAGAGGTCGTAGTCCTCAAGTTTGACGTCGCCCCGCTCGATGGCATCGAGGATATCCTGAGCCCACGGAACGAGCAGCCATACCACTGAACACTTTTCCTCAGAGACCGCCTGCAATATCCATTCGGGATTGATGCCACGCAGCAGCACGGCTTTGCCGCCCACGAGGAAACTGCCGAACCAGTGCATCTTGGCTCCGGTGTGGTAGAGCGGAGGAATACAGAGAAACACATCCTCTTTGGTCTGGCTGTGGTGGTTCTGCTCCACCTTGCAGGAGTGCATCAGACTGCGGTGTGCGTGCACGATAGCTTTGGGAAATCCCGTGGTGCCGCTCGAAAAGTAGATGGCGGCTTCATCGTCGTCAGTAAGCGGAATATCCGGAGCCTTCGATGAGCAGTAAGAGACCAGATTGTAGTAGGGCTCAGCGAAAGAGGGGCAGTCATCGCCGACGTAAAAGAGGTTTTTGACCTTGCGCAGACGGTCGCAGATATCTTCGATGCGTCCAATGAAGGCGGGTCCGAAAATCAAAGTCTCGATGTCGGCGAGCTCGATGCAGTACTTGATTTCCTCGGCGGTGTAGCGGAAATTGAGCGGAACGGCGATGGCTCCGGCTTTCAACACTCCGAAGTAAATCGGCAGCCACTCGAGGCTGTTCATCAGCAGTATTCCCACCTTTTCGCCCTTGCGCACACGGCGGGCCAGAAGCAGATTGGCAAGACGGTTTGCCTTGCGGTCGAACTCGCCCCAGGTGATCTCACTGCGGAAAGAGTCGATGTTTCCGGGCTCGATGAGCGAAAACTCACGCCACGAGGTGCGGCGTTTCTCAAGCTCCTGCGGATTGATCTCGACCAGTGCGGTATCATCCCGGTAGAGCCTGGCGTTCTCTTCAAGTATCTTGGTAATTGGCATGTTGTTTATCTCCGGATAAAAAATAAATTCTACTGAATATACACCGTGTTACCGTGAAATTCAAATAAAAGCGGCTCTTTTTGCCGAATTTAACACTGCGTACCCACTCTTTCCATGAGAATAAATCCCGGAGTGTCGTCAGGAACGCCTGCACGTTTCAACGCCCCGGCAAACTTTTTGTTGGAGTAGCTCCTTGCGCACTCAGGACAATCACACACCTCAAATCCGTTGAATATCTCACGCCACGTCATTTTAACAGATCCCAGATCGAGAAGTCATCCTCGGGCGGAGGAGTGATTTCCTGCTGCAAATCTATCTCACGCTGACGGCTCCATTCGATGAAATCGGCGGGTATCTGTGATAATTCAACCAGAGACCCATCCTCGCGTCTCCAATGATCTGCCATCCGGTTAAAGATGTAATCCCTGGCATAGACTTCCGGCATATCGGGAAAGAGTTTAAGTAATCCGCTCTCCTCGAGAGGATATTCCTTGAAGAAATCCGGCGCGCCCGCATATTCTTTTTCTTTTATTCTTTGGGAGGGATTATTTATATTATTCTTTTGGGGGCAACGGACGTGGAGGGTTTCCGACGTCATATTTGCAGGGTTTTCAACATCTTTCACGCAGGGTTTCACATCAGGGGTTTTCTCATCAGGAGTTTGTTTACCCTGTGATTTTTCTACACCCTTATTTTTTTGACCCTTGCGGTCAACGAGATGATAGGTATTGGCTCTGCCGCTGCCTCCTGAAGTGCGTTCCACGGTGATAAAACCAGCCTCCTCAAGCCGTTTGACAGCACCCCGCACCCGCTCTTCACTTGAATTGAGCCACTTGGCAAGTTTCGGAACCGAGACAGTACAACGTTTTTCGCTTCCCCCTGCGATAGCGATACGGAAAAACAGAGCAATATCGCCGCTGCGGAGTCCTGAGTCGAAGATATCGACGTAATCATAATGAATAAAACCAGTCATAAAAACACTCCTTGATTTGTTTAGTATAGTTGAATGCAAAGACTCTACTATACGCACGTTTGTCAACATTTGAGCTTGAAATAGCCTCTCCGAAGCGGTATATTGTATCTCAGACAACCGCACAAAAAAGGAGCAGAACCATGAGCTATTTCGATACCCTCAAAGACCAACTCAACCAAAACGATATCTTCTGCCGGGAAAACTCCATCCGGCTCACCGAGATCCGTGAGGGCTACGCCGAAGCCGTCATGTCAATCGACGAACATAAACTCAACGCCAACAACGTCGTTCAGGGCGGAGCCATCTTCACCCTCGCCGACTTCGCTTTCGCAGGAGCCGCCAACAGCTTCGAAGGAACCAAGTGCTCAAGCATGAGCTCCACCATCAACTTCCTCCGCCCCGGCTCGGGAAACCACCTCTCCGCCCGCTCCCAAGTCGTCAACCGCGGTAAACGCTCCTGCCTCGTCGAAACCGAAGTATTCAACGACTCCGGCAAACTCGTAGCCAAAGTAACCACCACCGGATTCTTTATATAATATAGTATCCGGTTTTGTTTGATAAAGACGATTGTGACCGGGGGAAGGAAAACACTTTTTTTCACGGGAAAAAAAGTGTTTTCCGTTCCCCCGGACCCCCATCCTTTTTCAAAAAAAGCGGAGTACTTTTTTTATTTAAGATTCCGTTTTGGTACTTTGTCTGACCTTTCTGCCCACGGTCACTTGCGCCGTACAGCTGTTTTTCGGATGACACATTTTTACTGAACACTCCATGCGGCTGACTTGTTTTGAATACTCCTCTTGAAAAAGTCGGAGTTGCGGTGTATATTATGCAGATTATCTCAAACTGAAAACTAACAAGATTGGAGAATCAGAAAAATGTACAGTGCATCCGACCTTAAAAAAGGACTGAAAATCGAGATCGACGGTTCACCGTGGGTCATTACTGAGTTTGACTTCTGCAAGCCGGGTAAGGGCACCGCTCTCTACCGCTGCCGCATGAAGAACATGATCACCGGCGTCGGTATGGAGCACACCTACCGTCCGACCGACAAAATCGAGCAGCCGAACATCGAGGAGCGTGAGATGTACTACTCATACTTCGATGGTCACCACTACGTCTTCAGCGATCCCAACACCTACGAAGAGATGAGCGTCAGCGCTGAGACTCTGGGCAACCAGATCTACTTCCTGCTCGAGGATAGCCTCTGCAACTTCGTTCTCTACAACGGCGAGCCCATCGAGATCACTCTTCCGACCTTCATCGAGAAAGAGATCGTCGAGACCGAGCCCGGAGTCCGCGGCGACACCGCCACCAACGTGACCAAGCCCGCCAAGATCGACAACGGCTACGAGATCCAGGTTCCGCTCTTCATCAACCAGGGCGACATCGTCAAGATCGACACCCGCACCGGAACCTACGCCGAGCGTGTCAGCAAAAAGTAATATGACACAAAAAATTCACAATCTTTCGCAACGCTCCGAATTGATGAGGGCGTTGCGGAATTTTTTTTATCAGCACAAGTTTATCGAGGTCGAGACTCCGGTGATGATACCGGCTCCCGCTCCTGAGGAAAACATCGAGAGCGTGACCGCCGAGCGTGGTTTTCTGCGCACCAGTCCTGAATTGGCGATGAAGGTGCTGCTCGCTGACGGAGTCCAAAGAATGTTCCAGATGGGCCCGGCTTTCCGCCACAACGAGTTCGGAAGAAAGCACCGTGAGGAGTTCACCATCCTCGAATACTACGCCGTCAACTGGGATTATATGCAGCTCGCCGACTTCACCACCCGCATGATAGCTGAGGCGTTCAAATCGGTCACGGGTTCGAGCGTCACTGAGTACCGGGGAAAACTCCTCGACCTGAGCCAAGTCGAGTACATCACTGTCGAAGAGGCTTACAGAAAGTACGCCGATGCCGACTGTTTTGAGCTCGCTCCGGAAAAGTTCGACGAGCTCATGGTGCTCAAGGTCGAGCCTCAGCTCGGCAACGGCAAACTCACGGTGCTCAAGGATTATCCCGTCGAGTACGCCGCCCTCTCACGCCGCTCGGCAAAAGACACGAGAGTGGCTGAACGCTGGGAAATCTACGCCTGCGGTATAGAGCTCGGCAACGCTTTCGGAGAGCTCACCGACCCCGCTGAACAACGCCGCCGTTTCGCTCTTGCCAATGAAGTCCGCCGCCGGAACTCAATGCGCAGCTACCCTGAACCCGGGGAGTTTTACTCCGCCCTCGAACGTGGAATTCCCGAGAGCTCAGGCTGCGCCATCGGAGTCGATAGATTGGTCATGCTGCTTTGCGGAGCCGATGACATCGCCGACGTGCGTGCATAAATACAGTTTATTTTAGATTTGCCCCTTGACAAATTTGCAAAACAGGCGTATAATATATCAGCAGTACAACTGTGTATCCGTCAACAGCAAACAAATACAAAAGAGGAATACATCCATGAAAAGAAACTTCACCCTGACCGAGCTCCTGGTGGTGATCGCCATCATCGGAGTGCTCGCCGCCATGACCATGCCCGCACTGGGATACGCCCGTGCCGCAGGTCAGCGCACCAACTGCATCAACAATAAATCCAACATCTTCAAAGCCATGCACATCTACGGCGGCGACAATGACGGAGTAATTCCTTACCAGCTCAACGGCAAGAGCTACGCTTTCGTGATGGTCGGCGGAGCTGACCGTGACTACAAAAAGAGCTATATTCCCACCAACGTGCTGACCTGCACCGTGTCAAACGTTGACTACAAAGAGGGAACCGCCTCAAACGACTACACCAACAACAACGCAGTCGGAATGCTGAACGTCAACGCCGACAGCTGGGGAAGCGGCTGGAAGGGTCAGACCGGAGCGGATAACACCATCCGCAAACACTTCGGAAGATTCCTCAACATCACCGGAAGCGGCAACAATGTCAACATCGGATACGTCCTCGAGCGCATGAAGAATCAGGGAACCCTGCCGCTCTTCGCCGATACCTATTTGCAGATCACCGATGACAACCAGACTCCGACTCCGATCTGGAACTTCAAACTCTGGGATGCTCCTGCGAACACCGAGACCGGATATGTGGCGACCATCCACGGAGACCAGACCACGGCAGCCTTCGCCGACGGCAGCGCCAGAGCCCTGAGCGCAAAAGGAATCGCCGACGAAGCCGGACTCAACAGAACACTCAACGCCGAGCTCGACACCATCACCGCCGCATTCTGAAAAGAGAGACAACAACCAAAGAGCACCTCAAAAAACGGGGTGCTTTTTTATTGGCGCAAAAGAGTGTGATACGGGGAGATGATGCGGGGAGAGAGGGAAAACTTCTTTTCCCGTGAAAAGAAGTTTTCCCTCTCTCCCCGCGCCCCTCTCTCCCTTTTAAGAAAAGCGGGAAACTTTTTTATTTGCCTTTACCTGCCCGTGTCGGGAGCAGAGCCAAATATAAAGAAGCCGACCACGCCTAAGAAATGTCGCAAACAACGGCGAGCAACATACAAAAGTAGGAGTGAGCCGATAAAAAAATCGGCTCACGACGGGTATCTGTCTCCGGTTGCTTCGCAACTCTACGCCGCGACAAGCAGGGTTCTCACGGTAACGAAAAGTAGCGTAAAATAAAAAAAGCCAACCACGCCTAAGAAATGTCGCAAACAAAGGCGGGCAACATACAAAAATAGGAGTGAGCCGATAAAAAAATCGGCTCACGACGGGTACAGGGTGCAAACCCTGTCCGGGGTCAAGGGGGCGGAGCCGCCCTTGCGCATCGCACGGAGAGAGTGCCTGAGCGACCAAAAAAGGTCGCTCAGTGGCGGCTGCTATGCCGCCAGGAGCCGAACGCAGTGAAGAGGCGGATAAAGCCGGTACGGGTAATTCACACCGCTAAGAAACCTCAGTCAACATACCCATCAAAAAAAACAAAGGTATCGGCAGGTTGATTTTGGAACAAAATCAATCTGCCAGGGGTGCAGGGTGCAAACCCTGCCGGGAGATTTTT
>JAFVZB010000039.1 GCA_017508385.1 Lentisphaeria bacterium | reverse complement strand
TATAAATATAGATATAAATATAATCACCTGAAATCCAAAACCTCAGCCATACCCCACTCTGTTAAAAACAGGGCTCCGAAACTCATGGTCAGGTGGAAGAGAGAGGTGTTCCATTTGCAATCTTTTCCCCACCCCTCGAAGGTTCGCCTGCCATCCTCTTTTATGATATTCAACCATGCGTTTTCATCGTGGAGCAGTGACTTTATCAAATCTTCTCTGCCGTTTACTGCCAGAAATGTCATGGCGGGGAGCGTGGTAAACAAATTACAACAGCTGAACCGCTTTTCATCTATGAGACGGACGATGTTTTCTTTGCACTCTTCGTCGGGAATGAGTCCGAAAAAGGCGGAAAAAATGTTTCCCGGAAAACTTGTGTGATTGGTTTCCGTGCTGTCACGGAAAAGTCTCTTTTCCGGCAAATAAAATGCCTTGACAAAACTTTTTACCAGAGCGGACTCATCCTTGTACGGCGGCAGTCCGAGCGTGGAAGCTATCTTGTTGAGCGACTTGACAGCTCCGATGTAATAGGCGTTTATGGCGATGTGCTTTGTAACGCAAACCTTGCCCTCGGTGATGTCAACATCGTAACCGTCACGGTACTGCGGAGGCCACTCGACCACGCACCACTTATCCAAATTGCGCAGGAGTCCGTCGCCGTCGGAGTAGCTTTCGCAATAAAAATCCAGGATATCGGCAAACTTTGCGTACCTTGAACGGATAAAATCCGCTCTTCCGGTATGAGCGAGATACATCCATGCGAGCATGATGAACATGAACGGATACTCGGCTATTTCCTGCATCATCGAGCAGCAGCCGCAGGTCATGAGTCCGCGGTTGATGAATGAGGTCTCGAAGAAATCGTCGAAGAATTTTTCCACGAGCGTAAAATCATCGGTCAGGAGTGCGTGACTCCAGATGGTGTAACAACCGTCACCGAGATAGTAGCCTTTTTCACGCTCCATGCAGTCCTGAATGACCTCCTGAACTCCGTAGTGCAGCGTGTCGCAGCAGAGCTGCCAGATCTTCAGGGATTTTTCATCGGAATAACGGCAGCTTCTTTTCAACTCAAACGGATAGTGTCTTCTGATAAAAACTATACTGTCAACATCGACTTCGCATCCCTCAGGAGTTATCAATTCAACGTAACGTATGCTTTTGTAGTCAAATTCATTGAGCGTGTCGAGCACTCTTGCGGAAAGTGTGAAAAACTCTTTGTAGTTGCAGTTGGCACGCAAGTTCCAGCGCAGGGAGTTGTCACTGTTGAGTTCCTGAGCAAAGAGCATTTCTATGGTTGAACCGGCTTTTCCTGAGGCTGAAAAACGCAAATATCCCACGTTTACGGCTCCGAAATCAACTATGATGCGGTTGCCGTTTCTGACAATCGTTTCCGGCTTTATTTCTTCAAACACCAGCTGTTTTGACGGCTGTAAAACCAGTTTGTAAGCGGCATCATTTTTTATGGCGGCATTCACCCATTTTGAGTCGTCAAACCCGGGAGCCTCAAAACCGTTTTCCGGAGCATTTGCATCGTAGTGCTCAAGTATCTGAGTCGAGTAACCGGTAACTCCGCAGGAGCGGAATCCGCTGTGGAACGAGCAGAGAAAACCCGAGTCGCTTTCGAGAAACTTTTTGCCGTCAACATTGAGTCGGCAGGCGAGACCGTGCCGCTTGTCTCCGCTGACCCAGACCCGGTTTATGAGTCCCTGATAAAAGGTGTGGATGGCGATAACGTTTCTGCCCGGGACAAGATACGGAGCGACATCGATCGCCGCATAAAAGTAACGTGACGGATATCCCGGAGCAGGACCGATGGTGACAAATTTGCCGTTGATATAAAGTTTGAAACAGTCATCCGCCGTGATAAGAAGCTGAGCAGAGTTGAAGTTTTCAAGTTCAAATTCCTTGCGGAAGAGGATGTGCAGATTTTGCTCATCCTCTTTTATTTCAAAGACTTTTTTATCCAGTTGGCGGTGAAACACATCGACAGGTTGCCAATGAACTATTGCGGGATGGGTGACCCAGTGCAGTTCAGGAGTGGTACTCATATCAAGCCCCGTAAAATTTATCGGTTATTTCTCATTCACGGTGATAATATAATTCAGGACTCTGTTTTTTGCAATGGGAGCTTGACGCTGTTTGTTTTACTTTTCTTCGGTCATGAAGTAATCAAGATCAGCCGGCGGCTCGAGGATCCTGCCTTTCATGTTTACTGCAGTCTGGGCAAAAAGCACATCGTAGTGCTCCATGGTTTCAAGATAGTGGTTAAAGTAAAACATATTCTGTTTGAAATCGGAATCCTGATAATCGCCTGCTTCCAGCAGTTTGACCGCACGGGATATGAACATCATATAGTTGTTGAAGTTCATGGCAACTGCGCTGAAATAGCGGTCGCAAAGTGCATCATCATCGAGTATCGCATTGAGACGATTTATCCGCTCGAGGAACTTTTCCCGCTCTTCCCCCTCGAGCACTTCGAGGCAGAAGTCGTCGTTGATTTTATGCGGAACAACTTCGATTGCGGCGACTTTGTGTTTATTGATGAAAAGTTTGAGCGAAAAACTCTTTCTCCAGTACGGCGGAGGATTGGCTTTTCTCGGATAAAAGTGAAAGTTTCCGAGGCTGTATGCGATAAATCCGCCGTTGTATTTTTCAATACCCTGCGCAACGTGCGGATGGTGGGCTATGACTGCATCTGCTCCGGCGTCGATGAACGCGCGGTAGTTTTCACGCACCCTCGGTGACGGAAACGGGCAGTACTCTTTGCCGTCGTGGATTATCACCAGCACAAAGTCGCTCTTCTCTTTCGCTTTTGCCGCTGCTCCGGCTATGGCAGGCGGATTTAACGGATTTGCTCCCGGAGTGTTCCGGGTACAATCACATGGCTGTTTCATCGTGGCATTGAGTATGGCAATACGCATTCCTTTAACATCAAAATAGAGCGTGCTTGAGGCTTCGGAAAGCTCTTTGCCTCCGCCGACGTACTTGCCGCCTGCTTCGGTGATGTACTGCATGGTTTCCAGAAAGGCATCGTCGCCCCAGTCACGGGAGTGGTTGTTGGCAAGTGCAAACACATCAAAACCTGCTTCGACCAGAGCAGGAAGCGTTTCAGGACGGGTTTTGAGGTTGGGACCGCATTTGAATATAGCTTCTCCGCCGTCGGTGACTGCACACTCAAGATTGGTTATTCCGGCATCGCACGATTGGATGTGCTCCAAAACATTGCCGAACACATCCTTTATATTTCCTGCGCAGAGACGCTCTTCGCTGCGCTCTCTCGGAATGAGGTCTCCGGTGATAAAAATGGTCTCTGCTCCCTCGAGAGCTGAGCTGTCAAAAATAATTTTTCCGTTTCCTGGAATGTTGAGCATGGCAAACAAATCCTTTTGCAAATACCGTTATAAGTTTTTGATGAGTTTCCGGGCGGAGTCAAGTCTTTCGGCAAGCATCAAGTAGTGCTCCATGCCCTCCCCCGGCTGGAGTGCTCCTGCGGCGGGAGCACTGCCTTTGAAGTACCCGGGTTTGAATCCGGGCATGGCGGAGTAGTCTCTTCCACGATAACTGAACGGCTTTGACACATCTATACCTACTCCGAGAGCGTGGGAGTTTTTTGCAAGAGTTATATCAGGTATTGCGTTTACACTCCTGTTGCTCCAGATGTTTTTTCTCTCTTCAAAAGGAAGAACCCTGTTGCGTTTGACAATAGCGGGGTCTCCGTATTTTGCATTCGTTCCGGCGGTGGTGAAAGCATAGAGCAGATTATTGTCAAAAACGTGCTGCCAGTCTGAGATTTTTGTGCTGAAACGCAGGATGTTGTTGAACACGCAGAACGGATAGGGTTCTCCGAAACGCTTTGCGGTGTTTTCGCAGTTCAACACAGAGGCGTAGCGGTTGCCTCCCCAGAAGGTGTTGTGATAGATGTAGAAGTCTCCGGGATAGACCGGCTTCGGCGGATTCTTCTTGTAGATTTTAGTTCCCGGTTCAAAGTTCACCATATCGTCGCCCACCAGCTGACTCTCACAGTGGATAAACATCTCGGTTCCAAGAGTCTCTTTCTGGAGATAGAAGTTTTTGTAGTGGTACTCGACACGCTTGAAGTGTTTTTCTCTCAGGCGGTGGAAACGCTGAAGAATTCCGCAGTATGAGATAAAGTTGTGGTGGAACTCTCCGTTGGTGGTGGGACCGGTGACGACTCCGCAGCTTGCCATACGGGAAATTGCGTTGTTGTAAACTTTGACTCCCGGAGCAATCGCCTGCAAACCGATGAGTCCGTCGGTGATGACATTGTCGCAGATGGTGGTGTTTTTGCCGTGGACGGTGATTCCGACATCGTGAGAGAGGGCGAGCCCGACGACATATTTGAAGGTGATATAAACTACTCTTCCGCGCTTATCATCCATTCCGTGAGAGGCGTAGTGCTCAGAGTTGATGAAGCCTGAGGTGAGGATGCAGTTTTTGATTGTGACATCTGAGGAATCGTGCTGAACGAAAACTCTTTTTGCTCCGTTCATCAGCAGGCAGCTGTCGATAGTGATGTGGCGGCTGTTTTTGATATCGAACTGCATATTGCTGCCCCGCACATGGAGATTTTTGAACACCAGGTGTTCAGCTCCGTTACAGCTGAAACCATCTCCGCAATAGGCACTGAATTTGTGTTCCTGCGGAGTTGAGTTATTGGCGAAACGCACATAGAGCATACCATTGTGCCAGCCTGCCATGACGTTGCCGATGGTGGAAAAAAATGGCTCCTTGCGGCTCTTGACCTGACCGCCTGTGATGCGGACATCATCGGGGAGAGCAAGCATATCGAAACCGGGGATACGGGTGCATTTTTTTCCGAATTTGCCCATGATATCCTTCTGCGTAAAAATCGCAGGACGGATATTTTTTCTTGGCAGTGCCATAGTTTTGGAGTTGATGTAAATGATGGTTTTGCCATCCATGAGTACTCCGTCAGGACGCCTTTTTACCGGAGTTTTCCAGACTTTTGCTCCGACTTCCGGAGCAGGAGTCCACTCAGCGGGGTTGGTTCCGGGAGCTTCGATTACAGTCAAAAGTTTACCCTCTTTGTCACGGACTCCCTCAAAAGTTACGGGAGCGTTCTCTTTGCCTTTGATAGAAAGTTTCACATTTTCCCGATACAAGCCGGGAAGAATTTTTATGGTATCACCCGCAGCCGCCTTCTTTGCCGCAAAAGCGATGGTTTTGAATGGTTTGGCTTCTGTACCGGGGTTTTTGTTCTTTCCTGCCGGTGAGACATAATATACTGCGGCAGAGAGCTGTGCCGTCAGAACGACGCTCAGGATTATGGCTGACTGTCTCATTTTATCCCCCGGGTCATTTGGTCTTTTTCGGAGTCATGTAGCGGTAGTAACTTACAGGACTGCTCGCGGTGTTCGGCAGAAAATCTTCCAGAACCTTGTTTCCGCAGTGACCGTCGAAGAAGAGCCAGTTGGCTCTTGAGTTGTGGCGGAACATGACGTGCACATAGCCTTTCGGACGGAACGGCCATGACTGTTTCTGGAAAATCGTGTAGCTATCCATGTTTATCGTTCCCGGCTGATCTCCGGCAATGTTTGCGGTGTATCTTGCCGCATCGGACTGGAAAAATTTCTGCGACGGAATTTTGAGCTGATTCATGTGGACGGCATAGTTACCGTCGGGACCGGCATTGTCGTCTCCGCTGAGATTGCTGTAAACATATCCGTTGGAGCCGTATGACATGAAAATTCCATTGCCTTTGGTCTGCCAATGTTCGGTCGCTGACGGACAAATCAGTGTCTTTATCATTTCTGCAGAAGCGTTTTCATCGATGGTCGGGGATTTTGCGGTGCTTGTTGCTGTAAATATTCCTGTTGTTCCGATGCCGAGATATTTGCAGAACTGCCAGCTCTGGAACAAACCTTTTCCGTTGTTGTTGGGCATGACGTGACCGCCGTAATCATCACTGTACAAACTCAGGGCTTTGCCCATATTATTGAGGTTGTTGGCGCAGGTCGAGCTTTGAGCTCTCTCTTTAGCCGAACTCAAGGCAGGCATCAGAATTGCCGCAAGAATAGCGATAATGGCAATCACAACAAGCAGTTCTATAAGGGTAAAGGAATACGCGGGGAAAGAGGGAAACTTCTTTTCTCGTGAAAAGAAGTTTCCCTCTCTCCCCGCACCCCTCTCACCCTTCAAGAAAAGCGGAGTACTTTTTTGAAAATAATACAACGGCGAAACACATATTTGACAAGTTTTGCTCACAAGCAGTTCGATAAGGGTAAAAGAAAATTGGTATTCTCTCTTTTTCATTGCAGTTTTTCCTTTCATTGGGTTACATAAATCAGATTTTTCCGAGGCATGGTCAGCTGTGCAGCTGATTTTGATTTCGATGATCTGCTCCTTTATTTTATAAGTTGAATATTGGTTGTGAATTATTCTTTTTCCAGTTTTCCCTGTCGCAGAAAAGAGTCTCTCTGCCGTATGTGAAAATCGTTTCGAGAAAGGCGTATCCGGTTTCGGAAATGTATTCAAATCCGGGAACGTTTCTGGAAGCAAACATCAAGTTGAGTGAAGCTGCTCCGCACGCAATGTGGGCTGAGGTGGTTATATCAAGTTTGAAAGCGACAGTTTTATCGTAATCCGGCTCAAAGGGAATTTTACGGGATGCAAACAGTTGTTTGCTGCGCTCCCGCATTTTCAGCACGGTTCTTGCGCACTCAGGAAAACTGCATAATGACGGAGCTCTCACGCCGTTCAATTCGTTTTCGGCTTGAGAAAATGAACTCACCAGCAAGTCACACTTGTATTTGTAAACCGCTTTGAGCAGAGCTTGCGCCTCACTGGTACGGATGTTTCCGGGAGCTCCGTCATGCATGATATTGAAGCCTGCACTGTTGCAGTAGCCTCCGGTGTGTTCAGCTTTTTCCAGCGGAAGCGGAAAATATTTTTTCATTTCGGGCCAGCGGATGACTTTGCCATCGAGCCACACTCCCTCACCGGCTTTTCGGCATTCGTCTATGGAGCCGCCGATGCGGTGGTCGGGAGAAACTGCTCTTCCATCCATGTTGATACAGGGAAAGAGCACCAGACGGCAGGACTTGGCGAGCTCAAGTATCTTATCGTTTCTCTTACCTTGCAGATCGACTCCGGTCTCGAGCAGACTTATCAGATTGAGCACCATAATGACACCCTCGACACTGCATCCGTGGATGCCGCTGGCAAAAACTATGGTCTGCGGAGAGCCTTTGGCGTTGCCGAACACTTGCGGAGAAGCTGAACTCATTGCCGAAAACCAGTTGACCACGTTTGAGCTGTCGGGATAGTCGTTATACACCACTTGAAACACAGGAAATCCCCACGGAGTGATCGCCTCAACCGAACACTTGCCGACTTTCACGCTGCGGCAAATATTTTCGATCTCACGGGTGCGCACTTTCCACCATGACGGTCTTTCGCTCAGACCGGGTATTTGGTAGCGTTTGATTTCCATGTTATTGAACCTGTCAGAGTTGGGTGTTGTACTGAGCGTTGAGAGTTTTCCAGTTTTTACGGTCGCAGAAGAGCATCTCTTTGCCGCTTTCAAGGATGGTTTCGAGAAAAGCGTAGCCGGTATCGGCGATGACATCGAAGTTTTCGGGGTCTCTGGCGGCGAACTCTATCGTGGCTGTGGCAGCTCCGCTGCAAAGATGAACGGGGGTGTTGATATCCAGCTTGCAGGGAATTTTTCTTACTGCATCAGGCTCATAGACGAATCCGCGCTCCTCAAGAACTTTCTTGCAGCGTCTTGAAAGCTCCTTTACGACCTCTATGCTGTACGGGAAACTGCACATCGAGTGCATTCTAAATCCGTTGCACGGAGTCTCGGGCTGACTGTGAAGATTGAGGTAAAGATCGACCTTGTATTTCTCTGCGGCTTTGAGGATCGCAAGCGCCTCGGCGGTCTTGATGTTGCCGGGAGTACCGTCGTGCATGATGTTGTAACCCTCGCTGTTGCAGTAGCCTCCGGTGTGCGCCACCCGCTCGAGCGGCAGGGGAAAATACTCTTTCATCTCGGGCCAGCGGATGACTTTGTCATTAGTCCAGAAGCCCTCGCCTGCACGGCGGCACTCTTCGATGGATGCTCCGAGACGGTGGTCGGGAGAAACTGCTCTGCCATCCATGTTGACGCAGGGGAAGAGCACCAGACGGTAAAGCCTTGCAAGCTCAAGGAGCTTATCATTTTTTCTGCCCCGCAAATCTACTCCGGTTTCGAGCAGACTTATCAAGTTGAGTACCAGAATGACTCCCTCGATTTCCGCTCCGTGGATTCCGCCTGAAATCATCACCGTCTGCGGACTGCCCTCTTTGTTGCCGAAGAGCTCGGGAGTTTTGGTTGACATCACCGACATCCAGTTGACCTCGTTTGAACTATCAGGATAGTCGTTGTAAACCACCTGATACACCGGAAATCCCCACGGAGTTTTGCCTGCTGCCGTGCAGCTGCCATTTTTTATATTTCGGCAGATCGACTCTATTTCATTGGTGCGTACTTTCCACCATGACGGACGGTTGACCAGACCGGGGATCTCATAACGTTTGACTTCCATTTATTGCTCCATATTATTCAAAACATCAGTATTTTCAAAGATATGCTCATACTTTTTGCGGATGCCCATACGGCTGGATTCCGCCAGATATTTTACTGCATCGTACCCCATGATGCCCTCTTGAGAGCTTCCTATGCAGAAAGGTTGTTCGAGATGGCACTTTTCGGGTAAAATATCTATGCCGACAATTTCAATATTGCCGGGCAGAGCGCAGCAGCTGTTGATGGATTTGCCTGTAAGAGACAATTCGGTGTGCAGCAGAACTCCGTCAAAGTTGTGCTGAATGCAGGCGTTGCGCAAAAACTCCTGCTGTTGTATCCGGGTGGAGCAGTTTTCAGGAAACAATACCGTGATGCTTTCTGAATCCAAAACGGAAAAAACAGTTTTATCAGCTCCGAAATCCACCGCTGCTATTTTACGACAACCCTTTTTGCTCAGTTTTTCCAGCGCAGCTCTGACTGCGGAAGAGTAGTCTTTTTCCATGATTATCCAGTCGTAGGTGTACTGTTTTTCACCGTGGGAAACAGGTTTATCGTTGAACATGACGGTGCGTATCTTGTGCTCGAAGAGGTATTGGAAACTCTCGGGCATCAAACTTGACGTGATCACCAGATTGGCAGGCGAAAAATCCTGAAACACCTGCGGAGAATAAAAAGCTCCACGCTCTTTCAGCACAGGGAAGATGTTGAGCTTGAGTCTCATATCCTGAGAGGCACGTATCGCTCCGTGGAGTCGGCTTCTGAACACCTCCGCCATACTCCCCTGCTCGACGATAAACTCGGGGTACGGCAGGAAAAAAGTGACTGTTCTCATGCCTTTCACGAAAGAGCCGCACCCTTTGCGGCGTTCGATGAGCCCCTCCTCTTCGAGCTGATTGAATACCCGGGTGACGGTCATTCTTGCCATGTTGAACTTGAGCGAGAGCGCATTTTCGCTGGGCAGACGGGTTCCGGGCAGAGAACTTTCTATCCTCTGCCGCAACTCCTGCATGATTATATCTCTCGGCAGGAGAGTTGTTTTATTGTCGCCTCGCTTTTTCATAGAGTTCCTCTTGCGATTTTTCCTGTATGGGATAATATGAGTGATGAAACACTCTTTTTCAAGTCTGATATATTGGCAAAGTTGTCTAATCTTGTGCAATGTCAGATGCACTCAGCAAGCGTGTTTGAAAAAAAACTTGCAGTGTGCTATATTTTGTCGTGTTTATCTCATGGAAAAGTTGTTGTATGAATATTTCAAAATCAACCTTGAAAAACTGGAAACGTCTGAACTCCGACTCAGCTGCAAAACTGCGCAGCGGAGCAAATAAAAGCAGCTCGAAAAAAAGAATATATCCCGTAGAGTATATCAGAAACAGTGCCAGTTTGACTCTTGCCAGACATATTGTTTCCGTCTGCGGCAAGATGAATATCGCACGGGAAGATGCGGTATTCACTCTGGCTGTAAAGTATCTTGATTATTGCGGAATACTCCAAAAAAAGAGTGTTCAAACGGTTCTGTCAGAGTATGATTTCAGCGTGTGCGGAGCGTTTGATGATATCGTGTTTCCGCAGGATGAGTTTGACACCCTCGGATTCATTTACCAGTGCTTGCTGAGTGAAGGAGAAAAAAACGCTTCGGGAGCTTATTATACCGCTCCTGATATCGTGCTCTCTATGATGGAAAAAAGTGATTTCTCTCAGGTGAACTCCTTTTTCGACCCCTGCTGCGGCAGCGGAGCTTTTCTGCTTGCTTTTCCTGCCGCTGACCCGAACATGCTCCGGGGATGCGACCGTGATCCGCTTGCCGTATTGATCGCCAAAGTCAATTTGTTGTGCAAGTACCGGGAGTTTGACTTTATTCCCAATATCTTCTGCTGTGACTATCTCAAAAACACCCGAAGTTGCGGTCTGATTGGCAAATTTGATTTGATCGTCACCAATCCTCCGTGGGGTGCGGTAAAGTCAGGAACGAAAAAAAGCGAGGATAGCTTTTCACTCTTCTTCCGCAAAGCGGTGAGAGAGTTATCACCGGGCGGCAGGGTGGATTTTCTTCTGCCCGAGTCGGTTCTGCACGTTAAAACGCACTCTTCCCTGCGCCGTTTCATGGCAGAAGAGTGCACCATCGAGATGGTTCGCCGCCACCCGGGAAACTTCACCGGAGTTATGACAGGTTATGTCGATATCACCGTCAGCAACCGCAAACAAAACGGCTCATTTCTCTTTTGCGACGGTTCATCCGGACGCCTGATACCGCATGACGAGTTGAAAAAGAGCAGAAATTACGAATTCAACTTTGTCGGAGCTCAGGATAAACTCATCATAGATAAGATGAAACAGGCAGGGAAGTATGATTTGAGCCGCTCAATTTTCGCCCTCGGCATCGTGACCGGAAACAACAAAAACAAGGTGAAAACTGAGCAGCTTCCGGGAATGGAACCTGTTTTCACCGGAAAAGATGTCAATGCTTACCGCATGAAAGAACCTTCGCATTTTCTTGAATTTGCTCCGCAAAACTTCCAGCAATGCGCTTCCGAAGAAGTTTACCGCTCAAAAGAGAAGCTGATTTACCGCTTCGTTTCAAAGAACCTGCTCTTTGCGCTTGATACCTCAGGAACTTTATCTCTCAACAGCGCAAACGTACTCATTCCGGATATCCCCGGAATGAGTACCGCCACCGTTATGGCTTTTCTCAACAGTGCAGTGCTGAACTTTTATTACAACTGCATATCCCACGACCTCAAAGTGTTGAAGAGCAGGCTCATTCAGTTGCCGTTCCCGGAAATATCTCCGGAACAAGACAGACAGATTTCAGCTCTGACCGCTTCTGTAACAGCTCAAAGCAAGACGGAACTGCAGAAGTTGACAGCCTCCTGCTACGGTTTATCAGACAGCGAATTGGAGTACATCACAAGCGCAACAATCTGACCGTCATTTGACCGTGCCGATCTCACTCTTCAGACGTTTGTAGTATTGAATCGGAGTTTCTCCGTTGTTGTTTCTAATGTTCATGCGGGCTCCGTGCCGCAAAAACCACCTGACTGCATGACCTGCATTACGCTCTATCGTGTGTTGAAAATCAAAGTGTTCTCTGATGGCAAGCGCGCATTTTTCGGCAAACAGATGCAGCGGAGTGTTGCCGTCGGTATCCTGAGCGTTGATGTCGGGAGCATACGAATTGATGAGATTCAACTCAGTGAGAGCCATTTCAAGTTCCGGAACAGAGTATGTTGCCCAGTAGTGATAAACTCCCCTTCCCCGCTTGTCAACAGCGTTTATATCTGCTCCGCACTCAAGCAGCTGCAGCATCATTGAATAATCTGTTACACGGCTGAGAATCGGAGTGACTCCCCGGTTGTCGGCGGCATTGGGATCGACTCCGAGCGAGAGCAGCTTTTTTGCCAATTTGACGTTGCGGCAGAAGTGAAGCAGTGTCGCATTGCCGCTTGTTTTGACCTTCACATCAGCTCCGGCGGCAATAAGGTCGTCGCACACTTTAGTATCGTTTCCGCTCCGGGTCGTCGAGACGTAAAAACAGAGCGGAAATCTCCCGGCATCGTCGGGAGTGTTCAACGGCGAGTGTTCAAGCAGTATTTTCATTTGATTTTCCGGCAAATACCATGATTTTTCGCATGTTTCAAGGTATGGAGCACAATAGCTCAGAGCGTGGCGGCAGCAGAATGTTCTTTTGATATCAAGTCCGTACTCAGAGAGAAGCTCAAAGAGCTCAGGGTTGCGGAAAATGTTTTTGCCGCTCCGGCGGTAGAGTGTGTCGGGAACTCCGAACATATCCTGAAGCAATGTTTCAATTTTTTCGAGGTCGGGAACTGTTTTTTCCATCTCGTCGAAAAGCTCGTTTTCGAGCTCGTCACCGATAATAAAATCAAGCAGTTTATCCCGCACGGCAGAGTTGTTGAAAAACTCCGTTGACTCATCTTTGGATATTCCATCGGGATATCCGGTAAAATTGCAGAATTCTTCACAACTCATATCCATCAATGCAGGAATATTGTATTGCAGAGCATTTACCGGCACATCCTCAAAATCATTCGACACCAGAATGTCGAGAGTCATCATTACTTTGATTGCGCAAATGATATCCGCTTTCTCTGTGCAGTTTCCGGCAAAAACCGGGAAGAGGGCCCGGGCAATTCCACCGTGCTTATGAATTCCGTTGCCAATGTTTTTGATAAAGAATTTCAGCACCCGCTTTTCGTGCGCCTCAACATTGATTTGAGACTGCCAGAGTGAGCCGCATGAGAGCAGAAACACAGCCGCTCCGACATTGTCGGCGGCACTGCGGCTCGAATCGAGCATGAACGGAATACGCTTCGCCATCTCAGGAGCGAACTCAAGCAGAAGCTCAAAAAGCACCTCAGGTTTTTCCACTCTGAACACCAGTTTATTGAGGTCAAGTTCACGGGGAGCAAAAATGCCCGAAAAAAGATCATACCTGTTGAGCACAAAACGGGCGGCATCTGCATGAACATTCCTCAGAGCCATGTGAGCAGCAGCCTGATTTTCAAGATCAAGTCCCCAGTTGAAGAGCTCGCTCAACCGTTCAGCCGAGACGGCAAACTTTGCAATGATGCCGGCATTGAGTTCAGGAATACCGCAGCTGTTGTCGATATCCTGTCGGGAAAGCCATGCGTAAAACATTCTGTCACTGCAAGTTGCAACAAACATATCTTTCGCATAGCTCTCTTCGGCTTCATCTTTGGTGATATTCAGAAAATCTTCTCTCATTTTCACTTTTCCCTCTTTTTGAACGGATGATTGAGATGTGCAGGAATTTCATCTGTGAAATAGCATCCCACAAGTTGATTAAACTCCTCTTCGGTTGAAATTTCGTCGTAATCGACGACCAGATATGTATCAAAATCCTCCTGCGTGATTTTTGAGAGGTCGAATTTTTCTGCCAGCCACTCACCTTCGAGCACAAGTGCCTGACAAATTTCGAAACTGCTCCAACTGCTGAAATCCTCTTTCGTGAGCAAATCCAGAACCTCCTGACAGTAAGGACAAAACTGTATCACACACTGGTCGGCTGATACAATGAGCTCTTTCCACTCTTCAGGAGATAAATCGTCTGCCGGGAAATCTGTTTCATAGACCAATCCGGAACACAATATCACATTTTCGATCCACTCATCAAGGCTCCATGCCTTGCGCTCTTCGGCTGTACTTTCGCTTACACTGATAAAGTGCTTTTCAAATTCCCGGTAGATGGGGTCGTTGTTTTCGTCTTCATACATCTTCTTTTCCTCCTGTTGCCAATACGATAAACTGCATAAAAAAAAAGTCCGGCGTTCTTGCTGCTGACCGCCGGACTTGTGATTCAAAATCGGAGAGTTTTACTTGAGATTTTCTCCCAGTTTCCCGTAGAGAACACTCAGAACTTCGGTGAATGCGTCTCTCTTTTCCTGCGGAATATCAGCCATTACTTCGTCGGTGAGTCCATTCATGAACTCCTCGATGTACCGTCTGCGCTTGCTGCCCTCTTCGGAAAGAGCCACCCAGCTTACACGGCGGTCCTCTTCGGAAACATGGCGGCAGACAAGCCCGTCCCGCACCAGATTATCCACGATTTGAGAGACTCCGCCGCTGGTGATCCCGAGGTTGGAGGCGATATCTTTGATGCGGATCTTGCCGCTTTCACTGTTCAATATGCAGCTTACGACTTTAAGCTGTGAGAGCGTGGCACTCTTGCCGGGAGCAAATTCCGGACGGCTGCGCTCAAGATGGGTGCGCAAATATTCAGTCACTCCGAAGAGCATTCTGAGAGTTTCAAGATGTGACAATTTTTTCATATCAGATACAAAGTTTAGACTTCTAATTTGTTTATTTGCTAATATAACTTGCAGTTTTGAAAAATACAAGGGCTCTACGATAAAAAAAACTCTTTTTTCCCTGCCGTCACTTGATAAAACTGCCGAACAGCATATAGTGAACAGTAACAACTCATTATCCCGACAGGAGTATATGATATGAAAAAGTTTCTTTTACTTGTTCCGTTTTCACTGCTTTTTTTCGCCGTTTCATGCAGGAGTGTTGAAGAGAACACGACTCCGGTGCAAGCAAACTCATTCACAAGCTCAGGAGAGGCTGTCGGCGGCAGGATGCTCGATGCGTTTGATTCGGGAAATTACCGGAATTTTGCCGGATGTATCCCGCCGGAACTGGCTAAAGAGTTCGACAGCAAAGCGTTTGAAGCAGGACGCAAGCAAGTCTGCGACCGTGCAGGAACTCTCAAAAGTCATCGGTTTCTCGGAGTATTGACCGGTCCGGTGTTCCACAACTTTCTCTGGGCGGCATCGTTTGAGCGCAAAAACTCAGAGGGAAAACTGCAAACCCAGGAGCTTCTCTTCAAAGTGACCGCCGCAGAAACAGATGGCAAATGCCGGGTGGTGAGTTTCGGCTTTCTTTTTTAAAAGCATTGTTCCTGATATGGGTAGATGATGCGGGGAGAGAGGGAAAACTTCTTTTCCCGTGAAAAGAAGTTTTCCC
>JAFVZB010000038.1 GCA_017508385.1 Lentisphaeria bacterium | reverse complement strand
TTTTTTGCCTTGAAAAGGCAAAAAAACATAAAACCTGAAAGGTTTTGCTTCACACGCCGCAGGCGTGCTTCATAATCCGCAGGATTGCTTCATATTTTGCGGCAAACCGCAAAATGCTTCACCAACTCCCATTACGCATTTTTCAGGTGAAACGCAGTTTTGCTGTACTGTGCAGCATGAAACATTTTACTTCTAAAATGTAAAGCGCAGGTCACTGTACACAGCTTGTATTGATATTATGCTGCTTCCAATGTTTAGGAGAGCGATTCTGCTCTGGGTGAGGAAGCAGCTTTTTGCATCTTCGACGGTTTACAACAAAAGTTCATAATGATTTCCAGCTTGAAATTTCCTGAAGCTGACAGATTTTCAGTTTCAACTCATCTTCCTTATGTAATATAGTTGCTTCTTCCCGATGATCGCACATTTCTTTTTTTTGTGTTCGATGATAAAAAAATATCAACAAAAATATAATCCACTCTTGAAAATGATGTTTTTTGGTGGTATATTATGTTTTAGATGATATAAAAATAACATCTGATGATAACAAAATATCACCTGTAATATAAACAAAGGAGTAAAAAGAGATGGAAAAGAAAGCAAAAGCGGCGGTCGAAGTCGCCCCTGAGATCAAAGAGGCTGAGGAGAAGGCTTTGATCGATGCTCTGGTCAGCAAAGTGAGTGCCGCCCAGAAAGAGTTTGCCAACTTCCCGCAGGAAAAAGTCGATGCAATCTTCAAGGCAGCAGCTCTCGCTGCCAACAACATGCGTATTCCGCTCGCCCAGATGGCGGTCGAAGAGACCGGTATGGGCGTGGTCGAAGATAAAATCATCAAGAACCACTACGCTTCAGAGTACATCTGCAACAAATATCTTCCGCTCAAGACTTGCGGAATCATCGAGACCGATGATGCCACCGGAATCATCAAGGTCGCCGAGCCCCGCGGAGTTATCGCCGGAATCGTTCCGACCACCAACCCGACTTCAACTGCGATTTTCAAATCTCTGATCGCTCTCAAAACCAGAAACGGTATCGTTTTCAGTCCCCACCCGAGAGCTAAAAAATGCACCTGCCTTGCCGCCAAAATCGTGCTCGATGCAGCGGTGAAAGCCGGAGCTCCTGCCGACATCATCGCCTGGATCGATGAGCCCACCGTGGCGATGAGCGGTTATCTGATGAGCCATGATAAGGTTTCTCTCATCCTTGCAACCGGTGGTCCCGGAATGGTCAAAGCTGCCTACTCAAGCGGAACTCCCGCCGTTGGAGTCGGTCCCGGAAATACTCCGGTCGTGTTCGACGACACCTGCGATATTGAGATGGCAGTCAGCTCTGTTCTGCTCTCTAAGACCTTTGATAACGGAATGATTTGTGCCTCCGAGCAGTCCGTCACTGTGATGAGCTCCATCTACGATGCCGTGAAGCAGGAGTTCATCAAGCGCGGCGGTTACATTCTCAGTGCCAAAGAGGCTGAGGCGGTCGGTAATGTCATTCAGGTCGATGGCAAACTCAACGCCAAAATCGTGGGACAGACAGCAGTCACCATCGCCGAACTCGCCGGAATAAAAGTTCCTGCCACCACCAAGGCTCTCATCGCCGAGGTCAGCGGAGTCGGAATCGACGTTCCCTTCTCTCGTGAGAAGCTCTCACCGACCCTCGCCCTCTACAAAGCCGATACCTACGAAGAGGCAATCAGCAACGCCAAAGCTCTGCTCGAGTACGGCGGACTCGGACACACTGCTGTTCTCTACACAAACACCCAGAACGAGGAGCGTATCCGTGAATTCGGTCACATCATGCTTGCCAGCCGTGTTCTGATCAACACTCCCTCATCACAGGGCGGAATCGGTGACCTCTACAACTTTGCCCTCAATCCCTCCCTCACTCTGGGATGCGGCAGCTGGGGCGGCAACTACGTCTCTGAGAACGTCGGTCCCATGAATCTTCTTAACATCAAATCCATCGCCAAACGGAGAGAAAATATGTTGTGGTTCCAGATACCCTCAAAAATCTATTTCAAATACGGCTGTCTCTGCACCGCAATCGGAGATCTCGCAGGCAAGAAACGTGCCTTCATCGTGACCGATAAGTTCCTCTACTCGACCGGACTTCTTGCTCCGATGCTCCAGACTCTCACCGATATGGGTATTGCCACTCATGTGTTCAGCGATGTAACTCCCGACCCGACCATCCAGCTTGCCCAGAAAGGTCTGGAGCAGCTCAGAAGTTTCGATGCCGACGTCATCATCGCAGTCGGCGGAGGTTCTCCCATCGACGCCGCCAAAATCATGTGGCTGATGTACGAACAGCCCGAAGTGAGTTTCGAGGATATCGCCATGCGCTTTATGGATATCCGCAAACGTATCGTCAAAATCGAGCCGCTCGGCAAGAAGGCGATGCTGGTCGCAGTTCCCACCACCAGCGGAACCGGTTCTGAGGTCACTCCGTTTGCGGTCATCACCGATGAAGAGACCAATCAGAAGTTCCCGCTTGCCGACTACGCCCTGACTCCTTCGATGGCGATCATCGACACCGAGCTGGTCATGAAGCTGCCCAAAGGACTTACTGCGATTTCCGGTATGGATGCTCTCACCCATGCCCTTGAGGCACGTGTTTCCTGCATGCAGAGCGATTACTGCAACGCTCTTGCCAACGAGGCTGTGAGCCTGATCTTCAAACATCTGCCCGAGTGCTACAACAACGGAAACATGAACGAGAAAGCCCGTGAGCACATGTTCAACGCCTCCGCCATGGCGGGTATGGCATTTGCCAACGCCTTCCTCGGACTCTGCCACTCAATGGCGCACAAGCTCGGCGGAATGTACCATGTTCCGCACGGTCTTGCAAACTCCTTCCTCATCAGCTATATCATCAAGTTCAACGCTGTTGATTGCATGACCAAGCAGGCGGCATTCCCGCAGTATCACTACCCCAACGCCAAGGCTGACTACGCTGCGGTCGCCCGCTACATCGGTCTGCAAGGCAAGGATGATGACGAACTGCTTGCCGCACTGCTCGACAAAATCGAGGAGCTCAAGGCACAGCTTGACATTCCGAAAGCCATGAAGCCGTGGTTCGATGCCAAGGGTATCAGCGAGGAAACATTCCTCAAACAGCTCGATGAGCTCTCGGTCAAGGCATACGATGACCAGTGCACCGGAGCCAACCCCCGTTATCCGCTGATTTCCGAAATCAAAGAAATCTACCTTGCGGCATATTACGGAAAATAATCCAGCCTCTCCACGACTCTTCCGTCCCCACGACGTTCCGGGTGGAACTCGTGGGGCGGAGGAGCAGATATTTCAGATATCAAGGAAATTTGAAATGGATATTTTACAAGTGATTTCCCGGGTACGCCGCAGCGGCGAAGAATACTCCGGCGAAGTTGAAGAGGCGGTGTTCGTTTTCAACGGCATACTCGGTGAAAAATTGGTGAGAGAGCCCGGATTTGCCGGAAGCGCAGTGAAAATACTTGCAGCTTTCAGCGAAAAACCGGTACAGTCGAATTACTACGAGGTATTCGAACAGGAAAAAATGAGCAATCTCGTACCCCGCCTTGCCGTCAAGACTGCAGTCATCTGCGTTCCGCACAAGCAGGCAGGATATATCGCTGACCAGCTCATCAAGTGCGGAGTGAAGAGGATTTTGAACTGGAGCGGAGTGTTTCTCTCTTCAGAAAATGTCGAAATACTCAACGAAGAGCCTCCGGTAATGAACAGCGATAACAAGTAAAACTGATGGAGTTTATCATGGGCAAAGTAAAAATGGTTATCTGCATTGGCAGCTCCTGCTTCGCCAGGGGCAATGCGGAAAACGTTAAGATAGTCGAGGATTTCATCGCCCAGCGCGGATTGTCAGATGAGATAGATATAGAGTTGTCAGGCGGATTGTGCACCGGCAACTGCCCTGACGGTCCGGTGGTGATAGTCAACGACAAAATATATAAACACGTCAACGGCGGTGTGATGCAGGATATTCTCGAACACTGCTTCCCTGCATAAGGCATAAGAAAAAATGATCAAAACGGCTCCGGTATATACCATAGAAAACGAGTGTCAGGATTGTTACAAATGCGTCCGTCATTGCCACTGCAAGGCAATCAGGATAGTCAACGGCAAAGCATCGGTCATTCCTGAAAACTGTGTTTCCTGCGGTCAGTGTGTAAAGGTCTGCCCATCGCACGCCAAAAAGATACGTTCCGAGCGTTCACGTCTGCGTCAGATGTTGGATAACGGCAGCCGTATCTACGCTTCAGTTGCTCCGAGTTTCCCCGCCTATTTCCCGGGAACCACCATCGGTCAGCTGGCGACTGCGCTCAAAAAACTCGGCTTTGCCGGAGTGAGTGAAACAGCTCTCGGAGCTCAGAGTGTGAGCTGCCAAACGGCTGAGTTTCTGCGCAATACCGATCTGCCGCTTGCGATTTCCAGTGCGTGTCCTGCGTGTGTGGATTATATCAGAAAATACTATCCGCAATACACGAAAAATATTGTTCCGCTCTACTCTCCTGTTATGGCACACTGCCGGATGATAAAAGAGAAGTTCGGTGAGGATTGCAAAGTCATCTTCATCGGACCGTGTGCCGCCAAAAAGAACGAGGCAGACCGCAATCCTGAAACTCTCTCTCTGGCACTCACCTTTGCCGTGCTCGCCGAGCTTCTGGATGAGCAGGGAATAGTTCCCATGGCAGAAGAGGAGTCCGCTTTGATAATGGAGTCTGCCGAAGAGGGCCGCTTCTACGCTATCGAGGGTGGAATGAACGATACTCTGCGTGATGACAACAAAGATGTCAGATATCTTTCGGTTTCCGGCTTGGAAAACCTTGACCGTATGCTTCGCTGGAACAAGGGCACATCCGGAAAACGCACCATATTTATCGAGGCTCTCGCCTGTGCCGGAGGGTGTGTCAACGGTCCTGTGATTCCCTCTGATTCAGGAGGTTTGGAGGCGATTGCCGAAACTGACAGAATAAGTGAGATAAAACCGAGCTCCATCCGCAAGAATGATGGCGATATAAATACCGATTTTACTCCGGAGTCACTCACGGAACAGCAGTTTTCTGAGCGTGAACTCACCGTGGCATTGGCAAAGGTGGGCAAGTTTTCAAGAGAGGATGAACTCAACTGCGGAGCCTGCGGCTACAACACCTGCCGTGAGTTCGCCGCCGCTCTGCTCCGCCATAAGGCTGAAGAGGCGATGTGCCACACCTATTTGCGGAAAAATTTTGAGCGCACCAGTAACGCACTCATCAGATTTATTCCGGCGGCAGTGGTCATGGTCGATGAGGAGCTGCACATCTGCGAATGCAACCGCAATTTCGCCATGATGAGCGGTATGACCGAGGTGTTCGATGCCATCGGCAATCTCAATACTGTCGCCATCGAAACAGCACTTCCCGATTTTGCCGAGCTGTTTGCAAGTGTCATCAGCAACGGCGGAGAAATTGAAAAATTCAATCAGAAACTTGGCGATAAAATCGTGAACATCAGTGTGTTCACCATCGCCCACGGAAAGTCCGCCGGAGCGGTCATTCAGGATATCACCAAGAACGAGCTTCAGCGTGAGCAGATTGCAGAAAAAGCCCGTGAAGTCATCCGCAAAAATGTGCTGACCGTTCAGCAGGTGGCACGTCTCTTCGGCGAACACGTTGCCGATGCGGAAATTCTGTTGAACGAGATTGCCGGAAGCTACGAGAACCACCGCGGAGGTCAGTGATGTATTCCCAGTTGTTCGTCGAGATGGAGCATTTCCAGTTTACCAAGACCGGACAGGCTGCCTGCGGCGATGATATCCAGATGAAAGTCCTCAAAGGTGAAAACCGCTATCTTGCAGTTCTTTCCGACGGACTCGGCAGCGGAGTGAAAGCTCATGTGCTTGCCAATATGACCACCACCATGGCACTGCGTTATTTGCAGTCCAACATGGATACATTGCAGTCGGTCGAGACCATCATGGATTCCCTGCCGGTTTGCGAGGTGCGCAAAATCAGTTACGCTACCTTCAGCATGGTCGATTTGCGCCTCGGCGGAATAACCCGCATAGTTGAAATGGGCAATCCGCAGTATATCCAGCTGCGCGGCAATAAAGAGATACAGCCGTTGAAGCACGAGACCATCGTATCCAGCCGCTGGCCCGAGCGTCAGGTGGAGTGCTACGAGTTGAAGATGGAGCCGGGCGACCGCCTTATCGTCTGTTCCGACGGAGTGACCCAGTCAGGACTCGGCGAGGGACCGCAGTACCGCTTCGGCTGGAGACGTTCCGGCGAGATGGAGTACGCTCAGGAAAGAATAAAAGGCAACCCTGATATTTCCTCTTACGCCCTTGCACGCTCAATAGCCTACAAAGCCTATGGAATATCCAAAAACACCTGCAAGGATGATATCACCTGCATGGTGATATATATGCGCAAACCCAGAGTGATGCGGCTGCTGACCGGTCCCCCGTACCACAAGGACCATGATGCAATCTTCGCCGGACATGCAGACCTCGGCGAGGAGCACACCATCATCTGCGGAGGAACTACTGCCAATATCCTAGAGCGGATAACCGGCAAGAGTGTAGAGATAGATATATCAAAACTCCGTCCCGGCGACAAACTGCCTCCCGTGGGCAGACTTCCCGGAGTTGCGATGGCAACCGAGGGAATCCTGACCCTGACCCGGGTCTGTCAGGCATTGGAAAACTCCGAGCCGGTGGAAACACTTCCCGCCGCCGGACGCAAAATAATCGAGATGATGCTTCAGCATGATAAAATCGAATTTATCGTCGGCACCAAAGTTAACGAGGCACATCAGGATCCCAGTCTGCCGCAGGATTTGGAACTGCGGCGGGGAGTAATAAGAAGAATATCAGCAGCATTGAATCAGAAGTTCCGTAAGGAAACAGAAATAACATTTTTTTAACCAAGGAGAGAACAATGAAAAAATTGCAGCTTGAAATCTGTTGCGGCACCACTTGCTACATGCTCGGAGCCAACCGTCTGCTCAACATCGAAAATGAAATGCCCTCAGAGCTGCGCGGCAAATGTGAGGTCAAAGCTCTTCCCTGTATGGGATTGTGCAACGACAAAGAGCTTGCCGGAGCTCCCTATGTGAAGCTCAACGGCATAGTCATTGAGAATGCGACTGCTGAAAAGATTTACGACAAAATCAGAGAATTGCTTGAGGCGTAAAAAATGATAGATGGTTCCGTATTTCTGAGACGTGAGCTGATGATCCGTTTCGTCCGGGCGTTTTACAACGGCTCACTTGAAACGGAACTGGATCGTTTTCCGGTCGAGATGCGTCCGAGGCAGGATCATTCGAGCCGCTGTTGTATCTACCACGACCGTGCGGTGATAAAATACCGCCTGATGAATTTGCTGGGATTTTCCTGCGAAGAGGAAACTGACGAGGCACGCACACTTGCATCCTATTGCCGTGAGGCGATGGAGCGGAAAACTCCGGCGGATGTGTCAGAGAAACTGCCGCTGTCAGTCTGCGAAGCAGGCTGTTCAGAGTGTCCGAGCTCGAAGGTGGTCATCACCGGAAACTGCCGGGGATGTTTTTCCCGCCCCTGTATGTACAGCTGCCCCAAAGGAGCGATATCGGTGGTCAATCAGGTTTCGACCATTGATTACAGTAAGTGTATCCAGTGCGGCAAGTGCACAGCGGTCTGCCCCTACCATGCCATCGTCAAGACGACAGTTCCTTGTGAAAACGCCTGTCCGACAGGAGCGATACACAAAGACAGCGACGGTCACACCCGCATAGATGTCTCAAAATGTATCTCATGCGGAAACTGTTTTGCCAAGTGCCCGTTCAGTGCGATTTTGGAGCGTTCACAAATGCTCGATGTCCTGAAAGCACTTAAAAACGGAGAAAAGGTGGTTGCCATGGTTGCTCCGGCAGCGGCATCGCAGATCGCAGGAACCATTGAGCAGCTCTTCACAGCAATAAGCAAGCTCGGATTTACCGATGTGATCGAGGTTGCTCTCGGAGCTGAAGATACAACACAGCACGAGGCGGAAGAGTTCCGTGAGCGCATGAATGCGGGGGAAAAGCTGATGACTACATCATGCTGTCCTGCATACGTTGAGATGGTGAAGAAATTTCTTCCGGAGTTCATGCAGTATGTGTCAACGACTCCGAGTCCGATGATCTATGCGGCAGAGCGTGCCAGGAAAGATATTCCCGGCTGTAAAGTGGTGTTTATCGGTCCCTGCGTGGCAAAGCGGGTGGAAGCATCACGCAAAAACATCGACTTCGTGCTGAGTTTTGAGGAGCTGTTCGCCATGCTGGCAGGTAAAAATATCGACGTGATATCCTGCGCTCCGTGGCAGATGCCCCGACCGGCGGCGGCGACAGCGAGGAACTTCGCCCGCAGCTGCGGAGTAACTGAAGCCGTGATAGCCAGTCTCGGAGGTTTCAAGGAGGATTTCAAACTTGATGCCAAAGCGATAAACGGAATAGACAAAAAGAGTCTTTCCATGCTGAAATTGTACGCATCAGGTAAACTTCCGGCAAACTTCCTCGAAGTGATGTGCTGTCCGGGAGGATGTGTAAACGGTCCCTGTTCCCTGAAAAAATAAGAACAGTTGCAGAACAAAGCGGTAAATGCGTCCGGGAGATGTGTTTACCGCTTTTTATGTGTCTGTTATCCGGAAAAAAGACAACAAAAAACCTGTCTCGCACCGAAGCGCAGACAGGTTTTTCGAGTCAGTGAAGCAGATTACTTCTGGTTGACGACGAGTCCATCACCATAGACAGCACTCTCGATAGAGATACCGAAGAAGGTGTTGTAGTAGGTGTTTTTGTTGCGGGGTCCGTTGATCGGAGTACGGGCAGAACCACAACCGGTGGCGGCGATGGCAACGATAGCGGCGGCGGCGAAGATGATAAGTTTCTTCATGGTAAATTCTCCTTTTAGTTTATATTACTTCATGGGATTGACGATGAGTCCATCACCATAGACAGCACTCTCGATTGAGATACCGAAGAAAGTGTTGTAGTAGGTGTTTTTGCTGCGGGGACCATCAAGCGGAGTACGGGCAGAACCGCATCCTGCGGCAGCGATAGCAACGATGGCGGCGGCGGCGAAGATGATAAGTTTTTTCATTTTTATCTCCTTGAATTTTGAGCAGGAATTCTACCACAGAATTCCTTGTACACTGCTTATTATAGCACAAAGAAGCGTAAAGTCAATAGTTTTTTTGAGTTTTTTTTGAAAAAAATGCAATTTTGTTGATGTTTTGTTAATGCGAAGTCGGAATATCTGCTTTTGAAGCTTGCAGTTCAATGTGTTATGAGCTAATGTTGTTAGCCAATGAATAGTTAATAATGCGTAAATAACAGACAAAAACCTTGACAAAAGCCTTTCTGTGGTGTATTCTAATAAGATAACAGCAATCAAAACGTCGGAACAAAATGAAACTGCTATATTTTTCACCTGTCAACTGGAGTCACATAAAACAACGTCCGCATTTCCTGGCGGAGTATTTTGCAGAAAACTCTGTTGAGGTGACGTACTTTTCACGCACTCCGTACTTAAAGCCGGGATGCGGAAAGCAGGAAAAAATCAATGACCATCTGTCGGTGTGTGATATTCCTGTTTTCCCCTTTGCGTTGAAATTGGGATGTGTTGAAAAATTCAACAACCGCAGCCTGAAAAATCTGGTGGGGCAGGGGGGATATGATGTTATCGTCCTCGGAGACCCGAGACTGATCGATGCTGTTCCTGCTGAGAGCCGGGCTCTGCTCGTTTACGACTGCATGGATAAAAATCCCGATTTCCATGCCGGAAAAGTGCGGCAGATGATTGCCGGAAAAGAGTCTGAATTGTGCCGCAGAGCAGAAAAAATCGTCTGTTCTTCAAATAAATTAAAAGAGTATCTGCTTGAAAATTATTCCGTCGAGCCGGAAAAAGTTTGCGTGGTTCGCAACGCCGCCGCTGATGATTTTCTGTCAGAGAGCGAAGAAAAACACAGCGTTCCCGCCACTGATTTGCTCTATGTGGGAACTGTTGACGATTGGTTTGATTGGCAGAGCGTGACAGAGTTTGCGGAAAAGTTTCCGCAAAAACATATCCGCATAGTGGGACCTGTGATGTCAGATTTGCCGTCAGAGCTTCCCGGCAATATCGAGTTGTACGGCAAAGTGCCGCACCCGGAGGTGGCACGCCATATCAAAAGTGCGTCACTTCTGATGATGCCGTTCAAGATAAATCCCCTGATCGAAGCGGTCGATCCGGTCAAACTGTACGAGTATCTGGCGTTGGGAAAAAGAGTGCTTGCGCCGTGGTGGAGTGAGCTTGAATACTTCAAAACCAATCCGCATCTCAGCTTTTACAGCGGAAGTTCCGATTTCGCCGAAAAAGCATCAAAATTGCTTGAAGAGCCGGAAAATCATTGCGAAAATCCCGATTACGACTTTCTCAGCCGTAATAATTGGAGTACCAGAGGAAAAGCGTTCCTCTCATTCATCCGTCGCTAACGTAAATCAGAGCTGTATCGGACGTGCCCGCACTATTTCCGGAGCCTTTTCGCCCATAACTATCCTGACGATGTAGAGCATGGTGGTTCTGATGACGGGAAGTTTTTCGGAGCCGGTATTTTTTTCAAAATCTATTTTCCAGATATAGTCCTTGCAGAGAGTCTGGTCAAAAACTCCGACGAAAGAGTGCGAGATGATTTTCCCATTGAGAGAAAACCTTTTGCACATATCGTGGAAGACCGTTTTTTTGTGTCTCATGGAGAACATATCAGTCTGAAGATAAGGAGCGATGACATTAAAATCATCACTTTTAACCGCCTGAACGAGGGCGTTGATGTAGTTTTCAGCAAGAATTTTACCGCTTTCAACATCAGCTGACGAAAACTTCTGCGGAGCAGTGGTATCAAGTTCCTCATGCCTGACAGACGAGCAGCCGCAAAAGAGAAAAAATACCGCTGCGCAAGTGAAAATAAAATAACGTTTCATAAAAAAACTCCTTGTTACCGTGCAATATAATACCCGGAAGCAAATTTGTCAAGCATAAAACGCAGGGGTTTACCCGTTTTTGCCATCATTGCGTGACCTGATTTTCGTTTTCACTCCGCATCATTCATACTCATAACAAAACACCTCAGCGGTTTGGTTTCCGCTGAGGTGTTTTGTTTATCGGAATTTGTTTGCTCAGATGCTCTGGCAGACGGTGATGACGATTTCACCGTAGATATCCTCGGCACTGCAGCCGCGGGAAAGGTCGTTGAGCGGCTTGGCAAGTCCCTGGAGAACCGGACCGTATGCCTCGGCTTTGCCCAGACGCTGTACCAGCTTGTAGCAGATGTTTCCGCAGTTGAGGTCGGGGAAAATAAGCACGTTGGCGCATCCGGCAACTTTGCTGCCCGGAGCTTTGGCTGCTCCCACTGAGGGAACGATTGCGGCATCAGCCTGAAGCTCTCCGTCGCAGAGAATATCCAGATTCTCGTCGGCGATCTTCTTCTGGAACTTCTCGGTGGCCTCTTTGATTTTGACCAGAATTTCGTGGTCGGCACTTCCCTTGGTGGAAAATGAGAGGAACGCAACTTTCGGAGTAGCTCCCAGCATAGCACGGTAGCTCTGGCAGGTGGCATAAGCGATATCGACCAGCTGGTCGGCATCGGGATTCGGATTCACTCCGCAGTCAGAGAAGAGAAGCACATCATCTCCGGACTCGGTCGGCTCTTTCAGACCCATAACGAAGGTTGAACTTGCGATTTTGATGCCTTTGGCGGTTCCGATGCAGTGGAACGCCGCGCGCAGCATATCGGCGGTGGAGGCGATTGAACCGGCAACCAATCCGTTGACCAGGTCTCTGCGGCACATCATAGCTCCGAAGTAGATGCGGCTGGAAATCATCTGACGGGCTTTCTCGATGGTCAGACCTTTGGCTTTGCGCATCTCATAAAGCTCATTGGCAAAATCCTCGAAAAGCGGACTTGCCATATAGTCAAGACACTCGAATTTGCGCTCGGTGATTCCGGCTTTGGCGCAAGCCTCGCTGATTTCAGCCTCAGTTCCGAGCACGACGATCTTGCTGACCACTTTCTGCTCGACTGCCATGTTTGCGGCGATGACCACGCGGGGGTCCTGACCCTCAGGAAGCACGATTGAACGTGAAACTGAACGGGCGCGCTCTGCGAATTTATCAATAGCTGACATGATATTTACTCCTTAAAATTTGCACGGCTTACTTAGCCGCAAGTTTCATGGTGTGTTTTGCGATCATCAGCTCCTCATCGGTGGGCATGACGATTGCTTTGATCTTGCTGTCATCGGTGGAAATGATTCCGGCTTTGCCGAAGCACTCTGCGTTGCGTTTCTCGCAGATGGAGATTCCGAGAGCCTTGACACCGTCGATGATGCGTTTGCGGATGGGGCATGAGAACTCACCGATACCGCCGGTAAAGACGATAGCCTCAGCACCGCCGACCAGACAGTTGTAAGCTCCGATGTACTTGACCACACGGCGGACAAACATCTTGACTGCGAGTTCGGCACGCTCATTTCCGCCCTCAGCTGCTGAGAGCATATCACGCATGTCGCCGGTGTTGATTCCGCCGACGCCGAGCAGACCAGACTTTTTGTTGAGGATATTGTCAACCTCTTTTGCGGTGTTGCCGAGCTCGACCATGCGGAGCACAGCGGCGGGGTCCATATCACCGGAACGGGTTCCCATCATCAGACCCTCGAGCGGAGTCAATCCCATGGTGGTATCGACGACCTTGCCGTTTTCGATGGCAGCCATGCTGCATCCGTTGCCGAGGTGACAGGTGATGATGTTGATATCATTGACATCTTTGCCGAGGAACTTGGCAGTGGCAAGAGTGACATAGTGGTGGCTGGTTCCGTGGAAACCGTACTTGCGGATACCATGCTCCTTGTAGTATTCGTAAGGAATGGCATAGAGATACGCCTCAGCCGGCATGGTCTGGTGGAACTGGGTGTCAAAGACACCGACATTGGTGACTCCGGGCATTGCCTCTTCGCAGGCTTCGATACCGGCGAGGTTGGCGGGGTTGTGCAGCGGTCCGAGGGGGAAGCACTCTCTGATGATATCTTTCACCTTGTCGTCGATGACGACAGGAGCGGTGATCTTCTCACCGCCGTGCAGCACACGGTGACCGACGGCGTTGATTTCGGCAAGATCTTTGAGCACTCCGACTTCGGGATCGACCAGTTTTGCGCAGATGGCTTTGAAAGCCTCAACGTGATCCTTGACGGGAACGACCTGCTCGAACTTGAAGCCGTCAGGACGTTTGTAGATCATGTTGGGAGCATCTGAACCCAGACGCTCGAACTGACCTTTGGCGAGAACAGTTTCATTTTCCATGGAAAACAGCGTGAATTTCATTGAGCTGCTTCCGGCATTGATGACCAGAATCTTCATTTTTTGCACCTGTAATATAATATAGTTGATAAGTTACTTTTTGCGGAAAACGATACGGCCTTTGGTCAGGTCGTAGGGAGACATCTCAAGGGTGACGGCATCTCCGGGAAGAATACGGATAAAATTCATCCTCATCTTGCCTGAAATGTGGGCGTTCACCACATGACCGGTCTGAATTTCCACTTTAAACATCGTGTTGGGAAGAAGATCCTTCACAACTCCATCTACGCGGATCACATCGTCTTTTGCCACGTTAAAATCTCCGGTTCTTTATCTGTTATCAAAATCATGTGTTCTTCATGTGCGCTCAGGCTTTTGTCGGCAGTTCTGACAGTCCATTTGTCACTGCGGTCGATATTTACTTTGAAGCTGCCGAGCGTGAGCATCGGTTCAATGCAGAGCACCATTCCGGGAGCTAAAACCGGTCCCTGTCCCCATCCGGTGTAGTTGGGTACTTCGGGAGGCTCGTGCATTTTTATTCCGCAGCCGTGACCGACAAAATCCCGGACGACTCCGAGCTTGTGTCTTTTGGCTGCCTGCTCGACGGCACGGCTGATATCAGCGACACGTCTTCCGGGCAGGGCGGCTGCAATACCTTCCATCAGGGCATCTTTTGTACCCTGCAACAGGCGTTTTACATCATTCGGCGGAGCGGAATTCAAACAGACGGTGCGGGCGGTATCACCGATAGCACCATCTATTTCTACACCTACATCTATACTGACCACGTCATTTTCGGTGATAATGACATCCGGTCTGCCGATTCCGTGAATTACCACATCATTGACAGAAATGCAGATGTTGCCGGGATATCCGCAGTAACCGAGGAAGGCACTTTTGCCTCCGGTAGAACGGATTATTTCGCCGGCGATCTGATCCAGATCAAAGGTCGTCATTCCTGCTCTGACTTCATTGGCGATCCGGTCGCGCACCGAGGCAGTCACCTCAGCTGCACGCCGGATGCGGATAAGCTCTTCGGCAGTATGAACGTTTTGTCCCCTCGACATAACAGAAATTATCCGAGTTCCGCCACGATACCGTCAACGATTTTGGCGGCATCAAGTTCGGTGACAGTCATAAGCAGACCGGCTTTCTCGTAGTAGTCGATGAGCGGCTGGGTCTGCTTGTAAAAGACTGCAAGACGGGATTTTGCGGTTTCGAGAGAGTCATCACTTCTCTGATAGAGCTCTGAACCGCACTTGTCGCAAATGCCTTCCTGCTTTGAGGGCATGAAAATTTTGTTGTAAATAGCATCGCAGCCCTTGCAGTTCTGGCGGGCGGTGAGACGCTGGAGCAGAAGTTCGTCATCGACCTTGAAGTAGATGACCTTGGTCAGCTCTTTGCCTGCGGCTTTCATGGCATCGGCGAGCAGGTCTGCCTGCACCACGGTGCGGGGGAATCCGTCGAGGATGAAACCATCGGCGCAATCATCTTTTGCGATGCGGGATTTGACCATTCCGGCGACGATTTCGTCGGTGACCAGCTGACCGCTCTTCATGAGTTTGTCGGCAGCGAGACCGAGTTCGGTTCCGGCGGCGACCTCAGCGCGGAGCATATCTCCGGTTGAGATGTGTGCGAGTTTCCAAACAGCGAGAAGACGTTTGGAAATGGTTCCTTTTCCGGCACCGGGGGCGCCGAGGAAGATGAGGTTTTTGGCGTTGCTCATTTTGTGTTGCTCCTTTGACAAATATAATTGAAAATTTGGGACTCTTCTATTTCAGACTGTGAACCGTCGTTCATATCTTTGACGATCAGTATCTTCTTTTCCATTTCGGCGTCGCCTCTGATGACGGCGAACTGAGCTCCGGAACGGTTGGCTCCGCGCATCTGGGCTTTGAAGGAACGCTCCTCGAGCTCGAGAGCGACGGGAACGCCCTCTTTGCGGAGCATGTCAGCCAGCTGAAGATTGGCGATTCTTGCGGCACTGCCGAGACCGATGAGGTAAGCGTATGCACTTTTACCTGCGGGAGCAGGAACCTGCAGAGCCTCTCTCACCATGATGAGACGCTCGACACCTGCGGCGAAACCGACTCCGGGAACGGCACGTTTTTCGCCGGGCAGATAGAGTTCGTATCTTCCGCCGCCTGCGATTGAGGTCTGAGCTCCGAGGGCGGAGTGGCTGAGTTCAAAAACGGTGTGCACATAGTAGTCGAGACCACGGACGAGTCTCGGATTGACGTGGTATGGAACTTTGAGTGCATCAAGAGCTGCGCAGACTTCGGCAAAGTAGTTGCGTGAATCCTCGCTGAAACTTGCGACGTAGTCAGGAGCATCGGCAACGATTTTGCCGCACTCCGGCTGCTTGCAGTCGAGGATTCTCCAAATGTTGCGCTCGAAACGGGTGCGGCAGTCCGGACACATTGAGTCGAGGTGCTTGGCAAAATACTCCCTCAGGACAGCTTCGGCGGGAGCACGGTCGGCGGCGACACCTCTGGTGTTGATATCAAGCTGAAAATCGGTTATTCCGATCTCTTTCAAAAATGTGCAGAGCATGGCGATACACTCTGCATCGATAAGCGGAGCGCAGCGTCCGACATTTTCCACGCCGATCTGGTGGAACTGACGGCGTCTTCCTGCGGCAGGACGCTCGCCTCTGAACATGGGACCGTGATAATAGACTCTCTGTTCAACACCGTTCATCACGTCGGTATTTGAAAGAGCTCTCATTACTCCTGCGGTGCCTTCCGGTCTGAGCGTGAGACTTCTTCCGCCTCTGTCTTCGAAAGTGTACATCTCTTTCTGAACGACTTCGGTTTCGTTTCCGAGACCCTTCTGGAAGACCTCAGTGTACTCAAAAACCGGAGTGCGCAGCTCACCGTAGCCGTACCGGGAGAACACGTCTGCTGCGGTGTTTTCGATAGAACGCCATACTCCGGCTTCTGCCTCAAAAATGTCCGCCGTACCCGGCGGAGGTGCGAAATTTGCCATAATTATCCTGTCCCATTAAAAATCAGTACGCCCGACGAAAAAAACTTGATTTTCCGTCAGGCGTTCTTACTGTTTGTTTTTCTCCCGATTTTCTTCGCTTATGCGAAGTCAGCGGGGTTGAGTTTTTCGATAGCTTCTTTGAGCTCTTTTCCGGCGCGGAATTTGACGACCGTTCTCTCGGGGATCTCAACTTCCTTCTCGGGTTTGTTGGGATTACGTCCTTTACGGCTCTTGCGCACCTTAATCTCGAAAATACCGAAATTGCGCAGTTCGATGTTGCGTCCTGCGATGAGCTCTTCGGCGATGTAATCCAAGGTCAGCTGCACTGTCTCGGCGACATCGCTCTGGTTTTGTCTGGTCTTGCGGGCTATCTTAACCACAAGGTCACGCTTAGTCATAATACTACACTCCAATAAAAATGTAAAAAAATCCACACGACATTCATTGTCGCTTATATAATATGGCACGTCAAACCGATTTTTTCAACACGTTTTGCGTTGATTTTAACTGAATTTTTACACAAAAAGCAGTTTTCTGTATTTGAAAAGCAGCAATAATTGTGTTACATTACTTAAAGTAGTGTAAAATTACGGATTTTTTAAGTAATCTTAACATAAGGAGTTGTTTCAGATTATGAAATCGGGAGTGTTTTTGAAAGGAGCGGCGTTTATTCTCTGTTCAGTGGTAATCTGTGCGTGCGTGAGTGGATGCGGCGCCAGAAAAAAAGCGGCAAAAAGCAAGGCGAGAGTTATCAAGGTTTCTCTTGCGGAAATGGAAAAAAAGCACTTTGTCGAACGCATCCCTGTTCAGGGAACGGTGCTTCCGCGGGAGCTTGCTTCACTTTCAGCCAAGACCTCAGGAACACTGGATGTGCTTGCTGTTGATGAGGGCAGTAAAGTTAAAAAGGGCGATATCCTCTTTGAAATCGACCGCAAAAATCTGCGAAATCTGGTGACCGTCGCCGAGAACGAGCTTGCGGTCTGCTCCTCAGAGCTCGCCAGTGCCCGTATCAACGCCGAGCTTGCTGAAATCAAACTGCACAAAGCCGAGCGGGATTTCAAACGTGCTGAAACGCTGCACAAATCCCAGGCGATAAGTCAGGATAGCTATGAGACCTATGATGTAGCCAAAAAGTCCGCCGAGTCGGAGTATGCAAAAGCCAAAGCCCAGGTCGCTGTGGCGCAGGCTCTGGAAAAGAAACAGCGCAACAATCTCGATATCGCCCGCAAGAACCTTGAAGATTCAATCATCAAAGCTCCGTTCGACGGCATCATCACCGAGACTTTCGTGGAGCAGGGTGAATTCATGCAGCAGGGCAAGCAGATACTCAAGATAGAAAATCAGACCGAACTTGAGGTGAATTGCTTCATCAGTTCAATATATTACAACCGTATAATTCCCGGCAAGACCATTGCCCGCTTCGATCTTGACGGAGTTTCCGCAGGTGAGGCGGTCGTGACCTACCGTTCTCCGAGTATTGAGCCTCTCAGCCGCACTTTCAAAATCAAGATACTTGTCCCTGCCGGAAGCAAACTCGTGAGCGGTATCCTCTGCGGAGTGAGTCTGGTTCTCTCAGAGCGTGACGGTTACGGAGTGAAATCCGATGCCATCATGCAGCGCAACAACGGCAGGAAAATAGTCTTTGTCTCAGATAACGGCAAGGCAAAAGAGGTCAGTGTCAAGACCGGAATCGAGTACGAGGGAGTCACTGAAATCACCAATAGCAAAGCTCTTGCCGGAGCGAAAGTCGTTGTGGTCGGTCAGACCTTCATCAATGCCGGTGACGAGCTCAGTCTCATTGATATCGGGGAGAAATAAATCATGTTTCTTTGTGACTGGTCAGTAAAACGTCCCATCGCCATGACGAGTTTCATCATCGTTCTGGTGATGCTCGGAATAAACGCCTACCGCAAGCTGAGCATCGACCTGATGCCCAGTGTGGATGTTCCCTATGTGTTCATCAAGACCGAGTATCAGGGCGGAAGTCCTGAGGAAATCGAGGTCGAAGTCGCCCGCCGTATCGAGGATGCTGTGGCATCGCTTGACGGATTGCGCCACATTTCCAGTATGTGTATGGAAAACGAGTGCCGTGTCAACCTCGAGTTCTTCATGGGTGTCGATGTCGATGTGGCGGCGACCGACGTGCGTGAAAATCTCAACCGTATCCGTGATGATTTCCCCGAAGGAGTCGATGAGCCGGTCATCCGCAAAATCGACAACAACGCCATCAACGTGGCTTATATCTACCTTACGGGAGACCGTCCGATCGACGAGATATACGACTACGCTGACCAGGTTGTTTCCGACCGTTTTTCATCTGTTCCCGGAGTCGGAAACGTGGTGGTCATCGGTTCCAATGAGATGCAGGTTCACGTCTTTGTCGATCGTGAAAAACTTGCCGCCACCAACCTTACCATGGCTGATATCAAAGCCAAGCTCGAAGCGAACAACGTGAAGGTTCCCGCCGGACGTATCCGGGGAGGCAAACGTGAGATAAACGTCACTTTCGACGGCGAGTTCAAGAGTCTGCGTGATATCGAAGCTCTCGAAATCGGCAAGCACGAGGGCAAACGGGTCTATCTGCGTGACGTTGCGCACGCCGAACTGGTATCCCGTGAAGCCCGCAGCCGTGCTTTTTATCAGGGAGAGCCTGCGGCGATGATAAGGATCGTGAAAAAAGGAGATGCCAACGCTGTTGAAGTCATCAGCAATCTGAAAAAGCGTTTCAACGAGATCGTCGACAAGGGCGAGCTTCCCAGCGGAATGAAACTTATCTGGTTCAAGGATGCCGGTGAGTTCATTCAGGCATCGGTGGATGACGCCTGGAGCAGTATCTTTATGGGAATCGTGCTCACAGCGGTTCTGCTTTTTCTCTTCCTGCACGATTTGCGGTCAACGTTTATTGTGGTCATCTCGATGCCGGTATCCGTGATCGTCACCTTTGCGGTCATGGAGCTTTTAGGTTACACATTCAACATTATGACTCTGCTCTCTCTCGGCTGTTCAGTGGGAGTATTGGTGACCAACTCCATCGTGGTCATCGAAAACATCTTCCGTCATCTTGACAATAAAGAGGATGTGAAGAGTGCTTCCGGCAAAGGAGCGAGCGAGGTGGTCAACGCCGTGGCTGCCAGTGCTCTGACCAACGTGGTGGTGTTCGTTCCGGTGGCGATGATGAAGACCCGTACCGGTTTGATGATGGCTCCGTTTGCCGGAGTGATGGTGGCGGCAACGCTGGTTTCACTGTTTATCAGCTTCACTCTCACTCCGATCCTCTCATTCATGCTGCTTGGCAGGGGAGGTCAGAATAAGCTGCTTGCACTGCTGTTCAAACCGTGGGATTATGCCTACGATGCGCTGACCCGGGGATTTGCCCGCAGTGTCGCATGGACAAGAAAGTATTGCTGGCTTGTCGTGGCGGCAACTGCGGCGATGTGCGCACTCATCTATTTTGTTGTTGTGCCTCAGGTGGGTACATCATCGATGCCCAACGCCGATCAGGGTGAAATGACCGTGCGTCTTGAGTTCCCGACCTACTACAATTTGAAAACTACAAGTGAGCTTGCGAAAACCGCCGCTGCCCGACTCACCGAGCGGCTGCCCTACATCAAACGCGTCGGTGTGTCAGTCGGTCACGTCAGCGGTTCCGGCGGACAGGTCTCGGCAGCGGTTTACCTCGCCGAGTTGACGGTGGTGGCTACGCCCAAAACTGAGCGTAAAGAGAAACTCGGTGAGCTTATCGAAGGAGTCCGTGAGGAGCTCTCATTCCTCGAAGACTGTATCGTTACCATCGCCATTCCCCGTGCCGGAGGTTCCGGCGGAGCAGGTGCGGATATTCCCATGCGTGTGAGCGGAAATGATATCCAGATGCTCGAGCACTACGGCAGACTTGCCATGGAAAAAATTGCCGCCAAACGGGTGACTTCTGATATCGACAGCAGTATCCGTGTCGGCAAACCCAATATCAACGTGCGTCCGAGACGTCCGGTACTTCAAAACCTCGGAATATCCGCCAAAGAGCTCAGTGAGTCGGTGCGCGGAACCTATGAGGGAGTCGAGGTCGGAACGTTCCGTGTGGGCAACCGCTCATTCGATATCCGTCTGAAGCAGAAAGATGAGGTCGGACTCGATCAGGTCGATCTGCTCACCGTCGGTTCACAGGATTCCAGCCCCCGCAATATCCGTGTGCTTGCCGAGGTGAAAGAGGATGTCCGCAGTGTCTGTATCAACCGTTACGACCGTGAGCGTGCGATCTGGATTTATGCCAATACCGCGCCTGATGTCTCATTGAGTGAGGTGGTGAAAGTGATGCGTGACGAGACCCAGTCAGTGCTTCCTCAGGGATACGGATTGCGTTTCGTCGGACAGGTTGAGCGCATGAACGAGACTTCGGTTGAGTTTGTAGAGGTCATCATCCTTGCCATCGCACTTACCTATCTGCTGATTGCTGCGATCATGGAGTCATGGACACGTCCGTTTCTCATCATGTTCACCGTTCCGCTCGGATTTCTCGGTATGTATCTCACACTTTACGCTTTCAACGAGTCCATGTCGATGATGGGATTGCTCGGAGGCGTTATGATGATAGGTATTGTGGTGAACAACGCCATTCTGATCATGGATGAGTGCGCCGTAAAACAGGCTTCCGGGATGCTTCCTCACGATGCCATGGAGTCGGCGGCGGCCGATAAGTTCCGTCCGATAGTGATGACCAGTATCGCTTCGGTCGCAGGTATGCTGCCGATGGCATTCGGAACCGGACTCGGTTCGGAAATGCGTGCATCATGCGGACTCGGTGTCGTCGGCGGTCTCACCTTTGCCTCGATCCTGACACTCTATGTGATTCCCGCACTCTACTTCGCCTTTATCCGCAACCGCAGGAGCACTGAAGCAGAGAATAAGTGAAAAAACTTATCCGCAAAACTTGAAAAATCGTATATACACCTTTATATTTGTTGCTGACAAACATGGAGGTGTTTTTTTATTATGAAAATGAGATGTTTTTTTTCGGCAGCAGTTCTGTTTTCAGCCGCCTTTGCCGTTACAGCTGCAACTGTTGACTTCCGCAGCGGAACCGTTCTTGCTGCTGAGTTTACCAACAGAAAGCCTGAGGTCAAACTTGTTCAAGAGGATGTTGCCAACCGTATTTTTGCCAGAATGGTGATAAAACTTGCTCCCGAGCGTAAACTCTCGATTTACGATTATCAGCTGCACGCTTTCGGACGCGGCTTCAAGGCAGTGGCAGTCAGCGTCAATAACGGGGAATGGCTCACCGGGGGGGAAGCAGTGGAAAATATTGACGGAAAAACAAGAGTTTCCCTGCTCTTTGTTGTCGATGGTTCAGTTATCGGCAAAAAGGATTCAGAGACATTTGAAGTGATTCCTTCTGCTCTGCCCAATGCCAAGCCCGATGTGATAAAATTCAAAAACATAAAAGATGGCAGGTTCTCTTCGGTCACATCGATTCCGGAAAGCGGACGGATGGTGAAGTAAATGGAGCCTGAAAAGAAAATTATCCAGCCGGAATTTATCCCGACCGGCAGAAAAGAGATGGAGCAAATCGGCTGGGACGAACTTGATATTCTTCTGCTGACCGGAGATTGTTACGTTGACCATCCCTCATTCGGAGTGTCGATCATCGGCAGGCATCTGATTTCCTGCGGTTACCGTGTCGGCATCATCGCTCAATTTGACTGGAACGACGTTGAGTCGCTCAGAGTCATGGGCAAGCCCCGTATCGGAATAGGTGTCACCAGCGGAAATATGGATTCCATGGTCAATATCTATACCGCCGGCAGGCGCAAACGCAAAGAGGATATGTTCAGCGAAGATGGTGAAACCGGCAAACGTCCGCCGCACGCACTGGTGGTGTACGCACAGCTGGCACGCCGTGCGTTCCCCGGAGTCAAGGTGATGATAGGCGGCTTGGAAGCGAGCTTGCGCCGTGTTGCCCACTATGATTACTGGCAGGATAAAATACGTCCGTCAATGATGGTCGATACCAAAGCTGACATAATGGTTTACGGAATGGGCGAGCGTCCGACCCCCGAAGTGTTCAGACGTTTTGCCTGCGGCGAGTCTCTTGCCGGAATCCCCGGTACCGCCCGTCTGCTCGGCAAAAAAGAGGCTGAACTTTTTGAACCGGGTGATAAATACCTCGAGCTGCCGAGTTACGAGGAGACCTTGAAAAATAAAGATGCCATCATGACCTCGACCATTCTTGTCGAGCAGGAGATGAATCCGTTCCGGGGCAGGGGACTCTTTCAGCGTTACGGAGAGCGTATTCTTGTTATCGAGCCGCCTCCGCTGCCGTTGAGTTCCGAAGAGCTTGATAAAGTTCACGAACTGCCCTACGCCCGCAAGCCGCATCCGATGTATAAGAAACGTATTCCTGCATTTGATGCGATATCCAATTCGGTGCAGGCGGTCAGGGGATGTCCCGGCGGCTGTGCCTTTTGCGGACTTGTCGCCCACCAGGGCAGAAGCGTGATGAGCCGCAGTGCTGATTCTCTCTGCCGAGAAATCGACGAAGTTACCAAAATGCCGCTCTTCCGGGGTACGATAAGCGATATCGGCGGAGCCGCAGGAAACATTTTCGGCAGTTCGGCAAATCCGGAAGTGTGCGCAAAGTGCAAACGTTCAAGCTGCCTCTTCCCGTCAGTGTGTCCTAACTACAAGTGCGACGGACTTGAGTTGTTGAAACTGCTGAGACGATTGCGCAATCATCCCAAGGTGAAGCATATCTATATAAATTCAGGAATCCGTCTCGACCTTGCGCTGCGTCAGCCTGAATTGCTGCGTGAAGTGGTGCGTTACCATGTTTCAGGACATCTGAAAGTTGCTCCCGAGCATCTTGATGCGGGTGTGTTGAAGCTCATGCGCAAGAGTTCCGCTGAGGAGTTTTATCAGTTTATGGATGAATTTTCCAAACTGAGTAAAGAGTTCGGTTTGGAACAGTACATCATTCCGCTTTTTATATCCAACTTTCCCGGGTGTACCGCCAAAGCAATGCAGGTGGTCGATGATTTCCTCAACAAACACCATTGGAGTCTTCAGCAGGTACAGGATTACATTCCCCTGCCGATGACCATGGGCGGAGCCATGTATTACTGCGGCAAAGATTCGGCGGGCAATCCGATTCCGGTCAACCGGGGGCTCGCTGAGCGCAGACCGCAGATAGAGGTGCTGAAACGCCGCCGCACAGGTCCTCCGCGCAGCAAAGGTTTTCTTGCCCACGGAAAAAATCAGAAAAAGAGGAAAGTTTGATTTTATAATAAAAAGTGTTATATTATACCCATGCAAGTATCTGCACCGCCGATTTTGCAACATTAACGCTGTAATAGAGATAATATACGGTGCGGGGGATAATTTGAGAGGTGAATTATGAGTGAGAAAAAAGAGAAAACGGGGGCATTGCGCTACATCAATCTGACCTATGAGGATGCTCCCGGCAGAACTGTTATGGTCGCCGGCAGTTTCAATGACTGGCAGCCTGAAAAACAGATGCTCGACAAAAAAAACGAGGGTATCTACCGTTGTCAGCTTCGTCTGGCTCCCGGCGAATATCAGTATAAGTTCGTGGTTGACGGTGTCTGGTGCCTTGATTCGGCAAATCCCAATTTTGTGCCCAACGATATCGGTTCTCTCAACAGTGTTTTGAGTGTGAAAGCAAAAGCGTAAAACAGTATCCGGCATCTTTTTTGCCGGATTTTTTGATTATTCCGGTTTTTCCGGAAAACACACAGCAGCGGCAAGGGGAGCCGCATGAGAGTGTGTGCAAAGATATGTATCATACCCCGGAGATTGAAAATGGAACTTCAATTATACAACGTTTCACCCCGTATTCCTGAGGAGTTGTCATTCCTCGAAACCCTCGCCAACAATATTTGGTGGTGCTGGCATCAGAACGCCATCGAACTCTTTGTCCGCATCGACCCTGCGGCGTGGCGCAAGCAGAAGGGAACTGCCAAGGCATTTTTGCGCAACGTTCCCCAGAGCCGCATGGAAGAGCTGGCAAAAGATGCAGGCTACCTGCGTCAGCTTGCCGCAGTCAAAGCCGAGTACGAAAAGGAGGTTGCCTCACGTCTTGATATCTGCAAACGTCAGGTGGCATATTTCTCACTTGAGTTCGGTATCCACGAGAGCATCCGCATCTTTTCCGGCGGTCTCGGAGTGCTTGCCGGAGACCATCTGAAAGCAGCCAGTGATTTGAAACTTCCTCTGGTGGCAGTCGGACTTCTCTACCGTCAGGGATATTTCCGTCAGGTGCTCGACCGCACCGGATGGCAGATTGAACACTACCCCATTTCAGAGATCCAGGATCTTCCAGTGGTGCGTGCCTGCGATAGCAACGGAGACGAATTGATAATCCGTATGCGTCTTGCCGAGCGTGAGATCGCCGTCGCAGTCTGGATTCTCTGGGTCGGCAATGTTCCTTTGGTGCTGCTCGACACCGAGCTGCCGCAGAATCCGCCCGACCTGCGTGAAGTTACCTGGCGTCTCTACGGCGGAGATAAACGTATGCGTCTGCATCAGGAGCTCCTGCTCGGCATCGGCGGCGTGAAAGCCCTGCTCGCCATGGGATGCGATCCGGCAGTCTGCCACATGAACGAGGGACACGCAGGATTTTTGTCACTCGCCCGTATCTCTCACATGGTCAATGACCTCGGATATGACCCCGACACTGCACTTGAAGTTGTGTGGCGTTCCAATATCTTCACCACCCACACTCCGGTTCCTGCCGGAAACGAGGTGTTCGATATCAACCTGCTGCGCCCCTACCTTGCGGTCTTTGCCTCAGAAGCGAAGCTCGACCTCGACCGTGTCATCCGCTGGGGAATTCCGATCCACGAGCGCGGACGTACCTCAGAGATGTCCATGACCGTGTTCGGTCTGCGCCTTGCCGCCAATTACAGCAACGGCGTGAGCAAACTCCACGGAGAGGTCGCAAGACAGATGTGGAAACATCTGTGGCCCGGCAGATCCGAGGGTGAGATCCCGATCACCAGCATCACCAACGGTGTGCATGTTGCTTCATGGATCTCCCGCCGTATCGCCCAGCTCTTCGAGCGTTATCTCTCACCCAAATGGATACAGAATCCCGATAAGGATAAACTCCGTGCCGAGCTCGACAGAATGCCCGATGAGGAGTTGTGGATGACCCACGAACTCTGCCGTCAGTCACTTGTCCGTCACGCCAGAAAGTGGGCACTCAACAATGTCCGCTACATGGGCGAGAACGGGGAGGGCGTTCCGGGAAAAACCGTTCTTCAATCCGATATTCTCACCATCGGTTTCGCCAGACGTTTTGCCACCTACAAACGCGGAACCCTGCTTCTGCGTGACAGTCAGCGTCTGCTCAATATCCTGCGTGACACCCGCCGTCCGGTGCAGTTCATCTTCGCCGGAAAAGCGCACCCCGCCGACAACGAGGGTAAGAAACTCATTCAGGATCTCATCCGCTTCGCTCAGGAAAACGGAGTGCAGGATAAGATGCTCTTTGCCGAAAACTACGATATCGGCATGGCACGCAAACTGGTTCAGGGCGTTGACGTCTGGTTGAACAACCCCCGCCGTCCTCAGGAAGCGAGCGGCACCAGCGGAATGAAAGCCGCCATCAACGGTGTCATCAACTGCAGTATCCTCGACGGCTGGTGGGCTGAGGCATACGACGGCGAAAACGGCTGGGCGATCAAAGACAGCAACTACTTCACCGTCGATGAGGATAGAGACAACTACGAGTCACAGCAGCTCTTCAATCTGCTTGAGCGCGAGATCATCCCCTGCTTCTACGACCGCGGAGCGAATGATATTCCGGTTCGCTGGGTCAAGCGCATGAAAGAGTCTATCATTACCGGACTCTCAATGTTCTCCAGTAACCGCATGGTCAGCGAGTATAACGAGATGTTCTACGTTCCGGCTGAAAAAGCCTACTGCGCACTCACCACAGACAACGCTGCACTTGCCCACAAACTTGTTGAGCAGAAGCGCGGACTGGTGGAAAACTTCGATGCCGGAAAACTGAGCATCACCTATCCCCAGATATCCAGCAGTCTTGCCGATGTCCACGTCGGAGATACCATTGATATGACCGTCGAAGTCCAGCTCGGCGGCTTGAAACCCGAAGATGTCTCAGTCGATGCCTACGGCGGAACCGTCGATGCCCACAGCGATATCGTTGACAGCTTCTACGTTCCGATGACCATGACAAAAGACAACGGCGGCGGCAATTACAGCTACAAGTGCACCGTGGTCTGCAACTCCGCAGGACGTTTCGGACTCACCGCCCGCATCAAAGCTGCCGGAACCGACTGGGATAACAGTGTCCCCGGCTTTGTCTGCTGGCCCAAGTAATAACAGAGCATCCAAACGGTGTGTCAGGAGCAAAACTCCTGATACACTTTGAAAATCAACAAAATAAAAGGTGTAGTATTATGAGAAAGAGCACCCGCAAAGCGCCGCGGATTCTGGTGGTGACGCCTGAAATCACTTATCTGCCGGAGGGTATGGGCAATATGGCCCACCATCTCCGAGCCAAGGCAGGCGGAATGGCTGATGTATCAGCAAGTCTTGTCGGAGCATTGTTCCGTCAGGGAGCAGATGTTCATGTGGCTCTTCCTCACTACCGCCGTATGTTCCATGTTGATGTGGGTAATCTCATCAGCAACGAGATGCGTGTCTATATGCAGCACTTGCACAACAGCCGCATCCATCTTGCCGAGGACCGCATATTCTACTACCGCAACTCCGTTTACAGCAGTTATTCCGAAGAGAGCTTCAAGCAGGCGATGGCATTTCAGAGAGAGGTGATAAATAACATAATTCCCTCAGTTCAGCCTGACCTTATCCACTGTAATGACTGGATGACCGGACTTATTCCGGCGGCAGCACGCCGCATGGGTATTCCCTGCCTTTTTACGGTTCACAATATCCATACCAGCAAGGCACTGCTTGCCGATATCGAGGATAGGGGAATAGATGCCGCACCGTTCTGGCAGAACCTCTACTATGAGCATCCTCCGTACAACTACGAAGAGAGCCGCTGCAGTAATCCTGTGGATTTTATGACCAGCGGAATTTTTGCCGCTCACTTCATCAATACCGTGAGTCCGAGTTTTCTGCGTGAAATCGTTGACGGACACTATGATTTTGTGCCTGCCAATATCCGCAACGAACTTGCCGCCAAATACTACGCCGGATGCGCCAACGGAATTTTGAATTCCCCCGACCCCGACTACGACCCGGTCACGGATGAAGCTCTGCTCTGCCGTTACTCAAGTGCTGACCATGCTTCTGCCAAAAAGGCTAACAAGATCGCATTCCAGGAGCGCACCGGACTCAGAGTGGATCAGAATGCTCCGCTCTTCTTCTGGCCGCACCGCCTTGACCCGATACAGAAGGGATGTCCTCTGCTGGCGAACATTCTCTATCAGGTGATAGATAAGTATTACAACAGCAACCTTCAGATCGCACTGGTAGCCGACGGCAGTTATCAGGGAATTTTCCGTGATATCGTAGCCAGACACGACTTCTACGACAGAGTGACGGTCTGTGACTTTGACGAGAAACTTTCAAGACTCGGCTTTGCCGCATCCGACTTCATGCTCATGCCCTCACGTTTCGAGCCGTGCGGATTGCCGCAGATGATTTCCCAGTATTACGGAAGTCTGCCTGTGGCACGCAACACCGGAGGACTCAAAGATACCGTGTTCCGGCTTTCAGATGATGGCTTGTACGGAAACGGCTTTACCTTTGACCACTACGATGACGGTGGTCTGATGTGGGGAATCGATGAGGCGATGCGTTTTTACAGTAAACCTGAGAGTTTCAGGGAAAAAGTCGTATCCAGAGTCATGGATGAGGCCCGCAACCGTTTCAACTACGACGTGACGGCGCAGGAGTATATCAAGATATACGAGTCAATGCTTGCCCGTCCGCTGGTTGATAAAATCAAAAAGTAAGTTTTACAAGGAGCGCAAATGCAGGAGTCACGTTTTTCAAACGCCCCTGTTCCGCTTTCGGCGGATGTCTATCTCGCACCTTATGCCGGAAACCTTGCTGACCGCACCCGGCATATAGCTGAAGTTGAGTCCCGTCTGACGGGCAAAAAAATGAGCATAACCGATTTCGCATCGGCGCACGAGTATTTCGGATTGCACCGCACTTCCGACGGTTGGGTTTTCCGTGAGTGGGCTCCTCTGGCAATGAGTGTTACGCTCTTCGGAGACTTTTCCAACTGGGAAAAACTTGATAAGTACCGGCTCAACAAACTCGAAAACGGAGTGTGGGAGCTCAAACTTCCCGCCGATACTCTCCATCACGGTGACAACTATCTTATGCACGTCTCATGGAACGAAGGAGCCGGCGACCGTATTCCTGCATACGCCAGACGTGTCGTTCAGGATGATATGACCGGTCTCTTCTGTGCCGTCGTCTGGGACCCCGAAGAGAAGTATGAGTTCAAGTACGCTGCTCCTGCAAAAACCGATTCGCTGCTGATATACGAGAGCCACGTCGGAATGGCGCAGGAAGACCCCAAAGTCGGCAGCTTTACCGAGTTCAAAGAGAGCATCCTTCCCCGCATCGCCCGTGCCGGATACAATACCGTTCAACTGATGGCGATCATGGGACACCCGTATTACGGCAGTTTCGGCTACCATGTTGCGAATTTTTACGCTGTATCCAGCCGCTTCGGAACTCCTGAGGAGCTGAAAGCTCTCATCGACGAAGCGCACCGCCTCGGATTGCGGGTTATAATCGACCTTGTCCACTCGCACGCCGTGCGCAACGAAGTCGAGGGATTGGGCAGAATAGACGGCACAAGTTACGCCTACTTCCACGCCGGTGAGCGCGGAGTTCATGCCAACTGGGATTCTCTCTGTTTTGATTACGGCAAGCCGGAAGTTCTGCATTTTCTGCTTTCCAACTGCCGCTATTATCTCGATGAGTTCCACGTTGACGGCTTCCGTTTCGACGGAGTGACCAGTATGCTCTATCTCCACCACGGACTCGGACACTGTTTCACCAGTTACGGTGAGTATTTCAATCAGGGAGTCGATGAGGATGCGGCAGCCTACCTCGCACTTGCCAACAAAGTCATCCACTCAGTCCGTCCTGATGCCGTGACCGTGGCAGAGGATGTCAGCGGAATGCCCGGTCTCGGAGCCGATATTTCCCAGAACGGAGGACTCGGTTTTGATTACCGTCTTGCGATGGGAGTCACCGATATGTGGTTCAAACTGCTCGATCAGATCGATGAGCACTGGAATATGTTCTATTTGTACGGCGAACTGACCAACCGCCGCACCGATGAGAGAACAGTCTCATACGTCGAATGTCACGACCAGGCAATAGTCGGCGGCAAGACCGCCATATTCACCATGGCAGATGATGCCATGTACACCGCGATGGATGTGAATTCCAATGACGGACGTGTCGAGCGGGCAGTTGCTCTGCACAAGATGATGCGCCTCGCCACGGCGGCAGCTGCCGGGGCAGGATATCTCAACTTCATGGGCAATGAGTTCGGACATCCCGAATGGATAGATTTTCCCCGTCCGGGCAATAACTGGAGTCTTGAACACGCCCGCAGATTGTGGCATCTTGCCGAAGCTCCGGAATTGCGCTATCACTACCTCGCAGATTTTGACCGCAACATGATGTTTGCCATATTCCGCACAGAGGGATTTTACGATGCCAAAGTGCAGCAGGTCAGGATAGATGACGAGAAAAAAGTGCTGATTTTTGAACGCAACGGCTTCTGGTTCTGTTTCAACTTTCATCCGACAGCTTCCTATACAGATTACGCATTTGAGGCGGTTCCCGGAACCTACCTCACGGTGATGGATGCTGATTCAGTCCGTTACAACGGATTCGGCAGAAGAGTTGCAGATCAGACGTATTACACCCACAATGTCAACGGTATGTGTTGTCTCGAACTCTACCTGCCAAGCAGAACTGCCTTGGTACTCAAATTAAAGAAATGAGGGGATTTTATGATATCCAAAGGAATAAATCAAATACGTGAAAAGGGCGGAAAAAGTTTTTCCATTCTGTTTGCCGGAGATTTCTGTGTACGCAGTGAAAAAAGCCTCGAGCTGTTGAAGAACGGCGGAGCGCAGGAAATAGTCAGGGATATAAAACCCATCTTCGACAGCGCAGATATCCGTGTGCTGCAGTGGGAAGTCGTGTGCGGTATGGAGGGCAGTGCCATTCCCAAAAGCGGACCCAATCTGCACAATCCCGAGTACTGCATCGATTTTGCCAAAGCTCTCGGAGTTGATATCACTCTGCTCGCCAATAACCATACCGGAGACTTCGGCGCAGAGATGGCAATAAAAACCAAAGAGCGTCTCGAAGCCGCCGGATTTATGACAGCCGGAGTCGGCAAAGACCTTTCAGATGCCGCAAAACCTCTTTGTTTTGAACACGCAGGATTGAAAATATCTCTGCTTAATTTCTGCGAAAACGAGTTCGGAACAGCCCGGGTGGATACAGCAGGAACCAATCCGTATTCAGTGACCAATATCAGCCGTTCAATCAGAGCGGCAAAGAAGAACTCCGATCTGGTGCTGCTTGCCATGCACGGAGGACACGAACAAAATCCGCTGCCGAGTCCGAGAATGACAGATGAATTCCGTTTCTATGCAGAGAGCGGAGCAGATCTGGTATTCAACTGCCACACTCACTGCCCTGAGGGAGCCGAGGTGGTGAACGGAGTACCTGTTATATACAGTCCCGGCAACTTCTTCTTCCCCAAAGACGAACTGTTCGGAGGCAACGAGGAAGCCGACCGTATTTGGAGAACCGGCTACCTCACCAAGTTTTACTGTGATGAAAATGGAGTTTACGCTTACGAGCTCAAACCCTACCGTTTCACCCGGGAGGGAATGACCCTGTTGACCGGAGAGGCGGAAGATGGATTTTTCAAATACCTGAATGCAATATCCGCACCGCTGCAAGATGCAGGTCACCTGAAAAGACTCTTCGACGGCTGGAGTATCGGCAGGGGGTATAAAAGCTACTTCAACAATATCCGGAACGGACTTCCTGAATTGTCAGCGGAAAACATGCCATCCTACCTTTCAATCAGAAATATATTCACCTGCGAATCGCATAACGACATGATAAAAAACGTATTGCGAATAATAGAGCAGGGCAGGGTGGAAGAAGCCGCCGGATATTGGGAAGAAGTAGTGAAGTATATGAAAATGGATTTCTGAAAAAAACGGCAAAACTTCAAGAAAAAACCTGAAACGAGCTTGAAAAAGTAAAAACAGGTGATATATTAGATAAATACAACGCTCCGGCATAGCTCAGCGGTAGAGTAGGTGGCTGTTAACCACTTGGTCCTTGGTTCGAATCCAAGTGCCGGAGCCATTTTTTTGCCTTGAAAAGGCAAAAAAACATAAAACCTGAAAGGTTTTGCTTCACACGCCGCAGGCGTGCTTCATAATCCGCAGGATTGCTTCATATTTTGCGGCAAACCGCAAAATGCTTCA
>JAFVZB010000037.1 GCA_017508385.1 Lentisphaeria bacterium | reverse complement strand
GTTTTGCCGCTTTTGCTCCAGAGGACGGAGTAATACTTGCCGTGGTTTTTGAAGGTGTAGCCCAGAATGGAGTTGTTTTCCAGCGTGGAAACCGGTACGGCTCCGTTCAGGAAATATCCGGCGGCATTGTACGCCGCAAACTTCTCATTGGGCTCTCTCGCCGCACTGTTGTAAGTACAGCACGGAGTTATATTGTTATTGAAAAGCGCAGCACGGTACGGCAGCGGAGAAGATGCCCTGACTCCTTCACCCATATCAATGGCAATACGTCTTGTGATGGCAGCCGCCTCATAATTGTAGTTGTCTTTTCTTATCGGATGGAGGTAGTAAACCTCAGTGTTCCAGAGTTCTTTGTCAACACCGGCTTTGCGAAAAGTATTCTTGATTTCACGTATGGCGTGATGTGCCGGAGCAGGACTGTTATCCATCGGAGTATCGTAGGGGTGGAACGCATACGCATGAGTGTATTTTCCAGCTCCTGCTTTTATCAGATTGGCATAGGAGTTTGCCACTTTGCCGTTGAAGTCTCCGGTGGGGTTGTAGGCGATGAATTTGGTTTTCGGAGAATATTTCCTTATGACTGGCTCGATAGCTTTGGCATACTCGATGATCATCTCATCGGTCATATAGCCGTTGTATTCTGCAAATATCATAAAGTATTCAAATTCATTGGGATATTTCTGCACCATCGCCTTGATGTGATCTGCGATGACCTGCGCTGGAGGAAGAACGATTTTGAATTTGTTCCATCTGCCGAGCTGCTGGCCTTCCGGCTTGCCGAAACGGTCGCTGTCTCTCAGCCATTGAGCGATAAACTTACCCTGATCTTTACCCGCGCGGTTGACGAGAAGGCTTTGGGTGGCTATGGCAAATGCGGGTCTGATATTTTGTTTTTTCGCATTGGCTATCTGCAAATCGGTACGGAGCCAGTCGAATTTGCCTTTTTCAGGCTGCAAAACGCTTATCCTGCTGCTGGAGATACCTCCCCATGGATTGTTCCACGTGATACCAGCGAGGCGCAGTTTTTTACCGAGCTCTCCTGGTTTTCCGAAGACGGAATTCCAGAAAAGGTGCACTCCGTCAGGAGCGTTGTACTCTTGGGTGCTTTCGAGGGCTGCCGATATCAAACCGAGCTGGAAACCGGAACCGAAGACCGCCTTGTTGTCGTGGACGCGGACAAAGGTGTGTTCGGTAACTCCCGGAATAGTGCTGATTTTGTATGCTCCATACGGAATTTTGCTGAGAACGACATTCACAGTCTGTGCTTCGCCTTTTTTCAGTTTGAAATCAACCTTGCGTTCCGAGATTTTTTTTGCAGGAGAAATAAAATCAAGTTTCAAATTTGCAGTAAAAGAACAGTCTGCATCGTAGGAAACAGCACTTACCTTTGCGGTAACGCTATCTTTATCAACGAGTATATCCGGAACACTTACCACGCTTTCGCAAGGAGCTGCTGGTTTCCACTCTGCGGATTTGCCCTCTTCGAGATTGAGCGCATCAAGCCAGACTGTGCAGTCGGTGACGGTTTTGAGCACCATCCAGAATTTTTCGTTGTTTTTGGTTTGTCCTTTTTTGAGCGGAGGGATTTTTACCGTCATGCTGTACCGCTGCCATTGGTCGGTCAGCTTGAAAATCTTTCCGGAGTGCCATTGCCAGAAAAACTGGTTGGAGCCGCAGATAAAATTTATTTTGCTTCCGGGAGTGGAACTTTTGGCGGCAAAGGAAAAGGTATAGGTTTTTCCCGGCTTCAAGTCAAACTCATGGGTGGTGAAACGCCAGCCGACCGTCTCTTCGGCTTTTTTGAGCTCAAGTTTCAGAGAGTTTTTTCCCTGAGCGGCAGTTGTGGCGTCGATTTCAGCTTCCGGCCCCGGATATTTGATATCGATACTGGTTATCTCTTTACAGCGCACGCTTCCGTAACGCTCCTGACCCAATTCAAAACTTGAGTTGCGCAGAAGATTGCCCGCGGACAATACAGCTGCCGCCGGAACAGCAGACAACAGGAGCAGCCTCTTAACAAAATGTGTCTTCATTGGTCTTTCCTTTTATATATTAGTTGTTTCAGAATACAATTTTATTTGTCCGGAAGTGCGGAGCAGAAACCATGCCGGAGCGCAGCTCCAGGCGTGACACTCGCTGCGCCGCCACACTTCGGGTCTTTCAGGAAAAGTCGTGCTGCCGCTTTTGAGCATCTCCTCC
>JAFVZB010000036.1 GCA_017508385.1 Lentisphaeria bacterium | reverse complement strand
TGAAGCATTTTGCGGTTTGCCGCAAAATATGAAGCAATCCTGCGGATTATGAAGCACGCCTGCGGCGTGTGAAGCAAAACCTTTCAGGTTTTATGTTTTTTTGCCTTTTCAAGGCAAAAAAATGGCTCCGGCACTTGGATTGCCTTCGCTTCGCTCACGCACCTCTGGCGAGGTCGAACCACCCCGATGGGGATTTTGGTTCTTTTTTGATAACAAAAAAGCGGAATTGATTTCTCAATTCCGCGAATCCTGCGTTTGTCACCATTTTTAATAAATTAAAATGGCTCCGGCACTTGGATTCGAACCAAGGACCAAGTGGTTAACAGCCACCTACTCTACCGCTGAGCTATGCCGGAACATATAAATGGCGGAGAGAGAGGGATTCGAACCCTCGGACAGTTGCCCGTCGCAGGTTTAGCAAACCTGTGCTTTCGGCCACTCAGCCATCTCTCCGCTTAGCAGATAATATAAGATATCACCCGGTTGGTTGTTTTTCAAGTCCTTTTTGAGCTTTTTTTGCATTTTTTATGCTATAATGCTCCTTTTCTTGCCGGAAATTCATCCAGGTATCTTTCACATGCCTCATAATCAGGTTTCATCTTTTCTACTTCTTTCCAGAATTTCCCGGAATGATCGAACACCAGACGGTGGGCAAGCTCGTGGATTATTATGTAATCTATCACTTCTTTATCGATTTGCATCAATCGCCACGAAAACAAAATCCTTCCTTCACGGTTACAGCATCCCCAGCGGCGCAGAGAACTGCCGATTTTTACTTTGGTATAAGTAATTCCGAACTGCTTTGCCAACTCTTCCACTCTCGCAGGAAGATATTTTCTTGCCTCGGCTTTGAACACCTTTGCCAAGCCTTTCCTGACAGTCTCTTCATCGTCTCCCGGAACATATATTCCGTTTTCAGTTATCGCATGGGCGGTATAGGTGTAATGCACGGTCACGAGCTTTCCGTAAAGGTACACCTGCATTTCGTTATGAAACGCAAGCAGATGTTTTTTGCGCTCTTCATGTCTGATACGCAATTTGGTTATCAGCTTTTCGTTCAGGGCAATGATATCCTGCGCTTTGGTGTATGAGAAACCTTCAGGAGCACAAAACTCCAACTCTCCCGTGCGGTTTATCCGCAGGATGATGTGTTTTCTGCGCTTTGACGTGACCAGCTTGAATTCAGTTGACATTTTCAAGGTAACGTATGGCATCCATAGCAGCTTTGCAGCCTGAACCTGCTGCCGTTACCGCCTGCCGGTAGGTGGGGTCGGTACAATCTCCGGCGGCAAAAACTCCGGGAATATCGGTTTCGCTGCCGTGACAGCGGGTGACTATACAGCCGAACTCATCGAGAGGAAGTTTGCCTTTGACCATATCGGTTTTGGGAGTGTGTCCGAATGCGCAGAAAAATCCCCTGCACGGGATGGTCTCCACAACTTTGGTTTGTGTGTGTTCTATCACAACTCCCTCAACGTGGTCTGCTCCGATGATATCACGCACCACGCACTCAAGGTGGAGTTTTATTTTGGGATTGTTTTTCGTCCTCGTCACCAAATGCTCAGATGCCCGGAACTCGTTTCTGCGATGCACGATGTGCACTTCTGAGCCGAAACGGGTAAGGTAGTTTGCCTCTTCCATTGCAGAGTCTCCGCCGCCTGCAACCACGATTGGAACATCTTTGAAAAATGAGCCGTCGCAGGTCGCACAGTTTGATACTCCCCTGCCCCGCAGACGCTCTTCTGCAGGAATCCCGAGCTTTTTCGGCTCAGAGCCCATCGCCAGTATCACGACATCAAAATACTGTTCAACTCCGCTTGAGAGAACTATTTTGTGTTTACCGTCTGTGGAAAAACTGATATCTTTTATTTCGTCGTACTCTACTTCTGTTCCGAAGTTCTCAGCCTGACTTTGCATTGACATCATCAAGTCTGTGCCTTCGATACCATCGGGGAAACCGGGAAAATTTTCGACCACCCCTGTCCAAGTCAACAGTCCGCCCGGAACTCTTCCGGCAAAAACGGTTGTCTTCAATCCTGCTCTTGAGGTGTAAATAGCTGCGGTAAAACCGGCAGGACCGCTGCCGAGAATTGCGACATCATGTTTCATAAATTACTCCTTACCCCCGGACTGGCTCAAAAAAAGTTCAAGTACAAGCAGACTCCACAACAGATAACTCCAATCGTGTATCTTGTTCTGGTGCTGTTTCCATATCTGCATCAAAACTCCCTCATCGGCGCAGGTTGAAACAAGTTTTCCGTTAAAGAGAGTCTCGTAAGCCTGTTCCTTCCACGATGTACGCAGCCATGCAGCAAGCGGAACTCCGAATCCACGCTTGGGACGCTCGAAAACCTCCTGCGGAACGATATCTTTGAAAGCCTCTTTCAATATTCTCTTTCTCTCACCTTTGTACTGTTTGTACTCCCACGGCAATCTGGCGGCGAACTCTGCCACCTCCCGGTCGAGGAACGGAGAACGCACTTCAAGAGCACTTGCCATTGAGGTGATATCGACCTTGGGAAGAATATCTCCCGGCAGGTAGGTCATTATGTCGAGCTCTGAACAAAGTTCGTGCTCGTTCTCTCCAGAAAGGGTTCTGAACGCCCTGCGGAACACCTCACTGCTGTCGTGGCGGTAGATTTCCGGAGCTTTGGCTTTGAAAAGACGGCGTTTGACATCCCGGGGAGCACGGTCAAGCAAATCAAAATAGGCACGATCGGGAGTTGTATTGCCGAGAAGTTTGAAAAAACGTCTGGTTCTGCCGAAAAAAGTACGCTCTCCGGAATCAGGAAGAAGTCGCTGCATTGTACCGAAAACAAACTGGCGCAACTTTACAGGAGCCATTGAGACAGTGGAAAACAATCGCATGGCACGATAACGTTCATAGCCCCCGAAAAGCTCATCGGCTCCATCTCCAGAAAGGGCGACTGTGACCCGCTCTCTGGCAAATTTGCAAAGCAGTGACGTCGGAAGCATCGAAGCATCGGCGTATGGTTCACCGAAGTGGCTGCACAATTTGCGGAGCAACTCAAAATCGCAGGGATCGACCTGTTTTTCGTAGTGCTCCATGTTGAGGTTGCGTTCCGAGAGCCACGAAACTATGCGGCGCGCCTGGGCACGCTCATCGTATTTGCGCTCGGCAAATCCGATACTGAATGCTTTGCAGGGGAGTCCGCCGAGCTTGCGGGCGGTGAGCGAGGTTATTATCGAAGAGTCAACTCCTCCTGAAAGAAACACTCCGAGAGGAACGTCTGAAACTAATCTCCGCTCAACTGCGTTTTCGACCCTGCGGCGGAGTTCGGCTGCAGCATCCTCAAATGAGAGCTCGGTGCTCTTGAATGTATACACGGCATGCCAGTAGGAACGCTGTGTCTCGGTCTTTTCGTCAAGGTGGCACTCGAGCGTGCATCCCGGAGCAAGGCGGCGCACGTTGCGGTAAACAGTGGATGCTCCCGGAATATACTGCAAAGAGAGGTAATCGCTCACCGCATTTATATCCAATTCCTGCGGCATATCAGGATGCCGTTTCAATGCAGCAAGTTCACTGGCAAATACCAGATTCCGGCTGTTGCGGAAATAAAAGAGCGGTTTTTGTCCGAGACGGTCTCTGCCGAGCAGGACAACTCTTTTGCGCATGTCATAGAGGGCAAATGCAAACATTCCGTTGAGCAGTGGAACAAACTGTCTGCCCATCTCTTCGTACAGGTGGACTATCACTTCGGTATCGCTCTCGCTGGAAAACAGGTGTCCTTTTGACTCAAGCTCGATACGCAGCTCCCGGTAGTTGTAAATCTCGCCGTTCAGAATAACCACAACGTCACCTGACTCGTTGAACATCGGCTGTTTGCCGCCGTCAACGTCGATAACGGCAAGCCGTCGGTGTCCGAACTGTACTGACTCATCGGCAAAAAAGCCGCTGTCATCAGGTCCGCGGTGGATGACTGCTTCGGTCATTTCCCTGATTGTTTTCTCATCCGGTACAGCCGGTTCAAAATTGATTATTCCTGTTATGGCGCACATGATTTCTTCGACAAGTTACTCTATAAACTCTTATGCAATATACTATATCGCAAGCTGTTTTTCAATGCCGTACTCAAAAGAAAAGCATCTTTACTGCGGCGACGATGACAAATACCTGAATTATTCCGTCAAAAACTTTCTGAGGAATTTTACGGAAAAGCAATATTCCCAGAACTGCACCGAAGACCATTACCGGAATAAGCGAGAGGTCTATCAGAACTGACTGCATGGTAATACGCCCCTCGAAAGTGAAGATGGGAACCTTTATCCAGTTGACGATAAGAAAAAACCATGCCGCTGTACCCATATATTTTGCCTTGTCGAATTTCATTGCCAGCAGATAGATGCTTGATACCGGTCCGGCGGCATTGGCAAGCTGGGTGGTCGTACCCATGAGGATCCCGAAAAAGGCGGCGGCTCCTGTTCCCGAGGGAATTTTATCGGGATTGAGGTGGGACTTCACAAAACTTATTATGGCAAGTCCGAGAACTATCGCTCCGATAAGGCGGCGCATGAGAATGTCATTGTCAAGGGGAATCAAACGGAGTATTCCTGAGCCGACGACAAGTCCCACGAGTGCCCACGGTATCAGGCGCAAAATAAATTTCCAATCCGCCCCCTTGCGGTACCACGCTACTGCCATAAGGTCACAAATGGCAATCATTCCGAGCTGCAAGCCGGTGCTCAATCTTGTTTCAAAAGTTGAGGCAAGCAACATGACCGGAATAACTCCGAGTCCGGGAACGGCGGTCTTGTTTATTCCGACAAGGATGGCACTGATTATCAAAACTGCTATCTGCGTGCCGCTCAATGATGAATATATTTCAAACATTTTATCCCTGCTTGATCTTATCTATGATGCTGCTGGTTGAAAGTCCGGGAACAAATGGCATAAAGACGATTTCTGTTCCCGAATCAAGCAATGCTTTTCGCTCAGAGGGGTCGAGCGTTTCGACAGTATAATCACCGGCCTTCACATAGATATCAGGAGCAAGCGCAGCAAGTTCACGGTCGCAACGCCGGCTGTCGAATATCACGGCACGGTCAACACAGCGCAGACTGTTGAGCATAAATGCTCTGTCTTCTTCACAGACCACAGGACGGCTCTCTCCTTTGAGTGCACGCACTGAAGCATCACTGTTGAGCAGTACCAGCAGGGCATCACCAAGTTTGCGTGCTCCTTCGAGATAGGAGGCGTGTCCGCGGTGCATGATATCGAAACACCCGTTGGTCACCACCAGTTTTTTTCCTGATGCGTTGAGTGATTTCTTCCATTCAACAGCCTCTTCGAGTGAGAGCAGACGATCTTTTACTTCGCACATTTTTACTCTTCCTGCATTCCCCGGACGGCGACTCCGGCTTCGTGGAGAAGTCTGGTTGAAACATCGTCGATAGAATAGTGTTCATGGTAAACCACTTCAACTATTCCTGCGTTGATTATCATTTTGGCGCAGAGCAGACACGGACTGTATGTAGTGTAAAGTGTCGCACCTTTGACGGCTATTCCGTGATATGCCGCCTGGACGATGGCGTTTTCTTCTGCGTGACTGCAGAGACACTCGTGAAGATTGCTTCCTGAGGGAGTGTTTGAGTTGCAGCGGGGACATCCGCCGTCGCAGCAGTTTTTCACCCCGCGGGGAGTTCCGTTGTAACCGGTGGAAATGATTCTGCGGTCACGCACCAGCACTGCCGCAACCTGGCGTCTGGAACAGTTGCTCCGGGTCGCCGCAACGTGAGCGATATCCATAAAGTAGCGATCCCAGCCCGGACGGTTTTTCATCTCTGACATAATAAATACTCCCTGTAATGGTTATCTGTTTCTTTTCATTATCAATGCAAGCACATTGTCGGGATAACAACTTATTTGCACTCTGCCATCGGACAAAATCTCAAAACTCTCTATCACCTCATTGAGCTCTTCTATATTCTTCTGCACCTGAGGCGAAGCGAGGTATTCTCTTACACGCTCGTTGACTTTATCTGACGGAAGTTTTATTTTTCCCGCATGGATTTCTTTGACATCTACAATCACTTTATTCTGCATTTTAGTGATTTTGGCGGCGAAGCGTATTTCCAATACTCCGCCGTTCAGAAAGCGGATCCCGGTATCGAGCGGAATGACTCCGCAAAAGAGAGAATTTTTGTACTCCAAACGCAGGTCACGGGGAGAGATCGCCGTTTTCTTTTTGTTGTATTTCTCGTAACCGAACACTCCGCAGCGGATGGCTGAATTGACTTCCTGTTCGCTCACTTTGATCGTGCAGAGCTTCTGAGGATTCTTCTTTGCCTTGCGGGCAAGACGGTTGCCAATGGCCGCCTGGTTGAACCAATCAAGAATATCCGGCTCCTGATAAGGCCCTGTATAAGGAGATGTGAACAGCATTGATACAAACAACCAGACCACAGCGGCAATGAGCAGAAAAACAATACCGCATACAATGAGTAACCTTTTGGCTCCGCTGCTCTTTTTTACGGGCGCATCAACTTGCTGTTCTTTCTGAGACATATTCAGCTTCTCCATTGTTTAATTCACATAGACCGCAGGACGTATGTAAACAAGACGTGTAAGGTCATTGTCAAATGCTATACTTTTGACCTTGCACAACCACGACGGATCACTCTTTTCGACCTGAACCGGCTCCAACTGCTGAGGAATTATCTTTTTGATCGTCTCGTACTCGGCAGCAAAACAGACGGTTGAAGAAAAAGCATTCTCTTTGAAAAACGCTTCTGCCTGCTGTGCGTTCAAAACTCCGGAGCATCCGGTGTCGTGGAAATCACCGTCTCTGAACTCTATGTTGTAATAGAGTATCTCGCTGTTTCTTCCGTCGTAAAGAGCACAGACAACATCGCCATCCTTTACCGGAACTGAGGCGGCAAGGGCGACTGCTCCGGGAACACAGCGGCTTTTGAGATTTGTACGGTTGAAGCTCCAGCCTGATACCAGTGCCGCCGCCTGACGCAGTGCGGTGAAGCTGCCCGGACCTGAACCGACACTCCAATGAGTGATATCATCAAGAGTTATGTTCAGTTTTTCCATCTCGTCAAGGATAAGTATGCTCAGTTTGGAAGCCTCCCTGCCCCGGATGTTCCAGTGGGCAGTTGAGACGACTTTATCATCTTTCATCAGGGCAAAGCCTGCCATTCCGGGAGTGGTGTCAAGTGCGGCGCAATACATTTTACTCACACTCTCCGATTATCTCTTCTATCAGCTGGGTGTCGCTCTTGCGGGCTCTTTTGCTGACCACACGGTTATCGGAAATCACCACCTCAGCCGGCATGGTGCGCATATTGTAAACACCGCCCATCGAGTAGCAGTAGGCTCCGGCGTTGCGGATATCAAGGATATCATACTCACGTATCTCGGGCAGTTCGCGCTGCTCGGCGAAACGGTCTCCGGTCTCACAGATGTTGCCGCAGACATCGTAAACAAAGGGCTCTCCTGCGGGATTGCTCAGGTTCTCTATGTGGTGGTAGGCATCGTAGAGCACCGGACGGATGAGCTGGGGAAATCCGGCGTTGCATCCGGCTATCACCCGGGTGCGGTTGTGTTTGATGGTGTTGACTTCGACCAGAAAGTGACCGCACTCGGCTGAGAGATATTTGCCCGGTTCAAAGTACATGGCAAGTTTTCTGCCGTATGATGAACAGAACTCCTCAAAAATCGAGGCGATTTCCTTACCCATTGCGACGTAATCGATGCGCTCTTCATCAGGACGGTAGGGAACTTTGAAGCCTCCGCCGAAATCCATGAACTTGAGCTCGGGGAAGTTTTCCGGAGTCGCTATTTTCATCAGGTTGCGCATGGCTTTATACACTGATTCTGCGTGCTGAAGTCCGCTTCCCGTGTGTTCATGGAGTCCGACGACATGCAAATCGCCCTCTTTAACCAGTCTTTTGACCTCTTCAATATCGTCGAGAAGGATTCCGAACTTGGTGAGGTCGCCTCCGGTCATGGTATGGATACTGTCTCCGTCGCAGACATCGGGGTTGAAGCGCAGACAGATGGATATTCCTTTGTAATCACGGGCAATTTTGGCTAGACGTGAAAGTGAACCGATATTCATTATAACTCCGGTTCTCGCCACCCGCTTGAACTCGGCATCAGTCATGTTGTTGGCGGTATAGATGATTCTGTCAACCGGGAAACCAAGTCGCAGAGCATACTCGACTTCCGCCGGACTTACGGCATCGATTCCACTGCCGGCATCCCGCAGAAGGCGCACCAGACCGGGATTGTAATTGGCTTTCAACGCATAAAAAACTTGCAGACGGTCACACGGAATGAATTTGTAGAGATCACGGTAACGGGCAACGGCGAGATCTCCATCGTAAACGAACAACGGAGTTCCGTACTCTTTTGCCAGATCGAGCAGATATTCACGGGTCAACATATATTTTTCCTTAAATCACTTCAAACGGCCGAAAATATTGCCGTATTTTTTATCGTTCAATGCCTCGACATAGGCACTGATCTTGGTCTCGGTACTGCAGGGATCGGTGGTTTTATCAACGCAGTCACCATCGAGAGTGAGCAGAGATATTCCTGCTGCGGCGAGCTCCTCACGCAGGTGTTTGGCGAATGAACTGTCTGCCATTGAGCATCTGCCGAAACCGTGGTTGTAAAGAATACAGCCGTTGATTCCGACACGCTTGCCCTCTTCGACGATGGAGCGGACTCTCAATGCCGGATCCATAAATCCGGTGGTGAGCAGTTTGCGTGCCAGAGCACGGTAGGGGTCGTTGACATCAAGCTCTGTCCAGCCGACAAAGTTGACCTCCTCAAAGACGATGGGAGCACGGCAGGTGAGCTCAACATAATCAAGCAGTGAGCGGTCGTAGAACGGAGGCAGATGCAGCCACAGCAGACGGTGGGTATCCTCTTTCTTCACCTTATCACCGATATTGTCACGTATCTGGCAGAGCTCATCATACATGGTCTTCTGAATATCCACCATCTCTTTGCGTCCCCAGAGCTGGCTGAAGATGTTGGCGAAATATATCGCCTCACTTCCGCGGATCAGCGGAGCTGAGTCGTAGCGCAACTCATTGCACATGATTGCGTAACGGCGGGCTTCGTTGGAAAACTCACATGCCTCACGAAGTTTATCCATTGAGAGCTTGGTATTGAAACTTTTTTCCATCATAAACACGGCACGCTCGAACTCACTGGCAAGCTGCTCGATGTTGAAATCGCTTGCTCCGCCTGCCGCAGGAGTCTGCAACGAGATGCACTTTTCCTCAACTCCGTAGTTACGGGCAAGGTCACGGAAGACACGCTCACCCTGCTGGCAGGGCTGACTGGTCGAAACAACCAGCTCCGGAGTCGGCAGTTTTATTCCTTCGAGCACACGCAGGAATGAGCAGGTCTCGCCGGAAAATCCGACACACGCTGCCATATCGAAAGCCTTGCGCACTTTGTGCTGATTGCGTGCCATAAGTGCTGCGTAGGTCTCAAGAGTGAGTGAGCGGACTCCGAAAGCGTTGAGAAGCTCGCTGGGGAAGAAGAGGTTGCGCCACACAGGTTTCTCATCTTTCTTGCGGCCGATAAAATCCTTTCGGGTAGCCTCGGCACGCAGGCTGATGGATTTGAGCGGCTGATGGGCAATCGGCAAGCCTGCGGTATCGTCGAGTTTATCTTTGAGTTCTGAAAACTTCAACGCAAGACAGGCAGCTCCGATGGCACCCATCGCTCCGTTGTATGAGGGAGTGATGATGTTGTTTCCGGTGATCTCTTTGAGATAGTGGGCAACGGCTCGGTTGTAGGCGACTCCGCCCTGGAAGATGATATCGCCCTTGTAACCGAGAAAGAGCTCACCGACACCTGACATGATGGTGCGTGCCTGAGCACGGCAGGCTCCGCCGATGATGTCACCGAGCGGGAAGCGGTTTTTGAATTTGTTGATCGAAGTAGCTGACAATACGGCACAAATACTGGAAAACTCAAGGTCGTTATCGTAATTGGCACGCTCAGCCATCTGCTCGACGGGAACATTGAGTTTTGCCGCCACACTGTCGAGAAAAGCTCCTGTACCTGCGGCACAGATTCCGCTCATCTTGTAGTTCCACATCTGCATTGAGTCACGGAACACCATCGCTTTGCTATCCTGCCCTCCGACATCAAGGATCGCCTTGCAGTCGGGATAAAAGTGCCTTGCTCCGGCGACATGGGCAGTGACTTCGCTCACCCGGAAATCGTAGGGGAGGAACTCCCGGGTATCCTCGACGATCTGGCTTCCGGTCACCACGGTACAGGCGATATCTTTGAAGCCGGATAAACCGCTGTTGGTGAGGAACTCCTCGACGGTCTGGCTGAGCTGACCGAAATTACAGGCTCCGCACTTATTGCAGATACCGCTGCATCTGACTCTTCCGGAATCGACAGGTTTAGTCCTCCGGTAAAGAGTCTCTCTGATGCGTCCCCGGCTGTTTATCAATGCCGCCTTGAAAGTTGTTGAACCGATATCGATACCGAGATAAAGTTTTTCCATGATCATATACCTTCCCGAGCTCCCCCGGAGCCTCTCAGAAATTACACTTGTTTTCATTGCATAATATATCATCCGCTCAACATTTTGTCAATGAAATATCTCTTTTTACAGCATCTTAACAGTGTTTTTTTCAAATATATTGCAAATCGCACTTGGAAAAGCACCTTAGTTGTGCTATTTTAATCAATTACAGCATATTGAATTTATACTTTTTTAACTATGACGGAAAATAAAAAAATTTCATTTGAAGAGCGTCTGACCGCCTGGGCGGGGGAAGATAATGTCAAAGCGGCAAAATCCCTGCTCAAAGGCTCTGTGCTCGCAGGAGTATGGAGAAACTCCAATCTTGATTTGTGCGGATGTTTCAATCTGCCCAAGGATAAAATTTTCACTTCGGTGATTTCAGGAACAGTTCCGGTAAGCAAATGCCGGTGTTCAGACACCAGTGACAAACTCTGTCCGCACGCCTGTGCGCTCATAATGTACGCAGGAAGGTTCGGTAATCCTCTCGGGAACACCCCTGTTGAAAGCACTCCGAACTATTTCAGCGGATTGCGCAAAGAGTCATGGGTCCGTTTATCTGAGCGTACTCCGGAAAAACCTGCCGCGCAGCTGGTTATTGAAGCTCAGAACGAGGCTCCGCACGCCCCGAGCAAGTGGGAGGACATCACCGTTTCAGTCAGAATAGTCACCCGTGAACGTTCTTTCCCCGGCAATCTCAACAACTTGCGTCAGCTCTACTTTGACAAGTCTCTCAGCGTTGTGGTGAAATTTGAACACTTCGATCTTCAGGAACAGCAGATAATCCGCTTTCTCGCACTCTACGGCGAACCGGATGGCTCAAAAATAAATCTCGAAGCGGATATGACTTCTGAATTTTTCCATTGTCTCATCAATTATCCCCGTTTCACCCGGGGAGGATGTCAGATCAAAGTTCGCGGCGACAAAGCAGATGTAGTCGTGGTCAAAAATGCCAATAAATTTTATCCCGGTCTGCGGGTCGCCGGAGCTTTACTGCCGGTTTCAGGTGCCAGAGTCATTTCCGGCAGAAGCGGCTGCTGGATCGGTGCAGGAGGCGAATACTTTTTTGTTCCGGCATCCTGTGAAGTCGGGTTTCTCCGCAACTTTTTCCGCTCGGGAACCCAACAGTCTGGCAAAGACGGAATCAGTGAGGAACGGGTGCGGCGTTTGCCTTTCCCGGTGATAAATTTGAAAAATCCCGAACCGGAGACGGCTCCTTTACAGATAATGCTCGATGGAAAACTCGACTCCGGCGGATGCTTACGGCTTGATGTCAAATACATCTATCATATCGGAGAAAACTCCATCGCCGCACCGGTGAAATCCGGTGAGCTCATCGCTTCAGGATACCGTTTCACCCGGAGAAACCCGGCAAAGGAGCGGGCTTTTGAACAGCAGCTCGCTATGTTCGGATTCACTTTTACCGACAACTGTTTCTCTCTTGACAGCATCGCAAAAACCGGACTTTTTCTTGAACATGCCCTGCCCGCCATGCTTGATGGGCCTTTTGCTCCGGTGCTCGCTCCGGGACTGCACAAGCTGGCAGCTCTCAATGACGTCGTGCTCAAATGTTCCTACACAGGTTTGGCAGGCGACAGCCACAAGGTATCTTACAGCATAAACCGGGGCGGAGACAATATCGTCTGGGATGAACTCTTTGAACTTGCAAAACAACACGGAGAGTATCTCTGCAGCAACGGAAGGCTCTTCAGAATTCCTGCCCCCCTCGGAGCTTTTCTGCGGGCGATACCCTCGATGGTGAAAAGTATTGACACTGAGCTCGAGGAGTTTACCGTTCCTCACTGCAACACCAACTTCTACACCCGCATGACCCAAAATCTGCCGGATGCCGCCGTAAGAGAGTTTTTTATTCCGCAGAACTGCGTACAGACAGCGGCAAACGCTCCTGCTGCCGGTAAATTCAAGTTTTCCGGCACACTCAGGGAGTATCAGCAGCAGGGTGTCGATTTTCTCTGCCGTATGACCGATTTGAATTACAATGTCATCCTCGCTGATGAGATGGGATTGGGTAAAACCGTTCAGCTGCTCGCCATGCTGGGCAGGAGATTACATCAAGGCAGTCAACCTGCCCTCATCATTGCTCCTGCATCGCTGATAACCAACTGGGCAAGGGAGGCGGAAAAGTTTCTGCCCGGTATCAGAGTGGTGACTCCTGAGGGAAACGACCGCAAAATCATTTGGAAAGAGCCGGATTCATACGATCTGGCAATTATTTCATACACTGCGGCAAGAATAGCCGGAGACAAGCTCAAACTCGTCCGTTTTTCCTACCTCGTGCTGGATGAGGCTCAACATATCAAAAATCCGGGGTCCGGAAATGCAAAAAACTGTAAAAGTATTGCTGCCGATCACAAAATCGTGCTTTCAGGAACTCCGCTTGAGAACTCTCCGGAAGACCTTTGGAGCATCTTTGACTTTCTCCATCCGGGAATGCTCGGCAGTGCCGCATCTTTCAAAAAGCGGTACACCGGAAGCGGAACGACTCCTGAACTGCACAATGAACTTGCCTGCCGTATCGGTCCGTTTATTTTGCGACGCACCAAAATTGAGGTCGCTGCCGACCTGCCTGAACGTACCGAAAAAATCGTCTATTGCGATTTTTCAGCCGAACAGAGAGCCCTTTATGAAAACATTCTTGAACAGGGCAGAAAAGAGCTTGCCGATGCAGGAAACGACAAAATCAAAGGCAACGCCTCTATCTTCAACACGCTTTTGAAATTGCGTCAGGTCTGCTGCGCTCCGGCGTTGCTGGCTGACGGATGCGGCAGTGAAACTGCCTCTGCTAAAGAGGAGCTGCTTCAGGAGTTGGTCAACGAAATACTTGACTCTTCGCACAAGATGCTGGTTTTCAGCCAATTCACTTCGATGCTCAAGAGAATGATTCCGTCTTTTGAAGAAAAGAAAATCGATTTCGAGTATCTCGACGGCTCAACCAAAAACCGCCAGCAGAGGGTTGACAACTTCAACAAGGGGGATACTCCTCTGTTTCTGCTCAGTCTGAAAGCGGGAGGAACCGGACTCAATCTCACCTCGGCTGACACCGTGATTATTTACGACCCGTGGTGGAACCCTGCCGCAGAACTTCAAGCTGCTGACCGTACCCACCGTATCGGTCAGACCAAGCCGGTCACTGTATATAAGCTCGTAGTGCGAAACTCCATCGAGGAAAAAATTCTCGCACTTCAGGGCGCAAAGAGGGAACTCTTCAATCAGGTGGTCGAAGCATCACAGGATGAATCAGCCAAACTATCTATCGAAGAGCTCAAAGAGTTGTTGGAGATGTAAGTCATGGATAAAATTCTGGTAATCATGGGGCCGACCGCTTCAGGAAAAAGCAGTCTTGCGCTCAAAGCAGCTCAGTTGTACGGCGGTGAAATCGTTTCAGCCGACTCCATGCAGCTCTACCGCGGACTTGAAATCGGAACGGCGCAGCCGACGGCGGAAGAGAGAGCAAGCGTTCCGCACCATCTGGTCGGGATTTGGGATATCGATGTGAGAGCCGATGTGTTCACGTTTCAAAATCTTGCCGATGCCGCCATATCAGATATCCGCAGGCGGGGAAAACTTGCCATCGTTGCAGGCGGAACCGGGCTTTACCTTAAAAATCTTCTCTACGGACTCGATGATATGCCGGGTGACAGAAATCTGAGAAAAGAGCTCGATCAGGAATATGACTATCCTGAAAAAGAGGATGCTCTCAGAGAAAAGATGGCTCAACTCGACCCCGAAGCACTGGAAAAGTTCCGGCTCTGCCGCCGCCGCCTCATAAGAGCTCTTGAAGTAAAACTGCTTACCGGAAAGTCAATTCTTGAACTGCAAACTCAATGCACTCCGCAACTCAGATACCCAAACATCATGGCAATAAAACTTGAAGTTCCGCCTGAGGAGCTGGCAGAAAAAATCGCCATCCGCACACAAAAAATGCTGGATGACGGTTGGATAAATGAGGCAAGGCGTGCCATTGAAAACGGATTGTTGCAGACTCCGACCGCACATCAGGCTCTCGGATATAAAATAATTGCAGAGTATCTTGACGGTAATATATCCTCAGAGAAACTCTGCGAAAAACTCTGCGCCGCAACAAGACAGTATGCCAGACGGCAGCGCACCTGGTTCCGGCATCAACATCCGGAAGCTGTTGCTATGACGGTCGATGAAGCAGAAAAATTCATCAGCGGGCTATAAGGTATGCAGTATATCCTGTGTAAATCAGAAAGAGCAAAGCTCCCTCTTTTCTGCTGATGCTCATTCCTGTTTTCATCATAGGGAACAACAGTGTTGACACAAACAACATTACTGCCATATCCACGATGCTTATTCCGGGAGCGTGTATCGGAGCGATCATGGGGGCAATTCCGCAGATGGCAAGAACATTGAATATATTGCTGCCGACCACGTTGCCGATGGCAATATCTTTTTCTCCTTTGATTGCCGCAACTACAGATGTGGCAAGCTCGGGAAGACTGGTTCCGACCGCAACTACGGTAAGACCGATAACAGCATCACTTACTTTACACAATTTCGCCATAAACACTGCTGCGTTGACAAAGAGTTTTGCTCCGCCGACAAGAGCTCCGAGTCCGACAGCGACCAGCAATATTGCAGTTATCACTCTTCCGGAATTGTCTTCCTCCCGAACCTCATTTTCAGCTCCGCTCTTGCGCGCACTGTAAATGCTGTACCAGGTATAGGTGATGATGCCGGCAGAGAAAAGGAGTCCCTGCCAGCGGGTCAAACCTTCGGACATCAGGCAGAACAGCGACAGCACCAGTGCAGAAGCTATCATCAACGGAACATCCAGTTTGAAGAGCTGCTTGTTCACAGTAAGCGGAGTTATCATGGCGCACACTCCGAGAATGAGTGCAATATTGCATATATTGGAACCGACAACATTACCGATGCTGATGTTTCCAAAACCTTTGAGTGCCGAGTCGGTACTCACTACGAGTTCAGGAGCACTGGTGGCAAATGCGACAAGGGTCAACCCCACCACCAGAGGTGATATCTTCATTTTGGCTGCTATACGGACTCCGCCTTTGACCAGAAATTCTGCTCCGTAATAAAGCAGCGCAAGTCCGGATAAGCCATAAAATAAATTCAAAACGGTCTGCATTTTTCTAAATTATCCTTTTCACTCTCCTTTTTTACAAATAATTAAACAACAATTCCGGGTTGGATTATTCATTTTTCATTATTTTTTCTGCGATTGAATTTACATCCAATCCATACTTTTGGCGCAATTCTGAAACTTTGCCGTGACCGACGACCTCATTTTCACTCCAGCCGAACGGAGTTATTCTGCCATGAGGAACTGAAGAGAGCGTTTCACACAGCGTGGTAAAGAGTCCGCCTTTCACGCAGTGATTTTCAATCGTGTAATGGCGTTTTTCTGCAAGTTCCACGGCGATTTCACGGTCGAACGGAGCAATGAAGCGCACCAGCACAACTGTTGCTTTTTCAGGCAGCATATCTGCGACCGCCAATGCGGTATCGATCTCGGCTCCGAGTGCCCAGATCACAATATCACCGGTTCCCTGACGGATGACCGGATTTTTTCCGTAAACAACAGGAAAATCAGACAATTCAGGATACCGTGCTCCTGCTCCGCGCGGATAACGGAGCGCACAGGGCAAACTCAGGTTATACGCCATGTCAAACATGACTCCGAGTTCATCTTCATTTGCCGGGTTCATTATCGGGAAACCGGGAAGCTGGCGTAAAAATCCGAGGTCATATATACCATGGTGTGTAGGTCCGTCTTCAACCGCTCCGGCACGGTCGATGGCGAAAATCACAGGGAAGCGGTTGAGCACAACTTCACAATAAATACAATCGAGTGCGCGCTGGAGAAATGTCGAATAAAGTGCGCATACCGGACGCATGTTTCCTGACGCCAATCCGGCTGAAAATATCACGGCGTGCTCCTCAGCGATGCCGACATCATGACAGCGTGAGGGATTTTTCAGGGCAAATTCGCCCACTCCGGTACCGTCGAGCATCGCAGCACTTACGACATGGATATCAGGATGCTGTTCAGCTGCTTTTATCAGGTGTCTGCCGAGAGCTTTGGAAAAGTTATCTCCGCCGCCTGACGGAATTTTTCCGGTTTCGGGCTCAAAGCCTGAGACACCGTGATATACCTGCGGCGACTCTTCGGCAAAAGAGCATCCGCACCCCTTGCGGGTGGTGACATGCAGAAGAACAGGACCATCTATCCTGCTGATTCTTTCGAGCATCGGAACCAGCTCGGCAAGGTTGTTGCCGTTTACAGGACCGAGATAACGCAAGCCGAGCTCCTGAAAAAGAATTCCGGGGGGCAGAACTATTCCCTTCACCAGATCTTCAAAACGGTTTATCATCCGTTTCAGCGTGCGGTAACTGGAAAAATGGCTGAGCCACTGTTTCACTGCCAGACGGAAACGGTTGTAACGGGCTCCTGAAATTATCCGGTTGAGACAGCGGGATAATCCGCCGACGTTGGGGGATATCGCCATCTGGTTGTCGTTCAATATGACTATCAGTCTTTTTCCGCATGCCCTGGCACTGTTCAATGCCTCGAAAGATATTCCGCAGGTGAGACTTCCATCTCCGACAATGGAAATCGCAACGCCGGGAGTATTGCTCTGCTCCTTGGCTGCCGCCCTGCCCAATGCAAGCGAAACTGCGGCTCCGGCATGTCCGGCGGCGGCGGGGTCGTACTCTGATTCATCATGATTCGGAAATCCGGAACAGCCATCGGCATGGCGGAGTTTTTCAAAAGCCGCCTCTCTTCCGGTCAGAATTTTGTGGGCGTAAGCCTGATGACCGACATCAAAAAACACCGGGTCCCGTTTCAAATCAAACACCCGGTGCAGTGCTATACATAGTTCAACTGCTCCGAGGCTGGAAGCAAGGTGACCGCCGTTTTTGCTCACCGAGGAAATTATCTTCTCTCTCAATGCGGCGGCAAGCTCCTGCAACTGAGCCATATCGCAACTTTTGACGTATTCGGGAGTAAAACGCATATCAGCCATTGCAAACATCTCCATCAGAATAACCGAGTTCTGAAAGACGTTTTTTCACGTCATCTATCAACTCATCAGGAGTGCTGGCTCCGGCTGTGACCCCGACGGTATCTGCTCCGGCAAGCATGTCGGATGTTACTGCATTTCCGTTTTCGACCAGATACGCCGCAACACCGCAACGCTCAGCCACTCCGACCAGCTCTGCGGCGTTGGAGCTGTGGGGAGACCCCACAACCAGCACACACCGGCAATTTTCCGCAAGTTTCTCAACACTGCTCTGTCGTTTGGAACTTGCATCGCAGATATTGCCGATAAATTCAAGCTCGGGAAAACGCTTTTTCAACAGCTCGTGAATCTCTCTGACAAAAGCTCCTGACATGGTCGTTTGAGAGAGAAGAACCGCATTTTTCAATTCCGGCAAATTGGCAGCATCCTGAACATCTGAGACCGGATAGATTTTTTCTGTTCCGGAATATCCGAGTACACCGACCGCCTCAGGATGTCCTTTTTTGCAGAGCATTATCAGCTCCTCATCGGGCTTAACGTTTTCTGCCATCGTCTGCAAAGTTTTCACGCGCGGACAAGTTGAGTCGATTACCGTAAAACGCTCACGCATGAGCTTTTCAAGCTGTGGAGAAACTCCATGCGCTCCAATCATCGCAACGGCTCCTGCGGGGATATCGTCGATGCTGTCAACGAAAACCGCTCCGCGGACAAGCATATTGCGGCTGACAAAGGTATTGTGCACGAGTTCGTGGAGCACATATATCTTACTTTTATGTTCACTGCACGCCTGCTCAAATATGGAAATAGCCCGCCTGACTCCGTGACAAAAACCACAAACTCCGGCAGTAAAAAATCTCTTTTTCTGCGCTTTGCCGTCAAAAGGAGACATTAACATTTCCTGAAATTTTGCAGGGTATTTCCATCAGAACGATTCCGGCAGGCACGCTCCAATCACGCTCCCACTTGCGCAGCAGAAGCGGACTGGTGGGCTCGCCCCACGGGTTGAGATCGACCACCATGATTTTATTGCTGCCGGTAATGTATATATCAATGACCACACGTCCGGCAGGAATTTTCCAAGCAATGCTTTCGACGAACTTTTCCGCCAGAGCGAGATACGCATCCTTGACTCCGTCAAGACGGTAGTAGTGGCGGATGAGATTGTATTGACTCATAGCGGCAAGTTTGCCGTCAAATACAAAAAGACGGAACTCACGGGCAAGAGTCATATTACGGTAGGGGCGGACACAAATATGTTTCACTTTGCCATCTGCCGCTGCCTGACGGACTTTTTCACTCAAAGTCAGAAATCGCCATGCGCTTTCAGGAGAGTGGACCGCTCCGCGCTTGCTTTCAAAACGCTCGGTATCGGTGGGTGAACAGGTATCGACGGAAACAACTTGCGCTCCCGACATTCTGGACATCACTTTGCCCAGCTCGGAAATTATTTCCGGTATGAAAGATCGGTCGGCTTTTTCCCGCTCCTCATCACTTGAAGCAAGGTATGTTACCGCCTCGTCTCTCAGTCTGATAAATGATGTGGGGAAAGTCCATTCAGCAAGTGCCGGATACCACACCGGCATTGAACAAAAATCACTGTTCTCCATAACTGTCGTTCTCCTCTGTGTCATCAGCCGGTTTCTTTTCAAGTTCTATACGCATTACAGCATGCAGTCCATACACCATGGATGTGAGCATGTACGCCGTGCTGAACGAAATCAGCGGCAGCTCAAGTGCAACTATTGCTGATGATATCAATGCTCCGGGAAATGCCGCATACACTCCGCATTTCCACCACAAAAGCCAGGTCGGCTGAGGCGAAACTCTGGCAAAAGAAAACCTCACCACCACCAGCAGCAAAGCGGAGTATATCAACGGCAGTATAAAAATTGCAACAAAATGGGATATCCAATTGCGGAAGTTGTACGCCATTGATATCTCGTTGAAAAGCTGACTGCTGCTGATTGTCAACCCGGTTCCCGACTTTTTACCCTCTGCGTAGCGGAACAAATCATTCGGGTCATCAACCATACCGAAACTCATTCTGCTGCCGGATATCCGGTTCACCATCCAGTTGTCGGGAGCGTTGCGGAAGGCAAAAAGCACCATTCCGGGAGTCCAAACTCCGAAGTAGGTCAAATCGGCGTACTCGGAGCGGTCAGGAGCTCCCCGGTCGGGAAGCGGACAATAGAAAAGTTTGCCGAATCCCGGGAACACCACTACCCTCGGCTGTTCGGGATTCTTTTCAGGAACAAATGCTCCATCTGTATAGCAGGTGATTTTACTGCCGAAAGAGTTGGTGAATATCTCCTCGGCGGCGGCGATGCGGGATCTATTCTCTCTGCTGCCGAACCAGCTCACCGCAAACGCAAGCAGGACCGCAAGCAAAAACAAATGCCACAACATCCGCACAACAGAGTGGCGGCACAATGTTGAAAACACTGCGGTTCCGCAACAAGTGCCGATAAATGACTTGATAAACCCGAGAGGTTTGATCTGAATGTTTGAGATGCTGTTTTCAGAGTTCAAAAGCAATTTTCTCCATATCAACCGCGCTTGCTGCGGATGTAGTTTCTGCTCTTGCCAGAGTGCTCGATCATTTCAAGCTGACGGGCGATCTTGCGGCTCTCTTCAGGTGAGAGACGATCAGTAAAAAGGAATCCATCCAGATGGTCAAGCTCGTGCTGGATACAGCGACCGAGAAGTCCGCCGCACTCGTACTCTATAACACTGCCGTCAAGCAGCTCTGACTGCAAAACGACACGCTCACTGCGCACCACCGGAGCATAAATTCCGGGAACAGAGAGACACCCTTCGTCGCACTCGGTAAGAGTATCGCTTCTTCCGATGATGCGGGGATTGACCAGAACCATCGGCATGCGGGGAAGCATAGCCTCTTCGCCCGGGGTAAGCTCCGCCGCATCACTGCCGGGAACTTCGAGCACCACCAGCCGCAGTGAGTGACCCGCCTGCGGAGCCGCAAGACCGATTCCGTCAAACTCACGCATGGCGGAAATCATATCCTCTGCGAGATTGCGTATCTCATCGTTCACCTGCAGGATTTCCTGCGCACGCTGTTTCAGCACAGGAGCTCCTGCGGTTATCACCGGCAACTTGCTTTTGCGTTTGAAAAATGCCATGATTATTTCAATATCACTTGGTGTTTTTTGCAGGCTTGGCTTTGGGATCAGCCGGAATCACCGGAGCTGCACTCTTTTTGCCGGCAGAAGCCTTTTTCACACTCTTTTCAGCAGCAGGTTTGGCGGCAGGTTTGGCAGCGGCTTTGTCTGCTTTAACTGCAGGCTCGGTGATGACATAGCTCTCAAGTCCGGGAGCCTGAGTTGAAACCTTGCGGTCGGTGCTCAGGTAATAGGCGGCAGTATTCACACCGACGACCTCATCCAGCTGGGCTTTGGCGTTGAGGATGCTGATATAGCTTGCGGCAAGGTTGGTCTCTGCTTCGACGAGGTCACGCTGTGCCTCGTTGAGACGGGTGAGCTCGGCATTTCCTGCACGGTACTCATCATCGACCAGATCACGCTGTTTGGCTGAAAGGTCACGGGTCTTTTCGTAAAGACGGGTCATCTTGACACTCTTGATGTAGTTTGCGTAAGCCGCACGGACTTCGGCTACCACATTGAGCCATGCGTTGGCAACAGAGTAATCGGCAATAGCGACATTTGCCTGATACTCACGGACTTTGTTGTAACGGATAAGTCCGTTGAAGATAGTCCACTCGGCGTTGATTCCGTAGCTGAAGCTGGGCTGATTCAAGCCGGTGTGATGGTATTTTGCGCGGTCTGCGTAGTTATCGGCGTAGCGGGTGTAGTTGGTATTGTAACCGAACTCGACGTAACCTGAAACGGTGGGTGAATAGCTTGAGTATGCCTGATAGAGCTGATATTTGCTGATCTCGAGGTTCTCACGATATCCTTTGAGGTCGGGACGGTTGGCGAGAGCGGCATCAAGATAGATGTCAACTGAGGGCAGCTCTCCGAAATTCTTTTTGTAATCGGTGGGGAAGTTGATGTCACGGGGCAGCTGTCCCTGCGGAAATCCCATCAGCGCAGCCAGTGCGTAGAGGGCAACTTCATACTGATAATCGGCTGAAATCATATTGACTTCGGCATTGTTGGCAAGGATCTCAAAGTTGAGAACATCACTCAGCGGAACAGCTCCTGCCTCGAACTTGTAGCGGGTGTCTTTCAAGGTGGCTTCCTGGAACTTGCGGTCCTCACGGGCGATGCGGCGGTTTTCGACTGCCTCGAGAACGGTATTGTAGGCAGTGGCGACGGTGCGCATCAGAGTACGGCAGGCATCAGCCTCGAGTGCCTCGTAATATTTGACTCCTTTTTTGGCGGCGAGCATATTGAACTCACGTGCCAGACCGTCAAAAATCAGCAGATTGGCTCTGACGCTGGTCGAAGTGGTGAAAGCATCGGTACGGCCGTGGTGGTCGTAGTTCTTGCTCACATTCACTTCGTGCGAACGCCATGAGTGACCGTTATTCAGATTAAAGCCGGCGGAGATGGTCGGAGAGTATGCTCCGATCGCCTGATAGTAACGGAAACGGGCGGCGTTTATCGCCTGCGAAGCAGATATGTAATTCGGATTGTTTTTAATTGCAAGACGCTGGGCATCGGCAAGGGTGAGGACTTTGATATTTTTGAACATCTCTTCAGCCTTGTCACGCTCACGCATGGTGTAGCTGTCGCCGAGCGTTGCCGACGGCGGCTTGGGATACTCATAACATCCGGTACACACAGCAGCGGCGACTGCAACACCTGCTGCCAGATTCAAAAATTTTCCCATCGGGATACCTCCTGATAAAAAAAGTTGTTTTGTTAAAATCATCTTAATAAAAAATTCATTTATCAACTTACATTAATTTAGCACCGTTTTACTCATTTTCAAGGAAAATTTCAAGTTTTCCAAACAAAAAAATCAACTCTTTACAAATAAAAGCCCGCATAACTTGCTTTTTATCCTGACAGGTGTATTTTAATATACAGTGCAATCTGAAAAACAAAACAGAGGTATTGATAAAATGATTCCATTCGGCAACATGATGCAAAATTATTACCGCTCCATCGCCAAAGAAGCAGTGGAAGCCCGGGCAAAACGTATCAATGCAATAAAAACCGAAGAACATGCCCTCGAAGAGGTGAATGCAGCAAAGGCAAGGCTCGCCAAAGCATTCGGAGCTTTTCCTGAAAGAGTTCCGCTTGAGCCGCAGCTTGCAGGAAAAATCACCAGAGACGGCGTGACTGCTGAAAAAATCATCATACAGGTGCGGCAAAATATCCATGCGACCATGGTCGTTTACCGCAAAGAGGGAACTCCTGCCAATGAAAAACAGCCGGTCGTACTCCAGCTCTGCGGACGCAACGCCAACGGCAAAGCCGCCGGTAACGGTCAGAGGCTTCTGCTCACCCTCGCCCGTGCCGGTTTCACCGCCGCCTGCATCGACCCGATCGGTCAGGGTGAGAGATATCAATATGAGCTGGGAACAGACAACCCGGTACGTCAGCACAATCTTGCAGGAAAACTGCTCTCTCTTGAAAATGAGTTGTTCTGCACCTGGCGACTCCATGATGCAAAATGCGCCCTCGACTATCTGCTCTCAAGAGATGATGTCGATACTTCGAGAGTCGGAGTTTGCGGAACCAGCGGCGGAGGCACTCTTTCAAGCTATCTTTTCGGATTGGACGAGCGTATCCATGCCGCCGCTCCCGCCTGTTATCTTACAACTTTCTGGAGAAACTTCAAAAACGAACTGCCCACCGACAGTGAGCAGATCCCGCCGGGGCTCTGGGCTGACGGAGGCGATATGGCTGACTTCATCATCGCCCGTGCGCCTGCTCCGGCAATACTGCTCGATGTTGCAAACGACTTCTTCGATATACGGGGAACGGCTGAGAGTCTCGCCGAGGTGAAAAAAGTCTATTCCGCTCTCGGATATGAGGATAATTGTTCAATGTATATAGGTCCCGGCAATCACTGTCTGAGCGCAGAGCTCCGCCGTGCCACATTTGACTTCTTTGTGAAGCATTTTCTTGACCATACTCCGGAATACGAAGCCATTGAGCCGTGGGAGGATGAGGCTCTCTACTCGACTCCGAACGGAAAAATCCTTGAGCTTGAGAATGAGTGCTCCATCTGTGAGTATTTTGAAAATAAAGCCGGACTTTTGAAGAGCAGGCGCAATCCGACTGCAAAGAGCATATCAGACTTTCTCAAAAAGGCTCTGCGTGCCGCTCCTGACGACAACACTGTTCCCGAATACAACCACAGTCTCGGCGAAGGCAACGACGGATACAAAACCTCAGAATTCGTCATCGAAAGCGAAGAAAATGCTTTCGCCATTCTGCACATGGCTGAACCACAGCTGCACAGTTTCCCGCAAAGAGAGGAAGTAACTCTTTATGTAGCACACCTCAACGCCTTTGAGGAAATGCAGAAAATCAAAGAGTACAGCGGATTGCTTGCCGCTCTCGATGTGCGCGGTATCGGTCAATCCCGTCCGCTGAGCTGCTCAAGAAGAGAGGACTACTTCGATTACTACGACTCGGATTACTTCTATGATGCGACGGGAAAACTGCTCGATCAACCGTATCTCGGCGGAAAAGTCCGTGACTTGAGAAGAACAGTTGCACTCCTGCGGGCAAACGGATGCAAAAAGCTCACCATCAAAGCCCACGGTCTCGGAGCTCTCGTAACTCTCTTTGCCCTCGGAATCGATCCGCATCTCGCCGACTCCGTGCGGCTCACCGGACTTCCGTCATCATACGGCTCTTTCACCGGCGACACCGATGTGATATGGCCGCAATCACACATGATTCCGGGAATGCTCGAAGTTTTTGACATTCCCGATCTCTGCGCCCTGCTCGGGGAGACTACCGACTTCAAAGCCGAAGCGTTCCTCGACCGCATGATGCAGTAAGTCGCAAGTCACATATACCGAAACATGGCGGCAGCAAAAACTGTTTGCTCCGCCACATTTTTGTTGACTTCATCTGCTGTAAATTTGATATTTTGCCGCTGACGTGGTATAGTATATTGTGTATTTATATAAAACGCCGGAGTTTATTGATGAATTACAGATTATCTGAAAGTCTTGAAGACTATCTTGAGGCCATTGCGGAACTTATTTCCGTCGATGGTCACGCTCATACCAAAGAAATCGCAGGCAAACTCAATGTCAAGATGCCCTCGGTCACCGGAGCTTTGCGCCAGCTTGAACAGCTGGGGTATATCATTTACAATACCCATTATCCCGTTCAGCTCACCCCTGAGGGAGAGGTCGTTGCCGGAAAAATCGTTGAACGGCACAGGGTCCTCAAAAAATTCTTTTCGGAAATTCTCGGACTATCTCCGGAAAAAGCCTCCGACACAGCCTGCCGTCTGGAACACGCTGTCGATGAGGAGACTATTGACCGTTTCACCATCTTTTCCGAAGCTATCGAGCAGCGCAGCGATGCCAGAAAACTGCAGACTTATCTTACCGAAGCCATGCAGCTCCTTTCTCATGATGACTACAAAAACATCAAACTGCTCACCAAACTTGAACCCGGCAAAAAAGCAGTTATCGAACTCGCAGGAAGAAATATTCCGGAAGATGCGAGAAGCTCATACGTCAAGGGAACGGATATCACCATCAACACTATCTCTCTCGACAAAACCTCATACAGGGTGATTGCCGGAGGCAATGAGATGACCATTCCGGCGGAGCACGCTGAAAACATCTGGGTCATCATCTGATTGCGGTAGATAAATCATGTCCGAAGCTCCCGAAATCGTCGTTGCCATGTCAGGCGGAGTTGACTCCTCCGCCGCCTGCGCTCTTCTGAAAGAAAAAGGCTATGATATCACCGGCATTACTCTGTTGCTCAAAGGCGATATCGACAACGACTCAGCTCAAAGCATTACCGATACGGTTGAAAAACTGGGAATAAAACACTTTTACGTTGACTGTAAAAAAGAGTTTTTACAGCGGGTGATAATGCCATCTGCGCTCGAATACTCATGCGGAAGAACTCCGAACCCCTGTTGCCTCTGCAATCCTGAAATGAAGTTCGCCGCCCTGCTTGCCGCCGCCGACTCACTCGGTATCGAAAAAGTCGCAACCGGTCACTACGCCGCCATAAAGGAGCTCGACTCGCATTTCTTTCTCGAAAAGGGGAGCGACTCCGCCAAAGACCAGTCTTACTTTCTCTACCGTTTGCCTGAAAGCACCTTGAGACGGCTGATGTTTCCGCTCGCAGACAAAACCAAGTCGGAAATACGCCAAACAGCCGCAGAGGCAGGTTTGCAAGTCTTTGACCGTCCCGACAGCCAGGATGTCTGTTTTGCCGTTGAAAACGAGTGTTGCGGAGAGACTCTGCGCCGCATGGCAAATCTTGAAATCAAAAAAGGCAACTTTGTTTATCAGGGTAAAAAGGTCGGAGTCCACAATGGCATCCACCTCTACACCATCGGTCAGCGCAAGGGGTTGAAAGTTGCGCTGGGAGTGCCTGCGTACATATTAGAGATAGACCCTGTTTCAGGTAACATCACTCTGACTACCGATGAAAATATTCTGTCTGCGGCTTCGTTCACCATATCCGATGTCGTCTGGAATTATCCTGACACGCCGGAAAACATCTCGGATATCACCGTAAAAATCCGCTATCGCACTGCGGCAAGAGCCTGCAAAGTTGTGCGCAACGGCGATATCTGGAACATAGAAGCCGCTGACGGAGTTTTCAGAGCCGTGACTCCCGGGCAGTCCGCCGTATTTTACAGCGGAACACGGCTGCTGGGAGGCGGCATAATATGTTGATGAAGCTCATTTTTATCGGTAAACTCAAAGACCGGGCAATACAATCCAAGTGCGATGAGTACATCAAGCGGCTCCGACATTACGCAAAACTTGAAATCGTCGAGCTTTCTGACTCCGGAGTTGAAAGTGAGGGCAAAGCCATTCTGCGTGAGCTCGAAAAAGAGCGTGTGCGTGATTTCATCGTACTCACCGAAGAGGGAAAAGAGTTCACCAGCTGTCAACTCTCGGAGCGTCTTGCTTCAAGTGACCGTAAACTTGTGTTTCTGATCGGCGGACCATACGGAATAGCTCCTGAAGTCAAAGCCGCTGCAAACACCCTGTTGTCACTCTCAAAACTTACTTTTCCGCATGAAATAGCCCGGCTGCTGCTCTGTGAACAGCTCTTCCGGGCGGTGAATATCGCAAACGGCGGCTCGTATCATCACGAGTGATGAATTTGTTTTGATTGTATGGTCAGAGTTTTTCGATTTTCACATAATCAAATTTAACTTTGCCTTTGCCTCCCTCGCGGATGAGCAGATAGTAGTTGAAAGAGTCTCTTGCCTTGTTAAACTCCATAACGTAACGCAACATACCGGCATTTCCCGGAACACTGGAAATTCGATGGGTCGCGTTTTTAAGCGGATTGTGATTGCGCAAGACAAGAGTCCAAGCCGCACCAGGAGCCTGCTTGAGGTCAACATCAACGGTAAAGCGGAAACGGGTTCCGCGCTTGCCCTCCCAGACTCCGGCAGGCAATTCAAGACGGGTGTTGATGCGGGGGCGGTCAACATTGTAAAATCCGTCGGCATCAAGAGTAAAAGGAGCACCTTTTTCAAGTCCGCTCAGGTAAACAAGCTCTTTCATCGGATTTTTGCACTCGTAAACAACTTTGGCTTCCGGTTTACCGTTGACAGTGAAATCAACGGAAATCGGTTTGCCGATTTTGCCGAAGAAGTGAACAGGATAGACTTTTACCTGATACTCCTTGCCGTTGTCAAAAAATCCCCAGTTGAAAGTGTGTACGACCGTCTTGGCACGTTTGCTTGCCGGAATCATGAAGTCTCCGGTGATATCCTGGCGGGCAAACATTTTCCAGCTGCCGTCAACTTTGGTGAAGAGCTCCATTTTGTAGTTGAACACGCCGTCTTTGTGGGTTGCAGACGGGAAAGATATTTTCATTCCTTTGGGAGCAGCTGAAACAGTTGCCGCTGCGTTCGCCGGGAACTCAGGAACAACAGATTTTTCCTTGAGACGTGCGTGGTTGTACGGAGCAGTTTTCGGGTCAAACGGAAGCGGAACACACCAAGGAGTGTCTGCCTGATACTCCTCTTTGGTGGTAGAGAAGAAGCGGCGGAATACAACTTTATCAGCGTAAACTTCCATCACCATAGCCATGTCGCTTTTGTGTTCACTCGGAACATTGCCGGTGAGAGCTCCATGCCAGTAAGCAAGTCCACCTGCATTGACAGCAGTGAATTTATCCTGCCAGATGTTGAGTTCGTTGGTGAGAGTGCCGTGAACGTGTCCGGAAATGTGGATGGCTGTGGGATATTTTTCAATGAGCTCACGGGTGGAGTGTGAACCCCAAACGCCACTGTCAAAAACCGTGTTGGCAGGAGGAACGTGGTCGAGAACAAAAACCGGCTTGCCGACGTTTTCCCTGACGGCTTTATCCATCATCTTCTTGTATCTTCCCTTGCGGTAAAACTGCGGAAAAACAACAAAAGTATATCCCTTGATTTTGACAACATCATAGGGGTCGTTCGGAATTTGCAGATGTTTTTTGACGTCTTTGAAAACATCGAAGGGTTTTTCTTTTTTGCGCCCGATGATGTCGTGATTGGCATAAACAAAAATTTCCTGAGGCCTTTTGCCATCGGAGAAAACTTCGTTGACAGTATCCCGATAGTGCTTGTAACCCTGCTCATAATATTGGTCGGCGATGTCTCCGACGTTGATTACCAAGTCAACGTTGTGGCTCTTGAAGAGTTTGAGAGCCTCCCTGAGGAGATTGCACGATTGCTTTTTTCTTGTAACGTGAGTGTCGGTGATGATTCCTGCACGCAGGATAGGTTCAGCCGCCATAACGGCAACTCCGGCTGCAAGCAGCAGAGCGGACAACAACAGTTTTTTTCTCATAATGCACCTCTATTATTTGATTTTCACCTTTACAAAGTGATATTTTGTTGTGCTTTTTCTCAGTTGTTTCGGTGTATTCATCCCAAAACATCAACGTTGTACTATACCACAAAAATGGCAAAAAATCAATAACAAAAGGGAAAAAGCGCTTGATAAAGTACAAAAAAAAGCTATATTATGGAACAGTAAGTACAATTACCTGGGGGCGTTCCGGATTCGACCGGCACGATCGGGGATTGACTGCATACCGGGGATGATCGTTGGCCCCGCAACAATCGATCAAACAAATAACTGCGAACGAAGAGTACGCATTGGCGGCTTAATTTCCCGCCACGTCGTTGTGTCTGACGGACGCTAAGACATAAACGGCGTCATCCAGCGTTCTGGCACCTTTCCGGGTCACTCGGGAGAGGAGCGAGATTCAAAGAGTGAATAGTCGGTAAAGAGGATTTGTCCGCCGATACCCCAACAGACGAAAAACCAAACCAGACGGACTAAGTATGTAGAAGTTGATTCTAAATTATGTCGACACAGGGGTTCAACTCCCCTCGCCTCCACCAGAAATCACAACTTACGACCAAAAGTGCCGTGAGTTTGTTAAAATAAAAAGCCGTAGTTACTGCTTGATTTCAAGCAAATTACGGCTTTTACGCTTTTAAACAGAGATGTCGGTTGCAAAGTATATTTGAGAGAAAACCCTCATTTTCTCTTAAAAATCTCTCTCTGTCTCAATACCCCGTGTCGTAACAATTTACCCTCAAAAGGGCTGGATTTTCAGAAGAACTGATTTTACCATACCATTTGAGATACACTTAAATCGACAACCTGCTCATTCTTGAACACGACTCCTTCGGACACCAGCAGGCGTCTTTGAGCCTCAATCCCGCCGAACGCGTATGATCGTGAAAGCTGCCCTTTACTATTGACCACCCGATGACAAGGAATATGCTCCGGATCAGGATTGCTATGAAGAATATTCCCCACCACCCGGGCAAAATTCCGATTCCCCAGATGCAAAGCGATTTGCCCATATGTGGCAACCTTTCCCCGAGGAACGCTCTTCACAAATTCATACACTTTTTCTTTCATTGTTGCAACTTTTATATTAGTGAGATTATGTTTTACTTATACAACTCTTTTAAGGTATGCTCAATCGCTCTTTGGAAGAAAATTTATTCTTAATATAGGCGGCGATATGATCGAAATCTCCCCAAATCATCATTTGATTAATTCCAATTTGATCTAATTCTTTTAATATTTTTTCTTTTTCCTGAATTTGAAAAATTGTTGAAGAAAAATCAATGTATTGTGATGCAATACTTTCGTAGTTTCCTTTTATGCTTAACACATCATTTATATATGTAAAATAAGATTGATAAAAAAATGCACCTCTTTGATTTATGCCGCGTTCAAATGTAATTGTGGGACAATAAAGTAAATTAGGCAAATAGGCTATGAATTCTTCGTCATCTCCTAAACTTTTTTCTAGATTGATATAAAAAGATATCATATATACATAATTCACCACATCAGCATCAAATGTTTCTAAATATTCTTCAATACAACAGAATTTCTTTTTGAGGAAATTGCTGATATTTTTCTGGTCGAAACGAGTATTTTTTGTTGAAAAAATTTTATATAATTTCTTTACGTCAGAATTATCAATATCATAAAATTCATCGGTTGTGCATTTTACTATATGGGATAACTCTTGACAAAGATTGGTAAAAGTATCAGGGTGATTTTTCTTAAATTGCTGAATCAGTAGAAGTATTTCGACCATTCTGCCTTCCGTTGACAGAAAATAATAATCTATAAGATTTTTTCCATTAAGTTTTTCAATCAAAGTTGTTGCATCAATGTACAAATCTGAAGTATAAACATATCCCCAGTCTTCATAGTAATGAAGAAAAAGATTTTGCATATCTTTTTCAATAAACATTTCTGAAACTTTTTGAGGAGCATCCGCAGGATGTTCCTTTAATAATTGT
>JAFVZB010000035.1 GCA_017508385.1 Lentisphaeria bacterium | reverse complement strand
ATTTAACATAAATCCATTTTTATCAAGAGGCAAACCACTTTTTATTTTTAGACATAAAAAACGAGAGACCTCTTGTGTCTCTCATAATATCTTGAAAGGGAGAGAGGGGCGCGGGGAGAGAGGGAAAACTTCTTTTCCCGTTGAAAAGAAGTTTTCCCGCTCCCCCCGCATCATCTCCCCATATCTGGAACAAATCTTAAAAATAATCAGCGTATTTGTTTCATTTTTGGCAAAAAAACAGATTTTTTAGTAAAAAAATTTACCAAAGCCCTTGCGGAAACTCCTTTTATACCATATAATTACGTTATACCCGTTTTTTTTGAACCCAAAGGATTTGTTACATGAAAAAAGAAGACCGTTCGTTCGGCAGCTTTCTGCAAGTCAACAACGTTCTGTGCGGAGTTGCCGATTCCGACGGAAAAGTTGTGCTTGAAAAGCTCATTTCGCTACTCAAACGCCACTTTCCCGATTTGGATATGGAGTACACCCGCAGAGAGATAGAGAGTCGTGAGGCGATCTTTCCCACCATGGTTTCTCCGGGATTGGCTATACCACACGCCCGTATTTCAGGACTCAGTGAGCCGCTGGCGGCAATCGCCTGTATTCCCGGCGGATGCGATTTCGGAACCGACGACCCGGCAAAAGTGATGATACTGCTGCTCACTCCGATCGACAACCCCAATCTCCATATCCAGATGTTGAGTTCACTTGCCAGGAGCTTCAAAGAGAGCAAACTTATCGAAGAGCTTTCAGTTGCGCCCGGAGCTCAGGATGTGGTCAACTTTTTCAACCGCGGCGGAGTTTCCATTCCCGACTACCTCAAAGCCTCTGACCTCATGGAAAAGTTTCCCGTTCTGCTTCAGGAAACCGATTCCATTCTCGATGCGATAAAAACTTTTTCCACCACCCGCTCAGGAGAGCTGCCGGTCATCGACAATACCGGTGACCTGCGGGGTATCCTTTCTCTCACCGATCTGCTCAAATACAGCCTGCCTGAACATCTGCTCTGGCTCGAGGATCTTTCGCCCATCTATCAGCTGCAGCCATTTTCGGATATGCTCAAAACCGCCGATGAGACCAAGGTCGCCGATGTCATGCGTGAGGAGTTCGTCATGGCAAACATCAATGACCCTGCGGTCAAACTTGCCAAGATGTTTCTGGTGACCAAACTTCCCCAGCTGGTGATTTGCGATGATAACGGCAAAGTTGCGGGCAGGGTCTCTTTGAAAGATTTTTCAGCCAAACTTTTCTGGGAGTGATTTATAAATGAGCGAAACACACGAAAACGCCGGTTCCATGCCGGTAAAAAGCATGATATCAAGATTTGCCATACTCATGGCAGCCGCCCTCGCTGTCGGCTTCGGAGGCTCTCTTTCAGGAGCGATGACTGCCAACCAATCCACCGCCTGCGCCGTATTCATCGCCATAATCTTCGGAACTCTCTTCTTCTGGGGATTCCGTCTGGCGATCGCCTTCCTCGGACTTGCTGTCCTCATCTTCAACAAGTCGATGGATATTCCCACATTTGTCACCTCATCATCGCTCGAAGTCATCATGTTCCTTGTCGGAATGATGGTCATTGTCGGAGCACTGCGTGACCTCGGCTTCTTCACCTGGATCGTTCAACTTATCGTATCCATGCCCAATCTGAGCAGCCGCAAATTCATCTTCGTGACCGCCACGGCGAGTGCATTGCTTGCCTGCGCAGTGGATGAAGTGACCTCGATCATCTTTATTTCCACCCTGATTTTTCAGGTCAGCGACCGCCTGAAACTCAACGCCACGCCCTATATCCTTATCGCAGTGCTCGCCACAAATATCGGCAGTGCGGGAACCATGATGGGCAATCCGGTGGGAATTTTTATCGGCACCAAAGGTCAGCTCTCATTCGGTGACTTCATGGTATGGGCGTTCCCGCTTATGCTGGTATCTCTTCTGGTCACGACTGCAATTCTGCTCTGGTATTTCCGCAAGGAGCTCGATCTTTTTGATGAGAGTTTGAAAGAGCGTCTTTCCCGCGGATTGTCGATAGCTCCTGTGGTGAAAGTTCCCTATATGAGAGGACTTATTCTTATCATCCTCACCGTGGTCGCCATCGCCTCACACCACCAGACCGAGGAGCTTCTCGGCTTGGATAAAAACAGCGTGCTTCTGGTGATGCCGCTCATCTGCGCCGGAGTGGTGATGATACTCAAACCCGCCCGTGCCCGTTTCTACATCGAAAACGAGGTCGATTGGTGGACTCTGATCTTCTTTATGCTGCTCTTTGCGGTAGCGGGAACGCTTGAACACACCCACGTCGATCAGGTGCTTGCCAGCGGATTTTCCAAGATAGCAGGTAAAACTCCGGCAACGCTTGTGCCCTTTATCTTCACGGTGTCGGCATTCGGCTCGGCATTTGTTGACAACGTGATTTTTGTTGCGGCATTCAGTCCTGTTATCGAGCAGCTTTCGGTGACGGTGAAAGACCTTCCGCTCTGGTGGGCTCTGCTCTTCGGAGCCTGCTTCGGAGGCAACATGACCATGATCGGCAGCACCGCCAACATCGTGGCACTCGGAATGCTCGAGAAGCACGGAGGCAGTCAGATAAACTTCTTCCAGTGGTTCAAAATAGGCTTCCTCTGCACGTTGATTTCAGGAGCGATAGCCGTCGGAGCACTTCTGGTTTTGACTCCGTACATGCCCGACCACAAAATAACCTTCGAGAAACTCTCAGCCAAATCGGGATACGTTCCTGCCACCGAAAAGTTCACGGGAGAGCTTTCGGGAAGCATGGTAAAAGAGAACAACGCAGTGTACCTTGCCAACGCCGACGGAGCCAAAATCCAGCTCATCAGTAAAGACAACACACTGCACCCGGGGAAAGTCAGAGTTTACGGAACATTTGAAAAAGACCCATCCAACAAACATTACCCCTACTACCTGAAAGTAATCAGAATAACTCCGGTAAAATAAACCGATACAGTTGTATAAACAAGCCGCATGGAACAGCATTGGTTTTCCATGCGGCTTGTTGTTTGCAATTTTTCCTGAAAATGCAGCGGTATTTTATACTGTAAAAGTATAAGATTTTGAAAAAATCTCCCAGCCTCTTGACATATTATATTTTTTTGATATATTTATCTATAAAAATGGCGGAGAAAGTATAAATGAAACGTGATGAGATAGTGAGATATCTTAAAAACAGGATACTTTCGGAAGAGATTGCTCCGGGCAGTTTTCTTCCTTTGCGTTCCGATTTGATCAGGGAGTGCGAAGCCAGTAACGTAACGGTTCAGAATGCCATCAACCGGCTGGCGGCGGATGGATTTCTCCGTTCGTGCGGTTCAAAGGGAGTGATGGTATCAGTTTATCCTCCGCATAAATACCGGGTGGGAGTTCTGCTGCCTGCCAGCGGCTGGCCCGAAAAAAACTTCGACACCAAGTGGTTTGCCGTTGAGCAGGCGCTTGATATGGTGGAAAAGGATGGCAGTCACATTTCCTTTGAGCGTTACCGTGTGAGCAAAGAGATGTCCATGCACGATGATGAGCTGAAGAAACTTTCCAACGCTCTGAACGAGTCTCTGCTTGCAGGGGTGATCGTTCCGTTTTCTCTTCCTGACGGACTTTTGATGCCTTTGAACGGCTACCCTGTCGTCCAGCACGAACCGCGTAATGCCAAAGTGATACGGGCGGTGTCGTTCAATCACAACTATATTGCCATGGCCGAAATGGCGGTCAAAAAACTTTTGGAATGCGGAGCAACAAAAATTGCGGTCATAATGGGCTCTGAAATGCCAGCTTTCTTTATCAGGGAAATAGAGAAGGTTCTTTTCAACTGCAAGGAGGTTTGTACCAAAAAGGAGTGGATACAATCCTTATCAAATACCTCACGGGGAATAGTCTGGGCAGAAAATCTGTTGAGGCTGATGTTTGCTCCTGAACTCAGAGAGCGTCCGGATGGACTTGTTGTCCTCAACGAAAATTTGCTCAATCCGGTAACGGAATCGTTGCATGAGCTGGATATGATTATCGGCAAGGATATCCATGTGTGCAGTCACAGCAACATTCCGACTCTGACTCCGGTCTCTGATAAAATACACTTTCTGGCATTTGACTGGTGCGAAATTTTCCGCAAGAGCATCTGGTGCATAAACCGTTTTCATAAACTCGATGAGTCCTACTTCGGCAGGGAGTTTCTGCTGCCGCCGAAGATTCTGGACCAATTCGCTCCTCAGCCGTTTTCGGACAATGTCAATCTTAATATACAACCATACCAGGAGGTGCAAAATGAACAACAGTAAATCATCTGCCAACAGAGAAAAGTTCCCCCGCCAGCCTCTTTCCCGGAGCAACCGTTTCACTTTAATAGAGCTGCCGGTGAGCAAAACTTGTCAAATATGTGTTTCAACGTTATATTGTTTTCAAAAAAGTACTCCGCTTTTCTTTGAAAGAGAAAGGGGGCGCGGGGGAAAGGGAAAACTCTCTTTTCCCGTGAAAAGAAAGTTTTCCTCTCTTCCTGCGTATTCCTTTACCCTTATAGAACTATTGGTGGTCACCTCACAACTCTGCCGTGATTTTTTCAAACGCTTTATTTGTACGGATCAGTACGGATGTGTACGGAAACATACGGAGAGTGCCGCTCACAAAAATACGCCGCATCATACTTGCAAAGCAAGTGCTTCATGT
>JAFVZB010000034.1 GCA_017508385.1 Lentisphaeria bacterium | reverse complement strand
GTCAAGGTCGTGTTTTGCGCCCGAGCAGCGCAGGGAGTGTACGACTGTACATGACCGAAGCAGCGCAGCAGCAAGGCACGAGATTGACCACAATGCGCCGCCGCCGGAAATTTTTCTTCACAACAAATGGGACAATAATTTACCTGCCCGTGTCGGGAACTGAGCCTGTTTTTACACCGCAACTCCTTGAAAAATAGGATTTGCGGTGTTATATTTTTCTCAGATATCATAGAACCGGGAAACCTATTATGGATGAAATCATAAATTCTGCTTATCGGCGTTTCGTCAACTGGAAAAAGGATGATGAAACACTCGTATTCCTCTATGTTACTGATCTGCACTCGGCTCTTGAAACGAGCGACTGCCTCAACAGTCAGAAGCGGGAGACTCTTTCTCACATCAAAACAATGAACCGGGCGGCGGAGATTTTTCAAGCTGATTTTACCGCAAACCTCGGTGACTGCGGAGTTGAAATTCCGGTAAAACCGCAGGATGATGTAAAAACTCTGCTCGGCAGACTTGAAGAGTATCACAGTGCATCTCCGGTACGTCCTGTCATATATGCGATCGGCAATCACGATATCAAGCAGCAGGTGACTCCGCAGTACTGGGGAAATTTCATGCTCAAACTCAATGCCGGGTGCGACATCAATACTCCGTCGGGAGGAACTTACGGCTTCTTTGATTTTCACGACAGAAAAGCGAGGGTGTTTTATCTCTTTTGCAACGAGACAAAAGAGTTTTATTCCGAAGAGCAGCTGGCGTGGTTCGCCGATAATTTGAACAAGACTCCCTCTGGCTACTGCGCAGTTGTCGTGCAGCACATCTGTATCAGGCAGAAAGGCAGATGGCGTGCCCACGCCGGTAATCCGACTGCTCCCCGTTTCGTTGAGCTTCACAACATCCTTGCATCTTTCGTCAAATCAGGAGGCTCCCTTGCCGGAGTGTTTTCAGGCGACAGCCACTTCAATCTCACCGATGCCGGAGACGGAGTTTTCTATTTTTCAAGTCAGGGTTACGGAGGAGCAGGTCCCTCGGAAGCTCCCGACCACGCCCTGAGGTCACTCGAAGTGTGTCCTGCACTCGGCAGATGCGACAGTTTCAACTCAGACAAAACTCCGCTTATCGAAGCTGTGGCGATAAAACCGGCAAGGCGGGAAACAGCGGTTTTCCGCATCGGAGCAGGTGATTCTGAATTTGATTTGACAACAAAATTTTAACAGGATTTACTTCATCATGGCAGATCAAAACTGTACCGCAAAAGAGTGGACCACCAGACGCAGCGATGCAGGTGAACTTGTTCTCCGTGAGTGCTCCGCAGACGACCTCAAAGAGCTCCAGCAACTTTCAGAAAGGGTCAAATGGAATCAGCTTCCCGCCGACTGGCTCAATTTTCTCAACGCAGGAAAGGTGTGGAGCATGGTGCATATCAACCGCATTGTGGGTACGGCGGCGTGGATCCCACGCAGCAAAAACTGCGTTTGGATAGGTCTTGTCATCACTCTCGAAGAGTGGCGGGGATGTTCGATTGCCACCCGGCTGATGAAAAAGATAATCGAACAGACTTCACAATACTCCAGCCGTCTGCTCGATGCCTCGGCGATGGGAGAACCGGTTTACCGCAGGCTCGGGTTCAAAGATATGTATCAGGTGAGCCGCATTGCCATTGAAAACTACTCTGCGAAAGTCTCACCCGGACCCGACTGGCAACCGATGACTCAGGATGATGTTGCTGAACTCGGCAAGGATGACCCGCTGCTGCCGATGCTTTTTGAAAACGCTCCCGAGCTTTGCAAAGTCGCCTTTTCGGGAAACAAGCGCATTGCGTGGTTCATGGGCAGATACGGTTTGAACAGCATACATCTGGGGCCGGTTTACGCTGAGGATGTTTCCGGCGCACTCGGTGCGGTAAATGAGTTCAAACGTCTTGCGGACGGCAGAAAAATCACCCTCGATGCGATGGGATATCAGAAAGAATTTCTGAACGCTCTTTATCTTGACGGAGCTCAAAATATGCGTGATTTCACCCGGATGTATCACGGCAGGTGCGACCGGCAGGAAAATCCGCAGATGTTTGCTGCCGCGGGCCCTGAATACGGATGATTTTTGCCTATTTTGATTTTTTTGCGCAAATCCAGCACTCATAATATATAACGGCAATGAAGATGACCAGACAGGCGGGCACGACCATGATCGTACCTTTGAGTCCGCAGTGGTCGCCGACAAATCCCATGAGCCATGAAAAGAGTCCGCAGCCGGGGATGCCCTGGCGGAGTAGTATATGTAAAGCAGTGTCGAGTCACAATGCTCAAGATTGGTCACGCCGTACACCTGCGTTGTCGGCCAGTATGGAGCGATACCTATTCCGGCAAGAAACAGCAGGATGAAAAGCACGGTAAAAAGAATCCATGACGGCATCATGCCCTGTTTGAGCAGAGCAAGCATGATGGTCACCGGAATCGTTCCCAGTGCGGCAAAGAGCAGAATGTACCTCAGCCGGTGCGGCTTGGCGTAATATCCGAAACACGCCCTGCCGAGGAACATACCTACGGCGATAGCTCCTGTGCCGAGTCCGGCGACAAATGCGGTCGTGCCGAAAGTGAGCTCGATGTAGGCGGCTGCCCAGAAGGTGAGTCCGAATTCGGCACCTGCTCCGAAAAACATGGCGACACAGCAGAGCCAGAACCGCTTTTCCCGCATGATGACCCTGGTCTGCTGCCAGAGCAGCTGCAAGTCGAGCGGAGCGGAGCTTTCAGGATACGGATGTTTCGGATTTTCTTTCCAGAGGAAACCGACAGAAGCGAGCAAAGTGAGCAAGCCGATAAGGGCGATAGTGACCCGCCAGCTGACTCCGCAGGTGAGCAAGCCGCCGACCAGCACGACCGCGGCGGCGATACCGACCGACCAGAAAGAGTGTCCGATATTGACGTACCGCTCAGGAGCATCGGAGTGCATATCCTGAATGAACGGAGTAAGGATTCCCTCGCAGATACCCTCCCCCAATCCGGCAAAGACTAGACACGGAATGAGCATCCAGTACTGAGTGGTAAAGGCACAGCAGAGAATACCTGTTCCGAAAAAAATCAGACTGCTGCCGACGGTGATGCGCTTTCCGAATTTTGCGGTAACAATTCCGCTCACCAGAAGGGAAAATATCATAAAGATGCTGCGAACCATGTGCAGAATGCCTCCTGCCGCCATGCCTCCGTCATCAAGCGGAAAATTCAAACTCTTCCCCATCGCCACGACCATCAACGGAATGGCAAGAGAGCAAACCGAATACATAGTAAAAGCAGAAAATCCGGCATAATCATACCTGCCGAACTTCAAAGGAGCACGACTCATAAAAACTTTTCCCTTTTTGTTCCTGATATGGTAAATGGATGCGGGGAGAGAGGGAAAACTTCTTTTCACGAGAAAAGAAGTTTTCCCTCTCTCCCCGCGCCCCACTCTCCCTTTCAAGAAAAGCGGAGTACTTTTTTTCAAACTCCGTCCTTTACCACAGTCAGGATTTTTTTGTTATTAACAAAGTTATCTTTATAATATACTGCTTATTTGAGTTAAAACAAGCTCACAGCAGAGTCCGGGATAAATTTTTCGGACTTGCTGTAAACAAAAAAGCGTTATGCACTTGCAATTCAAATATTCTATGATATATTAAAAATGTTGTATGACGGAGTCGTTATGTCTCTGTCTTCCAACAGAGCTAATTGACAACCGTTATATTTCAGCAAATAGTCTTGAAAACCGACCAAGTAAAAAAGTCTTTTGCTATTGTCCTAGGTGAAATGTATCCGGTAGGATTGTGTCCGCACAACTTATCGGACGTTCTCTTACACGACAATAGCAGGCTCTTGGTCGGGCCTTCAAGACTAGTGTTTGAGAGCGTTCGTTTTTTATTTTAACGCTCCTGACACGCTGGATTTCGCAACAGTTTTGTGGAATCCCTGCGCCGACCACCAATCCCGCAACACCTCCTTATATTCCACATCACAGCCGCAAAATCCAGCACAATGGATTTTGCGGCTGTTGATGTTTTAATCAGATTGAATTTAGAAGGGTAAGTGTTTGAAATGCCAAAACAGGAAATAAATCTTTCAACATCGGATTTGCTATTTTCCGAGCAGGTGATTTCCGTTTTGCTGAAAGATGGGAATCATATTGCGGAAGAGACTGTTGAAAATCTTGTTCGTCTGGAAAAACATTGGTGTAATGTCGATTTTGAGTTAAAATTTGAGATAACAGAGCACTGCAACCTTAACTGTACTTTTTGTCATCAGGAATTTGGTAAAAAAAAGACTTTCAAGTCAGATTTTCCT
>JAFVZB010000033.1 GCA_017508385.1 Lentisphaeria bacterium | reverse complement strand
GTCAAGGTCGTGTTTTGCGCCCGAGCAGCGCAGGGAGTGTACGACTGTACATGACCGAAGCAGCGCAGCAGCAAGGCACGAGATTGACCACAATGCGCCGCCGCCGGAAATTTTTCTTCACAACAAATGGGACAATAATTTTTATTTACCTTTCACAGAGCCTTTTATTATTGCTTTTTCTGCTGTAAAGCCATGCTCCGGAAAGGGCGGTAAACGGAGCCACCAGCACCAGACCGAAACTGCCGATGAGTGTTTTTACCATCTCTGAGGCTACGTGGGGATTGTTGATGAAGTCCGTCGGCAAAACTCCTTCGGCGCAGAACATCATCATCAATGTAAGGTAGCCTCCGGAGTAAGCGAGCAGCAAGGTGGTGGTCATCGTGCCGACTACGCTGCGTCCGACACGGAGTCCTGATTTGAAGAGCTCACTGAAACTGTTTTTTTCGCTTTTCAGCACCACTTCGTGCATGGAACTTGCCACATCCATCGCCAGATCCATGACAGCACCGGAACTGGAAAGAAAAATCGCTCCGATATAAATTTCTGAGAGTGAGATGTTTCCGAACCCTGAATAGAGCAACGCCTGACTGTACGGCATGACTGCTCCGTTTATTTTGAATATGCCGCTGAAAATATAAGCCATCGCACAGCTGCTCAACACTCCGAGCAGAGTTCCTGATAAGGCGGTCAGGGCTTTGAGCGTGAAACCTGACACGAGAACGATTATCACGCAGCTCAGAAGCATCACGGTCACGAAAGACATCACAAGCGCACTGCAACCGGCAAGGAGCGCAGGAACAAGCACTTTCCAGATGAAGAGACAGGAAAAGACAAATGAGAGCAAGGCGTTGGCTCCGGTCACGCCGCCGAAGATGACCAGCAGCAGGGCAAAGAGGGCAAAGAGCACCAGACTCCACGAGATGCGGTAATGGTCCTGCGCCCGCACGGTGGTGACACCGGGAACGGCTCCGTCGATTATTCCGGCAAGGATGATATCGCCGGGTTCAAACATCTTGTCGAGCTCCATCTGTGCCCGCAGCTGGTTGCACGCAGGGAAGCGTTTGCCTTTATGTTTTCCGCTCAGGATTTCTATTTCAAGCTGCTGTTCTCCCTGCAAAAGCAGACCGAGGTTCTGCACTCTTGAGTTGTCGATACTCAATACCCTCGCCTTGGACTTGGTGCCGTCACTGCTGTTTTGTGCGCTGTGTGAGGGAAGAAAAAACAATCCTGCACAAACAAACATCATCACCAATCCGCTGGTCACATGATGATGCTGTTTGAGCGTGGATATTATCTTTTTACAGACGGCTTTCATGCCAATCAGAGCAGTTCCTTGAGCTTTTTGGAAATGTCGGTGTTGTCGATCATGTTGGTGAAGTTTTCAGCTCCGACACCATCGGCTGTCGTATTTACCGGCAATGCGGTATGTGCTCCGCTCGTCCAGGCGAGAGAGGCTTTGTTGTTGAAAAGACGTATCACCGCCGAGACAAAGGTGGAATCGTAAACTCCCCGGGCATCTTTACGGTTTTTGTTGCCCGGGAACTGCACGTTGTATGCCTTTTTCAACGCCTTCTCTTCGGCTGCACTCAGTTGCATGGTCAGCTTTTTTGCTTTGCCGCCTGCTACAAACTCAAAACCGAAGTTTTCGGCGGCAAGTTTCTTTGCCGCCTCAAAGGTCAGTTCGTTCTTTTGGGAAAGTTCTCTGAGTTTATGGTTAAACTTATCCCGTGAGCAGCGCTGAAGAGAGATGCGTTTGATGAAACTCTTGTAAGCGGTTCCGGCAAAGCCGAGGGTCAGACCGCCGGTCTCATGGTCTCCTGTGACGACCACCAGGGTCTCGGAGGAGTGTTTTTTGGCAAATTCGAGGGCAACGGATACGGCTTTATCGAAATCTATTATCTCTTTTATGGTAGTTCCGGCATCGTTGGAGTGGCACATCCAGTCGATTTTTCCGCCCTCCGCCATGATGAAAAATCCGTTGGGGTTGTCGAGCTGGGTGATAGCCTGACGGACAAAATCTGCCAGACGGAGATCTCCCTCTTTGGAGTCGATGGCGTAGGGAAGAGCTCCGACTGCTCCGAAAGACATAACTCTCTTCATTGACGGATTTATCTCATTGAATTTTTTACCCTCAAGGCTGACAAAATATCCGGCTTTCTCTGCGAGCTCGTAGATGTTGCCGCAGTATTTTTTATCCTTTTTGTTGTCGAATTTGGATGCTCCGCCGCCGCCGAAGTAATCGAAACCTGAGTTGACCATATCAAGGGCGATCTGGTAGTAGTTTCCGCGGGAAATATTATTGGCGTAGAAAGATGCCGGAGTAGCGTGGTTGATGGTCACACTGGTGATGATTCCGACTTTGCGTCCAGCCTTTTTGGCGGCTTTCGCCACTGAGACCAGAGGTTTTCCCTGCGGGTCCACACCGATCATGCCGTTATTGGTCTTGGTGCCGCAGGCGATGGCGGTTCCCGAAGCCGCTGAGTCGGTGATGAAGCTGTTGGCGGAGTTGGTGGTGGTGACTGCGTGGTATTTCATGGCATTTATCGCCAGCGGAGCGAGTCCTGCCTGTTTGCAGTATTCTGCCGCCGCCATACGCTGGGGAAAACTCATTCCATCGCCGATGAAAAGGAAAATGTACTTCGGTTTCACCTGCTCCGCCGCAAAACAGCAGACTCCGGCAATGATGACAAGGGTGCAAAGAAGTGTTTTGAAAATACGGTTCGTCATAATAAATCCTCCATGATTTTGTTGCTATAATATACCACATTTTGACTTGATTTTCAAGATTTCTCATGGTACATTAGAGCAGTGTCACCCACAAAAAAAGGAGAAAAAAATGATTTACGTTATCGCCCGTTCTGTTCTCAATCCCGGATGCAAAGAGAAATTCGTCGAAGCCGCTCTTGACAACATTCCCACCGTGCAGGCTGAAGATGGCTGCATCATGTATGAGTTGACCGAGGACTTCAACTCAGGTCTCTCAGCTCAGGCTGAAATTGATGAAAATGCCACCACCTTCATCGAGGCGTGGGAGAGCATGGATCACCTCATGGCTCATTTACAGAGTGCCCACATGGCAAAGTTCCGTGAGCGCATCACCGGATTGAGAAAGAGCTCCTCTCTTCAAGTGGTCACTCCGGTATCACGCTGACTACTTTTTTGAACGGTAGAACGATGGAGATACCCCGAACTTTTTCTTGAACAGTGCGGAAAAATAGTAGGGGTTTGAAAATCCGGTGCGTCCGGAAATTTCTGAAATTTTTATCGCTGTATTGAGCAGCATTGATTTTGCGATATTCAGGCGGCATTCAAGCAGATATGCGTACGGAGTGCATCCGTAGGAGTCTTTGAATTTGCGTATCAGCTGCGACTCGGAGAGTTTGAAGTCAGAAATTATTTCACTCAGATTTTTACCGGAAACAGCCTCCTGATCGATGCGTTTGTGCAGAAGTTTTGCCACATCATCATATCCGTTACGCTTACCGTGGACACACTGGCTGATATTATAGATGAGTTTATGCATGACCAGCGTGGAGTGGTAATGGGCAGAATCGGGATTGTTCCGCATCTCCTGCAGACACTCAAGAAAAACCTGCTCCATTTCAGGACAATCAGGAATGTAATCTATTCCGTCAAGTCTATACTGTTTTATCAGGGAATCAAGCAGTATTCCCGAGCAGTTGAACCAGATTTTGCGCCACGGGTCTGAGGCCTTGCTGCCGTACTCGTGATTGCTGCCTATTCTTACGATATAGACATCCCCTGCTCCCGGAGCGTACTCTCTGCCATCGACCTTGAGATATCCGGTGCCGCGGCAGACGTACTCGAACACCCAGAGCGAAGAACATTTACGGTGAACATAATACTCTCCGTCAAAATCTGTGATGCCGCAACGTGACAGCGAAATAAGTTCATCTCCCTCGAAACTCGAGAGAACGACCATATCTTCGTTGAAAGATGAGCTTTTGCAGATAATACTCATCAAAATGCCTGTTTTATATTTTACTTTTCAGCTTTATGGTGTATAATATATGACAGACATCAACAAAAATCAACCGGAGGAAACAATAAAATGGCAATCAACATCGATAAAATAATTGAAAAAGCAAGAAATACAGTAAAATCTCATGCTCTTGATGTTCCCGGCAGTTACGCCCGCTGGCTCTGGCAGAATGAAAAACAGAACCGCGATCTCGGAGTTACTGAGTACGGAGTGGCTGATGCCGCAAATATCCTCTACATCATTGGAGATTTTGATATGCCCCCGGCAATGCGGCAGGGATTTATTGACTTCCTTCAGGGATTTCAGCTGCCGGAGTCCGGAATGTTTGTCGAGGCGACTCACCACACCATTCACACCACCGCCCACTGTGCCGCCGCCATCGAGCTCTTCGACCGCAAGCCGCTCCATGAGCCTAAGGAACTCGCTCAGTACCTCGATGAGAAGAAACTTGTTGATTTTCTCTACTCACTCGATTGGGCGGGTGCTCCGTGGACAGAGTCGCACAAAGGAGCAGGAACCTACTCAGCTCTCTTCAACTGCCGCATGACTACGGCTCAATGGAGAAAAGCCTTTGTCAAGTTCCTTACCGACAACTGCGACCCGGAATATGGTATGAGCATGAAAGGCTCCATCCAAACCGGAAAATCTCCGGCTGAACGTCACCTTTTCGGATGGTTTCACTATATGTTCTGTCTGGAGTCAGCTCATGCGCCCATCCCCATGCCGGAAAAACTTATCGACACCTGTCTCGACCTTTACCGTAACGGGGGATTTTCAGGCAAATTCCACGAAGAGACATCGTTCCGTCAGGTTGACTGGGTATTTGCCGTCAACCGTGCCAGCCGTCAGACTCCGCACCGCTTTTACGAAACAAAAGAGGCACTGCGTGAGTTCGCAGCAAAATATCTTGAGTTCCTCAGCGAACTCGACGAAAACACTCACGATGGTTTCAACGACCTGCACGCCCTTTTCGGAGCGATGTGCGCAGTAGTCGAACTTCAACTCGCCCTGCCCGGAGAAATCGAAAGCAGTTTTCCGCTCAAGAGCGTACTCGACCGCAGACCCTTTATCTGATATCTGCGCCATCATTCGCATCATCTGCAAAAAAAAGGCTCTGTTCCCGACACGGGCAGGTAAAGGTAAACATTTGTTGTGAAGAAAAATTTCCGGCGGCGGCGCATTGTGGTCAATCTCGTGCCTTGCTGCTGCGCTGCTTCGGTCATGTACAGTCGTACACTCCCTGCGCTGCTCGGGCGCAAAACACGACCTTGACTCACACTGCATC